>NZ_SMLF01000005.1:0-249722 GCF_004349155.1 Flavobacterium sp. GT3P67
CCCCGCGGCTTTGCGCAGTGGCTTGTGATTCAAGACTGAACTCTCCAAACACAAACCCAATTTTGGCGGACAGCGTTTTTTCCGCAGGAAAAAACCAAGCCCAAGCCATTGAGCAAAACCGCTGTTAGGTGCTGGCGTTCTTATCTGTTTCTAAATATTGTTTGTTAGTTGAATACATCTCTAATCAATTTTTTAATAGTTAAGTTTTCTAATTTTGAGGCGATTGGCGAAACGTTATCTTGATTATCTTTCCAGTGCATACCTTCATTGTAAATTATTCCTAATAGATAATGGCTTTCAGGCGAAACAATTCCCATCTCTTCTGCTTTTTCTAATTTTTTTCTTGTCATATGTGTTGCAAGGAATTCATTTCGTGCTTCATCACTTTGAAGTTTATTGTATGCAATTTCTTCAATTTTAACTCTTAACGCACCACAAACAGCGAAAGGATCAAAAGGTTGATTGGCTAAGTATTTTGTTACTTCATCATTCAAATGCTGAACAAAATTGTTGGTTTCGCCCCAAAGTTCACGAATATTTAATGCTCTAAATTCTACTCGTTTGTTTATTGTTCCCAGGTCGAAATGGAGCAAGTATTTATCTACATCAGCCTCAATAGCTGGATTTTTTCGATTTTTCAAAAGATTAATCATACTTTGACTAACCTGAATAGTTGATTTGTCTAAATAATAAACTTTTTGATTACTAAATGCAAAGTTCTTAAAATAGTTTGGGTTTAAATGTGTTAGAATTAAAGGATAAATTCGTTTGCCAAGTGAATTAAACTCCTTTATAAAATTAGTTATGTAATACTGCGCTGCTGTTAAGTTTGCATCATCTAAATAATCAAAGACTTCGTCAATAATTAGAATATTGGCTGACTTCTTTAAATTTCTTTTTGCTTTAAAAAGCATTGAAATAAATGTTAGAATATCTCTTTGTCCGTTAGAAATATGGATAGCTTTTGGAAATTTCACTACAAGGCTTCCGCCTGTTTCACTTGAACGAATATTTTTCCAAGTACAGTTAAAAGTTGTTAGTGTAGCGTCAAATCGTTGTTTATCCAAACGGTAGTTGCTGTGTACACAAGCATTTTTAAAACTATTTTGGTTTTGATTGTAGAGCCAAATCAATTGTATTGCGACTAAGTAACTTTTGGTTTCGGAATTATAACCAATGTCAAATTCATTAATAAGATTTCCAATGCTACTTAGGTAATCAATTTGTTTCAAGTCGTTTAAACGATTATTAGTAATCCAATCAGTTAATACTTCTGCTGTTCCAGCTTGTGCATTAATATCAACAATAATGGCGTTTATTTTTGCTTGAATTCTATCTCCATTTGCTCTAAGTAGTGCTTGAAATAACTCACTTAATTGTTCAACCAATTTTAAGTTTGAGAATACTGCATTAGCGTTTGGTAACACTCTGGAATTTTGGCCAAATCGAGCTTGGCTAACTCTATAAGAATAGTTGAAAGATATATTGGCAGGAATTCTGTCAACCAAAACAACATCCTTTATTTCTAAAGTAGCAGTAGCTCTTCCAAATTGAGAACCTATACCTCTCGGTTTTGTAAGATTATTGATGACGAAACAATCTATTTCATCACTAATTGTGTTTGTTGTATTTGTTGCTTCAAGCGTTCCAATTGTTCCATCTTGTCTTTCATATTCAACTAAGATTCTTGGTAAATTGGCGGCATTTTCTGCGTAAAAGTCATCTTCATTTAATAAAATGCGTCTATTGTTCATTGAATTAAAAGCTGTTGCTAATGAACTTTTACCAAAACCATTGGGTGCAACTAAAAGACTTGGTTTGTTAGGTAAAATGTCTAATTCAAATCTCTTGTTTTGAATTCCTTTGATATTTTCAATTTCAATTACTCTTAGCATGAATTTGTGTTTAAGAATTCTAATTTGCTCATTTGGTATTAGCGATTTCGTGCGCTACGCTTGCACCTAACGTCCCGCCGCTTGGCGAGGTTGGGGACTAAATTAAGATTTAATTTTCGGTTAAACACAAAATTTCCAAATACAAGACCAACTTTAAATTAAGCCTAAAACCCCAATCTAGCCAAACGGCTGTTACCTGATGTTTTTTTTCTTTTCTATTCTGCTTGGTTATTCCGTTTTTTCTTTTAAATTTGTAACCATTGTGTAAGGTTAAACAATTTGGTTATGAATGAATATATGACACTTTCAGAAACTTCTGAATATATTGGTAAAAGTAAGGAAACTTTGAGACGTTGGGATAAAGAAGGTAAATTATCTGCTGTACGTGAGCCAATGAGCAATTATCGTGTTTACAGAAAAACTGATGTTGATACTTTATTTGCAGATTTTTTGGATGAAAATATTCAAGAAACAATTTCAAATTATGTTGAGCCTCAAAATGAATATACCGTTTTAGAACTTTTCGCTGGAGCTGGTGGTTTAGCTGTTGGAATGGAAAAAGCGGGTTTAAAGTGCGTAGCTTTAAATGAAATTGATAAATGGGCTTGTCAAACGTTAAGAAAAAATAGACCAAATTGGAATGTTTTGGAAGGCGACATAAAAACTCATAGTTTTACGGATTATGAAAACAAAGTTGATATTGTAACTGGTGGTTTTCCTTGTCAAGCATTTAGTTATGCTGGAAAAAAATTAGGTTTAGCAGATGCAAGAGGAACTTTGTTTTATGAGTTCGCAAGAGTTGTAAAAGAAGTAAATCCGCCAATTTGTATTGGTGAAAATGTTCGCGGTTTATTAAGCCACGAAAATGGTAAAACTTTACAAGGAATGATTTCAATTTTAGATGAAATCGGTTATAATGTCGTTCCTGTACAAGTTCTAAAAGCAATTAATTTTAATGTTCCTCAAAAGAGAGAAAGATTGATTTTAGTTGGAATTAGAAAAGATATTGATTTAAAATATGAATATCCGAAACCTTATAAGAAAATATATAATCTAAAAGATGCTTTAAAAAAAGGAGATTTGTTTGATTGTGATGTTCCAAAATCAGATGGTTCAAAATATCCAAAAAGTAAAATAGATGTTTTAGAGTTAGTTCCGCCAAAAGGTTATTGGAGAGATTTACCTATAGATATTCAAAAAGAATTTATGGGTGGAAGTTTTCATCTTGGCGGTGGGAAAACGGGAATTGCAAGAAGAATAGGGTGGGACGAACCTTGTTTAACTTTGACTTGTAGTCCTGCTCAAAAACAAACTGAAAGATGCCATCCCGATGAAACTCGACCGTTCACGGTTAGAGAATATGCAAGAATTCAAACTTTCCCTGATGAATGGAAATTTGAAGGTTCTATTGCGCAACAATATAAACAAATAGGGAATGCTGTTCCTGTTAATTTAGGTAAAGAAGTTGGCTATTCAATTATTAAATTTTTGAACAGTTATTATAATTTATCAAAACCTAAATAATAACTATAATTCTCAAAAGTGATTTGATCCAAAATAGTTCGTTTTGATGTTTTAGTTTCGTCTTTTAGTTCATCTATTGCAGAATTTGCTTTTATTGAATCACTTTTTTCAATTGAATTTAGATAATCTTTTACTACAATTGGAATGTTTTTATATAATTTCAAAAGAGCATCTTCTTCACCTGAGAGTAAAGCATAGAATTTGTCGCCTGAAATTTTAAAAACTCTACTATGAGAGTATTCTTTTCCATTAATTATACCTTCCCATTTTTGATTGAAACTTTTTTTAGCTAATATTTGTACTAAATAACAATTTGCTTTTTTATTGTCGTCAGCAAATCTGGCTAGTTTTTGAAATACAGCTTCAGCAAGTCCACTACTCATTGTATTATGTTTATTCTTTATTTCTGCAAACATTGTGTCATTGTTTGCTTTAATATCAAAACCGCTGAATTTTCCAATTTGAAAACCTTCAATACCACCTAATATTTGTTCGTGAAATGTTCCGATAGAATTGTTTATTGATTTATCTATTTGTCGCAAAATTTCAGCTTGTATTAAACTTTCTTCGTCTATTTCGTTGAATGTAGAATCAAAAGTTAGTTTAATAGTATCTACTTTGTTACTATAAAAATTCTTTTTAGTAATGTTGTTTTTAGCTTTTAAGTATGCTTTATGAAGATTTGATACGCAATCTAAAAAGTGTTCATCCGAAATAAAATCTACATACTTATTTTTCATAATTTTTTTTGAAATTGTTTTTCGTTTGCTAAATTATGAATTTAATTTGATTTTCTCAAAAGTTCTAATTTCTGCGATTTTGAGGCAAAATATCAGGTAACTTGTTTATAGGTGTGACAAAATCACACAAAGCCACCCAAATTTGGGTAGATATGTGTGATAATTATCACACAATATTTAATTTCAAATATATTGATTTTTTCTTACAAATCATCAAATGGGCTTTTTATTTGTTGAATACTTTTCGTACTAACGTGCGTGTAAATTTCGGTGGTCTTGCTACTGCTATGACCTAATAATTCTTGAATATATCTCAAATCCGTTCCGCTTTCTAAAAGATGTGTAGCATAGCTGTGACGTAACCAATGTAGTGTAACAGGTTTTGTGTTCCCTACTTTTTGAAGAGCTTGTTTTAAAACGCTTTGTAAACTATATTCAGAATACATTTCTCCCACATTTTGTCCTTCAAAAAGCCAAGTTTTAGGTTTGTAGGCTATATAATATTCACGAAGCATTTTTAATATTTTGGGAGATAATGGCGCTATTCTATCTTTTTTGCCTTTTGCGTTTTTTAGTAACACAATATTTCTTTTAGAATCAATATCTGAGAATTTTAAATTTAAAAGTTCACTTCTACGCAATCCGCAACTGTATATCATACTCAACATTGTTTTGTGTTTAATGTTAGAATGAGCGTTTAGGATTAATTTTACTTCTTCTTTACTCAAAACATTTGGTAAACTTTTGGATCTTTTTGGACGGTGAATGGCATCAACTACTATAAGTTTATTTTGGACGGTTCTATAAAATAATTTTAAAGCATTGACAATCTGATTTTGGTATGAAGCCGAAAGGTTATTTTTTAAAATATAGTCGTTATTGTAGACAATCACATCCTCGTTAGTAATATCAGCAATGGGTTTTTCTCGGTAGAAAACCAAGAATGATTTCAAAGCTTCGCTATAGGTGGTAAGGGTGCTTTCGCTATAGCGTTTAGAACGAAGCCATTGCTTGAATTTTTCTATATGAACAATTCCCTCGGGTGAAGGGAGAGAGTTTGCTAAGGATTCTATTTTAAAGCGTTCTCTGTTTTCGATTGTGTCCGGGATGTGCCAAACTGTTTTTTGCTGGCTCCATCGGGCCCCTTCTATTTGTTTTATGCGGGCAATCAGGTCCTGATTTTTTTCAAAATAAACGGCAATTCTATTTTCGCTTTTGTGTTTTATAAGTTTTGCTGCCCAAGTCATATTGTGTTGGTTTTGTAATTGAAAGATACTGATTTTTTCACAAATATTGTTTTGTTAAGTCAAAGGCTCTTATGTACTGAGGCTTTTTTGCGAGAGGGATAAAAGTGGAAATCTTCCCGATTTTTCTTCGGGAGATTACAGCGGATAGCCCGACCCGCTTTTTTAGTGGGTAACTCCCAAATTGTGAATTTTAGAATCAATAGTAGTATTTGTTATCGGTTAATTTTTAAATAAAATAAGGTAGTGGACTTTGCGAAAAACTTTGCGAACTTTGCGGTCAAATAATACGATATGAAATGAGCATAACGTTAGCTTGGAATAAACACCAATAGCGCTATGTGAATTACATATTCCTTTAAAAAATAAATATAAACTACGTATGAAAATAAATCCAAAAAACGGAATTGACAAGCTCATTTTCGGAATGAAACAAAATGATGTTACCGCTATTTACGGGAAACCAGACAGGAATTACAAGGACGAGGATGATAATGTGATTTTTGCCTACAACAAACTAAAAATGCGTTTGACTTTCTATGTGGAAGAAGAATTCAAATTGGGATATATCGTGGCTTCCAGCCCGGAAATGGAGTTGTTTGGGAATAAAATTATCAATAGAAAAATCAGCGAAGTCAAAAAAGATTTGGCTGCCAAAGGAATAACTAAATTCACTCAGGAAGAATTTGACACGTTCGAAAACTATTTCAATGAGGAATACTGGATTATTTTTCAAACGGAATTTGATGAGGTTGTGAAATTCGAAATTGGTGCTATCATCAACCAAAAAGATGAATTTGACTGGAAATTTGGTAAGAAATAATGGCTCCTAAAAATGGAACGCTGATGACGCGGATAATGGCCAATTTCTATTGGTCTAATCAGTACTTCAAGGGAAATAAATTATAAAAACAAACCCGACAGATTTTGAAGTCTGTCGGGTTTTTTATTTGTAATTTTTTGAAATTTATTGTTTTTGAGCTGCTTGTTTTTCCAGCATTTCCAATTCGAAAATAAGTGTTGTATTAGGAGGAATAACGCTTCCGGCACCTCTTTCTCCATACGCCAAATTTGACGGGATAAAAACCACTGCTTTGTCTCCAAAGGACATGTTCTCTAATCCTTCAATAAATCCTGGAATCATACCGTCTTTTTTTCCTGCTTCAAAAGGGAATGATTGGTAGCCGTTTTGAGCGGCACGGTTTGCATCAAATTTTCCGTAGCTTTTACAAACTTCTTCATAACTGCT
Organism: Flavobacterium sp. GT3P67; assembly: GCF_004349155.1. Lineage (NCBI taxonomy): Bacteria > Pseudomonadati > Bacteroidota > Flavobacteriia > Flavobacteriales > Flavobacteriaceae > Flavobacterium > Flavobacterium sp. GT3P67. Next base: position 6,653 of record NZ_SMLF01000005.1, read on the forward strand.
GTCAAACAGCGTTCCATCTTCAAAATAACCGGCATAATGAAAATAAAAAGTCGTTCCGTTCGCAGGTTTTACGCCAGTTCCTTTTTGTGTTATTTTGTATGCTAATCCTGATGGAGTAATGGTCGCACTTGCTTTTGTAGTGGCTAAATACGCTTTTTTTGCAGCTACAACAGGACTGTATTTTTCAGTGTATGCTCTTTTGGCTTCAGCTTCAATTGCAGCATGTTTTGCTTTGTTTTCAGCATTAATTAAATCCTGTTTCTTTAGGTCTTCGGATTTATTATTGAAATAATCTGCGAATACTTTTGGCGCATCAAATTTTTTGGCTAAAACTCCTTTTCTAACGATAGTAATTTTAGTAATCACGTCATTTTGAGCAATCGAGTTGACCACATCCATTCCCGCTGTAACATGACCAAAAACTGTATGTTTTGGGTCTAACCAAGAGGTTTCTTTGTGGGTGATAAAAAATTGGCTTCCATTGGTAGCTGGGCCGGAATTAGCCATAGAAAGTATACCGGCTTTGTTGTGTTTTAAGTCTGTAAATTCATCTTTGAAAGCGTATCCGGGACCACCAGAACCGTTTCCGGATGGATCACCGCCTTGAATCATGAAGTCTTTAATCACACGATGAAATTTTAAACCATCAAAGAAAGGTTTTCCTTTTAGTTTTTCATCTGTTACAAAAGTATTTTTACCTTCAGCAAGCGCTATGAAGTTAGCTACGGTAACAGGAGTTTTTTTGTATTCTAATTCAAGTACAATATCTCCCTTGTTTGTGGAAACCGTTGCAAAAATCCCTTCGATTGCTGCAGGTGCTTTCACTACTGGTTTTTTTACCGCTGGTTTTGCCGCAGTTTTTACGGTTGTTGCCGGTTTTTTAACCGGAACAGTTTTCTTTGTAGTTTGAGAATGCAGGTTTAGCATTCCCAGAAATAATAAAAACAGAATTTTAAATTTCATTTTTTAATAATTTAAGGTCTAACTTTTTTAATCTGTTATTGTTGAGGCATTGTTTCCAATAATTCAATTTCAAAAATGATATTAGCGCCTGGCGGAATTACGCCTCCAGCGCCTGCTTCTCCATATCCTAATCGAGATGGAATAAAAATTACAGCTTTGTCTCCAAAAGATAATTTTTCCAGTCCTTCAATAAAACCAGAAATCATGCCATCTTTTTTCCCAGCTTGGAAAGGGATGGGCTGGTATCCGTTTTGAGCCGCTCTGTTTTCATCGTATTTTCCAAAAGTTTTAGAAACACTTGCTACACTGGCGTCAAATAATTCTCCGTCTTCCAGAAAACCGGCGTAATGTATGAAAACATGGGCGCCATTGGCAGGTTTTTTACCGCCGGCTTTCTTAGTGATTACATATTGCAATCCTGTAGGTGTTTTTGTAGCTTTGGCTTTTAAAGTGGTAAAATAAGCGATTTTTTGTTCGCGAACTTCTTTGTATTTCGCGTCGTAATTTTTTTTGTTTTCAGCAGCAATGGCGGCTTTTTTCTTTTGATTTTCAGATTCTACTGAAAAATAATCATTGAATGTTTTTACAGCATTAAACTTTTTGGCGGCTTCACCATTTCTGATGATGGTAATTTTATTGATGTAATCATTTTGTACAATCTTGTTTACAACATCCATTCCTTTTTCTATGACATGCCCAAAAATAGTATGCTTTCCGTCTAGCCAAGGTGTTGCAATATGTGTGATGAAAAACTGACTGCTGTTAGTTGTAGGTCCATTATTGGCCATAGCCAAAACGCCACTTTTATCAAATCTTAAATCTGAAAATTCGTCTTTAAACTTATAACCGGTATCTCCTGATCCTGTTCCTAAAGGATCACCCGTTTGAATCATAAATTCTGGAATTACCCTATGAAATTTTAATCCGTCAAAAAATGGTTTGCCTTTAAGGTTTTTATTAGTGACAAATTCATTTTTCCCTTCTGCTAAAGTCACATAGTTGGCAACGGTTATAGGTGCTTTTTCGAAATCTAATTGTACAATTATTTCCCCTTTATTGGTCTCTATTTTTGCATATAAACCATCAGGAAGATTGTTGTGCTCTTCTTTGCAAGAGTAAAATGAAGCAATAACTAGGAATACGAATAGGATCTTTTTTTTCATTTCTAAATTTAATTTATTGAGTTATAGTGTCTTTGGGTTTTATTACGGCTTCGGTTTCTTGTTTGGCTGGTGCAGGTATTGCTTTTAGTTTGGCTTCACTTTCTTTTTTATACACTGCTTCCGACTTAAAATCACGTAAAGTTACTGTACAAATTAAGGGCTGATTGGTGCCTATTTTTTTGTCGTCACCGTGATAACCATACCCCATATTTGATGGAAAAAGGAAACTTACTTTTTCGTTTTTTCGCATTAGTTTGATACCGTCACGCAATCCCATCATGATATTTTGTTTGTCTACATAATAGATTTGTGGTCTTAATTCTAATTCAGAATAGATAACAGTACCTTTTAAATCTTTTATTTCGTAGTCAAAAAAAGCAACATCTCCTTTTTTTGGAGTAAGGGAATCGATTTCATTTTTGGTCACATAAGTATACCAATATCCTTTTTTGGAAGCGATGTATTTTACATTCGGATTGCTTTTTATTAAAGCTTCAATTTGTGTTTCTTCGTTGGCAACCAGTTTTTTATTGCGTGCGATTGATTTCTTCATGAAGCTCCCGGAAGTCTGTGAAAGAGGCTTTCTGGCATCCTGATGCTGTTTACATCCTGAAACGAGTATGGATAAAAAGAACCCAAATACGATTAACGTACTAAATTTTGACATCTGTTATATTTTTAGCGTTGTTACTAAATCTTCAAATTTTCGGATCGTTTCTTCCATCGATACTTCTGATTTTCCACCGGCAGCATTGCGATGTCCTCCACCATTGAAATGATCTCTGGCAAATTGATTGACATCAAAATCACCTTGTGAACGAAATGAAATCTTGATGATTTTTTCTTCTTTATTTTCGATAAATATAGCAGTAAAAACGATTCCTTTTATACTTAATCCGTAGTTTACAATTCCTTCTGTATCACCTTTTACATAATCAAAAGTATTCAACTCGTCTTGAGTAAGCGTAGTGTAGGCGGTTTTATGTTCCGTAAGCACTTTCATATTTTGAAGTGCTCTTCCCAATAATTGTAATCTTCCAAAAGAGTTGTTGTCAAATAATAAGGTTGGAATCTCCGTATTCTCGACACCTAAATCAATTAATTCAGCGATAATTCGATGGGTTGTTCCTGTTGTTTTTGGAAAACGAAAAGAACCTGAATCGGTAAGGATTCCAGTGTAAATGCAAGTTCCTATAGTTTTATCAATATCTTCTTTTTTTCCAAGAAATAAAATGAAGTTATAAATCATTTCACAAGTAGATCCAAACGAGATATCTGAATAAGTAAATGTTGCATAATCATCTGGTTTTTGATGATGATCTATCATGATAAATGGCGCTTTTAGCTTGGCTAGCACCTGTTCCATTTCACCAGTACGGTGCAAAGCATTAAAATCTAAAGTGAAAATAAGTTCCGCGTCTTCCAGTATCTTAGTACAGTTTTCTTTATCTTTTTCGTATATTTTTATGGTTTCTGATCCGGGCATCCACGCCAGAAAATCAGGAAATTCATTTGGAGAAACCACCACAGGGTGATGGTTGTTTTTTAATAAAAAATGATATAATCCTAAGGTAGATCCCATAGCATCCCCGTCAGGACCGCGGTGTGGGATTATGGCAATCTTTTTTGGAGTTGATAATAACAACTGTATCGCTTGAATGTCTTGTGTTTTCATAGATTGCGAAATTACATTTTTTTAATGTAAAGTTGAAATCATTAACAGGAATTTCACGGATTATTAAAGGCATTATTTTTCTATTTCTCTTTTTTTTGAAATGGTTTCTGGGGTACAGACAATTTCAGTGGGAATCAATGTTTTAGTTTTTTAAATTAGGAATTAAATCCTGGAATCTATTTCTTAGGAGTGCTTTTTATTTTAACAATGATTTTCTGGATCTCATTATTAAGTACTGTCATGTTAGCATCATACTTATCAGTGTTTTCATTTAATTTTTTATAGGCAAGACCATAGAATTCCATCCTTAATTCGCAGTATTCAATTAAAGTTTCATTTTGAAAGTGTATTGCTTCTGGAAGATATAATTTGTCAAGTTGCTTTAGTAGAATTATGTTTTCGTTCCAATAATAAATGCCCCGGTCCTTAATTTTAGACAATGTATTTTCTTTACTGTCACCATAAAAAGACGTGTAAGATTCCAACGCCATTTTCTCCATGTCTGCAAAATCTTGTATTCCTCCTTGATATTCAATAATTTGATAGATGTATACTTTTGAGTTTTTGCTAAGTGTAAATAAACCTACAGTTAGAATTAGTGTTGCCGAAGCGACTACTGAAATTCCAGTTGTTCTGTTTTTAATTAATAAGGCTAAGATTACGCCAAATAATAATCCTGAAAGTAGCCCTCCAATATGTGCTGCTCCATCAATACCTTCTTTGAAACTGCTAGCGATATTTAAGACAATCAAAGTTCCTATTGTTATCAACAGCGAGCTATTTGCTTTTTTGTCAATGGTATTAAACAGGATGGAGACCAATAGAATGCCATACATTCCAAAAATAGCTCCTGACGCACCAGCACTAACAATATTGGTATTGTAATATAAACTGGCTAAGCTTGCTACCAGGCCACAAAAAAGATAAGTTAGCAGGAAATCTCTTTTTTTTAAGTACGATTCTAATAATAAACCAACATACGCCAGCGCATAACAATTCATTAGTAAATGAAAAATTCCTATATGTAGAAAACAAGCTGAAATCAATCGCCACCAGTGATTTCCGATTGTCAAAGGACCGTAGTTTCCACCCCAATCAACAATATCTTGTGTTTTTGGTACAAAGATATTGACTCCCGAAAAGCTCATTAAAAGAAAAATCAGAATGTTTATATTGATGAGAATCGGGGTGATGAAATAATCTTTGGTAGGTATGAATATTGAGAAAAATGAATAAAAGTGGGTGATGCTTCTTGATTCTTCGATCTCTGAATCCTGTTTTGTTGTTTCACAATTTATAAAATCCCTCAGTGAAATTTTGTCTAATGCTAAAATGGATTCCTCTTTTTTTATTTCATAAAATAAATCCAAAAAAGCATCAATGTTCTTTTGATTTCTTCCGCGGTCATAGAGTTGATTTCCATTGCTAAAGCTAGTGATCAAAGGGTCGTGATCCTCTAAAGTAATAACAATGGTTTCATTCCAGGTGTTTAAAACATTTTTTGATTGGGCTTTTAATCCGTTTTCATCTATTTGAGTTAAGTCCCACTGTAGTTTTTTAGTGACTTCAATTGCTATAAAAATAAGCTGCAACTTCGATAAGTTATTCAGAGGAATGTATTGAGAAAAAGTAGAAGGGTTTCCAAAAGCCATACTGTAAAATTAAATTGATTTAGTATTAAGAACAATACTACAAAAAAATAATTTTAAAAATTTAAAAAAAATGATTTACTCTTTACAAAAGTTCTATATTTTTTCTTCTTAATTTTTGATACACCTCGTATTTTGCCCCTTTAACTATTTGAGCATTATAAATCCCCACCGACCCCGAAGTAAAATACGCGATAATACAAGCAATACCAATAAAAATACCGCTTTCTATCCCGAAAAGTTCCATTCCCATAACCGTACACGAAATAGGAGTGTGGGTTGCTCCTGAAAAAACGGCTGCAAATCCCATTCCTGCTAAAAGCGCGATGGGTAAAGGAACTAAAAGCGATAAAGTACTTCCCAACGTAGCACCAACGAAGAATAGCGGAGTTACTTCGCCACCTTTAAATCCTGCTCCGAGCGTAAATCCGGTAAATAATATTTTTAAAATAAAATCATACGAAGCATTTGGATTAGAAAAGGAATCAACAATTGCTGGGATTCCCAAACCAACGTATTTTGTAGTTCCAATACAGTAAATTGTTACTGCAAGAATTATTCCTCCAACGAAAGGACGAAGCGGAGGAAAGGTGATGGTTTTTGAAAATAAATGACCCCAAAAATGCGTGCTCCGAGAAAATAGCATAGCGGCTAAACCAAAAAGTATACTGACTGCAATTATCCAAAATAAGGTAGTGAAATTCATTTCGGGAAGGATTGGAATGTTATAATGTGTATGTTTTACTTGCCAAAATTCAACGGTAAAATAAGCGGTATATGCTGTTAAAAAGGACAAAGGAATGCTTTTATAACTGATTTTGCTGAAATATAGAACTTCCAAAGCAAATATAGCCCCGGCCAAAGGCGTTCCAAAAACGGAAGCAAAACCAGCGCTAATTCCCAGAATGATTAGTGTCTTCCGGTCGGCATTTTCAAGTTTGAAGATTCTTGTAAATTGATCGGCGATTGCACCGCCCATTTGTACTGCTGTTCCTTCACGACCGGCTGAACCTCCAAAAAGATGCGTGATTAAGGTGCCAAAAAGTACTAATGGCGCCATTTTTAAAGGAATTGTTTTTTGAGGATTTTCGTATTCTTCCAGCAACAAGTTATTGCCTTTAACTATAGATTTCCCCCAATAGTAATATCCAAATCCAATTAGCAAACCGCCTATTGGCAAAAGCCAAATAACCCAGTTGTTGTGTTCTCTATATTGTGTAAGCCAATCCAGTGCCACTAAAAAAAATGCTGATGCCGATCCAGAAAAAATGCCTGTCAAAACACAAATGAGAATCCATTTGAGTGTGACAAGCATTATTTTTGTAGTGTTTTCTAAATTCATTACCGGAATTGAAGGAGTGTTTTTTACAAAAGTATTATAATCCCTCTTGAATTAGCGGTTTTTCAGTAGCTATAGCTGTAAATTCGATTTCAACTAAATATTCAGGTGCTACCAGTTGATTAATTCCGTAGAAACCTGTGGTTGGTTTTATGTCTTTAAAAAATTTGGCATGAGCGGTGGCAACTGCTTCAAATGTAGAAACGTCTGTAGTAAATATGCGGGTGCGAATGACATCTTTCATACCTACATTTAGGTCCTCCAAAACTTTTTCTACGCGCTCTAAAATGTTTAGTGTTTGCGCATAAGCATCGTCAGCTTTTACTTTTTCACCATCAACAATGGCGACTGTTCCTGATACTTCAATGATGTTTCCAATGCGTACTGCACGGCAATATCCCATTTTATCTTCCCATGGTGAACCTGTCAATATGTTTTCTCTTTTCATTTTAATTGTGTTTAGGTATTATTTAGCATTGTTTAAATGCAATTTTTGGTGTGGCATAATATTTGCAATTTATAAAAAAAACTGAAATTAAAAACGGTAATTTTTAATTAAAAACTTCAATTTTTGCTGAGAATTGTTAGGATATTATAAGTTCTAAAATGCAATAAATTTAAAAATTGAATGTTATAAATGAAAGTTAAATTATACTATGAATTAGTCATTATATATGATTAGTTTTTTATTTTTAAAATTTTACAAGCACAGTTAAACTAATTTAAAAAAGTTATGAAAAGGATTTTATTTTTAATGATTGCCATAAGTATGTCTTTAAGTGGATATGCTCAGAATGAATTTAGTTCAAAATTTAAACCTATTCCACTTAAAAATAATGCCCCTAAAATTAAAAAAACAACTCCGCCAAAAGCAGAGATTCCTCCTATTAAGACCCCGAATGTATTTAAAAATCCGGAACTTTTAAGCCCGAATCCAAGTCCTTCACTTTCAATAACTCCGGCTACTAATTTTTCAATGACTCCGAAAAATGAATTTATTAATCCAGGGGATGTTTATAGAGATAAATTAAACAAAAAGGAAGACAAATCTGAAGGTCTAGTTTATAGAAAAAATCAAAATTTAGGAAATTTCACAACAGGTTCGCTTACCGCCAAAGTAAGATACAGAGATGCAGCTTATGTTGATGGCGATAAAATTCGCGTGTACTTGAATGATAAAGTTGTTGAATATCAAGTGACTTTGGACAGTAATTTCCAGGGTTTTGAAATAGTTCTGGAAAAAGGATTCAACAAGATAGACTTTGAAGCCTTAAATCAAGGGAGTTCAGGTCCCAATACTGCTGAATTTCAGATTTATGATGATAATGGCGGTTTGATTTCGGCCAGTCAATGGAATCTTGGAACGGGTTTTAAGGCAACTATTATAGTTACAAAAGAATAATTTAACCCGTTGGGTGTAATTAGTTTTTAATGATAATTTTTCGTCAGATCGAGTGATTTTCCACAGAAAAACACTCGATCTGACGTTTTGAATAATTAACCCAACGGGTTGATTTAGTTGTCGTACATGCCTAAAACGGATCAGCAGTAACTTTAAATTTCATATCAGATTTTACAGTAATATCTTGTGCCAAACTTTCTTTGGTAACTACTTTAATTCGTATTTTATAGGATGAAGCTTTTATGTATTTATCTAGTTTTTCTTTAGTGCAAGTTAGATTTATGGTATTTGAAGTCGAATTGATTTCATCCAAATAAGCCAATTCTATTTCATCATTAGCATCTGTTGAGATGTACAAACGAATCGATTTTAGAAAACTGAATGACTTATTGCTAGGATCCGTGATGGTCAATTTTAATTCACTTAATTTCACATCTTTTACTAATTCAGCTTTGGTGTTATTGTTTTCAAAAGTGGAGCTTGAGTTTGTAGTAACATCAGGAGTGATTAGATTATGAGCAGTGCCAAGAGGAAATCCGCTTTCAATTTTAAAACTTGTTTGATTGTCTATTGAAAAAGTCAATAAATCATCAATCACATTGCACGAAGTAATTAAAATCAGTAATGTTATTATTGATACATAAATTTTTGTTTTCATTGTAATGTTGTTTTATTTTAAATTAATTTTTAGAATGTATAAGTTCACTTACGAAAATTATACTGTCTGGGTTTTTTATAGGATTATTTAATTTGATTTTAGAGCAATAATTGAGATTTGACAAATAAAAAGAATATTTTTCAAAAATCAATTTTTCAAATCAAAATATAAAAAGTATTTTTGCGCATGCAACACAACGTACTTATTTTAGATTTCGGATCGCAATATACTCAACTTATTGCGCGTAGAGTTCGCGAATTAAATATATTCTGCGAAATCTTCCCATACAATCATTTTCCGAGTGATTTATCAAGTTATAAAGCCGTAATTCTTGGAGGCAGCCCTTTTTCTGTTAGAGGAGAAGATGCGCCACATCCCGATTTATCTCAAATTAGAGGAAAGCTTCCTATGCTGGCCGTTTGTTACGGTGCGCAATATTTATCCCATTTTAGTGGTGGTGAGGTAGCAGCTTCAAATACAAGAGAATATGGTAGAGCCAATTTGTCTTTTATAAAAGAGAACGAAATTTTCTTTGAAGGTGTTTCTGAGAATAGTCAAGTTTGGATGAGCCATAGTGACAGTATCAAAGGATTACCGACCAATGGAGTAAAGCTTGCAAGTACTCACGACGTGGAATTTGCAGCCTATAGAATTGAAGGTGAAACAACTTATGCCATTCAATACCACCCAGAAGTTTTCCATTCAACAGATGGGTCAAAAATGCTGGAAAACTTTTTAGTAAAAATTGCTGAAGTTCCTCAAAATTTTACACCAAATGCTTTTGTTGAAGAAATGGTGGCAGAATTAAAAGAAAAATTACAAGACGACAAAGTAGTTCTTGGTCTTTCTGGTGGAGTAGATTCTACAGTAGCGGCAGTTTTATTGCATCAAGCTATCGGGAAAAACCTATACTGTATTTTTGTAAATAATGGTTTGCTTCGTAAAAACGAATTCCAAAATGTATTGGATCAATACAAAGGAATGGGGTTGAACGTAAAAGGAGTAGACTCTGGAGATCGTTTTTTATCTCAATTAGCAGGTGTAAGTGACCCGGAAACCAAACGTAAAATTATTGGACGTGTATTTATCGAAGTTTTCGATGATGAATCACACCTTATAGAAGATGTAAAATGGTTGGCGCAAGGAACTATTTATCCTGATGTTATTGAATCAGTTTCAGTAAAAGGACCTTCGGCTACTATTAAATCACACCATAATGTAGGAGGTTTACCTGATTACATGAAGTTAAAAATTGTAGAACCACTTCGCATGCTTTTCAAAGATGAAGTACGTAGAGTAGGGGCTTCATTAGGGATTGATCCAGAATTATTGGGAAGACATCCTTTCCCGGGACCAGGATTGTCAATTAGAATTCTAGGAGATATCACACCAGAAAAAGTACAAATTTTGCAAGATGTAGATAAAGTTTTTATCGACGGATTGAAATCTTGGGGGTTGTACGATAAAGTATGGCAAGCAGGAGCTATTTTACTTCCGGTAAACAGTGTAGGTGTTATGGGTGACGAGCGTACTTATGAAAAAGTGATTGCGCTTCGTGCCGTAGAATCTACTGATGGTATGACTGCTGATTGGGTACATTTACCGTATGATTTCTTGATGAAAGTATCTAATGATATCATCAATAAGGTAAAAGGAGTAAATAGAGTGGTGTATGACATTAGTTCAAAACCGCCTGCAACTATTGAGTGGGAATAATAATGTAGATTTTTGTTGATTTAATCTTTGAACATCATTATTTTTAATGTTCTCTATAAAACGGTATCAGATTTTGGAATAAAATTTGATACCGTTCTGTTATTAATGATTGAATAATTTTATAAATAAAAGGATGAAATATTTTTTTGCGATTTGTATAACGGCTTTGTTTTTTAATTACAGCGTTTTTTCACAAGAAAAAACTACTACACATAAAGTGGAGAAAGGAGAGACAATCAGTCAGATTGCAATAAAGTACAACGTTACTCCATATGATATTTACCAATTAAATCCAGATGCAATAAGTGGTTTAAAACCTAATAGTGTTTTACTGATTCCAAAAAGCGGCGGTAAACAAAAAGTAGCGGTTCAGGCTAAGTCTGCAGCGAAAACGGTAACCCATGAAGTAACGCCAAAAGAGACGCTGTATGGTATCGAAAAAAAATATGGTGTTTCTGACGATGCATTAAAACAAGCGAATCCTTTTTTGGAAAAAGACGGATTGCAAATAGGACAAATCCTTACTATTCCTTCTGGAATCAGACAAAAAAACACTACTCCAGTACAAGTAAAAGTAGTATATCATGATGTTCTTCCAAAAGAAACCAAATATTCTATTGCCAAGAAATATGGTATTACCATTGAAGAATTGGAGAGAAAAAATCCTGAAATAGTTTCGAATTTACCTGTTGGCTATAAATTAATTATCAAAGGAAATGCTCCAAAAGGGGATAAAACTACCACAGTGGTTGAATCTAAAAAAGAAATTGTAAAAGCGAATCCCGAAAAAGTTTCTACAGCAGTCAATTATTTGAATTATGTGGTAAAACCAAAAGAAACACTTTATAGTTTGTCAAAAATGGCAGGAATGAGTCAGGAAGAATTAATCGCTCTTAATCCTGCTTTGTCTCAAGGTGTTGTGGAAGGGATGATTTTGAAAGTTCCAGCAACGATTAGTATCCCGCAGGAAGCTAAAAAAGAATACGCTGTAATCTCAAAGAAAAGTAGCAGCAGAAAAAAACTAGTATTGCTTTTGCCTTTTAATATTTCAAAAATTGAAGGAGATACTGTCAATTCGACTGCAATGCGCTTGAAAAAAGACAAGTTCTTAAACATGACTTTAGATTTTTATGCAGGAGCTTTGGTTGCAATTGATTCGGCTAAACAGCTGGGACTTGCCATAGATGTGAGTGTGTTTGACTCTCAAGAAACTAAAAATACTTCTAATATTACTGCATTAATTAAAGAAAATAATCTGGAAAATTCAGATGCTATAATTGGGCCTTTCTATCAAAATAATGTTGAAAAAACAGCCGAATTATTAAATGCAAATCAAGTACCTGTGATATCACCTTTGTCAAAAGACACGGGTAATTCATTTGGCAATATGTTTCAAACGATTCCTACTACCACAGCCGTTAAAAATGCCATGTTTGATTTCATGAGAGCAAAAAACGGGAATATTGTAGCGGTAGTCGATAAGAAAAAAGAATCCGTTATACAGTTTATTAGAGAGAATCATAAAGATGTAAAATTTTCGGAGCTTAATGCAAATGGCGGTGTATCTGCTGAAAATTTAAAAAGTTTATTTGTGAAAGATAAAATAAACTATGTGGTGATGGAAACCGGAAATACGGGAATGATTAAATCAACAATAGCGACTATGTTAAGTGCTATGGCTACTTATAAAGTACAATTGGTTATTCTGGAACCAAATGAAACATTAGATACGGATGAAATCAGTTTTGTGAATTTAACAAAGTTGAGATTAATGTATCCTTCTGTTACCCGTGAAAACGAATCTCCTGAAGCTTTAGTTTTCGAAAAAGAATTCAAAAAGAAGAATAAAATTTATCCTAGTGCATTTGCCACAAGAGGTTTTGATATTACTTTTGATACCATGATGCGATTGTCACAAGACAAGAAATATCAAGAAACAGTTGACAGCACTGCTACGGAGCAAGTAGATAATAAGTTTGAATTTTACAAAAAAGAAGATGGTGGTTACATTAATAAAGGAGTGTATATCTTATATTATGACACTGATTTGACGATAAAAGAAGCGAAGTAAACTAAGTGTTCAGTGTAATGAGTGTGTTCATTTTGGGACTCCCAACCTCTAACCCCTGACTCCTAACCTATAACTTATAACTAAAAAATATGACATCAAAAGTAACTTATTTAGGGGATTTAAGAACCTCTTCAATTCATTTACAATCAGGAATTGAAATTATTTCGGATGCTCCAGTAGACAATAATGGGAAAGGGGAGGCTTTTTCTCCAACGGATACTGTTGCCAATGCTTTGGCAAGTTGTATGATGACGGTTATGGGAATAAAAGCGCGTGATTTGGAAGTTGATTTGAAAGGATCAACTGCTGAGGTTACTAAAATTATGAATGCTGAACCAAGACGCATCGGTACAATCGAAATTACTTTTGAAATGTATGGAGAAGCGGATCAAAAGAGTAAAACCATTCTTGAAAGAGTCGCCATGACATGTCCTGTTTTTCTGAGTTTAAATACCGAAATCGAAAAACGTATTATTTTTAACTGGAAATAAAGTAGAATATTGAAGAAAGAGGCAAGAAGTGCGATTTATTTAATAGTCTTACTTCTTGTCTCTTTTTTCTTTTTTCTCTAAAAAAATGGATCAAAACCAAAAACAACTCATCAAACTTGCTCATACTAAAATGCCTTTTGGTAAATACGAAGGAAAGTATCTTATTGACTTGCCTGAATATTATGTGGTTTGGTATAGCAATAAAGGATTTCCGAAAGGGGAATTAGGGCAGCAGCTTCAGCTAATTTATGAGCTAAAATTGAATGGATTAGAGGAATTGATACGAAATATTAAAAAAAGATACCCGAAACCATAGGATAGACTTTCTTAGACTTCTTAGATTTTTAGAGAATTAGATTATGCTTTTTTTAACCTAAAAGAGTCTAAAAATCTAATAGTCTAATGTTCTAATAATCCAATTAAATTTGTACTTTTGCCAAGTTTTTTACACAACTACATACAAACAACAACAGAATGAATCAAACGAAATATATTTTTGTTACAGGCGGTGTGACTTCTTCTTTAGGAAAAGGAATTATTGCAGCATCTTTGGCAAAATTGTTACAAGCAAGAGGATACAGAACAACAATTCAAAAATTTGATCCTTATCTTAATGTTGATCCGGGTACTTTGAACCCTTATGAGCATGGAGAATGTTATGTAACCGATGATGGCGCAGAAACAGATTTAGATTTAGGACACTACGAGCGTTTCTTGAATGTTCCTACTTCTCAGGCGAATAATGTTACTACGGGAAGAATTTATCTTTCGGTGATTGAAAAAGAAAGAAGAGGAGAATTTTTAGGGAAAACGGTTCAAGTGGTACCTCATATTACCAACGAAATTAAAGAAAGAATGCAATTGCTAGGTAATTCTGGCGATTTTGATATTGTTATTACCGAAATTGGGGGTACAGTAGGAGATATAGAATCATTACCTTATATAGAATCCGTTCGTCAATTGGTTTGGAACTTGGGCGAGAATAATGCTATCGTAATTCACCTTACTTTAGTACCTTATTTGGCTGCCGCAGGAGAATTGAAAACAAAACCAACACAACATTCCGTTAAAACATTGATGGAAAGTGGTATCAAAGCGGATATATTAGTTTGTAGAACAGAGCATGAACTTTCGGATGAGATTCGCAATAAATTGGCCTTATTCTGTAATGTAAAAAGAGAAGCTGTTATTCAATCTATTGATGCTTCGACGATTTATGAAGTGCCAAATTTAATGTTGGAAGAAGGACTTGATATTGTAGCTTTAAAGAAATTAGATTTGCCTAAAAAGGCTGCTCCGGACTTGAAAAACTGGAATACTTTTTTACGTAGATTGAAACATCCAAAGCATACTGTAAACATCGGTTTGATTGGTAAATATGTAGAAATGCAAGATTGTTACAAATCTATTTTGGAAGCGTTTATTCATTCAGGGGCTACAAATGAAACCAAAGTAAATGTGATTTCTATTCATTCAGAACACATTGACGCAACAAATATAAACGAGAAATTAGCCGGTTTAGACGGAATTCTTGTTGCTCCCGGTTTTGGAGAAAGAGGAATCGAAGGAAAAATCGAAGCAGTTCGTTATGCCCGTGAAAATAAAGTGCCGTTTTTCGGAATTTGTTTGGGGATGCAAATGGCAATTATCGAATATTCAAGAAATATTGTAGGATATGCTGATGCAAATTCTACTGAAATGAACGAGCATACTTCACATCCGGTTGTTAACCTTATGGAAGAGCAAAAAACGATTACTGATAAGGGTGGAACGATGCGTCTTGGTGCTTGGAAATGTGATCTTAAACAAGATTCATTGGCATACAAAATTTATGGAAAAGAGACTATTTCAGAACGTCACCGTCATCGTTATGAGTACAACAGTAATTATGTAGCGCAATTACAAAATGCGGGATTAATTGCTTCAGGTGTAAATCCAGATACAGGATTGGTTGAGATTATAGAAATAGAAGATCATCCATTTTTCATCGGGGTACAATACCATCCGGAATACAAAAGTACAGTAGCGAATCCGCATCCTATTTTTGTGAGTTTTGTGGCAGCAGCGGTTCAGGCGAAGAAAAAATAATTGGGTTGGTTCCAATAAACGGTACACTTTAAACTTTTAAACTTTTTTTAATTATAATGGAACAAAAAAAATTTGATCTCAATTCGATTATTGGTTTTGCATTAATTTTTGGTATTTTGGTTTGGATTATGTATCAAAACCAGCCTGATCCAAAAGTGGTTGCTGCTGAGAAAGCTCAAAAAGAGCTCGTAATTAAGCAGGCTAAAGCCAAAGAATTAGAAGCTAAAACTGTTGCGAAAGCTACTATTGCAGTTGCAGCAACCGGAGACTCTACACAATTGGCCCAATTGCAAAAAACGTTAGGGAATTTTGCTTATTCTGCTACGCTTCCTTCAGCTACTGCTGGTTTTACAACTATTGAAAACGAATTGGTTACATTGAAAATTGCCAATAAAGGAGGATATATTGTTGAGGCTACTTTGAAAAAGTTTGAAAAATTCAAGAAAGGTTCCGGACAATTAGTTGAATTGATAAAAGACAATAATGCCAATTTAAATGTGCAATTGCTTACTAGCGATAACCGTACTTTAAATTCTAAAGACCTGTATTTTGAGCCTACTTTGACAAAAGTTGGAGCAGATCAAGTGTTGTCCATGAAATTGAAAGCGGGAGCTAATGAATTCTTGGAATACAAATACATATTGAAACCAAACGATTACATGATTGGTTTTGACATTCGTTCCCAAGGATTGAATAAAGTTTTAAATACTTCTAAACCGTTGGATTTAGAATGGAACTTGAAAACCTACAGAAATGAGAAAAGTGTTTCTTACGAAAACCGTTACACTGAAATCTATTTCGAACACGAAGATGGAAAAATTGATTATGCAGGTTTAGGACAATCAGAAGAATCAGATCTTGAAAAAGCGACTTTTGTAGCTTTCAAACAACACTTTTTTTCAACGATACTTTTGACAAAGACTCCTTTCGGAACTGCTAAAGTGAAGTCGGATAATCTGGTTCTTGATGATAAAGTAGATACCACTTTTACGAAACAATTTAAAGCAAATATCCCATTAGCCTTTGATAATGGAGAATTAGATCATAAAATGAGTTGGTATTTTGGTCCAACAGATTACAAGACTTTAAGTCATTACGACAAAAATTTAGAAAAAATCATCTCATTAGGTTGGGGAATTTTCGGATGGATCAATAAATTTATCTTTATTCCATTATTCGGATTTTTAAGTTCTTACATCGCATACGGAATTGCTATTATTATTTTTACAATTTTAATAAAATTAGCAATGTCGCCTATTACGTTCAAATCGTTCTTGTCACAAGCCAAGATGAAAGTATTGCGACCTGAAATTACAGAATTGGGGGAGAAATTCAAAAAAGACCCAATGAAGAAGCAGCAGGAAACTATGAAATTGTACAATAAAGCAGGTGTGAATCCTATGGCGGGATGTATTCCAGCCTTGATTCAGCTTCCTTTTATGTACGCTTCCTTTCAGTTTTTCCCATCAGCTTTTGAGTTAAGACAAAAAAGCTTCCTTTGGGCAGATGATTTATCGTCTTTTGATGAAGTAATACGATTGCCTTTCTATATTCCTTTTTACGGAAATCACATCAGTTTGTTTCCAGTACTTGCCTCGATTGCTATTTTCTTCTATATGAAAATGACTTCTGGTGACCAACAAATGGCTGCTCCGCAACAAGAAGGAATGCCGGATATGGCTAAGATGATGAAAATCATGATTTATGTATCGCCAATAATGATGTTGTTTTTCTTCAATAGTTATGGTGCGGGATTGAGTTTGTATAACTTTATTTCGAATCTAATTACCATTGGAATTATGATTGTCATCAAACGATACTTTATCGATAGTGATAAGATTCATGCTCAAATTCAAGAAAACAAATTGAAAGAGCCGAAAAAACAAGGTAAATTCCAGAAAAAACTGCAAGAAGTTATGGAACAAGCTGAAGCTCAAAAAGCACAACAGAAGAAAAAATAATAAATAAAAAAATCTCGATATATTTCGGGATTTTTTTATTTACATATAATTTAAGCGACCTGAATTCGTTACTATAAAAAAGGTAATTATGAAATGAGCATGATCGTAATTAAGTCGTAAATACTAATGATGATATGTGAATTACATATGACCGATAAAAAACAATAAATGTCAACATATGAAAGCATTTTATAAAAAAGGAATATTTGTTTTGATGTTTTTGCATGTGTTTTGTCTTTATGCACAAACAGATTTCAATAAGTTAGATGAAAAAGGGAAAAAGCACGGAGTATGGAAAGGATTTTATGAGGAATCAAAAAGGCCCAGATATGAAGGGACTTTTGAGCACGGAAAAGAAGTTGGGATTTTTAATTTTTACGATGACACCAA
The DNA here is from genome assembly GCF_004349155.1 of Flavobacterium sp. GT3P67. Lineage (NCBI taxonomy): Bacteria > Pseudomonadati > Bacteroidota > Flavobacteriia > Flavobacteriales > Flavobacteriaceae > Flavobacterium > Flavobacterium sp. GT3P67. The sequence continues at coordinate 24,219 of NZ_SMLF01000005.1, forward strand.
AGCTAAATCCATAATAGCCACAAGGGAATTTAATGCCAAAGACAATTCAGCGTATACCATTTTTTATGATCAGAATAAAAATAAAGTAAGTGAAGGTAAAGTGGTCAATAAATTATTTGAAGGGCAATGGAAGTATTACCACCAAGCTTCAAAAAACATCATGACAACAGAGCATTACGTAAATGGTAAGTTAGAAGGTTTGCGTACCGTTTTTTATCTCAGTGGTAAAATAGCAGAAGAAATAAGTTACAAAAGCAATTTGAAGAATGGTTTTTATAAAAAATATACTGAAAAAGGAATTTTATTGGAAGAGTCAATGTTTAAAAATAACATTTACAGTGGTTTAGCGGTTTTTAGCGATACTAATGGGAATGTAGTTTCTAAAGGACAGTTTGTAAATGGTAAAAAATCAGGTATTTGGCAGTTTTTTGAAAAAGGAAAATTGGTAAAAGAAACGAATATGAGTTTTCCTGGAAATGCAACAAAATCCAAAAATAATTAACTTTATACTTAACAAATACTGTTGTAAATCTTTTGTAACTTTGCATCCTTGTAAAATTATAATTTTTTGAAGATGAAGCGTGTTGTTGTAGGACTTTCTGGAGGTGTAGATTCAAGTGTTGCTGCTTATTTATTGCAACAACAAGGGTATGAAGTCATAGGCCTTTTTATGAAAAATTGGCATGATGATTCCGTTACTATTTCTAATGAATGTCCGTGGCTTGAAGACAGTAACGATGCTTTATTAGTTGCTGAAAAGTTAGGAATCCCTTTCCAAACTGTTGATTTAAGTGAAGAATACAAAGAGAAAATCGTGGACTATATGTTCAACGAATATGAAAAAGGGCGTACTCCAAATCCCGATGTACTTTGTAACCGCGAAATAAAATTTGATGTTTTCATGAAAATTGCTTTAAGTCTTGGTGCTGATTATGTGGCTACCGGACATTACTGTCAGAAAAGTGAAATCGAAGTAAATGGTGAAACGGTTTATCAACTTAAAGCGGGCGCCGATACCAAAAAAGATCAATCGTATTTTCTATGTCAATTATCTCAAGAGCAATTGGCAAAATCATTGTTTCCTATCGGAGAATTGACAAAACCAGAAGTTCGTGAAATAGCGGCTCAAATGGATTTGATTACTGCCGAAAAGAAAGATTCACAAGGGTTATGCTTTATTGGAAAAGTACGTTTACCGGAGTTTTTACAACAAAAATTGCAACCAAAAGACGGAATTATAATTCAAATTGATAAAAACGATCCTGTTTACAGTTTTGAAAAAGTAGCCGAATTAACTTTGGAAGATAGTTTGCTATCTGATGCACGAAAAATTCCGTACACTCCAGATATGGGGAAAGTAGTGGGGAAACATCAAGGTGCCCATTATTTTACTATTGGACAACGTAAAGGATTAAATGTTGGAGGTACAACAGATCCATTGTTTATTATCGCCACTAATGTGGAAACCAATACCATTTACACTGGATTAACCAGTCAACATCCCGGATTATTCAAGAGCGCCTTGTTTATAGAAAAAACCGAAGTGCATTGGATTCGTAAAGATTTGGCTTTGGCCAATGGAGAAACTATGGATGTTATGGCGAGAATCCGATACAGACAACCTTTGCAAAAAGCTACCTTGCATCAATTTGAAAACGGAATGTACGTTGCTTTTGGCGAACCGCAATCTGCAATAACAGAAGGACAATTTGCTGTCTGGTATTTAGGGGAAGAATTAGTTGGTTCGGGAGTAATTTCTTAGTTTAGTACTTTATTTATAAAAAGGTCTAAAAATGAATGCCTTTCTGGAATTAAATATATCCTGAAAAGTAATGATAATGATTCAATCCTAGCAATAGTTGGAGTTTTTGTGACTTGAAAAAATAAAGTTGACTATGAAAAAAATCTACATATTTCTTTTTTTACTGATTACGTCAGCTGGTTTTTCCCAGCAAGATGCTTGGGTATATTTCAATGCTAAACCCAGTTCCCAATTTTATTTTAATACACCTTTGGAAATGCTTACCCAAAGAGCATTAGATAGAAGAAACAATCAGAGTATTGCTTTAGACTTTAAAGACATTCCAGTAGAGAAATCTCATATTAGTCAAATAAAATCAGCTGCAGGAATCACCGTCATGGCAAAATCCAAATGGATGAATGCGGTCCATGTTCGCGGATCACAGGCAAATATAAATTCATTAGCACTGCTTTCTTTTGTCAGTAAAGTCGATTTTGCGGATAAATCACTGAATAAAACCGCAAAAATAGCGAAGCTGTCAAAGATAAAGAAGTTAAATAAAACCAAGAAAACCAAAATTGATTATGCTTATGGTACTTCATCGAATCAAATCCAGATGCTTAACGGACAACAGTTGCACCAACAGGATTATACGGGTTTCGGTAAAATAATAGCGGTTTTAGATGCTGGATTTCCAGGAGTCAATACAGCTCAACCTTTTCAACGATTACGTGATAATAACAAAATTTTGGGAGGTTATAATTTTGTATTAAGAAATCCGAATTTTTATACTGGAGTTTCACACGGAACTTCGGTACTTTCCTCAATGGGCGGTTACAAAGAGAATTCGTTAGTGGGAACAGCACCAGATGCATCCTATTATTTATTCATTACCGAAGATGACACATCGGAAAATCCTGTTGAAGAATCGCTTTGGGTTGAAGCAGCAGAACGAGCAGATAGTTTAGGAGTAGATATTATCAATACTTCTTTAGGGTATTTTGATTACGATAATGAGGCGTATAGTCATACGTATAGTGAAATAAATGGTACCACTGCATTCATATCCCGTGGGGCTGAAATTGCATTTAGCAGAGGTATGATTCTAGTGACATCTGCTGGTAATTCAGGCGGTACATCAGATCCACATATTGCGGTTCCTGCAGATGCTGTTTCTGTAATTGCTGTAGGTGCAGTAAATTCTTCGGAAGTGTTGGCTTCGTTCAGTTCAGTAGGCCCTTCTTTTGACGGAAGAATAAAACCGGATGTGATGGCACAAGGACAAGCAGCGATAGTGTCAAATGCTGCGGGAAATATTGTGGCTGCTAATGGGACTTCTTTTTCATGTCCTATAATGGCAGGAATGATTGCTTGTTTATGGCAGGCATTTCCTCAAAAAACAAATCGGGAAATTAGAGAATTAGTATTAAAATCAGCTGATAAGTTTTCTGCTCCCAACAATCAATATGGATTTGGAATTCCTGATTTTGCATTGGCTTTGAGTAACCAGCTGGCTTTACAATCCTTTTCTAAAGATGATTTTATACTCTATCCCAATCCTGCCAGTGAAACTGTTTCAGTTTCTTTGCCTGCAAAATTTGATAAGGGAACAGTCTTTATTTATTCCATTTTGGGGCAAAAAGTTTTAGAACAAAAAATCACACCGCAAACATCCATTATTTCATTGAAATCGCTCCATGAAGGAGTGTATCTTTATAAAATGGAATCAGATGGTTTTTCTAAAACAGGGAAAATAATTAAAAAATTATAGCATTAACAATACATGAATAAAATCACAGACCTTTTTAAAATTAAATATCCAATTATTCAAGGAGGAATGATTTGGAATAGTGGTTATAAATTAGCAAGTGCAGTGAGTAATGCCGGAGGTTTAGGATTGATTGGAGCTGGCTCCATGTATCCTGAAGTTTTACGGGAACACATTCAAAAATGTAAAAAGGCCACCTCAAAACCTTTTGGAGTAAACGTCCCGATGTTGTATCCCAATATCGAAGAAATCATGAAAATTATCGTTGATGAAGGAGTAAAAATCGTTTTCACATCGGCTGGGAATCCAAAAACATGGACTCCTTACTTGAAAGAAAATGGCATAACTGTCGTTCATGTGGTTAGCAGTTCTGTTTTTGCATTAAAAGCACAAGACGCAGGTGTAGATGCTGTTGTTGCCGAAGGTTTCGAAGCCGGAGGACACAATGGTAGAGAGGAAACGACTACGCTTACGCTGATTCCGATGGTAAAAGAAAAGATTAGCATTCCGTTGATTGCTGCTGGAGGTATTGCTACCGGTCGTGGGATGCTTGCAACTATGATACTGGGTGCTGATGGAGTTCAGGTAGGAAGTAGATTTGCAGCATCTTTAGAATCATCAGCCCATGAGAATTTTAAGGAAACGATTATAAATGTTAAAGAAGGGGATACACAACTGACCTTGAAAGAACTCGCTCCTGTTCGGTTGATTAAAAATAAATTTTATCAGGATGTTCAGCAATTGTACGAAAAATGCCCAACCAAAGAAGAACTTATTGGTTTGCTAGGTAGAGCAAGAGCAAAACGTGGTATGTTTGAAGGCGATTTAATCGAAGGGGAATTAGAGATTGGACAAATAGCAGGATTGATTCACGAGATAAAACCAGCCGCAGCAATCATTCAGGAAATGATAACTGATTTTGAAACAGCCAGAAAAGAAATAAATAATTTTGATTTTTAATTTATAAAGAATGACGAAGACAAAAATATATATAGTATTGCTTTTTTTAGTAATGGGATTGCAACATTCTTTTGGACAAAATTACAAGTTTAAAACTTCGGGTTTTAGTGTTTTAGAAAAAACAGAAAAAGGGAAATGGGGGAAGTGGTCTGATTTAGATTTGGTCAATATTTTAGTCACATTGGATACCAATAAAAATAGAATAGTGGTTTATTCTCAAATAATTCAATTATTTGAAATCATAGATTATCAACCTATCGAAGAGAATGATACTGATATTGTTTATTCGTTTACCTGTAAGGATAATGAAGGATTAGACTGTACTGTCTCTATTATCACCAGAAAAAAACAGGATAATAGGAAGCAATTGTATATCAATTATGAAGATCGGATTATTGTGTATAATATCTTTAATATGTGATGAATTGGATGAAAAAATGCTTCAGTTTTAACAGTTAAATCGTTCAAATTGATGCATTTTTTCAAACATGAATTTTCTATATCAGGCTTGTGTTTTAAAGCTTTTCGATATCTTTTATGAAATCATCATACTCTAAATAAAACAGTTCCAGAGCATTCATTTTTTCATTGTAGAAGTCAAATATCTCATCCCAATAGTTGTGATTACTGACACCAACTCCTAGTTTTTCAACCCAAATCCTACTGATGGTTTTGCCACTCTCCAGTGTATAGTCTTTTTCGAAAACCAAGTCTTTGATGAAATCTTCTTCGAGAATATTTCTTAGCGCTTCCAATTTTTCAAAATAAGCGATTCTTTTTTCATCACTTCGGTGTTCAATATCGATTAAAACTTGAGCTTTTTTATTGTCTACATAAAATTTAAAAGAGAAATCCTTGATTTTAGTATCATATAATACCCATTTTCGGGGATATTTTTCTGCGAATGCAATCCAGAACTCTCGCTTTAATCTTTGTGTTTCTTCTTTGCTGTACATTTGTAATGACTTTTTGGTTATAGAAAACTTGTGCAATTGTATTTTCTAAACTATATTTATATGCTGTTTTATATGCAAAAATAGACTTTGATTATGGATTTTCAAGAATTTTTACGGTATGTTCCTAAATTAATTGAAGCAAGGCTTCCTGCTTTTGATGCACATGTGAAAATGGCCCCTTTAGAGCGATTAGAAAGCTTGAAAAACATTAATATTGAAGATAAAAAACCAAGAATAGCAGCAGTAATGATGCTTTTTTATCCTAAAAATGACACAACACATTTGGTGTTGATTGTCCGAAATTCCTATAAAGGAGTACATTCTGCTCAAATTGCATTTCCTGGAGGCAAATACGAATTGGATGATGAAAATTTTGCTAAAACGGCTCTTCGGGAAACGCATGAAGAGGTAGGAATTCATCCGGATAAAATTGAAATTCTGAAGCCATTTACAGAACTGTATATTCCGCCAAGTAACTTTATGGTACATCCTTTTTTAGGGATTAGTAAAGAAGAATTGATGTTTATACCCCAACCTTCGGAAGTGGCAAATATTATCGAATTACCTTTGTCAGTTTTTTTAGACGATGCACTTGTAGTGGATACAAATTTGTCAACTTCCTACGCTGATAATATCAATATTCCAGCTTTCAAAATTGAAGAGCATATTGTTTGGGGAGCTACAGCGATGATGTTAAGTGAGTTAAAAGAAGTTTTGAAAGAGGTTCTTGGATAATAAATGGAATTTTTAGTATTAGAAAAATGCGGATTAATTGGTTGTAGTTTTCAATTAGTTCAATTGAATTCAGCAACAAACTTCAAATATAAATTTCGTAAGTTTGTAGTCCAAATTCACAAAAAAAATACAAATTTTATGGGATTGTTGAAGAGAAATCCTTTCGGACACATATTATTTATAAAAAAATGGTTAATCCGAATCTTTGGAGCCATGACGCATAGACGCTACAGAGGATTTAACGAATTACAGATTGAAGGTTCAGAAATCATTAGAAATTTACCGGACAACAACGTACTTTTTATTTCCAATCATCAAACGTATTTCGCGGATGTCGTTGCTATGTTTCATGTTTTTAATGCGAGTTTGAGCGGACGTGATGATAGCATTAAAAATGTTTGCTATCTCTGGCAACCTAAAATGAATATTTATTACGTTGCTGCCAAGGAAACCATGCAGGCAGGTTTGTTACCAAGAATTTTATCGTATGTAGGCGCAATAACTGTTGAAAGAACTTGGCGTGCCAAAGGCGTTGATGTAACCGAAAAACGAGAAGTAAATCCTAACGATACTGAGAATATTAAAATTGCGCTAGCCGATGGCTGGGTAATCACTTTTCCGCAAGGAACCACAAAATCTTTCAAACCGGTTCGTAAAGGAACAGCACATATTATTAAACAACACAGGCCTATTGTAGTGCCTATTGTTATAGATGGTTTTCGTCGTTCGTTTGACAAAAAAGGATTCCGTATGAAGAAAAAAGGAATCCTGCAGTCCTTTATTATCAAAGAACCTCTGGATATTGATTATGATAATGATACAATCGAGGAAATTGTTGAAAAAGTAGAATATGCAATCGAGCAACATCCTTCATTCCTAAAAGTTATTCCTGCTGAAGAAATTAAAGAGCAGGAAGAATTGAATCGATTACGAAAATGGGAATATTAAAATAAAAAAAGAGTTCGCCGCGGCGAACTCTTTTTTTATAAATCTATCTTTTTTAATTCTTTATAATTAGCATACAATCTTCTAAGCAGTATGCCATAGAGTACTCTGTAAAATAACCAAAAAGCTCCTAAAAACACTAAAGTTGTAAGTGTCAAGATTCCTATTGTTATTGCCATCACTTTTCCGTTAGTGGCAATTTTATCTTTTAGAACACTCATTTCGGGATTATATACAAAAGCAATTATAAACCCTATGATTAAACTCACTACTAACATTGCCAGATTATACCAAACATAATATTGAACCGTTTTTCGGGTTTTTAAAATGTCAGACATTAATTGTTTTGTAGAAGCAGTGGTCGAAATCGTGATGTAATTATTATAAAATAAATAGATAAAAAACAGTATCACACCATAATTAAAATAAGCAAACACTTCAAAGTATTGAATTAACTCAGGATGTTTCATTTTAATTAAATAATCATCCGAATTAAAGCAAACACTTAAACACGTCCACAATAAAACTTCCAAAATACTAATTATCAAAATCCACTTCACAATCGAAGATGATTTTTTATGAATCATTTTATAAATTTCGATTTCTGATACTTGCTCAAAAGAATTAGTATTCTTCTGCCAGTCTTTTTTTAATAAATCCAACTCTTTCATACGCCTAATGGATTTAATATTTTTTTTAATTTCCCTTTTATTCTATTCATTTTTACCCTTGCATTTACCTCGCTAATTCCCAATGTTTCTGATATTTCCTGATAATCCTTGTCTTCAAGATACATAAATATCAACGCTTTCTCAATGTCATTCAGCTGGTAAACCGCTTTATACATTAGCTTTAATTGTTCTTCTTCCTCATAATCATATTCCACATCATTCAGGAAATGTTGCCGCCCTTCAAATTCAATAGTGTTTATGGATCGTTTTGTTTTACGGTACAAAGTAATCGCCGTATTCAGCGCGACTCGATAGGCCCAAGTAGAAAATTTACTATCGCCCCTGAATTTTGGAAAAGCCTTCCATAACTGAATCGTGATTTCTTGGAATAAATCTTTATGTGCATCATCGCCATTAGTATACAACCTACAAATCTTGTGGATTATATTCTGATTTTCTTGCAATTGCTTTACAAAAGAATGTTCTAGATTATCACTCATATATACGTTAGTAATTGAAAAGTAGATTTTGTTACAAATTAAGGAATAAAATAATAATTTTCAAATTTGTCATTGCGAGGTACGAAGCAATCAGTAGCACAACAATATTCATTTCATAATTAATACTCGTCCCGCTGTACATTACAATCTTTATTTTCTGAAAAAATCAGAAAATAAAGGATTTCCATTACCATCGGGGCTAATTTACACGTTTAGTATTCTGAAGACCTTTCCCCAAAAACAAAAATTTCGATACTATTTGATGAAATTCAACATTAAAAAACATTGTATCTTTGAGTATCAACAATTCAGAACTTTTTAAAACATGAACATCCCAAATTCAACTTTACCCAGAATAGTAATCATAGGTGGAGGTTTTGCCGGAATCGCATTAGCCAAAAAACTAAAAAATAAAAAAGTACAGGTTGTTCTTTTAGACAAACACAATTACCATACGTTTCAACCCTTATTGTATCAAGTAGCTACAGGAGGCCTCGAAGCCGGTTCTATAGCGTACCCAATCCGAAAAGTAATTCAGGAATACGATGACGTCTACTTTAGGCTGACCAATGTCCAAGAAATCGACACTAAAAACCAAAAAATAATTGCTGAGATTGGCGAATTAAAGTATGATTATTTGGTAATTGCCACCGGTTCCAAAACCAATTATTTTGGCAACAAAGAAATTGAGCGCAACAGTATGGCCATGAAAACCATACCGCAATCACTCAACATCCGAAGTCTGATTTTGGAGAATTTTGAGCAGGCAGTACTCACCACTGATGTAGCCGAACAAAATAGCTTGATTAATTTTGTACTCGTTGGTGGTGGACCAACAGGAGTAGAACTTTCCGGTGCTTTGGCCGAAATGAAAAAAGCCATTCTGCAAAAAGATTATCCTGATCTTGATATTGCCAAAATGGAAATCAATCTGATTCAAAGTGGGGATAGAATCCTTAATACCATGAGTGAAAAATCCTCTCAAGCAGCCGAAAAATTTCTAACCAGCTTGGGTGTGAAAATCTGGAAAAATGTGCGTGTTACCAATTACGATGGACGTACCATAACAACAAATTCCGATTTAACTTTTGAGACTGCCACCGTAATTTGGACAGCAGGAGTTCAAGGTGCTCTTGTTGCAGGATTGGATGGTAAATCGTTGGTTGAAAAAGTAGAACGCATTCGAGTAAATGAATACAATCAAGTTGTAGGATATGATAATATTTTTGCCGTAGGTGATATTGCCTCCATGGAATCTGAAACCTATCCGCAAGGGCATCCCATGATGGCGCAACCCGCAATGCAACAAGGTGAATTGTTGGGTGAAAACTTAGTGAAATTAATTCAAAAGCAATCCATGGAAGCTTTTGAATACAATGATAAAGGCTCTATGGCAACCATAGGAAGAAATAAAGCGGTAGTTGATTTGCCTAAATACCATTTCAATGGAGTTTTCGCATGGTTTGTATGGATGTTTGTTCACTTGTTTTCACTTATTGGATTCAAAAATAAAGCCGTAGTTTTCTTGAATTGGGTATACAATTACATTCGTTTTGATCGTGAAGGGCGTTTGATTATCAGACCCTATAAAAAGAAAAGTTTCACGACGTTTACGAGTGATGAAGTTTAAAAAAAACTTTTAAAATCTGGAATAAATATACTTAAGAATAACAATTTTAAAAAACATGTTTTTTATTTTTATATACTTGATAATCAGCGATTAATAAATATGTAGAGTAATTCTTATAACTTACTGATATTCAGCTTTTTAATAAAATTATAATATTTATAACTAACTGTATGTCAATGTTTTATAAAAATAAAAAACACAACTTAATTAATTTGATTTTTTTTGAATGATTTTTGATTTAATTTTATATTTCAATTAAAATTTAAAAGTTAATGAAAAGCATTATACTTTCCAATTTTCATCCAATTTTAGTGGGTAAATTGGTAGATCAAAAAAAGCTCAATCAGTACACAAAATTCCTGTATTATCATTTTCAAAATCTTCCAAAATCTGGTGTAACTGGAAATGGAGCTTTTGATGATGAACCTATAACTTTTGAGTTTATATCAGATCAGGTGGATAAGTATGCCGTTTCTTCCGAAAATATTAATAGCAGGCAAATTATTATTTTTGAGGATATTGAGGATTTTATTGAAAATATAATGGAAGTTACTTCTCCTTCAGGGTATCATTTTCCTGCTGGTTTTGAAGTCAAATCCGGAAATCTTTATGGACCAAAAATAGAGGTTCGTATGGAATGGTTCAAAAGAAAAATGGGATATGTTTTTGATCAATTTTATTCAAAAACAAATATAAGTCCAGAAAATCTAATACACGTTACTTGTTCTGGATATTCTTCTCCAAGTGTTGCTCAGGAAGCGGTCATAGATAGGAACTGGGAAACGGTGCAAGTTACGCATTCCTATCACATGGGGTGTTATGGTGCATTTCCGGCAATTCGTACGGGAAATAGCTTACTGTGTGCCAGTGAAACTAAAGGTAGAGTAGATGTAGTTCATACAGAATTATTATCCGCACATTTAAATCTGACCGAATTTTCGAATTCAAACATTATGATCTGCTCCCTTTTCGCAGATGGATTTATTGGCTATTCCTTATTTGATGAAGAATCTTTCCTGATTGATGATGCGTTTCCTGAGAAAAAAGGACTTCGGATTTTAGCGGCACATGAAGTTATCATACCAGATTCATTAGAGGATATGTCTTGGGATTTAGGAGAATATAATTTTTTAATGACATTGTCTAAGCGAGTGCCTGTTTTTATTCGTAAAAATATCAAACCTTTTTTGACTACACTTTGTAAAAAAGGGAATGTTGATCTTGAAGAGCAAAAAGCGAATATGCATTTCGCTATACATCCTGGTGGACCTAAAATCATTGATTATGTTATAGATGCAATTGGATTGACTAAAGAACAGGCGAATTGGTCTTATGAAATTTTACGCCGTCAGGGGAACATGTCCTCAGCCACTATTCCTCATATTCTTAACGAAATTGTAAACGATCCAAATATTGAGTCAGGTAAAAAAATTATGGCTATGGCATTTGGACCAGGGCTTACAGCTACAGGTTTACTATTGGAAAAAATATAATTTTTAAGCGCTAAGTTAGAAGCTATGGGTTAGACGTTATATGTATGGAAGTCTTTAACGTTAACCTCACTGCATCACTCATAACCCTATTTCCTTATAATAATTCACCATCAAATTCACAAATTTACTATAACCTTCTAAACCGTCTTTTTGCTGGTTTATTTTCAGAAATCTATCGTAAAAAGCATGAAAAGCAGTTTCAAGAGGAGTTTCATATTGTTTCCAAAAGTGTTCGCTTTCTTTGTAGTTTTTCAAAATTCCGGGATGAACGGTTTTTAGTAATTCTTTAAAAATTTTTTTGTCTCGAACTTGCCAATTGCTTAAGCAATAACGTAAAGCCATGCTGTAGCCTGAATATTGAATGTATAAATTTTCATTTTTTATGGATGCCAAAAAACCAATAAAGTTGCATTCACTTTCGCTGGCATAGCCCATTTGATGTGCCATTTCATGATTGGTAGTCATCGGGAAACTATACATTGGACCAAGATAATTTACCTGTGCTTCATTGGTAAACGGATTTAAGTAGCCGCCAAAACCCATATAAGTCAATGGCAAACTGATAAGTGATTTCTTGGTGCTTAAATTGTTATAAGCGAAATACGAATGTTCTTCAGCTAGTTTTTTGTATCCATTCAAATTCATCTTGAAAACTTGATTTTGTGAGTATGGAAATACTACTTTTAAACTATCATTTTTTGTAATCTGCTTTTGAATTGCATTTGTTTTAGTGATTAATTTTTTGGTGAAAGCCAATAAATCAGCATCTGAATAGTCTTTTTTAATTTCCATTTTTTCAAAAAGCGGTTGGCGGTAATAATTAAACGCCCAAAGTGAATGAAACAAGAAATAAAATACCGAAACAAAACTTACTATAGATAATATATTACTTTTCCATTTTAATTTCCAAGATTTTCGTTGGTTCCAAAACCATTTCAAAATAAAACCAATAACAATAATATAAATTAAATCCCCCAAAGAAAATGGAATTCTGCCTAATGCTAATCTTGAAAATTTTGAAAGTATCGGATAGAAACCATTACTGTAAAATTGTTCCACTTGTAGCGGAAAATAGGGAAGAACCTGCAAAATTAGTATTTGGACAAAAAGAAAGAAAGAAAGAAAATATTTTGTTCGCACAGGATAAATTTTAATACTGTAAATATAATTACAATATCAATTAGTATCGATAAAGAATTTAAACTTTGTAACTTTGGGCTTTGTAAATGTTAAACCTCAAACAAAAATAAATGAGTCAAGAAATAAGAAATCTGGAACCAAAAGTAATTTGGAATAAGTTTGCCGATTTAAACGCTGTACCTCGTCCTTCTAAAAAAGAAGAGCGTGTGATTGAGTTTATGAAAAACTTCGGAAACAGTCTTGGATTGGAAACTTTTGAAGATGATATTAGGAATGTAATCATTCGTAAGCCAGCTACTCCAGGAATGGAAAATCGCAAAGCAATCGTGCTTCAAGGCCATTTAGACATGGTGCATCAAAAAAATTCGGATACCGTTTTTGATTTTGAGACACAAGGAATCGATATGTATGTGGATGGAGATTGGGTTCGTGCTCGAGGAACAACTCTTGGTGCTGATAACGGTCTTGGAGTTGCTACAATCATGGCGATTTTAGAAAGTAAAGACATTCCGCATCCCGCTATAGAAGCCTTGTTTACTATTGACGAAGAAACCGGAATGACTGGTGCTTTGAATTTAAAAGGAGGCATTTTACAAGGTCAAATTCTTTTGAATTTAGATACTGAAGAAGATGATGAAATAGATATTGGTTGCGCTGGTGGAATTGATGTAACAGCTACAAGAAGTTACCATGAAGAGGAAGTTCCAGAAGGTTCTGTGGGGCATATTATCACCGTAAAAGGATTGAAAGGCGGTCACTCAGGAATGGATATTCATAAAGGATTGGGTAATGCCAATAAAATTATGAATCGTTTGTTGTTTGATGCTTTTGAAAACTTTGGTTTGCAAGTTGCTGAAATCAATGGAGGGAGTTTGCGTAACGCCATTCCTAGAGAAAGTGTGGCCAAAGTGATTATTTCCGAAATGTTTGATGAAGCCTATATTTTTGATATGCAGGAAATCATCAACGACATCAAAACAGAATATAAAACGACTGAACCCAACTTAACTATCGAAATCGTAAAATGCGATACTCCGAAAAAAGTTATGGATTTAGGTGTTCAGGAAGGAATCATCAGAGCGATTTATGCCGCACACAATGGGGTGTATCGCATGAGTGCCGACATGGAAGATTTGGTGGAAACATCGAATAATGTTGCCAGAGTAATCGTCAAAGATGGTGAAATTTCAATCGGTTGTTTGACGCGCTCTTCTGTAGAAACATCTAAGTATGATTTAGCCAATGCTTTGCGTTCCGCTTTCGAATTGGTTGGTTGCGAGGTGGTGCTATCGGGTTCTTATCCCGGTTGGACTCCAAATGTAAAATCAGAAATTTTAGATGTTTTAGTTCCAATTTACGAAAAACAAAATGGCGAAAAACCAAAAGTAGTGGCTTGTCACGCAGGATTAGAATGTGGGATTCTGGGAACTAATTATCCGGATATGGATATGATTTCTTTTGGGCCAACGATTCACGGTGCACATTCACCCGATGAAAGAGCGAGTATTTCCTCTTCTCAAAAATTCTGGAAATTTGTATTGGAGATTTTAGCTAATATTCCGGTGAAATAATCTTGAACTTCAATAAAATATAAAACCCTCGTTTAGCAATAAACGAGGGTTTGTTTTTATAAAAAAGAATTAGTCTCTTTTAGGACTATTTTTCTTATCTCTTTTTTCTTCTTTCTTTTCTTTAGCCGTTTTTAGTGGCTCTTTCTTTTGTGTTTTCTTAGCGTCTTGACTTTTTGCCATGATATAGGTGTTTAGATTGTGTTTTTATTTTATGGTTTGAGTAAATGTATATAATATTTTGATTTGTTTTAAATATTATTTCAAAAAATCCCCATCTATAATTAATAATTCAACTCCATTAGCAGTTATAGAGCGATGGGAACTTACATCATCTGAAACCACATAGGTCATTCCTTTAGAAAGTTGGACTTGCTCTCCAGATTGTAATTCACTAATAAAATTTCCTTCAAGACAATGGACAATATGTCCTTTTTGACACCAGTGATCTGCCATATAATCTTTGGAATACGTTACTTTGCGAATTCTAAGTCCGCCTAATTGTATCGTTTGCCAATGCGCTATTCCTGTTGTTCCGATATGTTCGGTTTTTTCTATTGAATCCCAATTAATAGTTTGGAAAGGTATATTAGACATAGATTTTACTTTTATAGTATTGAATCTCAAATTTAAGTGCTTTAAAATAATAATCCCCAACTACTTTCGTAATTAAGGATTTAATTATTTTTTATTTCAAAAAATTAACAGTTTGAGTAATGGAATGTTAGGTTTATTTTTTCTTCAGGACTTTATATTCCTCATAACAGCCGCTAATAGCATCCATGATTTGTAAATCATTAGCTGTTTTTATAAACGATTCGGAGTAGTTACAACGTTGCAGAATTTCGGCTATTTCATTTTTGTCAACACCTAAAAGAACAGCTATAGTTTCTCTGTCAAATTTAGATTCCAAAAGATTTCGTACCGTATCATCTTTCTTCATTTCTTTCAGTTTCTTGAGCTCTTTTGGATTGTTACCAAAGAAATTATAGAGCATATCCGCTGGATTGAATATCGAACCCAGCACTCTTCCAAAAGCATTTGGAGAATATTCCCCTGCTTCATATCCTTGCGTTAAGCCGGAAATACTATAACGATAGTTTTCTTTTACAGGGATAATTTTGGTATCGACTTCAAGATATCCGGTTAAATTAAAAGGTCTTATTACCACTTCTTCAAGAGCAATGGCTTTTTCAGTAAGTTGTATTTTGGTGCTTTTATTTTTTATCCAGTCATTGGTCACTCGAACGCGAAGTGATTGAAATCCTAAACTAGTAATGTGAAGCGTGTCGTTCAGTTGTACATCTATTTCAAAATATCCTCCTGAATCAGTAGTTGCACCTCTCACTTTATTGATATTAATGATGTTTACACTAGATAAGACTTGTCTAGTAGTATTGCTGATGATGATACCATTAACTTTTTGGGAGGGTTCTTTAACTTGCGCAAAAGCAGTTGCGGATAGTACTAAAAAAAAGAAAACTACAAAATATTTCATAAACTGATTTAAGACTTTAAAAGTAATAAAACAGGATTAAATATTTTGTAGTTCCAGTATATAATTATAAGAAAATTAACAATGAATGTTAATCTTTTCTTGGTCTTCTTGGTCTTGGTGTATCACCAAAGCTTTCAGAACGTCTAGGTGCTCTATCAGATGAACCTTCAGTTCTAGGTCTGTCAGATGAAAAACCACCTTCTCTTCTTGGAGCTGCGCTTCTAGAATCGCTTCTTCCGCCAAATCCACCTTCTCTTGGAGCTGAACTTCTATCGCTTCTGAATCCACCGCCTGAACCTTCTCTTCTTGGAGCAAAGCTGCCTTCTCTTCTTGGAGCTGAACTTCTTTCGCCACCTGAGCGACCTCCGCCAAAACTTCCACCAGAACTTCTTCCATTATGGTCACGTCTTCCGCCACCATCATTTTTAGAAATTTCAACATTGATTCTACGTCCTTCTAATTGTACGTTGTTCAATACTTCCATTACTTTATCAGTATGTTCCGGATCAGTGTTAAAGAAAGAGAAACCTTCTTTTACATCTACTTTGAAAACGTCATCACGACCTAAGTCTAATGTTTCTTTCAAGTAATCTTTCAATGACATCCAATCAAAATTATCTCTAGAACCTATGTTTACGAAATATCTTGTTGCACCACCATTGTTATTTTCTCTTGGAGCACCATCTCTATCATCACGATCACGTCTTTCAGAACCTGAAGCTTGATTAGAAATATCTCTAGTTTTCTTGTAATAATTGATAAAACGATTAAATTCAACCGATACCATTTTCTTGATTAATTCCTCTTTCGATAAATCTTCAAGTACGCTGTTTATTGCAGGAAGATAGTTGTCAATTTCGTGATCAACTTCTACATCTTTAATTTTATTAGCTAAGTGTAACAATTGGATTTCGCAGATTTCAATTCCAGAAGGGATTGTTTTTTCTTCAAATTTTTGTTTGATGATTCTTTCGATTGAAGAAATCTTACGCAATTCACTTTTAGTAACGATTACAATTGAAGTTCCTAATTTACCAGCACGACCAGTACGACCTGAACGGTGGTTATAAGTTTCAATTTCGTCAGGTAATTGATAATTCACTACGTGAGTAATGCTGTCAACGTCAATTCCACGAGCAGCAACATCAGTAGCTACAAGCATTTGGATTTGTCTTCCTCTAAAAGATTTCATTACACCATCACGTTGCGCTTGAGATAAATCTCCGTGCAATGCAGCAGCGCTGTATCCGTCTTCAACTAATTTTTCAGCAACAGCTTGCGTATCTCTTTTGGTACGACAAAAAACTACTGAGAAAATGTCTGGATTAGCATCCGCTAAACGTTTCAGAGCTTCGTAACGGTCACGTGCATTTACAAGGTAAAATTCGTGAGAAACTGTAGCAGAACCTGAGTTTTTAGCTCCAACTGTAATTTCAATTGGATCAGTCATGAATTGTTTTCCAATACGTGCTACTTCAGCAGGCATTGTTGCAGAGAATAACCATGTGTTTTTTTCGTCTGGCGTAGTAGAAAGGATGTTTACGATATCTTCGTAGAAACCCATGTTCAACATTTCGTCAGCTTCGTCAAGAATACAATAGTTAATTTGAGAAATGTTTACCAAACCTCTATTAATCATGTCTTGCATTCTTCCTGGAGTTGCCACAATAATTTGTGCGCCTCTCTTTATGTCTCTCGCTTGTTCTGTAATGCTAGCTCCACCGTAAACTGCTACCACATTAATACCTTTTTCGTATTTAGAGTAGTTTTTAATTTCGTTGGTAATCTGCAAACAAAGTTCGCGTGTTGGAGATAAAATTAATGCTTGTGTGTTTCTGTTGTTGGCATCAATTTTCTGAATAACTGGAAAACCAAAAGCTGCCGTTTTCCCTGTCCCTGTCTGAGCCAACGCAACCATATCTGTGTCTTTTTCCAATAATAGGGGAATCGCTTTCTCCTGTACTTCGGTCGGATTTTCAAATCCTAGATCTAAAATCGCCTTCAGTAACGATTCACTCAATCCTAATTGTTCAAATTTATTCATATGTATTTTTAAAATAGGGTGCAAAATTACTGTTAATAATTCATATAAACTAATGCTATTCCAAGATTTAATGATTTATTATAATTTGATAATCAGAAAGTTATGTTTTTTATTTGCGAATTATGGATTTTGATTTAGGATTTCAGTGTGAGATTACGACTTTAAGTATGTTTTTTTGTTATAAAAATGTTGTATTTCAGAGCATTTATTTATTCAATTTCAAAAAATCAATTAGTTGTTGTGTGGCTTTTCCTCTGTGGCTGATTTTATTTTTTATGTCCAATGATAATTGGGCAAAAGTTTCTTGGTATTCTTCAGGTTTGAAAATAGGGTCGTAGCCAAATCCTTGATTTCCTGATTTTTCTAAAGTAATTTCGCCTCGGGCAATTCCTGTAAAAAGATCCTGTTTCCCATTTAAATTCAATGCAATCACTGTTTTGAATTGTGCTTTTCTATTGCTTTTATTGGATAAGCACTCTAATAATTTATTCATATTGTCATCAGAATTGCGTTGCTCTCCTGCATACCTTGCGGAGTAAACACCAGGTTCGCCATTCAGGGAATCCACTTCCAGTCCAGTATCATCAGCAAAGCAGTTGTAACCGTATTTTTGGGTAACATAATTGGCTTTTAGAATTGCATTGCCTTCAATTGTTTCAGCGGTTTCAGGAATATCTTCATAACAACCAATACTTTCTAAGCTTAGAATTTCAATCGTGTCTGGAAGTATACTTTGTATCTCAAGTATTTTATTTTTGTTATTGGAAGCGAAAACAAGTTGCATATTATTGGTTTTAATTTTACACTCCAAAGATACATTTTTTTAGATATCTCGTCGGGATGATGGCAATAGTAGTCCGAACTGCCTGTTAATTATAGCGATCTCTATATTGTTTGGAATTCAAAGAATGCATTTAAATGTAATTAATTAAAAATCAACATGTTAATTTAGGGTTAAAGTGCTGTTTTTTAAAAATTTAACTAACATAAGTTGTATCTTTGAGTGTGGTTTTGATTAATCACTTGAGTAAAAACCATCTGCAAGGAGAAGAGTATTCAAATTGTCATTTCATACTGAACGGTATGTTTGATAAATGGTAAATCAAAATCTACATTCGGAGGCCCTTTAAAAGGCCTCCTTTTTTTATGGTTCAATTCTAATGATTTTATTTTTTGAAAGGGATTTCAGAAACTTTTCTATAAGATTTAGAGAGACGAATTTTATAAGGCTAAAATTAATATTTGACAGTATTTCAATATTATTAATTAACGCGTTAATAATTAGTTAAAGGTCTGATTTGCAGTTTGTTTTGTAAAAGTAAATTGTATCTTTGAGTGTGGTTTTGATTAATCACTTGAGTAAAACTATCTGCAAAGAAAAGCTAATTCAAATAGTCATTTCATACTGAAAGGTATGTTTGATAAATGGTAAATCAAAATCTACATTCGGAGGCCCTTTAAAAAGGCCTCCTTTTTTGTGGCTATATACAAGAGCAGTAATAATTTCCTGTTTGCTTTTTTTCTAAAGCAATTTTAATGCTGTAAATTGACACGTTAATTATTGGTTAAAGTGTTGGTTATTAGCTGTGTTATTTGATTAAAAATAATATCTTTGATATGTGATTCTGATTGAATACCTGAGAATATTAATCTTATAATGAGATTAATAACTCACAATCGACTATACCAGTAACGGTAACAGTTATATCGGTAATTCAGAATCACATAGGAGGCCCTTTAAAAAGGCCTCCTTTTTTTATGGTTCAATTCCAAGGATTTTAATTTTAAAAGGAATTTTAATGATTTTTCCATAGCAATTAGAAGGACGAATTTTATAAGCATAAAATCACTATTTGAATGCAATTCCTATACTATGAATTAGTGCGTTAATGATTCGTTAAACATTTGATTTTTAGTTTCTTTAGTGAAAGTAAATTGTATCTTTGAGTGTGGTTTTGATTAATTACTTGAGTATGTCAGTCTTGCAATAAGATATGATAATTCAATAGTCAGCTATACTAATATAATTGTATGAGTTGATAATGGTAAATCAGAACAGACAACTGGAGGGCTATAAACGCCCTCCTTTTTTGTTTTAATGTTTTCGGACACTTTTTAAATTATCTGGGAAATACAAATCAGATAAATGGGCAAATTCATCACCACGCATGAAAATGCTAATATCAGCATCGGCAAAACTTTTTTTACCTGCAGCAGCAAGAAGTTCGTTAGCTACGTGTAAAGTATTTTTTATGAAAATGATATACTCGCTCCGATTTGTCAGTCACAACCAATCCTCTCATCAGCATTTTATTTTGTGTAGCATCATCCCAGTAGGACATTGATTATTATTACAACGCAACGCTTGAATACAACCTAATGAAAACATAAATCCACGTGCGCTGTTACACATATCAGCCCCATGGGCTACCGCTCGAAGGACTCATCACAGATATGTTTAATAATGAAGCGTGATAGGGTTGTGTGCAGTCTCGTTCGCCAACTAAAACTCGCGGTAGTACTTCGTTAACAACTGTAGGGAAAATAGAATGTTTAATGCCCTCGTAGCTTGATTGATTTAGATTTAAATGCGTTCCAAAAGGAGTTGTAGAATCAATTTTTTGGCTCTTTGATATACAAGAGAGTGTTGATTTCTTGAGAAAGGCTTTCCATCAGTGGAACGTTCTATAAAATATTGCTGAATTTCAGGAGCTATCATTTCAAATAAATATCTAAAATAACCCAAAACCGGAAAATTTCTTAAAATAGCATGTTTGGTTTGAATACTATTTGCAAAACCAATTAATAATTAGGACAAATATAAATCCCATCAAAAACAGACCAGTTTTAAAATACAAATAAACAATTAGAGTGATTATAAATGCGGTAATTCCTAAAAAGAAAAATTTTTGTCTTATGATAAAAGTTATTTCAATGACTAAATTAGTAAGAATATTAAATATTTTCTTCTTTTGATGTTATTATTTGTAATGAATTGTTTTATTTCACAAAACGAAAGATTGAGAATGAAAAAAATGATATACGTAAAAACTAAAAGGTTATTTTTTTACGTATATCGTTTAGGTAGGTCATAATTTATTAGATAATGGGTCAAAAAATGCATAAACAATTTTACATTGCTTTAAGATTAGTACTATTTATGTTGTTTTTTTCAAACACATATTCACAATATGTTTTTAGAGGTGATATGCTTACTAAAGATATTTCCCTTCATAAGTATACTACAATTACGGATGTAGGTCAAAGAAATTTAGATATTAAATATGTAATTAATAATTATAACACATTAAATCCTAAAAAGCTTGAAACCGAAAATGATGACTTAGGTTTTACTCAAAGTAATTTTTGGGCAAAAACAGAACTTAAAAACCCGACAGATTTAGTATTGAACTATTATTTAGAAACGGCGCGTCCCATAACTGATTTAGTCGAGTTGTTTATTGTGGATGGAGTTTCAGGAGAAATAACTAAAAAAGTCAGTGGAGATAATATGGATTATTCTAAACGTAGCTTTGATAACCGTAAAACCATTTTTAAAATTGAAATTACTCCAAGATCTAGCTTGAAATTATTTTTACATCTCAAAAGTGATGGAGAAGTTATAAAAATGCCAGTAATGCTTCATTCATCAGAAAACTTTATTAAGACTATTTCTAATGAGCAATTGGTGTTTGGTATTTTCTATGGTATTCTGACAACTGTCTCTATTATTTACTTCTTTTTCTTTTTTGCTTTACGCACAAAAACATTTCTATACTATAGTTTATATGTTGTTTTTATTGGTTTAATGCAATTTTCTTTAGATGGTTATTTTTATGAGTTGATTACACCTGGAGGCGGTTGGTTTTCAAATCATGCTGTATTGTTTTTTGCGATGATGGCTGGCTTTTTATTGGGAAAATACAGTGAAGTTTTTTTGAATATAAAAAAACACAATAAAACGATTTACTTTCTTTTTAACGTAGTTTATTTTTTAGCTTTTGTTTTGATATTGTGTATTCTTTTTATCCCTGCAGCCTTGGCGATATCTTATCCATTAGCCAATGTACTTGGTTTACTGATTCTGATCTTGATTATTAGTTCTGTTTTTTATCTATATTATAAAAAATTGGCCGTTGATTCCTTTTTTACTGCAGGTATCCTCTTTTTGATTCTAGGTTTTGGTATTTTTATTCTTAATAATTTTGGTCAGGTTCCTAATTCTTTTTTAACACAAAACAGTTCGAAATTAGGTACTGGTTTAGAAATTATATTCCTTTCGCTTTCTATGGCAAATTTGATCAGGAATCTTAAAAACGAAAAAAATGAACTGAATCGACTTGCTTTAGTTCGATCTGAGGAAATGAATGATTTGAAATCTTATTTTTTATCGAATATCAGCCATGAATTAAGAACGCCTTTGAATGCAATTATGAATATGATTGATTCTATATCTGTTGAGGTTACGGATGATAAAATTAGAAAAAATTGTCAAATTATAAAGCACTCTTCACATAGTTTATTGAGTTCTGTTAATGATATTTTAGATTTCTCTAAAATTGAGAAAAAAGAATTAAGACTCGAGTCTGTGCAGTTTAACCCCGATGAAATTCTAGAGAATTTAAAAAACAATGCCGTCAATAGAGCTAAAGACCAAGGACTAGAATTTCAATTTTTAAAATCAGATGCGATTCCTAATCTTGTGATTGGTGATGTGACCAGGTTGGTTCAAGTTGTGAATAATGTATTAAATAATGCCATTAAATTTACATCTAAAGGTTTTGTGAAATTTGATGTAGACTGTAAGATTAAGGAAAATAATCGAGCAAGTTTGAAATTGACAGTTTCAGACTCTGGCGTAGGAATTCCTCAAGAAAAAATAAATAGTATTTTTGATTCCTTTTCTCAAAATAGCATTGATAATAAGAGAAAGTTTGGAGGACTTGGATTAGGGCTTTATATCGTAAAGACTTTAGTGGATATGCAAAACGGTAGCATTGAATTGGACAGTAAAGTCAATGAAGGCACTACCTGTATAATTACTCTTGATTTTGATATAGTACCGCAACAAGAAAAGGCAGAAGTTTTGGACAAGCCTACAGTTTACGATTTAGAAGGCAAATCAGTTTTAGTTGTAGAAGACAACCCGATTAATCAGATGGTTGTTAAAATGATCACTAAAAAATGGCTGAACACAACCGTAGTTTATGCAAATAACGGTCAGGAATGCTTGGATGCTTTTAAAACTAACCATTTTGATATTGTACTAATGGATCTTCAAATGCCGGTGATGGATGGATATGAAGCAACAATAGCTATCAGAAATGGGGAAGCAGGAGCAGCTAATGCTTCTGTCCCCATTATTGCAGTAACCGCTGACGTGATGGAAAGTACTAAATTACGTGTGGCAGAAATTGGGATGAATCATTATTTATCTAAACCGATTAAAAATGATACTTTATATCGTGCGATAAAAAAATTAGTTTAACTAAAACGTAATCTAACATAAACGTGTTTGATGCCTTTTTTATCAGAATCTCTTTCGTCAATTTCAAGTATATCGGTTAGGGATTTTAACATTGGAGTTAATTTGGCAAAACCATAGTTTCTTGGGTCGAATTCAGGTTTTCTCTTTACAATTAGGTTTCCTACATCGCCAAGAAATGCCCAGCCATCATCATCACAAATATCTTCTATTGTAGTTTCGATAAGTTCTATGGTATGTAAATCTATTTTGCTTAGTGATTTTTCAACAGTTTTTTCAACGGGTTTTCCAATTGGTTTTTTAGTATCTGAGGAACGTTTCGGTTGTTTTTTCTTTATGGCTCCGTCTAATACTTCGATATAGATAAAACGATCGCAGGCAACTATAAAAGAGTTGGGCGTTTTTTTCTCTCCAATTCCAATGACTTTCATTCCTGATTCTCTCAGTCTGATGGCCAAACGTGTAAAATCGCTGTCACTTGATACGATGCAAAATCCATCCACTTTGTCTGAATATAATAAATCCATGGCATCGATTATCATAGCAGAATCTGAAGAGTTTTTGCCTACGGTATAACTGTATTGTTGAATAGGAGTAATAGCGTGTTCCAGTAAAACTGATTTCCAGCCGTTAGCATTGGGTTTAGTCCAATCAGCATAAATACGTTTGGTGGTTGGTGTTCCAAACTTAGCGATTTCTTCCATCATTCCTTTTACATTGCTGTAAGGAACGTTGTCAGCATCAATGAGAACGGCCAGTTTTAATTCTTTTGTATCTTGAGACATATAGTATTGTTTTAATTGGTATTAGTCTATGCAATGCTTTTCAAATATACAAATTTTTGCCTAAATTGTTCCTAAGTCAGTTTATCGTGCCTATATTTAGACTCACTGTTGTTGACGCTAAATCAAATTAGTTTGTACAGTTTTATTTTGCAGACTAGGCTATCTTTTTTAATCCTGTTTAATAAAATACAAAGGTTGGTCGTAGTTGGCTATCGTTACTAATGCATTATAAATGTACTTGGAAACTAAAACAGCACCTTCTTGGTTGATTAAATGTGCATCATCTTCCGGGGTATGGTATTGAGGATGTCCTCCGGTGTGAAACCCAAGAACTGAAATGTTTTTTTTGTAAAAAGAAACATGATCAGATCCTCCTACGTCGCCAGCAATGACAATAGGATTGAGCCCGCTGCCTTCACCTAATTTTTTCATTAATGTTACTCCGTCAGGAAAGGTTCCAGCACCTCCCATGGATAAATGTTTTTCTTTGTTCAATCGGCCTACCATATCCATGTTAATCATCAATTTGATAGCATTATTGGCAACCGGTGGATGGTTAATAAAATATTTTGAACCCAGTAATCCTCCTTCTTCTCCGCTGAATCCTATAAAAATGATACTTCTGAGAGGGCGGTTATTCGTTTTTGATACTTCTTTTAAAATAGACAGCAAAGCCGAAACTCCCGAAGCATTGTCGTCAGCGCCATTGTGAACAGCGATAGTGTCTTTCTTTTTGCTTCCCGTTCCTTTTCCTCCCCATCCCAAATGGTCATAATGCGCACCAATTACAATGAATTCATTTTTTAAAGTTTCATCCGATCCTTCTATATATCCGACCACATTTTGAGTGGTTACACTATCTGATTTTGCATGGTTTGTTTCCGGTTTTACAAATAATTTAAAAGATTGCATATAACTGTTGCCAAATTTTTGCAGTCCATATTTTTTAAAATACTTTGCTATATATGTTGCCGCATCATTATTGCCTTTTGTTCCCGGAAAGCGACCTTGTAATTCATCGGAAGCTAAATATTTTTCATGCTTATAAAAAGTACGGGTATTAATGGTATGTTGAGCAATTAAATTTTTGTTGAGCAATAGTGTGAAAACAAGGGTAAGAACGAATTTGTAATTGTAATGAAATGGCATAATATTTAAAATTTAAAAAATATATTGTTATATTGATATTAAAAATGCGCACCAAATATACAAAGTTTATAATTTGGAATCTATTTTAGCTCCGATCGAAATGACATCCTTTTGTACCGTCATTGCGAGGGACGAAGCAATCTTTCTTGACGGCACAAAAGATACAGTGGAGAGCAGGACATCGAAGATTCAGCGTAGCTAAATAGCTCCTGAAAAATAAATTTACTTTCAATACCATTATAAAATTTAAATAATTATTTTTGCAACTTCTTAAAATTAAAATTATTACTTCAATATATTATGGTAAAAGATTTATTCGAAAGAATTCAAAACAATAAAGGACCGTTAGGTAAATGGGCTTCACAAGCAGAAGGATATTTTGTATTTCCAAAATTAGAAGGAGATTTAGGTCCAAGAATGAAATTTCAAGGAAAAGAGGTTTTGAATTGGAGTTTGAATGACTATTTAGGTCTTGCCAATCATCCGGAAGTGCGTAAAGCAGATGCGGATGCAGCGTTAGAATTTGGTGCAGCTGCTCCAATGGGTGCTCGTATGATGAGTGGTCATACTAAATATCACGAACAATTAGAGAATGAATTAGCTGCTTTTGTAATGAAAGAATCGGCTTATTTATTGAATTTTGGTTACCAAGGAATGGTTTCTATAATTGATGCTTTGGTGACTAGAAATGATGTGATTGTATATGATGTTGATGGGCACGCTTGTATTATTGACGGAGTTCGTTTGCATAGTGGAAAACGTTTTACTTACAAACATAACGATATCGAAAGTATGGAGAAAAACCTGCAACGTGCTACCAAAATAGCTACGGAAACAGGTGGAGGAATCCTTTTTATTACTGAAGGTGTTTTTGGAATGCGTGGACAACAAGGAAAGTTGAAAGAGATTGTAGAAATGAAAAAGAAATACAATTTCCGTCTTTTGGTTGATGATGCTCATGGTTTTGGTACTCTTGGTAAAACAGGCGCCGGAGCAGGTGAGGAGCAAGGTTGCCAAGATGGAATTGATGTTTATTTTTCTACTTTTGCAAAATCGATGGCTAATATTGGCGCTTTTGTAGCGGCTGATAAAGACATTATCGATTACCTGAAATACAACTTACGTTCGCAAATGTTTGCTAAAGCATTACCGATGATTCAAACAGTTGGTTCTTTGAAACGTTTGCAATTGTTGCGTGATAACCCAGGATTGAAAGACAAACTTTGGGAGAATGTAAATGCTTTGCAAAATGGTTTGAGAAGCAAAGGATTTAATATTGGTGATACTAATACTTGCGTTACACCAGTTTATTTGGAAGGAAGTGTACCAGAAGCGATGGTAATGGTAAATGACTTAAGAGAGAATTATGGTATTTTCTTGTCAATAGTAATTTATCCAGTCATTCCAAAAGGAATGATTTTATTGCGTGTTATTCCTACTGCTCCTCATACATTGGATGATATTGACGAAACACTAACGGCTTTTGAAGCTATTCGTGAGAAATTAGTAAACGGAACTTACAAAGAAATTGCAGCTAAAACTACAGTTGATTTAGACGCTTAGTTTCTAAAATTATTACAATTTTAAGTTTATAAAAAATCCATCAGCTTTTGTTGATGGATTTTTTTTTAAATAAATTTAGCTAATAAATGGTATATTTATGCAACTTAAAATTTAAAGTTTATGAAAAAAGTAATTTTATTGAGTGTCGTTTTTATGAGTGTTTTTGTCTCTTGTAAAAAAGAAAAAGAAATAGAAGAAGCACCAGTTACATCAGAAGAAATAGTTGTAGAAGAACCTGTTTCAGAAGAATGCTATAGTGCGATTATTAAAAAAGATACTGTTTCTATGTCTTTGAATATAAAAGGAAATCAAATAGCTTCAGGAAAATTGAGTTATAACTTTTTTGAAAAAGATAAAAATGAAGGGACTTTAGTTGGGGAAATAAAAGGAGATACGCTTTTTGCAGAATATACTTTTATGTCCGAAGGAGTTTCGTCAATCCGTCAAGTTGCCTTTTTGAAAAAGGGAAATACGTATGTTGAAGGTTATGGAGATGTTGTAGATGACAACAAAGGAAAAGTGATGTTTAAAGATACAAAACAGCTAAAATTTGAAGGAAATGTCGTTTTGTCAAAAGTAGATTGCAAAATGTAATTTGCGCGATAAAGCAAGATTATTTAAAACAAAAAATCCATCAGTTTTGATGGATTTTTTGTTTTAAATAGTACAATCTAAATTGCTACAAATTCTTTAGGAAAGTACATCTTCGTTTGTGAACAACAGGATTGAAATGTTTCCATAAGTTATGAATGGCAAGGTTGTCCGCTAATTCAGGAGTTCTGAAACAGTTGATAACTCCTTTTTCTTTGAAAGTATGATAATATTCATTGAAAATTATCGCTGTAACCGCTTTGTTCTGGTAGTCAGGATGAACGCCTATCAAATAGAAAATCATATCCTTACTTTGGTTTTTTGCTTTTAGCAAATGAAGGAATCCAAATGGGAATAATTTTCCTTTTGATTTTTGCAACGCTTCAGAAAAGGAAGGCATTACAATACTAAAAGCAACAATATTATGGTCTTTATCTTCCACAAATTTGATGAATTCAGGATTGATAAAACTGATGTATTTTTTCTTGAAATATTCTTTTTGAACGTCTGAAATAGCTACAAAAGACGATAAAGAAGCATAGGATTCGTTGAACAAATCAAACATTTTATCTACGTGTGGCATCACTTCTTTGGTAGTTTTAAAATTAAGCGGACTTAGTTGGTATCTTCTTTTTACCAATTCATTCGCCTTTTCAAAAAACTCTGGTTTTACGTTTTCGAAAGGAAATTTACTTTCTAAGTATTCTTTTTCTACGCGATAGCCCAATTGCTCAAAATGAGTGGTATAATACGGATGATTGTACCACGTAATCATGGTTCCGATTTCGTCAAAACCTTCCGTTAAGACGCCAACTTTATCTAAATTTGAAAATCCCATTGGACCTTCAACGTGTTCTAAATTATTTTTTCGACCTAATTCATACACTTTCTCCAAAAGTGCTTTCGTTACTTCAATATCATCAATCACATCAAACCAACCAAAACGGACTTTCTTTTTTTGTTGATCATTTACCTCGCTCCAATTGATGATTGCCGCAATTCTACCTACAATTTCATTGTTTTTGTAGGCAATATAAAAATAGGCTTCGGCATTTTCAAAAGCTGGGTTTTTTGTTTTGTCAAAGGTTTCCAGTTCATCAGCAATGATTGGCGGAACCCAATATTTATTGTTTTTGTATAGGGAAAAAGGGAATTTGATATAATCCATTAATTCACTTTTTGTTGTAGCTTCTTTTATTGTAATCATTATGTTTTTTGAGATTCTATAAATTATCCTTTTTTTGTCTTTTTTGCTCTTCTCAATGCTTTTTTGTCAGAATCCTTATTGTCAATGTTTATTCTGACTTCTTGGTAATTGGCATCATAACGCCAAGAAAAACCAATACCGCCATAAAGTGCAGAAGGAGTATCTTTAAGACTTGTACTTATTGATGCATCAATTTGCATGTCTTTATTCAATAAATATGCTGCGCCACCACGAACAATGGCATCGCTGTAAAAATCGCTTTTAAATCCTTGATTTTCTACAAAACCAGACCATTTGTCATTAAATCCTCTTGTTAGAGTCAACACATACCCATAACTTGGATAATCAGTTGTTACATAATCGGCTATGATATTGGTTACAAAAACCCATTTTCCGTCGCCTAAGTGGTTTTGAGTAATCAACATAATTTTTGGTGATATGCTGGATTCTGAAGAAAAAGAATAGGGATTGTCAGCCATAGTAAAATTAGCTCCTGCAAACACTGAAACAGCAGGAATTAATTGGCGCCAACTAAATGCTCGATTGGCTTTCCAACTGTATATATTTACCTTTTTTTCGTAATTTTTGAAAGGATCATAAATCAAATATTTGGCTCCTAAAACAGTTTGTTTAAAATCTGCTCGATTTGTGCTGTTAAATAAGGTGGTGTATTTTTCATTTTGGTATTGTATATCGGCTATCAATTCCAGTTTTTCCATGAATAATCCCCAACGTAATGTGGCATCAATTCCAAAACCATTGGCGTCATAATTCAATAAACTATGATTTTGTTTTATTCCGTAAACACCTGTTTCTATTTGAATTACTGATTTTCCAACTGAATAAGCCGACATGGTTTCTCCTGGTCTGTTAGAATTTATTTGATCAGTATGTTGGCCATAATGAATACTTGGAATCATTGAAATAGCGGCGATAAATAAGATTTTGATTTTGAACATATTATTTTTTTTGAGTTAAAAAGTAATAACGCTTTTCAAATGTACTATATTTTATTATTTATTTAAGAGAGATATTTTAATTTTGAACGGTTGATTTATTAATTTTGGAAAAAATTAAACTTATATGCAAACAGCTTCTTTCATTGGTTTTATAAAAGCGCTTTTTTACATGATCGCTTTCTATTATATTTTTAGATTTTTAGCAAAATTATTTTTGCCATTATTAGTTAAAAAAGTAGTGGAAAAAGCAGGCGAAAATATGCAGAAGCAGCAACAGTATACACAAGATAATACTTGGAAAAAAACACAAAGTAAAGATGAAGTAATATACAATACGGCAAATGCTAAAAATCCACGCGAAACCAAAAAAGTGGGGGATTATGTTGATTACGAAGAAATAGATTAAATTTGTCGTTTTTAACACCGTTTTTACTCTAATCCAAACCATTTTACATTGAAAATAATTAATAAGTTCTATCCACACGCTTTAGCCATATTTGGTTTTGTTGTAATTTCTCTCCTATATTTTTATCCTGTCTTGCAAGGAAAACAAATTTTCCAATCTGATATCGTGCAGTATACAGGAATGGCCAAAGAACAAAATGACTTTAGAGTCACGGATGATGTTGAACCGTATTGGACTAATTCAGCATTTGGTGGAATGCCAACCTATCAATTAGGAGCCAAATATCCGCACGATTATATTGGAGCGATAGACGATGCACTGCGATTTTTACCACGCCCTGCGGATTATTTATTTTTATATTTTCTTGGGTTTTATGGCTTGATGCTGGTATTAAAAGTCGATCCTTTGAAAGCTTTTTTTGGTGCCTTAGCCTTTGGTTTATCTACCTATTTGATTATTATTCTTGGAGTTGGCCATAATGCCAAAGCGCATGCCATTGCTTATATGCCGTTGGTTATTGCCGGATTTATTCTGGTTTTTCAAAAGAAATATATTCTGGGAGGTTTGATTACGCTTTTTGCGACAGCATTAGAAATCAATGCGAATCACTTCCAAATGACCTATTACTTATTGATTTTCCTATTGATACTTTCTGCTTATTTTATCTATCAGCAAGTAAAAGAGAAGGAATATAAATCACTGTTGTATTCGGTTGGGATATTAGCAGGGGCAGGAATTTTAGCGATTGGTGCCAATGCTACGAATCTATTAGCAACTTCTGAATATGCTGATTTTAGTATTCGTGGTAAAAGCGAACTTACGTTCAATCCAAACGGTTCAAAAAATGAGACTACTTCTTCAATGTCGAAAGACTATATCACGGAGTACAGTTATGGAGTAATGGAAAGCTTTAATCTTATTGCACCCCGACTTTTTGGTGGTTCTAATAATGAGGCAGTTGGCAAAGACAGTAATATGTACGAATTTATGATAGGTCAGGGAGTTCCAGAGGATCAGGCAACTGATTTTGTTTCGGGAATGCCAACGTATTGGGGAGATCAACCTATTGTGGCTGCTCCTGCATATATTGGAATTGTAGTATTCTTTTTGGCTATTTTGGCTTTGTTTATTGATAAAAGAAAGATTAAATATGTATTTCTCTCCGGTTCAATAGTTGCATTAGTTCTCTCATGGGGTAAAAATTTCCCTATTTTGACGGACTTTTTTATTGATTATGTTCCAATGTACGATAAATTCAGAGCGGTATCCTCCATCCAAGTTGTTTTGGAATTGTGTTTTCCAGTTTTGGCTATTATGGGATTACAGTCTTTCTTCAAATTAGACAAAAAACTGCAATGGAAAGCATTGTATGAAACGACAATATTAGGTTTAGGAATTATTTTGATTTTATTTTTAAGTAAAAGCATGTTCAGCTTTTCAGGAGGAAACGATGCTTATTTTCAAGAAAGTTACGGTCCTGAGTTTGTAAACGCCCTTAAGCTGGATCGAATGAGCTTATATAGTGCTGATTTATTGCGTTCAGGCTTTTTTATCGTGTTAACAGCCGGAGTTTTATGGTTGTTTATTAAAGATAGATTTGCTCATAATACGGCCATTATAATTGTAGGTTTATTGATGGTTTCCGATTTGTTTTTTGTGGATAAAAAATATGTTTCCGGAAAAGATTTTGTAAGCGGAAGTCAAGTTGAAGTGCCTTTTCAAGAGTCGCCTTCTGATACTGAGATTCTAAAAGACACGGCTAATTACCGTGTTTTTGAAGTAGGTGATATCATGGGTGCAAGAGCTTCATATTTCCATAAATCTATTGGTGGTTACAGCGCGGTAAGACCTAGAAGAATGCAGCAATTAATTGATTATCAGATTTCCAAAAATAATATTGAGGTTCTTAATATGCTTAATGTGAAGTATGTTATCCAAAAAGACAAAGAAGGAAAAGAATTTCCAGTATCAAATCCAGCTGTAAATGGGAATGCATGGTTTGTGAGCCAGGTAAAATTGGTGAATTCTGCTGATGAAGAGATGAAAGCGTTGGATAGTTTGGATTCTAAAAATGTGGCGGTTGTAAATAGTAAAGATTTTGAAATTAAAAATAAGGCTTTTGCCAAAGACAGTTCAGCGACTATAATTTTAGAAAATTACAAACCTAATTATTTGAAATATGTGTCTAATAATTCAAATGAAGGTTTAGCTGTTTTCTCCGAAATGTATTATGGAAAAGGTTGGAATGCCTATATTGATGGAAAAAGTGTGTCTCACATTAGAGTTGATTATGTTTTAAGAGCTTTAGATATTCCAACAGGAAAACACACCATTGAATTTAAATTTGAGCCTCAAGTTATAAAAACCGGAAGCACGATAACGTTGATAAGTTCAATAGGAATGTTGTTGCTTTTAGTTGGTGGGATTTATTTCGAAAGGAAAAAATTCGTGTAATTAGGTAGAGACGCACTGTAGAGACGCACTGCAGTGCGTCTCTACTAACATAAAAAAATTAAATTGAAACCAGAACCCAAGAAAATTTTAATAATTACCTATTATTGGCCACCGGCTGGAGGTCCAGGTGTACAGCGTTGGCTTAAGTTTGTTAAGTACTTGCCTGATTTCGGTATTCAGCCTATTGTTTATATTCCGGAAAATCCAACCTATCCTATTGTTGATGAAAATTTGGTTAAAGAAGTTTCAGATAAAGCGATTATTCTGAAACATAAAATTTTTGAACCGTATCAACTGGCTTCATTTCTTTCGAAAAACAAAACAAAAAAAATCAGTTCAGGAATTATTCCAAATAAGAAAAAGCAATCTTTTCTTGATAAAACCTTTCTTTGGATTCGCGGGAATCTTTTTATTCCGGATGCACGTGTTTTTTGGGTAAAACCATCGGTTGCTTATTTGGAGAAATACATTGTTGAAAATAATATTGATGCGATTGTTACTTCGGGACCGCCACACAGTCTGCATCTTATTGGATTAGAATTAAAACAAAAATTAAATTTGAAATGGTTTGCCGATTTTCGGGATCCGTGGACCACTATTGGCTATCATAAATCATTGCGATTGTCTAGTTTTGCTGCCAAAAAACACAAAACATTAGAGCATCAGGTTTTGAATACAGCCGATACAATTATAGTAACCAGTAAGACTACTAAAACGGAATTTCAAGCGATTACAAACAAACCAATTGCGGTAATAACCAATGGTTATGACACGGAAGAAGTTGAAAAACAAACCTTGGATACGAAATTCAGTTTGGCGCATATTGGTTCTTTTCTTTCCGAGAGAAATCCTCTGATTTTATGGGAGAGTTTGGTTGAATTGATTCATGAGATTCCAGATTTTAAATCGCATTTGGAAATAAAACTAATTGGAGCTGTGAGTCAGGAAGTTTTGGAAACGATTACTCAATTCGGGCTAAATTCCTATTTGAATAATTTGGGTTATGTTTCGCATGCAGAAGCGATTGCACACCAAAGAAAATCACAGGTTTTGTTGCTTATAGAAATTGATTCTGAGGATACTAAAAGCATTATCCCTGGGAAATTATTTGAATATATGGTTTCTAACAGGCCTATTATTGCAATTGGTCCCAACGGTTCTGATTTTGCCGAAATCATAAAAGAAACCAATACAGGTGTATTTTTTGATTATTCGGAGAAAATGAAACTTAAAAGTGTAATTTTGAACTTTTATAATCAGTTTTTGGAGGGTAAATTACAAGTAAACGGCATAGGATTACAACGTTATTCAAGAAAAAATCTTACCAAAGAATTGGTTGAACTGATCAAATAAAAGCTAAATTTCCAACAACTTTTAACCTTAAAAATTAAACTCCTACAATGGGAATAGTATTAAATCAATCTTTAAAGAATACGATAATTACCTATTTGGGT
Source organism: Flavobacterium sp. GT3P67 (assembly GCF_004349155.1). Classification (NCBI taxonomy): domain Bacteria; kingdom Pseudomonadati; phylum Bacteroidota; class Flavobacteriia; order Flavobacteriales; family Flavobacteriaceae; genus Flavobacterium; species Flavobacterium sp. GT3P67. The sequence goes on from NZ_SMLF01000005.1 coordinate 57,921, forward strand.
TTTGGAATTGGTGCAATAAATACCCTTTATTTGTATCCCTTTTTTTTAGGAACTGTATTTTATGCTTTAACAAACTATATACTTTCTTGGGCAAATATTATTATGCCATTGTTGGCTTTTGGGATGCAAAATACTTTGGTGAAGTTCTATACCCAGTATAAAACAGAAGAAGAACGCTCTCAGTTTCTATCATTTACAGTGCTAATCCCTTTCTTATTGTGCATTCCTTTGGTATCGATTGGCTTATTCTTTTTTGAACCTATTTCATTGTACTTGAGTAAAGAAAATCCTGTAGTTAAGGATTATTTGTGGCTTATTCCATTTATAGGGCTAAGTATGGCTTATTTCGAAATTTTTTATGCTTGGGCAAGAGTTCACATGCATTCGGTTTTTGGAAATTTTGTTAAAGAGGTAGGGCTCAGATTATTTTCTTTATTTGCCTTGATTGGAGTTTATTACAAATGGATTACTGTTGTTGAATTTATTTATGTTACTGCGATTATTTATTTTCTGGCTTTTATTATAACTATGTTTTATGCTTTCCATATAAAAAAACCTGTTTTCCAGTTCTCTATTCCTCAAAATGTGAAAGATGTTTTAGTGTATACCTTTTTCATTATTTTATCAGGGAGTGTTGCGGTTATGTTGTTGGATATTGATAAGATTATGCTTAATCAATATATTAAAATTGAGAATATAGCCTATTATTCAGTTGCGACTTATATTGCTTCTGTTATTGCTGTTCCAAGTCGTGCAATGCATCAGATTACATATCCCATAACAGCTAAATTGATGCATGAGAATAAACATGATGAATTAAATGATTTGTATAAAAAAACTTCCATTAATCTACAAGTAGTTGGAGGTTTTGTAATGCTATGCATTTTTGTTAATATCAATCAGTTATATGTAATGGTTCCAAAAGAATACTGTGGAGGAATTCTTGTGGTATTTTTGATTGGGATTTCTAAATATTTTGATTTGATTTTAGGAAATAACAATGCTATCATTTTCAATTCAAAATATTATCGAATGGTTTTGTTTTTAGGTTTATTACTTGTTTTTTTGACAGTAGGATTAAACATGTTTTTTATACCTAGATACGCTATAACAGGAACTGCAGTTGCTACTTTATTGTCAATTACTCTATATAGTTTGGCTAAACTGCTTTTTGTGGTCAAGCGTATGCATTTGTACCCATTTACAAAACAGACATTGTATTCTCTTGCAATTACTTTTGTATTGTTCTTGTTATTTTATTTTTGGGAATTTCCTTTTCATCCCATAATAAGCATTGGTTTAAAATCAATTTTGGTTACTCTTTTATATGTTTATATCAACTACAAATTTGTTATTTCTATTGAAATTAATGAAGCTTTAGATATAGTTTTGAAAAAATTGAAGAATTAATTTATAAATTTTTTTCAGTTCAAAAGAATGACTAATCTTAATTTCTAAAAATAATCTTTCTAACAAAATTTCATCTATGTTTAGCGTTTTTTCTCTTAAGAAGATAATGACATAAGTTTTTACTATATAAATGATTAAGGGATTTTATATGTGAATATTATAACTTTAAATGATTATTGTGTAACTTTTAAAGTATCTAAAAAAATATATTTGTATAGAACTTTAATAGTAAAAATTATAGTCGTTTAATTGTTTTTAGATGGATCAAAAATCACTAAAAGTGGGTATTGTACAAGTAAGAGACTATTCTTATTTTTGCAGTTGTTATCTTTATAAAAGACAATAATAAATAGCTAAAATAATTTCCCCAATAATTATGAAAAGCAATACATACATAAACGAAGAAAGCCTACAAAAATTTACTAGTATCATAGCTAATAAAATCCATAATGGATTTATAATTATCGAAAGGAACGATACATTGCCTTTTGCAGTTTTATCAAAAGGCAGGAAAGAAGTAGATCATACTTTTAATTTTTTTCTTTTTTGCGTAACATTAGGTCTATGGTCAGTAGCTTGGATTTATTTAACTTATGTTTCTTCTAAAGAGAAAAATATAGTGATAGCAATCGATGAAGATGGAAATACATTTGAAGAAAAATGCTATTTAGAATAGCATTTTTATAATTTTTCTTTTAGGTATTTTCCAGTAACTGAATCTTTTATTTTTACAATTTGTTCAGGTGTTCCTGCTGCCAATAATTTACCGCCATTTTCTCCACCTTCTGGGCCTAAATCAATAATCCAGTCGGCACATTTGATAAGATCAAGGTTGTGTTCAATTACTAGTATTGAATGACCTTTGTCTATCAATGCATCAAAAGAAGCCAATAACTTCTTGATGTCATGAAAATGCAATCCGGTTGTAGGCTCGTCAAAAACAAATAAAGCTTTGTCTTTTGTAGCGCCTTTTACTAAGAATGAGGCGAGTTTTATACGCTGTGCTTCTCCACCGGAAAGTGTAGAAGATGATTGTCCCAATTGCACATAACCCAATCCCACATCCTGTAAAGGTTGTAATTTTTGAGTGATTTTAGTTTGTTTATTGGCTATAAAAAAAGCAATTGCATCATCTATAGTCATGGTGAGAATATCGTGAATATTTTTACCCTCAAAGGCTACTTCCAAAACTTCTTTCTTAAATCGTTTCCCGTTACAGGTTTCACATGGTAATTGTACATCCGCCATGAAAACCATTTCTACATTTATGGAACCTTCTCCTTTGCAGGTTTCACATCTTCCACCATCAACATTAAAAGAAAAATGTTTGGCTTGATACCCTCTTATTTTTGATAGTTTTTCTTTGGCATACAATTCCCGAATGTCATCATACGCTTTAATATAGGTCACAGGATTAGAACGGGAACTTCTTCCTATTGGGTTTTGATCTACATATTCAATATGCTTGATTTGCGAAAAGGAACCGGTCATTTCAGTAAATTGACCTGCTTTTTCGCCAACATTCTCCAGCTTTTTTTGCATCGCGGGAAAAAGAATTTTCTTTACCAATGTGCTTTTTCCGCTTCCTGAAACTCCAGTAATAACGGTTAATACATCCAATGGAAAGATTACATCTATATTTTGAAGATTGTTTTCTCGAGCTCCTTTTATTTCAATAAAATTCTTGAAAAGCCTGCGTTTTTTGGGAACGGTAATTTCTAAGTCTCCATTCAAATATTTCGCTGTAAGTGATGTCGATTTTAATATTTCATCATACGTGCCTTGGGCCACCAGATTACCTCCAAAAGTTCCCGCTTCGGGACCAATATCAATAATCATATCCGCGGCTTTCATGATATCTTCATCATGTTCTACCACAATAACCGTGTTTCCTAAATCTCTTAACGATAACAATACTTTTATCAAGCGTTCTGTGTCTTTTGGGTGTAAACCAATGCTGGGTTCATCCAGGATATACATGGAACCGACTAAACTGCTTCCTAATGACGTCGCTAAGTTGATGCGCTGCGATTCTCCTCCGGAAAGCGTTGCTGAATTTCTGTTTAATGTCAGGTAGTCCAGTCCTACTTCGGTTAAAAAAGACAAGCGATTATTGATTTCTATTAACAATCGTTTCGCTATTTGTTTTTCATACACATCTAAATCAATATTTTCGAAAAAAGTAACCAAATGTTTAATAGGTAAATCAACTAAATCAGAAACTGTTTTTGAGTTAATTTTCACATACGAAGCTTCAATTCTCAAGCGTTTTCCTTTGCAGGAATGACATTTAGTTTTTCCTCTGTAACGCGAAAGCATAACTCTATTTTGGATTTTATAATTCTTTTCTTCCAGTTCTTTGAAGAAATCATTTAGACCTTGAAAATAGTTGTTTCCATTCCAAATCAATTCCTTTTGATCCTCAGATAATTGATAAAAAGGTTTATGTATTGGGAAATCAAATTTGTAAGCATTATTTACCAATTCGTCTCGAAACCAACTCATACTTTCACCACGCCAAGGAAAAATAGCATTTTCAAAAATGGATAAAGTTGTATTTGGTACCACTAATTCGGCATCAATTCCTATAATATTTCCATAGCCTTCACAAACGGGACACGCTCCGTATGGATTGTTAAAACTAAATAAATGAACGTTGGGTTCCAAAAATGTGATTCCATCCAATTCGAAATTATTGGAATACGAAAACTTTTTATCGGAGTTTAATTCCTGTAAATGGCAAATTCCTTTTCCTTCAAAGAAAGCAGTTTGTATCGCATCAGCCAATCTATTGTAGAATTCTTCTTCGTCTTTGACCACAATCCTATCAATAATGAGCGTTATGTCTTTATTGTCTAAAGAATGTTGGTCTATTTCGTCTAGCCGAACCATTTCATTATTCATCAGAATCCTTGCAAAACCTTGTTGTAGAAGCACTTTTAATTTGCCTTCCAGTTTTCGCCCTTCTTCTAAATGAATAGGAGCAAGAAGCAACCACTTGCTGTCAAGTTCAAAGCTTTTTACATCAGTAACCACATCAGTAACCGTATTTTTTTTGACTTCACGATCGGAAACAGGAGAATAAGTTCTTCCAATTCTGGCAAAAAGTAATTTTATATAATCGTAAATTTCTGTGGATGTTCCTACAGTAGAGCGCGCATTGGTTGTGTTTACCTTTTGTTCAATCGCAATTGCGGGAGCTATACCCTTTATATATTCCACTTTTGGTTTATCCAATCTTCCAAGAAATTGTCGTGCATAGGACGACAAACTTTCTACATAACGACGTTGACCTTCGGCATATAAAGTGTCGAAAGCCAAACTTGATTTTCCAGAACCCGAAAGTCCTGTGATAACCACTAGTTTATTTCGAGGAATCGCAACATCTACATTTTTTAAGTTATGTACTTGTGCGCCTTTTATAATGATATTTTTCTTGGGATCTAATTTCGAAAGGTCAACTTGCATAAAAATGATAATTTTTACAAAAGTAATCAATTTTCAACTGACTAAAAGGGTTGAACAAGTCACAAATAATGATTAAAAAAGATTGCAGTTGTTATTCCTTCAACGGTTATTATTTATCGATTCCGTAGTTTTATATGTTAAAGAATGTCAGTTGTTTATGTGGATATTGAGGGCTAAAAATAAGGTTTTTCAAAGTTCATTATTGGGCAAGTGGTATTTTGTTTTCTTAGTTTCAGAATTCATTTTGAGAAAAAAGGTTCCTAATGTTATTCATCAGTTTACTGTTTTTTATAGGAATGTAAAAAAAGAAGAAAAATTTTAACAAATTTGGAGCTACTTATGTTAATTTTTATTAATTTTACTTGCATGTTAAAACAATAATTAGTTAAATTTGAAAACTTAACAAACCTAAATAAACACTAGCCTATAATAGAAAACTACTTTTTAGAGATATCTCTTATTTATTTTAAAACTAAAAAGTATTATTATGGTTAATATACAACTCCCTGATGCGTCATTGGTAAAGGATTATGTCGCAGGTAACGAGGATGCCTTAGCTAAACTAATAAAAAGGCACGAATCAAAAATTTATGGTTTTATTTATTCGAAAATTCCGGATAAAGACATTACCAACGATATTTTTCAAGATACTTTTATCAAAGTAATTAAAACTTTGAAATCAAATTCATATAATGAAGAAGGTAAATTCTTACCTTGGGTTATGCGTATATCTCATAATCTGGTTGTAGATCATTACAGGAAAACAAAAAAAATGCCCATGTTCAGGGAAACAGAAGAGTTCTCTATTTTCTCTATAATGTCTGATGGGGCTCAGACTATAGAAAATAAAATAATTTCGGAACAAGTCGAAATGGATTTAAAAAAGCTAATCGAAGGACTTCCGGCTGATCAAAAAGAGGTATTGGTGATGCGAATGTATCAAGATATGAGCTTTAAGGAAATTTCGGAATCGACTGGAGTTAGTATCAATACCGCTTTAGGCAGAATGCGTTATGCTTTAATGAATTTGAGAAAAGTGATTGACAAACACCAAATTGTTTTAACCAATTAACAATATGTTTAAACTTGCTACGTTGTAATATAAAGAAAAATATATATTACTCTATGGCAAAAACTTACTCAAAAAAAGCATCAGTTTCAAAAAACAGGAAACCAAGTAAAGAAACAATTTCTTTCTTATTAAGCTATTCCAAAGCGTTGAGCATAATAAAAATAGACAATAAAAGTTTTGAAATCATATCTAATTAAAATAGCTTAACTCCAATTATGGTTGGTCTTATGTAAATTTAATTTGGTTTTAAATTATTAAAAAATCCCATTATTTTTTTAAAAAAAATAATGGGATTTTTTGTTTAATGAGGTTTTACTTTTTATGATAGGAATCAATAACCGTTTTTCTTCCAATTGTTTTAGTGATAATATCCTTCTCTAAATCCCAGCCACGAGCCGGCGAATATTGCCTTCCGTACCATATAATCTGAAGATGTAAATCATTCCAAAACTCCTCAGGAAAAATTCTTTTAGCATCTTTCTCTGTCTGAACAACATTTTTTCCGTTTGTCAAATTCCATCGGTACATCAACCTATGAATGTGTGTGTCAACTGGAAAAGCGGGAACTCCAAAGGCTTGCGACATTACAACACTTGCAGTCTTATGTCCTACGGCGGGTAATTCCTCTAGAAATTCAAAACTTTGAGGTACTTTTCCTTCGTGTTTATCGATTAAAATATGGGATAAACCATGAATCCCTTTCGACTTCATTGGCGATAAGCCGCAAGGACGAATGATTTCCTTAATTTCCTCAACAGACATTTTTATCATATCATAAGGATTATCAGCCTTAGCAAAAAGTAACGGTGTAATTTGGTTCACGCGAACATCCGTACATTGTGCCGAAAGTAAAACTGCAATCAATAACGTATAAGGATCCTTATGGTCTAAAGGAATAGGAATCGTCGGATATAACTCTTTTAACGTATTTATAACAAAGGTTACACGTTCTTGTTTATTCATTATTCATTAAATTTGATTTGTAAAGGAAAACAATTTCAATGGCAATAGCAAAATTCAATTTCAATTCAAATAAATAAAAAATATAAATAATGACAACATTAAAAAAAGGAGATAAAGCACCTAATTTTGCAGGTCTTGACCAAGACGGAAAATCACATCAATTGGCAGATTATGCAGGTAAAAAATTAGTCGTTTTCTTTTATCCAAAAGCAAATACACCGGGATGTACTGCAGAAGCTTGTGATTTAAGAGATAATTTCGAGCGATTCCAGGCTAATAATTATGAACTGCTGGGTGTTAGTGCTGATGTGCAAAAAGCACAAGCCAAATTCAAAGAAAAATACGATTTTCCTTTTCCGTTATTGGCTGATGAAGATAAATCAGTAATTGAAGCATTTGGAGTTTGGGGACCAAAAAAATTCATGGGAAAAGAATACGATGGCATTCACAGAACCACTTTTGTAATTGATGAAAAAGGAATCATCGAGGACGTGATTTTAGATGTAAAAACTAAGGTTCATGCCGCTCAGATACTAAAGTAAGTCAGTGTTCAGTTTTTAGTGATCATTTACTGCAATTGCAGATAAGAATACAAAAACTGAAATCAAATTATGACAACAACACAAAGTCCAGAGTTGAGGTGTTAAATGACCTCAATTTTGGACTTTGTGTTGTAATTTAAATCGAAATTTTACTACTGATTTTAATAGTTATCAGGACTAGCAACTGACCACATTCACTAATTACTTTCCTTCAAAACTTTATTTGGGTCATACCCAAAAAGGCGGTGCTCTTTGATTATTTCAGCAATACCAGTCGGAAGCATTGTTTCCCAACCCAGTTTTCCTTGATTAATCATATTGAGCACTTCACGAGAGAAAACCTCTAGAATTGCAGGATCGTAATCATTGATGTCTACTACTTTTCCATTGAATTTAAAGAATTTGTACAACTCTTTCATTCTAGGATGTACTTTTAAGTTCTCCGATGTGATGATTTCTCCATCTTCTCCAATCATTGGATACAAGAAAACTTTCATATCGCGATAGAATAATTTTCCAAATGCTTCTAGAATTCCTCCGCTTAAATGACGGTAATATTTCTCATCAAAAATATCTACTAAATTATTCACACCCATGGCTAATCCCATTCTGGCTTTGGTATAATTAGCAAAATACTCCACCACTTTATAGTATTCCTGGAAATTTGAAATCATTACTGTTTGCCCAAGAGAACACAGTAATTCAGCTCTATCCATAAAATCTCTTTCGTCGATTTCACCATCAGAACGTAAGTTTGATAATGTAATTTCAAAAACTACCAGTGTATTTTCGGCATTTACCTTATTCTCATTCAGGAACATTTTCAATGATTTCTCATACATGTCCATGTTCACTTTTGTAACGGGACGAAAACTACCTCTAAAAGCAAGAATATTTTTTTTGTATAGAATTGCAGCGGGAAGAATGTTTTTACCTTCAGGATTAAACATTACCGCATCTGTCATCCCGTTTTTTACTAATTGTAAACTCATCAAACGATTGTCGACATCAGCAAAACGAGGCCCTGAGAAATTTATAGTGTCTATTTCTAACTGATCTTTATCTAAGTGATCGTATAAATAGCGCAATAATCGTTTAGGATCATTGTATTTATAATACGCTCCATAAATTAAGTTTACACCAAGAATACCAAGTGTTTCTTGCTGTAACCGTACATCAGTTTCTTTAAATCGAATGTGAATGATAATTTCGTTATAATCCTCATCCGGTTCAATTTGATAACTAATTCCAACCCATCCATGTCCTTTGAATTGTTTTGCAAAATCAATAGTAGCTACAGTATTGGCATAACTAAAAAACATTTTATTAGGATGTTTCTCTCTGCTCAAACGTTTTTCTATTAGATTTACTTCGTGAGAAAGCATTTTTTTAAGTCGGCTTTCGGTTACGTAACGGCCGTCTTCTTCAATGCCGTATACAGCATCACTAAAGTCTTTGTCATAGGCAGACATTGCTTTTGCAATTGTACCAGAAGAACCACCAGATCTAAAAAAATGTCTTACAGTTTCCTGTCCAGCTCCAATCTCTGCAAAAGTTCCGTAAATATTTTCATTTAAATTAATACGAAGTGCTTTGTCTTTAATTGAAGGGATTTGTTCGATGATTTTGTCACCTTTTAATTTTATTTCTGTATCCATTTTCTTTTAATATGGCTAATATGTTGCAAAGTTAATGAAATAGGTTTCTAATGAAAGATAATTAACCCTATTTTTGTAAATAAAAGCAATAAAATTGAAGGTATATTTTTTAGGAACTGGTACATCACAAGGGATTCCTGTTATTGGGAGCAATCATCCAGTATGTAAAAGCACTGATTTTAAAGACAAAAGACTGAGAGTTTCCGTTTGGATATCTTGGGGAAATCATTCTTTTGTAATTGATTGCGGACCTGATTTCAGGCAGCAAATGCTTTCTTCAAATTGTCAAAAAGTAGATGGAATCCTATTCACTCACGAACATGCTGACCATACAGCGGGAATAGATGATATTCGTCCGTTTAATTTTAAGCAGGGTGAAATCCCAATTTATGCACATCAAAGGGTCATCGATAATTTGAGAAGACGGTTTGAATATGTTTTTGAAACGGTAAATAAATACCCGGGCGCTCCTTCTGTTGCAACGATTGAAGTTGTCAATAATCAACCATTTTCTCTCGGAAATAAAACGGTAATTCCTATTGATGTAATGCATGGGGATCTTCAGGTTTTTGGGTACCGAATTGATGATTTTGCCTATTTAACTGATGTGAAAACTATTGAAAAAAGCGAAATTGAAAAATTAAAAAACTTAAAGGTGTTGGTAATAAATGCTTTACGGGAAGAGCCTCATGATACTCATTTCAATTTGAAAGAAGCATTAGATTTTATAACTTTGGTGCAACCAAAAACAACTTATCTTACACATATTAGTCATATTATGGGATATCATGAAGAGGTTCAAAAAAACCTTCCTCCAACTGTTTTCTTAGCATACGACAATTTAGAAATTACACTATAATTCAATTCACAATGAAACAGTCACTATTCCTTTATCTCACTATTTTAGCGGTACTTTCTTCGATTTTCACTTATATGTTTTTGAGTAAACAGGTCGCATTTGAACAAACAAGGTATGAAAAAACTACAAAAAAGTTAAGAGACAGTTTAAGTTTAGTTTCGAATCAGTTAGCCGATGCGAACTATTTTTCTTTGGCAAAAAATGAAAATGCACAAAATTATTTTGATTCAGGAAGTTCAGAAAAAATAATTCAATACGAAAAATTAATTCCTGTTGTTACTGAAAAATTATTGGATTACAACTCCAACCCAAAAGGAAATCCTTACACAGGTCAAGATCAAATTGGGACGAATAAATTTATTATCAATAAAGTAAGAATCCTAAATCACAGATGGATTATTGCGGATTTTAGTGACGGTGAAATTTGGGGAGAAGTTTTATTGAAATACTTTGTCAATGCCGATGACAGTATTTCTTTCGAAGTAAATCAATCATTATTATATCAAAAATAAGTGGTCATTCGCAGTTCTCAGTGTTCACTATAACTGAAAACTGCGACTGAATACTGTACACTATTTTTCAAGAAGCCAATTTTTAAAGTCATAGAAATTTTGTGGTGCTACTCCATGACCTACAGGATATTCTTTATAGGTTGTATTTATTCCTAAATTTTCTACTATTGCAGGTGTTTTTCTAGCCCATTCTACTGGGATTACTTGATCTACCGTTCCGTGTGAAGCAAATATTTTTAAGTTAGTAAAGTTGTTTTTAAGATAATCATCAGCCACAATCTCTAAATTCAAATAGCCGCTCATAGCCACCACTTTTTGAACTTTTTCTGGGTAGGAAAGTGCCACAGCATAACTCAAGATTGATCCTTGGCTGAAGCCAACTAAAGCAATTTGTGTTTCATCGATTGGATAATTAGCAATTAACTCATCAATAAATCCAGCGATTAAATCCCTTGAAACTTTGGCTTGTTCGTGGTCTGAAAATTTATTTTGATCCGCATCAAAGTTTATCGCATACCATGCATAACTGCCGTATTGCAAGTCATAAGGCGCACGTGCTGAGATAATATAATATTCATCTGGAAGCTCAGTAGCAAATGAAAATAAATCTTCTTCATTGCTGCCGTATCCGTGTAATAAAAGTAAAAGAGGATTTTTGTCTAATTTTATTTTAGGTTCTCGTATTTTATATTCTAAAGATAAATTCATAGTTAGTATTCAGTTCTTAGTAATCATTTTTCAGTTTTCAAAAATTCTGCATTCAAAAAAAAAACAGTCTCAGTTTTCGGTTTTTCAGTTCTGCAATCAAAAATCGTTAATCAACAATCTTCAATCAATTAAGAGATGTTTTTAAGCCATTTTTGAAAATAAGTTCCCAATAAAGGAACCGGTTTCGTTTCTCCTTTTATAGCACTGGTAATACCATAAGACCATAAAACAAATACGAAAATCCACATCGGAGCTGAAATCATTAAGCTGTCAAAATTGCTGATAATTAATCCAAGTGATATAAAAGTTAATGTGAGTCCCAGTCCTTGGCGAATGTGAAAAGAAGCAAACTTATTTTTATCTTCGGAGTTCATAGACATCGCTATAAACACGCCAATTCCTAAAATATAGCTTGTGATGGCGGCAGTTTTTCCTGTTTCGGTAGTATTATTCATTTTTATTTGTGCTCACCTTGAGGTTTGTGAGGTTTTTTATTTATGCTAAAATTAATTTTCCTTGATTCACAATTCCGTGTACTTTCCCTTTCATTTCTGTTTCCAGAAAAGCAGAGTTTTTCGATTTTGATAAAATGGATGATTTTGTAAAAATACTTTTTGGTTCCGGATTAAATAAGGTAATATTTGCTTTTGAACCTTCATTTATGATTTGGATATCAATACCAAATCTAGATTTTCCAGCAGTCAATTTATCTATTACGGTTTCTAATGGCAATACGGTCATCAAAGCACCAAAAGCACTTTCCATTCCAATCGTTCCATTTTTGGCACCATCAAATTCCATTTTCTTGTGTTCAATGTCCATCGGATTATGGTCGGATGTAATCATATCGATCGTTCCTTCTTTTATTCCTTTCAGTAATGCTTTTCTATCAGCTTCAGTTCTAAGTGGCGGTGAAACTTTATATCTGGTGTCGAATCCTTCTAATTTTTCATCTGTTAAAACTAAATTATGCACAGCTGCACTGCAGGTTACATTTAATCCATTGGCTTTAGCCTCTTTGATTAATTGAACTGATTTTTTAGTCGAAATGGTCGGAATGTGTAGTTTTCCTCCAGTATATTCTAACAGAAATAAATTTCTTGCGATTTGTAATTCTTCAGCAAGATTTGGAATTCCTTTCAAACCTAATCGGGTAGAAACAATGCCTTCATTCGCCACTCCGTTTCCTTTTATATTTTCGTCTTGGGAAAAAGCAAGAATCAATCCATTAAAATCCTGAACGTATTGTAAGGCAATTTTCAGCAAATTAGCATTATCCAAACTTTTATTATAATCTCCAAAAGCTACGGCTCCAGCTTTTTTCATATCATACAATTCGGCCATGTCTTTTCCTGCACTTTCTTTACTTAAAGCGCCAATAGGATACAGTTGAGTTGCAAATCCTTGTGCTTTATTTAAAACAAAATTCACTTGGGATTGATTGTCAATAATAGGGAAGGAGTTGGGTTGTAATGCGATTGCAGTAAAACCGCTTTTGGCAGCTACATTAAGTCCGTTTGATATGGTTTCTCGGTCTTCAAAACCAGGTTCTCCAAGAGAAACGCTACTGTCAAACCAACCTTGTGATACGTGTAAATTATCAAGTTTTACCTCGTCTGCTTTATCTGGATTTGGAAGCGATGTTCCAATTTTTTTTATAAAACCATCAACAATTAAAATATCTACAGTCTTATTATGAAAGGGACTTTTAGAATCGATAATTTTTGCTTCTCTGATGATTATGTTCATATTGATTGTTTAATTATTTGGATCTTCGTTATTTACTTTACGAATCGTATAATTGCCATTTCGGTTATTAGAAATAACAGTGCAAAGATAACAAACCATTTCCAAATTTGATTATCAGTTCTGTCAGTTTGTAAAGTGTCAAATAGCGTTGGTATAGATTCGATGGTTTTATAGTCAGAAAGAATATTATCATTGGCTGAAGCCAAATCACTTTCTGTTCTATTGTAATTGAAACTGATGTTTTCGATCCACTCTTTTTTATTGTAAATTCTAAAATTTCCGGCTTGTTCCGGATAATCATTGAAAGTCATTTTGACTTTATTATTAAGAATTTGTTGGATAGGAATAAATTGTTCGTCTAGGCCTTTTACCGTTAAAATAGCGTCTTTGTTTAGCGAAGCTTCGGTCAAGTGTGGGTTGTTATTTCCTATTATCAAAGCATTTACACCGTTGTTTTGATTGTTCATCGCCATCTTGTAAAATGTAGGTACAATTAATGGAGATTGCTGAAAATTTGAATTTTCGATGTTGATAGGAGCTGCAAAAACAGCAACCGCCGAAACCGAATTTACTATCGAAGTCAAGAAAACACTTTGGTCCTCATAAGACAAAGCAGCAGGACTTGAGCTAGATATTATAAAGGAACTTTTTGTCTTTGGATATTGAAAATTAGTCACTTTCTTTTCGAATACGCTATTGAATATAGGATGATTGAAGTTGATTTTAGTAATCAGTTTTTCTCTGTTTTCTAAAGAATTGAATGTAAGTTTTCCAAAATTCGATAGAAAAGAATTCATATTTGTAGTTGAATTTATCACCGAAGGAATCACAATTAAATTGCCGCCTTTTTCTACAAAAGATTTTAAAGTGGTAGTCAAAGCTTGTGGGATTTCATCCAATTCATTTAAAACAATCGCGTCTTGTTCTTCCAGTTTATTGTAATCTAATGTACTTAAAGTGTAATTATTAAGATTGAATTCTTCACTGGTGTAAATTCGGGAAAGAAAGTTGCTTTTCGCTGGTTCTCCAATGCTGATAATGTTGGTTTTCTTGGTTTTAGAAATGCTGAAATACAACGTGTTATCATAATTCAACCCATTGTCAACTATAGAAAAATAGCCATGAAAGGCTTGTTTTGGAATCGTAAAATTGAGATTTTTTTTCTTCGTGTCTAATGTTACTATTGTCTTTGCAATGAGCTTGTTTTCATTGTATAAAGAAATAGGAATCGGGTTAAAATCCTCGCCATAACCGGATATTTGAACACTAATTTCATAAAAATTTTCTAAAGTTTTATTAATAAAAACGCTGTCAATAGAAACATTATTTTTTTGCTCTGCTTTTGTGATTATAAATAAAGGAGAGTCAGCTGCATTTATATTTTTTAATTGTTTTTCATCAAGTCCTACGGCATCGGTAATGATAACGATATCTTTTTTAAAAGCCGATTTATGCGCTTTTATTTTTGCCATTATATTGTCCAATTGGAACGGAGTAGCGCTGTATTTTAGATTTTGCAAAGCACCACGAACCGATTTTATATCCGTGTTCCAATAATTTTCGGAATTGGTAAGCAAAGAGAAATTTAAATTTTCAGGAGTTTCTTCAAGCAGTTCCTGAACAGCTCGTTTTAGCAATTCACCTTTTTTGCCTTTGGCTTGCATACTAAAAGAATTGTCCAAAATAATATACAGTTCATTGCTGGCATTTTTACTGTCTTTTGACTCAAAATAAGGCTGTGCAAATGCTATAATAATACAAGTTAACAATAATAATCGGCAGGTGAGAAGCAACCATTTCTTTATTTTAGAGCTTTTTCGGGTTTGTATGGAAAGTGCTTTTAAGAAACGAACATTGGTAAAATATTCTTTTTTGAAACGGCGTAATTGAAATAAATGGACCAAAATTGGAACAATCAATAAGAACAGAAAGTATAAAATTTCGGGATGTTTAAAATGCATTCTGAGGTTGAGTTTACTTCACTGGATTTTATTTTCAATGGAGCTCATTGAATTTCATGAGTCAAAAATACAAATTTGTTGACAGTTTTAGATGAAGTTGTTATAATTTTTCAAAGGAATAAACAATTGACATTCATTATGGATATAATGTGTATTTTAGCTTTTCAATAAAATTTAAAAACATGAAAAAACCGTTTGCTGTTGTTCTATTAATTTTCATTTTTGCAAGTGTTCAGGCACAAAAAAATAAATTTAATTTACTGATTGGAACCTACACCCAAAGTTGTGATAGCAAAGGAATTTATGTATATGATTTTGATTCAAAGACAGGTGATTTTAGTTTTAAAAATGCAACTGAAAAAGTTATAAATCCGAGTTATTTGACGGTTTCAAAAGACAATAACTTTATTTATTCCGTGAATGAGTATGGTGCTGAAAGTACGGTAAGTTCTTTCAGTTACACTCCATCAAGCGGTGAATTAAACTTAATCAACAAACAAAGTTCAAAAGGAGCAAATCCTTGTTACATTATAAACGATGATAAAAATGTGATAGTTGCCAATTATTCCGGCGGAAATATCTCCGTTTTTAGTAAAAATAACGACGGAAGTCTAGCTGAAGCAAAGCAAGTAGTACAACATTATGGAAAAGGAATTAATGTACAAAGACAAGAAGGTCCTCATGTGCATATGGTTCATTTTTCCCCAGATAAAAAGTTTGTTTTGTCTAACGATTTAGGGAATGACAAAGTATATTCGTATGTCTATAATCCTAATGCTGCCAGTACTGTTTTAGAATTAAAGGATAGCATTTCAGTTAAATCAGGAAGTGGACCAAGACATTTGACCTTTAGCAAGGACGGTAAATTTGTTTATCTATTACAGGAACTTGACGGAGCGTTAACGGTATTTAGTTATTCAAACGGGATATTGAAAAAGATTGATGAAACCACTATTTTAGCAAAAGACTTCAAAGGGACTTTTAGTTCTGCGGATATCCATATTTCACCTGACGGAAAGTTTTTATATGCTTCCAATCGCGGGGAAGCTAATAACATTACAATTTTTAAAATTCTAAAAAACGGAAAATTACTATTGAAAGGACAAACCAGTACTTTAGGGAAAGGACCTAGAAATTTTGCGATTGATCCAACTGGGAATTTTCTTTTGGTTGCACATCAATATACAAATGATATTGTAATTTTTAAAAGAAATAAAAATACGGGAGCACTTACAGATACTGGAAAGAAGATTGCTTTGTGTTCTCCGGTTTGCTTGGTTTTTACAAAGAATTAATATTACAATTCAAGAAAAAGGCTAAAAATGAGTATCATTTTTAGCCTTTTTTAGTTTACTATTTATTCTTGTCTTTTCTCTTTTTGTCTCTGGTTTTTAGCATGTTTCTATTTACAGAACCGTGCGTTTTTTTCTTGGTTACCCCAGGTCCACCCAAATTGACTTTCTTATTCTTTTTGCTTTTTTCTTGAAAAGCGCCATCTCCGTCAAGTTTTTGTTTTTTCATCATAAACTTAATCGGTTGTCTGTCTTTTTCAGGTTCGATTAATTTTGAAGAAACTTCAACGGTTTCCGGGAAAGGTTCGATAGCTAATTCCATATTCATCAGCACTTCTATTTCCACTTTGGATTCTTCTTCACGAGGCGCGATAAGACTTATTGCGGTTCCTGTAGCATCTGCACGACCGGTTCTACCAATTCTGTGCATATACAATTCAGGCATTTCAGGCATTTCGAAATTGATAACATGAGTAATATTGGAAATATCCAAACCTCTAGCCATAATATCAGTAGTAATCAAACCACGGAGATTTCCTTCTTGAAAGGAAGCCATCGTACTCAAACGATAATTTTGTGATTTATTCGAGTGAATTACCCCAAACTGACCTTCAAAATCTTCTTCGATACGTTCGTGAACCATATCTGAAATCTTCTTATTATTGACAAATACTAAAACACGACTCATGTCTTCGTTGTTTTGCAATAAGTATTTTAGAAGGTTTATTTTGGTATTAAAATTGGGAACATTATAGGCAATTTGTTTGATGTTTTCCAAAGGAGTTCCTGATGCTGAAAGAGTAACTTCTTCCGGATAATCAAAATAGTCATTCAAAATAGCATCCACTTCATCCGTCATTGTTGCCGAAAATAGTATGTTCTGACGTTTTTTAGGCATCATGGCCAAAATAGCGGTCAATTGGGTACGGAAACCTAAATTAAGCATTTCGTCAAACTCATCGATTACCAATTTTTGCATTTCTTCAAAACGAATCACATTATCCAGCGTTAAATCCATGATTCTTCCTGGAGTTCCCACTAGTATGTCGCAGCCTTTATAAACGGTTGTTTTTTGAGTATTAATGTTGACTCCTCCAAAAATACCAACGGTACGAACTGACATGTATTTTGTCAATTTTTCTACTTCTTCCACTACTTGCACTACAAGCTCACGTGTAGGAACCAGAATTACTATTTTAGGGGTATGTCCTGGAGTAAATTTATATAATTTTAATAAAGGTAATAGATAGGCAAATGTTTTACCGGTACCAGTTTGTGCAATTCCCATCATATCTCTTCCAGACATTATCACAGAAAAAGTTTTTTCCTGGATGGGAGTTGGAGATGTAAATCCTAAATCATCTATTGCTTTTTGCACAGATTTAGGGAGATTGAATTGTTCGAAAGTACTCATTTGCTTAAATTTTGTGCAAAGATACGTTTTTTATGAGGATACTAACATTAGGTAATAGTATTGTTATTTTTAGATTAGTTTAAACACAACCTTTTAAACAAAACGTTTTACTCTTAAAACTAATTCGATAGGATTAAATGGTTTGGCTATGAAATCATCCACACCTAATTTAAAACCTTCAATAACTGTTAAATCTTCCTTACCTAAAGCTGAAACTATAATCACTGGAATACTGGGATAGTTTTTTTTAGAATAGGCCGTAATTTCCAGTCCTGATTTATAAGGCATCATAATATCGGTGATAATTAAATCAGGTTGAAGAATCCCTATTTGTTCTATTCCGTCGTTACCATCTTTAGATATATAAGTTTCATAACCTTCTTTCTTTAAAATAAAATCTAGAATTTTAATTATTAGATTGTCATCTTCTATTATTAATATTTTTTTTGGGCTCATTTTAAGTTTTTTTATTTATTATAGAGTTCAATCTCATCAATCATTATCATTGGTTTTTTTTGCTTTCGCTTTCGCCAAATTGGTAAATCATCTTGATTATCAATTAGTAGCTTTATTTTATCAAATTTACTAAAGTTTTTACTGTTCATCTCTATCAGTTCTGTTTTAATAACAGAATCTTCTGTTAAATTCCCTATAAATTTCTCTGTAATCAGCAACCATTCTTCATTATTAAAACCATAAATAGAAATTTTCTTTGGTTTAAAAATCCAATGTCTTTGATCATCGAGAAAATTTATTTTTATTTGATTGAAATCTAGTTTGTTGGTAATTAGTTCTATCTCTGGATTGGTTCCATACCATCCAATCCAGTTGATGTTATAGTCTTTATAACCTCTAATCCCATCAACAAGCCCGTAGCTTCCTTTTCCTGTAAATTCTTCGGCTGGGAATGTCAGAAAATTAACCTTTAGTTTTTCTCCCAGATGATTTGTCGAGTCTTTGGCTATTAGGAGCCATTCTTCATAATATTTTTCTGGAGATAAACCACCTTCACTTAATTCATAGATTCCTAGTTCTGAACAGTTTTTTGTGAAATTTCGAACTCTTTCTGTTATCCCTTTTTTTATTTCTTTTTGGCCTTTTTCATTAGCCATAAACATACCATGTTGATCCTTGCCATAAAATTTTGATTGTTCAAAAAATACATATTCCAAAGCTAAACGTAATTTTTTGACTCTCGACTCTAATATAGGATCTTGATTAACTGCAAGTGTTGCCTCATTAATTAAATAGTCATATTGATCCATTGCTTCCGGTGATAAAAATGTATTTCTGCTTTGAACCGGACCTGAATAGATGTCTAGGTATGAATTAGATTTTTGTTGATTTTCGGCTAAAAGATTTAAATACTTTCTAATTTGAGGTGCCGCTTTACCATAAAAACCTCTTAGGAAATCATCTGTAGTGGCTTCAATATCAATATCAGTATTCCATAATAATTTGGCCAAAAGATATTGTCTTAATTCTGTAAAATCACCAGGAACATCTGCATATCCTTGTACAAATAATCCTTTTACATTATTTTTTTCAAAGAATTTATAGTTGTCTGAAAAAGTATGAATGTTAGGAAAAGGAGATAAATAGTTTGAAAATTGTACCGTATAATCCCATAAATATAAATGAGATGTAGTTTCGTTCCAATCTTGCAATGTTTTTCTAAAAGACTTACTGTAAGTATCGTCCACAATAGCTTTTCCTCGATTCAATTCAATTGGGCAAAACAGGGTATATATATTTGGTTGTAATTTTAAATTTGTCGGAGGCTTAAATGTATGAAGATAAGCTAAAGTTACTATTTTTGTTTTAGGGAAATATACTGCAATTTTGTTTAAAAAATAATAGAGAGACCCTTGAGGACCTCCGTATTTATTGTTTATAGATTTGCATTCTTGACATTCACAATAGATTACATCGTCATTTTGACTTACAGAATAGAATGGAGCATTGGGGTTTTGCGCAATCACTTTCTGTATTTTTTGTATTACTAAATCCACCACAGTGTCATTAGTCATACAAATGGATTCGCCGTTTCGGTTTCCTTCATACAATGCAAAAAAAGTTGGATTCTTTTTGAAATATTCTTGAGGTGGTAAAAGTTTACTAAAGGAATGTCCCCAAACGCTAAAGTCTTCTAAATGCCAATCTAATTTATGCCAATCTCTGAAATTTTCATCGTAAGCATCTGGATATAATAATGCTCGATACTCAAAAGAAGGTTTATGGTACTGCTCCGTGTTTTTTGGAAATACAACTACATCTAACTTTGGAATGTAGGTTTCTTTAGCAGTGAATTTTCTAAATCCCCAAGTTTCTAATAAGGTATAAACCGCATAGCGTAACAATTTTTCATTTGGAGCAATCAAAAAAATATCAGTTGTATTGCTTTTAATTATAAAACTATTATCAGTATTTAATTTTTTTATGTTTGATATGCTGAGATGAATTTTTGAGTTTTTCTCAATCGAATTATTTTCGTTTTGAATCAAAAATGAATTAGAAAAAAATTTATCTAAATACGATTTTAAGACTATTGCAGCAGGTCTTGCTCTCTCGGATGCAATACTGATCGAGTTCTCGTTAGCTGTTAGATTCTTAATAACAATATCAGATTGAGCCATCATTTTGAAGCTTAAAAGAAACAGGATAAATAGTATTCTATTTAAATTGAATTTTTTATAAAACATTTTAGAATTTATATTGGAGCATTAAAGATATTTCTAATTCGTTTTGTTTTAAGTTTGGAACATATTCCTGATTATTAAATGTTGCTTGGATTCCAGTTAAATAGTGATTATTGAATAATTTGTAATATCCAGCGCCAATTCTATAGGAATCAAGACTTACTCTTTGTTCAAATTGACCTATAGTAGTTCTCTCATCTGGTGACGTTCCATATCCTGCAACTAATGAAATATAATCATATTTTGTATCAAAATAATATCTGGTTGTCAGCGAGAATGAAGGATGGTAGTCCTTGTCATTATTTTGTAGGTAGGATCTAAAATTTATCCAATAGGAACCGATATATTTACCAACTCCCAAAACAATTGTTTTAGTTTCTGTATTTTCTGATTTAATGTATCGAAACCCTAAATCAGCTTCCCATCCCTTTTTGAAATTTTGATAAAAAGAATATCCTACTCTTAACTTTGGGAAAACTACATCTTGACTGTAGGCTATACTTGCGTAAGAATAATTATTTTTTCCTGTAAAAAAATAGGATTCTGCTTCAAATTGTTTGCCTTCAGCAATACTTTTTCCAGAAGACAATCTATTCGCATAATTAATTCGGCCTATTAAAGAACCCCAGCCACGTTCTCGGATGTATTGTATGCTTCCTAAATGCCAAGGGCCATAACCATTTCTGTTGAAAGTTGTATAACTGTAATTAAAGCCCAACCTGTCAGACTTTATTTTTGACTCTATGAGAAAAAGGCTTTGTTTAATTTCAGGATCGTTAGGGTATCTTACATGTAACGATTGTACATAGTTATATTCTTTTTTAGTTTCTTTTTGTAATTGATAAACCACTATTTTCTTTTTCTGAAAATCTCTGTTTTCAGGATGCATTTGAATGGCTTGATCTATTGTTTTATCGGCTTCCAGATAGTTTTCTTTTTCTAATTCGATGTTGATTAGATAGTTAAAAGCATCTTCGTTAGAGTTGGTTTTTTTGATGTAATAGTTGTAATAGTAGCTCGCGCTATCTTTATTTTTCAACAAATCATGGTTACGTCCTAATATCAAATAATAATCAAGATAATTTGGTGCTATTTTTTTAGCCATTAATGCTCTTTGAATATTTTTAGTATAATTTTTTTCATGCTGCATGTCTTTTATGATTACTGTTAAAAGACTATCGGTATCAATTTTTTGGGCGTTTATTTTTTGATTTGAAAAAATGAATATAAAAATGAAAAAACCGACTATATTTAAAATTTTGCTATTCCTCATGATGTTTGTTTTTGTTCAGTTGTAAATCCTTGACGTACCATCACTCCCCATTTTTGCTCTTTTTGTCTTATAAAGTGCCAATAACCCTTTAAGGAAGCGTAAACATTGAGGGGATGAAAGACAAAAGGTTCAATAAAAATCATTGCTATTAATATTAACACCTCTTTAATACCAGTGTAATGTTTATAAATTAATTGATCTAAAAATACAGAAATTAGAGTTATGCTTATATAAAATAAATATACAAAAGCACTGCCAATCAATAAAAAATCATAGTTAATACTGAAAAAGAACATATCAATTGTTAAGACAATTAAGCCTAAGATTTCTAAAATAGGAACTGCAAATTCATAAAGCAAATAATAAGGAAAAATGAGGAGGCCAGTTTTACCGTATTTTGGATTTAAAAAGACATCTTTATGTAAATATAATGTTTGAACTAATCCTCTGGCCCAACGCACTCTTTGTCTTAAGAATATAGTCATACTGGCAGGGACCTCAGTCCAACAAAGAGATTCCGGTATATATATTATTAAGAACTTTTCTTTTTTCTTGTGCATCAGTTTTCTCATTCGAGTGATGAGTTCCATATCTTCACCAAGTGATTTATGCCAATATCCGCCAGCTTCAATGACCGTTTCTTTATCGAACATTCCTAAACCGCCAGAAACTAATAGTAAACCATTAATTTTGCTCCAAGCCATTCTTCCAAATAAAAACGAACGAATATATTCCAGTTCCTGAAAACGGGCAAAAAAATTATCTGGAAAATGTGATTTAAAAAGCATTCCATCTTTAAACTCACATGAATTTGAAATTCGTATTGCAGCCCCGGTCGCGATTACTTTTTCAGTATTTTCAATAAAAGGTTTGGCGAGCATTGAAATCGTATCTTTTCTTAAAATGCAATCTACATCTGTACAGATAAATAAGGAGTATTTAGCAGAGTTGATACCGGCATTTGATCCGTCAGCTTTACTCTTTCCGTTTTCTTTATCGACAACTAAAAGTTTGGAGTATATAGGATTCGTTGACTTATAATGCCCTCTTACAGGTTGTGTCGGTATTTTTTCTTGATAGAAAAAATCTACTTTAACTAAATTAAACTCTCTAATTAATATTTCTAGAGTAGCATCGGTACTTCCGTCATTAACAATAACCACTTCAAATTTTGGGTACTCTTGAAAAAGTAGTGATTTAACGTTGTATACAATAGTAGTTGCTTCATTGAATGCTGGAGCTACTATAGAAACGCCAACAGTATGATTAGATTTAACCAATATTTCTTTAAGTAGGAAATATTTAGATTTATAATACTTTTTTATAGCTGTCCAAGATAATATAGCCAGTAATAAATAAAATACAATATAACTAATGGAATAATAAGCAATATAGGTTTCGTAGGTTTTAATAATGTTTTCTAGGGTGCTCAATTTAAATATGGGTTATTTACATGTAAAACAATTCTTTTTATGATTTCATTTTCTGATGCATCTTCTGTTTTATAGGTATTAAAGAAAGTGGTATCAATTTTATTAATACAATTAACAATTTCGAATTTTATTTCTAAATCGACTTCTTTTAAAAGAATGCTTAAAGCAAAATCTTTGGTGTCATTATCACCAATGGCTCCCATTGTTTTCAAAGCAGAAATTTTATTTCGTTTATCTGTTTCTTTTGGATAATGGTTTATTAAAAGCTCATTTGCTTCTATAATGTATAAGTTTCGAATGACTAAGAAAGTTTCTTTTCGGACCTTATTACTAGCATTGCTTAAAAGATGGCTTATTTGTGTAGTTGTTAGAGTTTCTCTATATCGAATCATTAATTTAATAGCCAGTATTACTACAGAACTATTTTTATTGTAGAGCCATTCGTTAATTTTTTTAGGTAAAGCAGACTTTTTTTGATGAATTATGTCAAGGATTTTGAGCTCGTCGGCATATGATATTTGTTTTTCATAATTGCTTAAAAAATCAAATTTTTGATCAGAAAGAGAAATTACGGCAATCAATGCATTCGATTTTAAGAATTTATTTTTAACATATATATTAGGTCTTATATATCCTGTTTTGATTTTATATTCTAATATTTGATAATGGTATATCCCTAACAATTTATTTTCCCAGCTCCTGCTTTTTATCAGTTTATCACTATAATCGTGAAATCCAAAATATTTGTAAATTAAGAGCATTTGATGCGGATTAACTCCGTTAATATTTCTTTTAATGGTAATGATTTTATTTAGAATAATACCTTTACACCATTTTTTTTTAAAAGGTACTTCTTCTATAAATAGTTTTATTTGTTCTTTTATATACTTAGAATCATAATTAGAAAATATAATCTCAGTAAGAAAATCGTTTGTTTTAATATCTACCTCATTTTTTATAATTATTTTTTTTTCAAAACCATAACGATTTACAATCAATAATAGTACTAAAGAAACAATAACAATTAAAAGAAAAGGAATGATGATGTATTTAAAAAGATTAAAAGAAAATTCAGCTTTAAAAAATGAATAATTAAGATTTAATAATTCATTTTTAATAGCAATATAACTTATGTCAGTATCTAATTTTTTAAATAAAAACGCGGTAATATTGGTAATGTCTTTGAACAAATTATACAAGTAATTGGTCATACTTTTATTTCATTAGGCCCCAAATTAAGCGATTCATAAGTCGATAAATATAGAAATAAAATGCACATTAAATGGGTGTTAAGTTTAAAACTTTTCAAAAACACCCAATCCAAATAATGCAAAGTCATATTTAACGGGATCAATTGGGTCGAATTCACGTAGTCTTAAATCTAATTCGGCTAATGCTTTTGCATCATTTTGTTTTCGGGTCAGCAATCCTAATTTTCGCGCTACATTACCGGAATGCACATCCAAAGGACAGGATAAAGAAGCTGGAGAAATACTTTTCCATATTCCTAAATCGACACCTTTAGTGTCCTGGCGCACCATCCAGCGTAAAAACATGTTAATCCTTTTTGCTGCAGAATTGTTCAGAGGGTCTGAAATGTGTTTTTGTGTTCTATATTGATGCGGGATTTCAAAAAAAATTTTCTTGAATTCATGAATGCTTTTTTGCATTGAATCGGTCCCGACGCTTCGGGATTGATTGGTACTAAAAACAGCTTCCAATCCGTTGTGGTTTTTATAAATGTGTTGCAAATTTCTGATAAAGCTGGCAAAATCCTGTCCGTTAAAAGTTCGATGAACAAAAATTTCTAGTCGCTCCAAATCATTTTCGGTATGTGACATAACAAAATCATAAGGGGCATTCCCCATTAAAGCCATCATTTTATGGGAGTTTTTGATTATCATTTTACGATTTCCCCAAGCGATTGTAGCACTTAGAAAACCAGCAATTTCGATATCTTCTTTCTGTGAAAATAAATGTGGAATTTGGACAGGATCACTTTCTATGAAGTCGAGCGTGTTGTACTGTACCACTTTTTCGTCGAGGAAGGATTTTAGTTCTAGGTTTGTCATTTTATTGGAACACGGATAACACAGATTAAACTGATTTCCACGGATTTTTTTATTTCTGAATACTGCAAACTGAACACTGATTACTGACCACTAATTTGTCCATCTATCATTACTAACTTTCTATCGGCCATATTCGCTAAATCCTCATTATGGGTAACAATAACGAAGGTTTGTCCCAACTCATCACGCAGTTTAAAGAATAATTGATGCAGGTTTTCAGCCGAAGCAGTATCGAGATTTCCCGAAGGTTCATCTGCAAAAATGATTGCCGGTTTGTTGATTAAAGCTCTTGCGACAGCTACACGTTGTTGTTCTCCACCGGAAAGT
The DNA here is from genome assembly GCF_004349155.1 of Flavobacterium sp. GT3P67. Classification (NCBI taxonomy): domain Bacteria; kingdom Pseudomonadati; phylum Bacteroidota; class Flavobacteriia; order Flavobacteriales; family Flavobacteriaceae; genus Flavobacterium; species Flavobacterium sp. GT3P67. Next base: position 83,333 of record NZ_SMLF01000005.1, read on the forward strand.
TCATTGGGTTTATGATTCATTCGATGGGAAAGCCCAAGATAAGTCAGCAGTTTTTTTGCTTCGATCTCTGTTTCCTGTTTTGATTTATTGGCAATGAAAGCAGGAATGCAAACATTTTCTAATGCGGTAAATTCGGGTAATAATTGATGAAATTGAAAAATAAAACCTAAATTTAGATTTCTGAATTTAGATAAAATTTTGTCATTCATAGTCAGAATGTCTTCATTGTTGATGCGTAATTCAATTCCATTTTCAACGGTTGGCTTGTCTAAAGTTCCAAGGATTTGCAAAAGTGTCGTTTTTCCGGCTCCCGAAGCACCCACGATAGAGACAATTTCTCCTTTTTGAATATGTAAATCAACTCCTTTCAACACATGTAGTTGATCGTAATATTTATGTAGATTTTTGGCTTGTATCATTTTGAAACTGTTTTGGCAAAGAAACAAAGATTTTAATGATTATTAAATGCATCGCAATATATTTTACTTTGACAAAATATAAACTTTAGTTAATATCGGATAATCAGTTCGTTTTAATGAATAAATTTGATTCTAAATCGGGAATGATGAAAAAAATAATTGGAATTTTTCTGGTACTATTGCCTTTTTCATTTTGTGCGAAAGAAAAGAATAGTAGAGTGCCAAAAAGTAAAGAAACAAAAAATATGGAAATGCAAAACGGATTAGAAGTTGCAACCTTTGCTGGAGGTTGTTTTTGGTGTACTGAGGCAGTTTTTTTAGAATTGGCGGGAGTAAAAAAAGTTATTTCGGGATATATTGGCGGCAATACTATAAACCCAACATACAAGGATATTTGCAATGGAGACACCGGTCATGCGGAAGCCACTGAAATTACTTTTGATCCTAAGGAAATAAGTTTTGGAGAACTGTTGGAAATATTTTTTGCCACACATGATCCCACTACGTTAAATCGTCAGGGGAATGATGTTGGGACACAATATCGTAGTGAAATTTTTTACCATAATCCTATTCAAAAGCAACTCTCCGAAGATTATATTGATTTGATGACCAGCGAGAATACATTTGGGAAACCAATTGTAACCAAGATTTCGGCAGCTTCTAAATTTTATGAAGCCGAAGACTATCATCAAAATTATTACAATCAAAACAAGACTCAAGGATATTGCAGTTATGTAATTACTCCAAAAATTGAGAAACTGAAAAAAGAGTATCAAGACAAGCTCAAAAAATAATTGGCATTAGATTTGTACAATTTTCTAAAAATAATTGAAATAGTATGACAGAAAAAGCGCAGATTATTACAGAAAATAATAAAACTAGAAATCTTATATTAGGGATTCTGTTTGATGCAATAGGATTAGTATCGTTTACGGTTCCGTTGGTTGGAGAGTTCTCCGATGTGATTTGGGCACCTTTGGCTGGGTTTCTAATGACTTGGATGTATAAAGGAACCATAGGGCGAGTAGGAGGAGTAGTTACTTTTTTGGAAGAAATTTTACCCTTTTCGGATTTTATACCAACATTCACATTGACTTGGATTTATAATTATTGGATTAAAAACAAAAACGCCTCGTAATTGAGGCGTTTTTGTTATTCTTTAAAAAGAAATCCCAATGCCATGCGTTTTAACATCTTTTTTTCGAATGCCCAAAAGAATTTGAACTGTCCAAAAAGAAATCCAATTAGGACTAAAAGCACTTGATATATTGGAAAAATTAAAAGTAATCGAACAGGGGTAAACCAATAACCTAAATCTGATTTTGTAATTCCTAACCAAAGACAAAATGGTTTTGATAGCCAAGCCGAAGCCGAACCGGTAATCGCAAAAACGATAAATATGATGGTGAGTTGGAAATTAGTGTCTATTCCCCAACGCTGTTTTAGTTTATTCATTTCTATTTATAATGATTACAAATATAGTAACATTATCTGATGGGGACAAAACCAAAAAGTTTTTGTTTATCGGTGTTTTGAAAATAAATCATGTAATTGTATATCAAATAATTTACTTCGTAGCCATAATCAATATTTGGATCATAATTGATTGTCATTTCATATAGATTTGAATCGTATCGCATTGGTTGTAAAACGCGACTATTCCATTCACTGACATACAATTGATTTTTATTCTCTAAATAGCTTTGAGAATGATATCCTCTTTGATAAGCTCTTGAGTTCAACCACGTACTAAAACCTGCATCAATAATAATTACTTCATATTCTAACGCGTCATTGGCAATTCGAATCGTATCGCCCTGAGCAGCAACGGACTTTTCATTGCTTGGGAAATTTGACTTTGAAGTAGTACATCCCAAAAAAGCGCAAAAAAGAATGAATATAATGTAATAATTATTTTTCATGATAAATAAATGAATTATAAAGTTACAAAAACAAAGGATTAATCTGTAGTATTTTAACAAAAAAAAAGAGACTGTCCTTTTTTCTCGGACAGTCTCTTTTAAAGAGTTAAAAAGGCAGACTAGCTTAACAAACTAATGATTTGTTGTGCTAATTCAGTTCCAATTCTATCTTGTGCTTCTCCAGTTGCAGCTCCAATATGTGGAGTCATTGATATTTTTGGATTCATTAGAATTGTCATTTCAGGAGTTGGTTCGTTTTCAAAAACGTCTAGTCCGGCAAACAATACTTTTCCACTGTCCAAAGCTTTTACTAATGCTACTTCATCAATAACACCACCACGAGCACAGTTTACGATACCGACACCGTCCTTCATAATAGCCAATTCTTTCTCTCCAATGATGTAACCGTCTTGAGCAGGAACGTGTAAGGTAATGAAATCAGCTTCTTTGAATAAAGATTCCAATGATTGAGAAACGATTGTTGTTGTAATCGATTGGCCATCAAAAAATTCTACTTTAACGTCAACTTGTGGGATAAACATATCTGCAGCAATCACTTTCATACCTAGACCTAATGCCATTTTAGCAGTAGCTTGACCAATACGCCCAATTCCTACTACTCCAAGTGTTTTTCCTCTTAGTTCAACTCCATTTGCATACGCTTTTTTCAAACCTTCAAAGTTTGTATCTCCTTCAAGGGGCATGTTTTTATTAGAGTCATGCAAGAAACGAACCCCAGAAAATAAATGTGCAAAAACTAATTCTGCCACTGATTCTGATGAAGAGGCCGGTGTATTTATTACGTGAATTCCTTTGCTTTTCGCATATTCCACATCAATATTATCCATTCCTACACCGCCACGGCCTATGATTTTTAATCCTGGGCAAGCATCAATGATATCCTGACGAACTTTAGTCGCACTTCGTACCAAAACTACACATACATTATTTTCGTTTACAAAGTTAGCCACTTGTTCTTGCGCTACTTTTGTAGTTATAACTTCAAATCCACCTTTTTCTAAAGCTAGAATTCCACTTTTTGAAATTCCGTCATTGGCTAATATTTTCATTTGTGTTTTATATTTAAAGATTGAAAAATTAAATAATTTAAAGATTCAATCAGGATTTTTTAAATTTTAAAGTATAATTTTAATTGAAAGATGTACTAATTGGTTTTCATAATTATTAATTTTTTCAATTTTTAAATCATTAAATCTTTTTTTCAAGTTCTTTCATTACATCAACCAATACTTGAACACTTTCTAATGGAAGTGCATTGTACATAGAAGCTCTGTAACCACCTACGGAGCGATGTCCAGGTAATCCAGATATTCCTGCTGCTTTCCACATTGCATCAAACGTTGCGGCATGCGCTTCGTCATTTAATAAGAAAGTAGCATTCATGTTTGAACGGTCTTCAACAGCTGCAGCTCCTTTAAATAAAGGGTTTCTGTCTATTTCTCCATAAAGTAATACTGCTTTAGCATTGTTTATTTTTTCAATAGCAGCAATTCCACCAAGGTTTTTCAACCATTGTAATGTCAATAATGAAGCATAAACGGGGAAAACAGGAGGAGTATTATACATACTTTCTGCTTTGATATGTTTAGTATAATCCAACATACTTGGGATAATTCGGTTGTTTTTAGCAAGAATTTCTTCTTTTACAACAACCAAAGTAGTTCCAGCTGGACCCATATTTTTTTGTGCTCCTGCATAAATCAAATCAAATTTAGAAAAATCCAATTCTCTTGAAAAGATATCAGAACTCATGTCACATACAAGCGGCATGTCAACTGATGGAAATTCCTTCATTTGTGTACCAAAAATAGTATTGTTACTGGTGCAATGGAAATAATCAGCATCTGAAGGTACAGTATATCCTTTTGGGATATGGTTGTAATTTTGTTCTTTAGAAGAAGCTACAACAACGGTATCTCCAAAAAGTTTTGCTTCTTTTATAGCGCCTGAAGCCCATGTTCCGGTATCAAGATAAGCCGCTTTTCCACCTTCTTTCATTAAGTTATAAGGAACCATCAAGAATTCTAAACTTGCTCCGCCAGCAAGAAATAATGCTTGATATCCTTTGCCTTCAAGGCCTAAAAGTTCAATAACAATTGCTCTAGCCTCATCCATAACGGCAACGAAGTCTTTACTTCTATGCGAAATTTCTAAAAGGGATAACCCAGAATCGTTAAAATTTAGTATAGCTTGTGCTGATTTTTCAAAAACTTCTTGTGGTAAAATACAAGGTCCTGCGCTGTAGTTGTGTTTTTTCATGGTGTAGTTTAAGTCCAAAAAATTAAAGTGCAAATTTCGGGAATAGGAATTTAAAAGGCGTTAATTAATTCGAAATAATTGAACATATTTCAACTATGTTGTTAACAAAAACGAAATAGTATCGATGTTATCTGCGTAATTCCACAATTTAGGTTTTTGGGTTTGTCCAAAACCAATACTGCTCTCTATAAGATTGTCACTTACAATGCACTGAATTTGCTCATTTTCGGATTGTAACCTTGTTTTCAAATCATTGATGTCATCATAAAACTCATAAAATACACTAGAAATAGGCGAGGCATGGCTTTTATCTTCTTTTATTGTTAAAAAACCATTGTCTAATAATTTGAAATTACTCATCAGGAAAACGGCTTTGTTGTAATCGTAATTATTCGCATATTTTTCATAATGAATAACGTCTTGGTACTCAAATATGGCTTCAAAAAAAGCGTCAAATGAGTATCCTTTTGGAACAAAAATTTTAGAAACATTGCGACAACCCAATCCAAAATATCGGAATATATCTTCCCCTAAAGAAGCTAGTTGCTCTTTGGTTTCTTTTCCATTCAAAACTGCAATTGAGTTTCTGCTTTTTCGAATGATAGAAGGTTTGTCTTTGAAATAATATTCAAAATAACGGGCAGTATTATTACTTCCCGTTGCTATTACAGCATCAAAATTTTCTAATTTCCCTGCTACGAAAGTGATGTTATTGGCTAATTCAGAATCAATTGCAATGATGTATTTAGCCAAAAAAGGCAACAAATGTTGATCATTTGAGGATGTTTTTACCAATACATTATTTCCTGTAATTAAAACCGAAAGAAAATCATGAAAACCCACTAGCGGAATATTTCCGGCAAGAATTAAGGCGATGTTTTTAGGTTCGTTTATTGGGAAATCATAAGCAGAAAGCCATAGATTTAAGTTTTCTGCCGTTAAAGCTTCTGCCCAAGATTGAATAGCAAAATACACTTGTTCCGGTGTATACCATCCATTATGGGATTGAGATAATTTTATTAATTCGATAAAATCATCAAAAAACAGATCGTTGTGCAAAACACTTGGATTCATAGAAGTATTATCTTCGGAAAACTGACTTAAGAATTTCCCTAATTCAACAAAAACACTTTTTTTTGTTTCTAATGTCATAATGTTTGCTTATGAATAGTTTTGATTGTAATTTTGCACAAAAATAAGGATAAAGTAATTAGGCATTGTTAAAAAAACATAAGTTTTAAAACAAACTTTAAACCTAAAACGTTATACTTTTAAACAAAGAACAATGGCAATTATTATAACAGACGAATGTATCAATTGTGGTGCTTGTGAACCAGAGTGCCCAAATACAGCAATATACGAAGGAGCAGATGATTGGAGATATAAAGACGGAACAAAATTGAAAGGAAAAGTAATTTTACCTGATGGTTCTGAAGTAGATTCTGATGAAGCTCAAACTCCAATTTCTGACGAAGTGTATTACATTGTGCCAGGAAAATGTACCGAGTGTAAAGGTTTTCACGATGAGCCGCAATGTGCTGCAGTATGTCCTGTGGATTGTTGTATTCCGGATGACAATCATGTAGAAAGCGAAGAAACGTTACTAAACAGACAAGCGTTTTTACATAACGAATAAAGATTAAATTCTAATTTTAAAAAAAAATCCTGAGATAACTCAGGATTTTTTTTGTTGTATTCCGAAATAGATTATTTTTTGATAATTACAAAAGTTTCTACGGTTATTTTGTCTGTTTTGTCATCATAGGATTCTAAAACTAAATTCCCATTGGCATCAAAGTAACCATAAGAAGTTTTGTTTTTTGAACTATAGATATAATTGTTGTTTGATGTTTTTCTCAAAACAGCTGCTTTTTCTTGATTAGGTTGGTATATAGTATATCCACTTTCAGCTAGTTTAACCTGATATTTTTCTCCGTTTAAATCATAATAAGCTGACCTGTCAATGTCAACAATATTTGTAACTCCATTTGCTGTAATTGTAGTAATTGCAGTAACTTCAACCGGTGTTTCTTTTCTTTCTTTGTTTAAAGCATTAGATTCGGCGTCTTTTAATTCAATTTTTTGAATTTCTTTTACTTCTTGAGTTTTTATTGATTTTTTCTGACCATCAGAATTTTTTACTGTAGTAACTGTCGTTTTAACTTCAGATTTAACATTTTTATTTTGAGCTTGAATATTTATTGAAAATAGAAAAGCAACCATTCCAAGAATTATAGTTTTCATAATATTTAATTTAGTATTAATATAAATCAAATTTACAACCGTCTGGCTGATCAGTTGTTACGTAATTATAATAAAAGATTGTATAATTTACAGAAAGTGTTACAAGGAGTATGTTTTACTTTTTTCTTGCGACAATTACATAGGTGTCATAAGCATAGGTTTTTCTATCAATTGTTCTTATGATTTCAAAGTCATTTAAATATAGAAATAATTGTATTTCATTTAAGGTAAAAACGCGAACTGTAGAAAAATCGTCTGCAATTATTTCCTTTTCATCATTTTTCAAAGTGTAATATTGCGCGGTCCACTCCAGCATAAAATTTTCTGATGATGTTGTTTTCCATTTGCTGTTTCTATAATATTTTACTCCATCATATTCAGCTTTATGAATTATGATTTCATTTTCTTTAGTGAAAGGAATAAATCGATTGGCATCAATAAAATCAAAAATGAGAGTTCCGTCTTTGTTTAGGTTTTTATAAATAGAGTCAAAAGTATTGTTCACATCTTCATTTGTTATTAAATAACTGGTGGAACGTCCTGTAATGAGGATACAATCAACCGGTTTTTCAAGTTCAAATTCTCTCATGTCGCCATGTATGAAAGTAACGTTTTTATTCCTCTCTTTGGCAATTGCAATCATGCTTTGACTATAATCCAGGCCAATATAATCTTGATTCTTTTCCTGAAATCGTTTGGCAAGATTTCCTGTTCCGCTTCCAATTTCGAGTATGGTTTTACAATTGTTTTCTTGGATTAAACTATTATAAAAATGATACTCTTCGTCATAATCAATAAAGGTTTGGTACATAGCATCAAAAATTGCCGCCATTTTTCCGTCATAAAGATTTGCCATGATATTTGTGTATTAAGAACTAAATTTAGGGAGAATAAACGAAATAAAAAAAGGGCTGTCGAAAGACAGCCCTTTAGAAATTATTCGATAACCGAATTAGAATTTATAGTTTAAAGATAAATTAAACATAGTTCCTAATTGGCTAAAGTGATATCCATCATACGTCATTTGAGAATAACGTTGGTTGAAAGTAATCAGATTAGATTGTGTTTTTACTTGTGCAGGGTCATTTAAAAGTGCTACACCATTAGCATTTTCTGCTACAAATTTCCATTCAGGTAGTACATTTAATAGATTGTTTACATTCAATGCCAAAGTTAGCTTTTCAGTAGCAGAAAAAGTAATTCCTAAATCTGTAACAACTTTTGGAATAAACTCAGTTTTTAAATTAGCTTTTAAATAATTTACAGATCCAACTGGAGCAGTCGGGTCATTTGTGGCTAAGCCATCTTGATTAAAGGTTGTCTTACCGAAGTAAGTGTTGTTAAGAGAGAAACCAAATTTTCCAATTTCATAATTCGCTCCTAAAATCCATTTTGTCTCAGGTCTTGAGGTAAACATTAATGATTCAAGTATTGGTCCAAAATTATTGCTTTTTACAGGAGAGATTCTTTCATTTTGAAAAGTAATGTTTCCAGATAAATTGAATCCTAATTTTCCTGTTCCTAATTCGATGTTGTTGTAATTAGCAACCACATCTAAACCAGAAGTTCTAGAGTCAAATGAATTTTCAAACCAAGCTACTGTACCAAATTGAGTATTTACTTTGTCTCCTAAAACGATTCTGTCTTCCACTTTAATGTTATAGTAATCGATAGTGAAATTAAAGTTTTTCATTGGTTTTGCTCCAATTCCTATAGTGATGTTTGTAGACTTCTCAGCATCTAAACGATCAATGCCTAACTGGCGTGCTTGTGGAGAAACGTTATTTATAATTCCGCTCACTTGAATTCCTTGTCCTGGAACGAATGAATATTGTGATTTTTGAGTATAAATTTGGTGTAACGTAGGGGCTCTAAATCCAGTAGAAACAGATCCTCTTAATGTGATTTTGTCATCTAAAAATTTATATCTAGAACTCAATTTCCAAACTGTTGCATCACCAAAATCGCTATAGTCTTCATAACGAACGGTACCATTTATTAAGAAATCTTCCGTTACATCATAAGCAAGGTCAAAATAAGCACCTAAATTATAACGGTTCCATTTTCCTGAATTTTCAGGTCTGTTACCAGCGAATGAATCGGCTCCAATACCATCCCAAGAAGCTTTGTCTCCTTCTGTTACTTCAAAAGTTTCTGTTCTGATTTCAGATCCAAAACCAATGCTGATTTTATCTGATAATACTTTAGAGATATCTAAATTCCCTACAACATGATTAAAAGAAGTTCCTCCTGGTTTAAAATTGATCGGACTGTTTTCTAAGTACACATTATTTCCATCAGCATCTTGAATGTCAGATCTGTTAAAAGAGTTGTCAACTGAATAAGTTTGTGTATTTCCGCCTACAGTAATACTGGCATCAGTATTCCAGTCGTTTTTTGTTGATTTATATCCCAATGTAGCATTGTAATCATTTAAATCTCCTGTAAATGTTGGTACATAACCTTGATAAGAAGCTGGTGTTCCGTTCCCAAAAAAGTCTTTTAGGAATGGGTAATCAGCTAAAGTTCTCCAGTATGGAGTTCTGTAATTAGCAAATGAGTTTACTTTTTTGTAAACATAAGCAGCATTGTAATATAATAATGTTTCATCAGATAAACTAAATCCACCATTTACCAAGAACTTAGCCGCTGCAGTTTCTGGAGACCCATTGATATTTCCAGCATCTGGTTTTTTAGCAAGAAAAGCTTGAACATCAGAAAGAGAAGCTCCAAAATCTCCAGCTTCACCAGCAGCATCTACTGTTCCGGGTCTGTTAGATAAATTTACTTTTGAAAAATCAACTGTATAGTTTACAAATCCTTTTTCTCCTACAGTAGCGCCATTATTCATGCTTACTCCTAACATTTCACCATCACCTTCAGAAGTCATTCCACTTCTTACCGTTACAGATCCACCGTTTGTATTCTTTTTTAAGATAATATTCATAACTCCGGCAATAGCATCAGAACCGTATTGAGCAGATGCTCCATCACGAAGTATTTCTACTCTTTCGATAGCATCAGTAGGAATTGCTGATATATCAGCACCTGTTTCTCCACGTCCCGGAGACGTTTGCACGTATAATAAAGAACTTAAATTTTTACGTTTCCCGTTAATAAGGATTAAAGTTCTACTAGGTCCCATGTTTCTGATTTCATAAGGATCCAATAATGAAGTAGCATCATTCACAGGCGTTTGCACCGTGTTGAAAGATGGAATTTTATACTGTAACGCTTTGTCAAAAGAAGCTTGTCCAGTTGATGTTAAGTCTTTTGAAGACAATACATCTATTGGAAGTGCTGATGTCGTGTTACTCCTTGGCGCCGTTCTGGTTCCAGTAACCACAACTTCGTCTAGATTTTGCCCGCCTTCTTCTGATAAAACAACATTTATTACAGCATCTGTTGCGGCTTTTTCTAATTTAGAAAAACCTACGTAGCTGAAAACTAGTGTAGCTCCTTCTTTAACTTTTATCTTGTATGCGCCATCCATATCGGTAGAAACCCCATTCTGAGTCCCTTTTTCAACAATGTTTACACCTGGCAAAGGGTTGCCAGTATTGTCTTTAACGACACCCGACACTTCTTTTTGCGCGAAAAGAAACGAGACGTTTAATAGGAATAATAAGAATGCAAATTTTTTCATAATTAGTTGAGTTTGGTTATTTTTTGTTATTTAATCGGTGGCAATATATAATTTTTTAACGTATCATTAACAAATCAATAAAAATTATATTAAAAAATTATCAACTGTGGAATAATGTGCTTTTTTTGGTTTTTCAGCATCTAATAAATCTTATATTTGCAAACTTTTAAAGTAAGTACTAAAACTTTTGGCTGGAAAGGCTGTCAGTAAACAAGAATATCATGACATCGCCATGATTCAAGTGAAAAAGGAATGTGAAGAATGGCGATTGCATATTCCATAAAAAAAAACAAATATTATCTACATATGAAAGCAGGAATTGTAGGATTACCGAATGTTGGAAAATCAACATTATTCAATTGTTTGTCAAATGCAAAAGCACAAAGTGCCAACTTTCCTTTTTGTACAATCGAGCCTAATATTGGTGTTGTAAATGTTCCGGATTCCAGAATAGAAAAACTGGAAGAATTAGTAAAGCCAGAGCGTGTGCAAATGGCAACTGTTGATATCGTTGATATTGCAGGATTGGTAAAAGGAGCCAGTAAAGGAGAAGGTTTGGGAAATCAGTTTCTAGGAAACATTAGAGAGTGTAATGCAATTATTCACGTATTACGTTGTTTTGATAACGATAATATTGTTCACGTTGATGGGAATGTAAACCCAATTCGTGACAAAGAAACAATTGATATCGAGTTGCAGTTGAAAGATTTAGAGAATGTTGAAAAACGTTTAGAAAAAGTAAAACGTGCTGCCAAAACTGGAAATAAAGAAGCAATCGTTGAAGAAGCGTTGTTGAACAGAATTAGAGAAACGCTGCTTCAAGCGAAATCAGCGAGAACTATAACGCCACAAAACAATGATGAAGAAGTTTTGATGGAAGGTTTTCAATTGATTACGGCAAAACCAGTATTGTATGTTTGTAATGTTGATGAAAATTCGGCAGTTAACGGAAATAAATATGTAGATCAGGTTCGGGAGTTGGTAAAAGATGAAGATGCGGAAGTTATCGTACTTTCTGTAGGTGCGGAAGCTGATATTACGGAATTAGAAAGTTACGAAGAACGCCAGGTTTTCTTAGAAGATATGGGGTTAAGTGAGCCAGGTGCGTCTGTGTTGATTCGTGCAGCTTACAAATTACTAAAACAACAAACTTATTTTACGGCAGGAGTTAAAGAAGTTCGTGCTTGGACTATTGATGTTGGTTCAACTGCGCCACAAGCTGCTGGAGTTATTCACACTGATTTCGAAAAAGGATTTATCCGTGCCGAAGTTATTGCTTATGAGGATTTCGTTCATTACGGTTCAGAAGCTAAATGTAAAGAAGCTGGAAAATTCAAGGTAGAAGGAAAAGAATATATTGTAAAAGATGGTGATGTGATGCATTTTAGATTCAACGTCTAAAAAAGTCATAAAGTCGAAAGTCATAAAGTCGAAAGTTAGTAATAGCTTTCGACTTTTTTTTGTACCTAATTCCAGCTTTCCACTTCAAGATTTTCCCATCAATCTCTTTTTCTAAGACAAAAAAGGAGCTTCCTTTGGTCGCTCTTTTTTATCAAGAAAAAATAAGATTGATCTGAAAAATGCTTTCTGTTTCTATCTGGGGTAAAATAGATTTAGAAGAAAATGAAATTTCGTTTTTGCTTATTTGTTTTCTTAATCTGTGAATCTGCGGACAATTATTTTGTTGTTATTTTATTTTTAGTACTTTTAGTAAAAATAAATCATCATGAAAATTATCGCTTTTGGCGCAAGCCCCAGCAAAAACTCCATCAATAAAAAATTAGCGACGTACGCAGCAAATCTTTTTGAAAATGCCGAAGTGGAGGTTTTGGACTTAAACGACTTTCAAATGCCAATTTTTAGTGTTGATATAGAAAAAGAAATCGGTGAGCATGAATTGGCAAAAGCATTTCTGGCTAAAATTGCCGGAGCCGATATTTTAGTGGTTTCACTTGCTGAAAACAATGGCAATTACTCCGTAGCTTTCAAGAATGTTTTTGATTGGTGTACCAGAATAAATACTAAGGTTTTTCAAGAAAAACCAATGTTACTGATGGCAACTTCACCTGGAGCCAAAGGCGGAGCAAGCGTTTTGGGTATTGCAAAAAATGCTTTTCCTTTTTATGGAGGAAATATAAAAGCAACGTTCTCATTGCCTAGTTTTGATGCTAATTTTGATGCTATAAATGATAAGATTTCCAATGCGGAATTAGATAATCAGTTAAAAGAGATTATCAAGAATTTTTAAATTTGAACATCAAAAATCAATATCAATTTGAAATCTGCAATCTAAAATTGTTAATCCTAAATTCTCAATCGGTTGTCAATATCATTCTTGATAACTTTGATAGCTTCCTGTTTTAAATTTTATCGAATTACACTACATTAGCACAAAATCCACAAATTTTACAATGTCCGAACAAAATCAATATACCGAAGATAATATTCGGTCGCTCGACTGGAAAGAACATATTCGCATGCGTCCCGGAATGTATATCGGGAAACTGGGTGATGGTTCTTCTCCGGATGATGGTATTTATATTCTTCTAAAAGAGGTGCTCGATAACTGTATCGATGAATTTGTCATGGGTGCCGGTAAAACTATCGAGGTGACGATTAAAGACAAAACGGTTACAGTTCGAGATTACGGCCGTGGAATTCCATTAGGGAAAGTGATTGATGTAGTTTCTAAAATGAATACTGGAGGAAAATACGATTCCTTGGCATTTAAGAAATCCGTTGGTTTGAATGGGGTAGGGACAAAAGCCGTGAATGCTTTGTCTAATTATTTTCGTGTAGAATCTGTTCGAGACGAAAAACAAAAAGCTGCGGAATTCTCTGCAGGAAATCTTGTTCTTGAAGAAGATATTATTGAAACGACCAAGAGAAAAGGAACTAAAGTAATTTTTACTCCTGACGAAGCGATTTTCAAAAATTATAAATTCAGGTATGAATATGTAATCAAAATGCTCAAAAACTATTGTTACTTAAACAATGGTTTGACCATTTTATTCAATGGTGAAAAATATTTTTCTGAAAATGGTCTGAAAGATTTATTGGAAGAAACCATTCACGCCGATGATTTAGAATATCCAATCATTCACTTGAAAGGTGACGATATCGAAATTGCCTTAACGCACAGTAAAACACAGTACAGCGAAGAATACCATTCCTTCGTAAATGGGCAAAATACAACTCAAGGGGGAACACATTTAGCAGCCTATCGGGAAGCAATTGTAAAAACCATCAGGGAGTTTTACAATAAAAGCTTCGAAGCATCGGATGTTCGAAAATCCATTGTTACGGCTGTCAGCATCAAAGTGATGGAACCGGTTTTTGAGTCGCAAACCAAAACCAAATTAGGTTCTACGGATATGGGTTCTGAACCGGGAATGCCATCAGTGCGTACTTTTGTAAATGATTTTGTGAAAACGAAATTAGATAATTATTTGCACAAGAATCCTACCACTGCAGACGCATTATTACGCAAAATTCTTCAAGCGGAAAGAGAGCGTAAAGAACTCTCTGGCATTAGAAAATTAGCGACAGATCGTGCCAAAAAAGCGAATCTGCACAACAAAAAATTAAGAGATTGTCGTGCGCATCTTCCGGATACTAAAAACCCGAAAAATTTAGAGAGTACCCTTTTTATTACTGAGGGAGATTCGGCTTCCGGATCTATTACCAAATCACGGGATGTAAATACACAGGCCGTTTTTAGTTTACGTGGTAAGCCTTTGAATTCGTATGGAATGAGCAAAAAAATTGTTTATGAAAATGAAGAATTCAATTTATTGCAAGCGGCTTTGGATATTGAAGACGGTTTGGAAAAATTGCGTTATAACAACATCGTAATTGCAACGGATGCTGATGTTGATGGAATGCACATTCGTTTGTTATTGATTACTTTTTTCTTGCAGTTTTTCCCGGAGTTAATCAAAGAAGGACATTTGTACATTTTGCAAACGCCACTTTTCAGGGTTCGAAACAAGAAAGAAACGATTTACTGTTATTCTGATGACGAAAGAAAAGCAGCAATCGAAAAACTAAAACCAAAACCGGAAATCACTCGATTTAAGGGATTGGGAGAAATTTCTCCGGATGAGTTCAAGAATTTCATTGGCGAAACCATTCGTTTAGATCCGATTATGATGGACAAAAACACTTCGATTGAGCAATTATTGTCTTTCTATATGGGTAAAAATACGCCGGACAGACAGGAATTTATCATCAAGAATTTGAAAGTGGAATTAGATGTAATTGAGAAAATTTAAATAGTTATAAAATGCCTACAAAAAGAACACTAATTTTTATCGCTTTATTATTTGTGATTAGTTTTTCAACTACCTTTTTTATTATAAGGAGTAATGATCATAAAGAATGTGATACACTTGTAAAAAAAGAGCTGGATAAAAACGGAAATAAAATTACTATAAAAGAACATGTCTGTAAAGAAAAATATTCTTTTTAGAAATTTTAGAACAAAATTAGAATTAATTAGTATTCAATAGAATATATTTAATGAAAGACGAAGAAAATACAATTCCAGAAAATCTTCAAAATAAAATTTTATTTTCTCAAGTAGTCGCGCTTTTGCAAAATGCTCGGCAACAGGTTTTACGTACCGTAAATTCAACAATGGTTTACACCTATTTTGAAATAGGAAGAATGATTGTGGAAGAGGAGCAAAACGGAAAAAATAGAGCTGAATATGGGAAGCAATTATTAAAAGGGCTTTCCGAACGGCTGACTACTGAGTTTGGAAAAGGGTTTTCTGTAGAAAATCTTGATCGAATGAGGAAATTTTATAAAACATATTCAATTTCGTCATCACTGATGACGAAATTGAATCTTGAGAAATCCGATACACTGTTGTGGATTTCTCAAGATTCTATTTCACAGTCACTGACTGGGGTTTCTGAAAATCAAAAAGCACAGTCACTAATTTCGTTTTTTAAACTGACTTGGACACATTATGTTTTTTTAATGCGAATTGACGATGAGAAAGAAAGACGTTTTTACGAAATAGAATCCGAAAAATACAATTGGAGTGTTCGAGAGTTAAAAAGGCAGTATGATTCGGCACTTTATACACGATTGGCTTTAAGCCGAGATGTAGCAGGTATTTTAAAACTTTCGGAGCAAGGTCAGATTATAGAGAAACCCAAAGACCTTATCAAAGATCCTTATATTTTAGAATTTTTGGGTTTACCAGAATTGCATCACTATTCTGAATCGGAATTAGAAGAAGAAATCATCAATAAACTAGAGCATTTTTTATTAGAATTGGGTCATGGTTTTACTTTTGTAGCAAGACAAAACAGAATTACTTTTGACGATAAACATTTTCGAATCGATTTGGTCTTTTACAACCGAATTCTGAAATGTTTCGTTCTGATTGATTTGAAAATAGGAGAATTGAAACATCAGGATTTAGGACAAATGCAAATGTATGTGAATTATTACGACAGAGAAATGCGTTTGGAGGATGAAAATAAAACCATAGGAATTGTGCTATGCCAAAACAAAAGTGATTTGGTTGTAGAATATACTTTACCTGAAAATAATGAGCAAATTTTTGCCAGTAAATACAAAACAATTCTGCCAAGCAGAGAAGATTTAATACAATTAATTTCGGAATCAAGATAATGAAAGACGAAGAAGACGATAACACAATCCCAGAAGGTCAGGATGAAGAAAATAATTCAGAGGATCATTCCATTGATGAAAATCAAGATGAGAATGATACTGATGGAATTATTGAAGTAGACGCCAAATCTTTTGAAGGACAACATTTTTACGATAATCAAGAAGACGGAAACGATACCATTACCAAAGTTACGGGAATGTATAAAGACTGGTTTCTGGATTATGCTTCCTATGTAATTCTGGAGCGTGCAGTGCCTGCAATTGAAGACGGATTTAAACCGGTACAACGCCGTATCATGCATTCTTTGAAAGAATTAGATGATGGTCGTTACAATAAAGTGGCGAATGTTGTTGGGCACACCATGCAGTATCATCCTCACGGAGATCAGAGTATTGGTGATGCGATGGTACAAATTGGCCAAAAAGAATTATTGATAGACTGTCAGGGAAACTGGGGGAATATCCTAACGGGAGATGGCGCAGCGGCTTCCCGTTACATCGAAGCGCGTTTGTCTAAATTTGCTTTGGAGGTTATTTATAGTCCAAAAATCACTGATTGGGGCGTCTCTTATGATGGAAGACGAGCGGAGCCGAACAATCTTCCGGTGAAATTCCCGTTGCTTCTGGCACAAGGAGCCGAAGGTATTGCGGTAGGTCTTTCGACGAAAGTATTGCCACATAATTTCAATGAATTAATCGATTCTTCGATAAAAATATTAAAAGGGAAACCTTTTACACTGTATCCTGATTTTATGACGCAAGGTATTGCCGATGTGTCCAATTATAATGATGGATTGCGTGGCGGACGTGTTCGGGTTCGTGCCAAAATTGGTCAGCTTGACAAAAATACCTTGGTGATTACCCAAATTCCGTTTTCTACTAATACGACTACTTTGATTGACAGTATTTTGAAAGCGAATGATAAAGGGAAAATCAAAATAAAGAAAATTGAGGACAATACCGCTGCTGAGGTAGAGATATTAATTCACCTTTTTCCGGGTGTTTCTCCAGATAAAACTATTGATGCATTGTTTGCTTTCACGGCTTGCGAAACTTCTGTAGCACCATTAGGTTGCGTGATTGAGGACAATAAACCGTTGTTTATTGGGGTTTCTGCAATGTTGAAAATTTCAACGAACAGAACTGTCCAATTGCTGAAAAGTGAACTCGAAATTCAGTTGAGTGAATTGGAGGAACAATGGCATTTTCTTTCTTTGGAACGTATTTTTATCGAAAATAAAATCTATCGCGATATTGAAGAGCAAACGACAAGAGAAGGCGTAATCAAATCAGTTGATGATGGTTTAAAACCACACACGCAACACTTAAAACGCGATGTTACCGAAGAAGATATTCTGCGTTTATTGGATATCCGAATCATCCGTATTTCCAAATTTGACAGCAATAAAGCACAGGACAAAATCGAAGCACTGGAAGGTGACATCGAACAGGTAAAACACAATTTAGAGCATCTGATTGATTTTGCTATTGCCTATTTTGCCAAATTAAAAGAGAAGTACGGAAAAGGACGGGAACGTCAAACAGAGCTTCGTATTTTTGATGATATCGAAGCTACCAAAGTAGTTTTAAGAAATACTAAATTATACGTCAATAAAGAAGAAGGATTTGTTGGAACAAGTTTGAAAAAAGACGAATATGTTACGGATTGTTCTGATATTGATGATGTAATTGTTTTTCTGCGTGATGGGAAAATGATGATTACCAAAGTAGATGCGAAAACCTTCGTAGGTAAAGATATTATTCACATTGCTATTTTTGACAAAAGTGATAAGCGTACCATTTACAATATGATTTACCGTGATGGAAAATCTGGGCCTTCTTACATTAAACGATTCAATGTTTCAGGAGTTACCAGAGACAAAGCATACGATTTAACCAATGAAACTGCGGGTTCTCAAGTAGTATATTTTTCTTGTAATCCAAATGGAGAAGCAGAAGTAATTACAATACTATTGCGTCAGGTAGGAAGTGTCAAAAAACTGAAATTCGATATTGATTTTGCCAGTTTAGCAATAAAAGGAAGGGCTTCCAAAGGAAATTTGGTAACTAAATATCCAATCAAAAAAATAGAATTGAAGGAGAAAGGCATTTCTACTTTATTACCAAGAAAAGTTTGGTTTGACGATACGGTTCAACGATTAAACGTTGATGCAAGAGGTGAATTACTGGGTGAATTCAGACCGAATGATAAGATTTTGGTCCTATCGCAATCCGGAAAAGTAAAAGTAATTACACCAGAATTATCTACACATTTTGATGAAGATATGGTAGTTCTGGAGAAATGGGTTCCAAAAAAACCAATTTCGGCTATTTATTATGATGGCGAAAAAGAGCGTTATTACATCAAACGTTTCTTAGTGGAAACGGAGAACAAAGAAGAAAGTTTTATCACGGAACATCCTAATTCACAATTAGAGATTGTATCAACGGATTATCGTCCTGTGGCTGAATTGGTTTTTACAAAAGTAAAAGGAGTTCAAAAAGAAACAATGACGATAGATATAGAATCATTCATTTCGGTGAAAGGATTTAAAGCTTTAGGGAATCAATTGACAACCGATAAGTTGAAACAAGTAAACTTGCTGGAACCTTTGCCGTATGAAATTCCTGTTGAGGTTATTCCTGAGGAATTAGAAGTTATGGGTGATACTAATGCCGATGATTCAGACATTCAAGATGATGGTCAGATTACTTTGTCTTTAGAATAAAAAAAAGCTCCCGAAAAGGAGCTTTTTTATCAAAAAATAGTTTGAATTATTTATTTTTCTTCATTTTCATATTCAGTACTTCAACTAATAATGAGAATGATATCGCAAAATATAAATAGCCTTTTGGTACTGGTGTAACGTGATTTCCAAAGATTAATGCATTCGATAAATGTGCACTTTCAGTAAGTAACATCATTCCAATTAGAATCAAAAAGGATAAACCCAAAATTTGAATAGAAGGATGCTTGTTGACGAAATTTCCAACAGGAACTGCAAACTGCATCATTACTAATACTGATATCACAACAGCAGTAATCATAATATATATTGCACCTTCAACCCCGTTTGTCATACCTACTGCCGTAAGAATACTATCGAACGAGAAAACTAAATCAATCATGATAATTTGTAACAGTACATTTTGAAATGATTTTGTTGCCGCCTTACCTAATTCTTTTTCTTCATGACCTTTCTCGTCTACTTTTTCACGGATTTCATTTGTACTCTTGTAAATTAAGAATAATCCACCGCCTAGTAAAATAAGGCTCTGACCTGTAATTCCCGCTGAAAACCAACTGAAATCTATATGAAACCAAGGTTCTTTCATTTGAATCAATAAATTGATACCAAACAAAAGCGCGATTCTCATAAACATGGCAAGGAACATCCCTATTTTTGTAGCTCTCTTACGTTGTTCAGCAGGTAATTTTCCTGTGGCAATTGATATAAAAATAATGTTGTCGATTCCTAATACAATTTCCAAAAAAGTCAATGTTAAAAGGGCAATCCAAGCATCTGGATTTAAAAATACTTCCATGTTTATTTAGTTATTATTTGTGATTAATTTGATTTGCTTAATCGGAAATCTTAGTGACAGTTCCTCTTTGTTTTTCATCAACACCAACCATTCCAAATTCAAAGGTATAAGAATTTTTTGTTGTTGTCAAAATTTTCATGCCAATTGCCTTTTCCTCAGCCATATTTTTTGGATGAATTTTTTGTAATATATATTCACAATCGTTTACCCAGCGTATCGAAGCGGTATCTGTTTTTCCTTCAAAAGTTTCAATTTCAATACTGTCATTGCGTTCAAAAAGGGTAATTTTTTTTATGCCGTTAACTTCATATTCAAACTTGAATTTCCCGGTTTTAAAATCCTTACAATTGCGCTCCGCATCATAACACGACATTAGTAGCAGTAGTGGGAGGAGGAATATTATTTTTTTCATTTCTTAATATGTTTATTTTTTAACTATTGTATTTTAATATCGTATTTGTCCAGAAGTCCAACGATTCCCTGTGTTGAAAATTTTGCTTTTTTCATAGGATTGAATTCGGGGTCAATTTTAAAATTAGATGCTTTTGAGAAATCGGCTCCGGCTAATTGCGTATTGTTAAAAATAGCGCCATCCAAATTACTGTTGTCAAAAACAGAACTTGTAAGATTGGCTCCAATAAAGGTAGTGTCTTTCAACGAGCAGGAATTGAATTTCGTCTTAGACATTTTTTTATTGGCAAACGACGAATAATCCAAAACACATTCTTGAAAATTTACATTAAACAAGAAATCATCGCATTCCTCAAATAGGATACCCAGCAATTTGCAGTTTTTGAATTGTACCCCTTTTAAGCTTGTTCCTGATAATTTGGTCATGGATAAATTGCAATCAATGAACTCGCAATCCATAAAAGTGTTATAGGAGAAATCACTATTTGATAAATCACAGTTTTTAAAAACGCAATCTTCAAATTCCCGATTATTGATTTTTTTGTCAATGTAAACGATTTTTTCAAATGTTTTTTGAACGTGAATTAGGTTTTCCATTAGTCGTTAAATAAACTTTTCATAATTATTTTTAATCCCAAATACATCAAAAGCATTGCTGCTAAACAAGCAATTATGCCTATTGCTAGAACCAAATAATGCCATACATTTTGCTGATTCATAAAGGCATTATAAATCACTGCCGGCCCCAAAAATAACAATGGTAAAGCTCCTGCTAAATATTTGATTCCTTTGGATAAAAGTTCTTTGTTGGTTGCCATTTTGAGTTATGAATTATAAGTTATGAATTATAAGTTATGAATTATGGGTGACTGTAATTGACCACTGATCACTGACCACTATAATTATCAACTGCTTTTCTAACGCTGCCATGTTTTTTCAATAATTCGCTGGCTTCTTCGTAGGAAACAGGAATTTCTCCCATAATCATTTTTACACCTCGGTCAACTAATTTGCTATTACTCAATTGCATATCGACCATTTTGTTGCCTTTCACTTTCCCAAGTTGAATCATGGTTGCAGTTGTAATCATGTTGAGTACTAATTTTTGGGCAGTTCCTGCTTTCATACGGGAACTTCCGGTTACAAATTCTGGTCCTACAACTACTTCAATAGGGAATTTTGCCGTTTGCGAAAGCGGACTTCCTGCATTGCAAGAAATGCTTCCGGTGCTAATATTATTTTCGTTGCAAGTTTGTAATCCTCCAATTACATAAGGTGTTGTTCCCGAAGCTGCAATTCCTACAACTACATCATTCTCGTTGATATTGTATTGTTGTAAATCAATCCAAGCTTGTGTTACATTGTCTTCGGCGTTTTCTACGGCTTTGCGAATGGCGGTATCACCGCCGGCAATAATCCCAATTACTAAATCGAAAGGAACGCCAAAGGTTGGCGGACATTCCGAAGCATCCAGAATTCCTAAACGACCGGATGTTCCTGCGCCAATGTAAAACAATCGTCCACCGAGTTTCATTTTAGTAACGATTTCAGCAACTAAATTTTCTATTTGTGGCAAGGCTTTTTCTACGGCAAGCGGAACAGTTTTGTCTTCCTGATTGATATTAGATAACAATTCTTGAACCGACATTTTTTCCAAATGTTCGTATTTTGAGGATTGTTCGGTGGTTTTAGTAAAGGTCATAGTTATTTTTTTTGAAGGACGACTTGCGAGTTGTCCGTACATTTATTTTTTTGCGTGAGGGATAATAGCGGAAATCCTTTTTTACTCCTGTAGCGAGAGCGAAGGGAGAAAAAAGATTGCAGCGAATAGCCCGACCCTTGCGGTCACGCCCAATTATAACTTATATAAAATACGCCAAGGCAATTCCTATCACAATCATCGAAACTTTGGCGATATTGAACTTATGTCCTTCGCTGCTTTCGAAAATAATGGTAGACGAAATATGAAATAATATTCCTATTACAATAGCTGTGATTTCAGTATAATACACGTTTAATATTGGCAAATAATCAGATAAGATGGTTCCTAGCGGTGTCATGACTGCAAAGGTGATCATAAAGAAAAAAATTGCTTTTTTATTCAGACTCGCATTGATAAAAAAAGTAGTCAGAATAATGGCAATAGGTAAATGATGGATTGCGATTCCTATGGCTAAATCATGATGATGGCTTACGGGAAACCCTTCTAGAAACGCATGTATGCAAAGACTTACGAATAACAACCACGGGATTTGTGTCATTATTTCATGTCCGTGAACGTGACCGTGTTCGGCTCCTTTTGAGAAAAACTCCAATATAATCTGGAACAATATTCCCAGCATGATAAAAAGTCCAATGTTTGGGTTTTCACTTTCGTAAATTTCAGGCAATAAATGCATTACCGTTAATGAAAGTAAAAAAGAACCACTGAAGGCCAATAACAATTTTAGATTGGTTTTGTTCTTTGGTCGTATAATCAACGCAACGATATAGCCTATAATTACGGAAAGTAATGGTAAAAGGTAATTCATTTATTTGAAAATCATGATTAGGCGTTCACTATCTGTTTTATGGAATTTTTTCAATTTGTAATCACCAAAAATATCCAATAGATAAATTCCGGCTTCTTCCATTAATTCCTCAAAATCTTTTAGGGTAAGGGCTTTTACTTTTTCGGTAAAATGAAATTTTTGACCTTTGTCTTCAAAGTCAATTTCTTTGTAAATATGACCGTCTTTTAAATAGCGTTTGATATGAAAATCGATGCCTTCGACCGTTTTTGTTTCTTCGGAAACCAGAGTTTCGAGTACTTGAGCAACATTCATGAAGTCTATCACGGCAAAACCATATTCCGAAAGGCTTTCTTTGATTGCTTTTAGCGTGGTAAGATTATCTTCGTCATTTTCGAAATAACCAAAACTGGTAAATAAATTGAAAATGGCATCGAATTTTTCTTCAAAAGGTTCGCGCATGTCGTGAACTTTGAAATGTAGCGTTTCATTCGTGTTTTTAGAAGCCTCAGCAATGCTGTTTTCAGATAAATCAGCACCAAGGACAGTAAAGCCTAATTGGTTCAAATAAATAGAATGACGGCCTTTTCCACACGCTAAATCCAATACTTTTGCCTTTTCAGGAAGATTAAGATAATGCGTAAGATTATCCATAAAAACCTGGGCTTCTCTATAGTTTCGTTCTTTGTAAAGAATGTGATAATAGGGAGAGTCAAACCAAGAGGTATACCAGTTTTCAGATGATTTCAGTTGATTTTCAGTTGGCGGATTTTGTGCTGCAGACATTTATTCTTTTTCAATTAATTCGATTGATGCAAATTTAGTGTATTTTTGCACCGAATACTTGATTTTACAATGGAAAATAATTATAAAATGATTGCCAAAACCTTTTTTGGTTTTGAAGAAATATTAGCAAAAGAATTGCAAATGCTTGGCGCACAAAACGTGGAGCAAGGCGTAAGAATGGTGAGTTTTAAAGGAGACAAAGGGTTTATGTACAAAGCGAATATAGCATTGCGTACGGCTTTGAAAATCCTGAAACCTATTTATTTTTTCAAGGCAAATAATGAACAGGCTTTATACAAAGGCATTTCAAGTATGAATTGGTCTAAATTATTGAATGCCAATCAGACATTTGTAATTGATACAACAGTACATTCAGAATATTTTAATCACTCGGAATTTGTTTCCCAAAAGTGTAAAGATGCTATTGTAGATCAGTTCAGAGAAAGAACGGGTCAACGTCCAAGTATTGATAAAGTACACCCTGATTTAAGAATCAACATCCATATCGATAAAGACCAGGTTTCTGTTGCACTTGATACATCAGGTAATGCTTTGAACCAACGTGGCTACAGAACCGCAACCAACATTGCTCCTATAAACGAGGTATTGGCAGCAGGAATTCTATTGCTTTCCGGTTGGGATGGGCAAACTGATTTCTTGGATCCAATGTGTGGTTCGGGAACATTCTTAGCCGAAGCAGCAATGATTGCCTGTAACATTCCGGCAAATATCAACCGTAAAGAGTTTGCTTTCGAAAAATGGAACGATTGGGACAATGATTTGTTTGATAGTATTTCAGACAGTTTGTTGAAACGAATTCGGGAGTTTCATCATACTATAAAAGGCTATGATAAAGCACCAAGTGCCGTTCAAAAAGCCAAAGACAATATCAAAAATGCCAATCTTGATGAGTATATCTCTATTGAAGAAAAGAACTTTTTTGATACTGAGAAAACTTCAGAAGGGAAATTGCACATAGTTTTCAATCCGCCTTATGATGAGCGTTTGGATATTCACATGGAAGAATTCTACAAAAGTATTGGTGATACCTTGAAGAAAAATTATCCGGGAACTAATGCTTGGATGATTACAGCAAATCTGGAAGCACTGAAATATGTAGGCTTAAAACCTTCGAGAAAAATCAAGCTTTTTAATGCTGGTTTAGAAGCACGTTTGGTAAAATACGAAATGTACGAAGGAAGTAAGAGAACTAAGTTTCAGGTAACATCTGATAGTGTTGAATAAGCAGTATTCATTTTTTTTACTTTCGACCTTTGACTTTAAAACTTTAAGACTTAAAATAAAATGACCAAATTACAAATCCGAGCATTTCTATACCAATTGGGATGTTTTGCAATATTATTTATTTCCGCTCGATATGTAGTGGAACGTTTTACTAATTTAACTAGTTTTTGGATTCCGTTAACCGCATTTGTTATAGGAACGCTTTTAGCACCAAAATTTCAATCTGTAAAAACGAAAGACGGAGAGAAATTATTCATGAAATGGATTTTCATGAAAGGAATTAAGGAAATAGGATAGTTAGAAATTACGAATTACGAATTGAAAATTACGATAATCGCAAAAAACTAATTAATAGCTTTTATGAAAGAAAATATTATTCAGATTAAAAGCTATGCTTTCGCAGTTCGGATTGTGAAAGTTTATAAATACTTGTGCGAAGAGAAAAAAGAGTATGTTTTGAGTAAACAATTACTTCGCTCGGGCACATCTATAGCAGCAAATATTGAGGAAGCTATTGGTGGACAAACCGATAAAGACTTTTTTGCAAAACTAACCATTGCTTATAAAGAAGCCAGAGAAACCCATTATTGGATTAGATTATTAACCGATACGGATTATATTTCTAAAAAAGAAAATGAAAGTTTACTATTTGATATAAACGAGTTATTGAAAATTATTGGCTCTATTCAAAAAACTTTACGTTCTAAAAATCAATAAAATTTAATTACTGATTTTCATTCGTAATTCTCGTAATTCCTAATTCGTAATTATTTTTTCTTGTCAGTTTTCTTAGGAACTGCTACAGGTTTTACTTTTTTCTTATAAATAGGAACAAAATAAGTAACGGTATAGTTGAATCCTACTCCAAAATCGCCATCGTAGGTCCTGTTAAATCCTGGAATATATAAGTTGGAGAAATTTTCCGGCTCTTTGTTGGTTACTAATCGATTCAATCGAAGGCTGAAACCTACAAAAATATTATTGAATACTTTCGCTTTCACCCCAGCAACCACTTCAATCCAACTGGCAGTTAAGCCATCAAATTTTTGACCGGAAGGAATTACAGGAACTTCACCAAAGTAGGGATTGGCATTGTAAATTCTATAACTGTTTAATTGCTGATTAAAAGTACTAAAGCCGTAACGCATTCCTATAGAAATGATATTCTCCATATCCAGCCAGTTCTCATAGGCATTGTAATCAAAACCTGCTTTTAGGTACGAACCTTTGGTGGTGAAATTCACACGGTCATCATCAGTGGTTTTATTTTCGTTACCAATTTCGGCAGCCAAAAAATATTTTTTTGTCAATCTATAATCTCCCACAAACTCAATTCCTTTATAATCTTTGTCATATAAAGCACGTGTCAATTTGAATAAATCTAGTCCCACACGAATCCCGTATCGGTCAGTTTTTACAGGAATTGAATCGCTCTTTATAATTTCAGGACTAATTTCGACCAGTGGTAAAGGCGCTTCAGGAACTATTTGATCCGTTTTGGTGCTTTTTGGATCACTTTTGACAGGAGTAGTCTCTTGTGCCTGTGCCAAAGTCAACGATAATAGGAGACAAAAACTAAAAAAAGATCTTAATGTGTGTTTCATTTTCGTTTTCTATGTTACTTTTTTCAACCGAGATGTGTTTTATCCATTTTGTATCTGCAACTGCAGCATCGGTATGTGTGTATGGATTTGTTGGGTCTAATGTAAAAATGGTTTTGTAGCCACAAGCTCTCGAGACAAATAACTCTTGTGCCGTATAATCAAATTTTACATTGTCTTGGTTCACCAAAGCTGGATTTGGATTACCGGAATTTAAAGTAAAACTATAACTGGTTGTAGTTCCTATCGTTCTTAACGGAATCGAAATCGTGCTTCCGTTTGTCAGGTATTTAGCATCTCCAGTAGCAGTATTAAATACAATTCCATCAGTCATTCCTTCGCCAACTACTTTTAGATTTGTCACGTTTTTTAAAACCGAAGGATTCAAGAAATCATAAAAGCCAATCACCAAACGAGGAGTGGTGGGTGTATTTGCATCGCAAATGTCATCTTTCTCACAACTGGAGAAGGATAGCGCTAATGCGAATACCAATAAAATTATTTTTTTCATTTACAATTTGTTTTTATGTAATTCGGTGTACAATAGGATGGCTGAATTGAAAAATTTCAATGACAATATCAATTTTTAAAATCTGCAATCAACATTCAAGAATCTGCAATCTAAAATGGCTATCTTCTTTCCAAAAGTACAACATTCTCCACGTGATGCGTTTGCGGAAACATATCCACAGGACGTACACGAGTCACTTTGTATTTCTCGTCCATCAAAGCCAAGTCACGAGCCTGAGTAGCCGAATTACAACTTACATAAACCACTTTTTCAGGAGCAATTTTCATAATTTGTTCAATTACATCTTTGTGCATTCCGTCTCTTGGAGGATCAGTGATAATTACATCAGGATGCCCGTGTTGCGCGATGAAACTATCGTTAAAAACGACTTTCATATCCCCTACAAAGAACTCACAATTGGTAATTTCATTGCGTTCAGCATTCAGTTTGGCATCTTTAATTGCTTCAGGAACACTTTCCACACCAATTACTTTTTTTGCTTTTTTCGAAACAAACTGTGCAATTGTTCCCGTTCCTGTGTATAAATCATAAACGATTTCATTTCCGGTCAATCCGGCAAAATCACGTGTTATTTTATACAATTCATACGCTTGGTCGGAATTGGTTTGGTAAAAAGATTTTGCATTAATGCTAAACTTCAACCCTTCCATTTCTTCCAAAATGTAATCTCTTCCTTTGTATAATTTAATGTCAGTATCGTATAAAGTGTCGTTCGCTTTATTGTTTATCACGTATTGCAGCGAAGTAATTTGCGGAAATTTCTCGTAAAGATGATCCAAAATCAATTCTCTATTGGCTTTGTCATTCTCAAAAAACTGAATCAAAACCATAATTTCACCTGTAGAAGCCGTACGCAACATCAAAGTTCTAAGCAAACCTTCGTGCGCTCTTGGATTAAAGAAAGTCAAACCATGTGCATTGGCAAAATCTCTCACTTCGTTACGAATCGCATTCGATGGATCTTCCTGCAAATGACATTTATTAATATCCAGGATTTTGTCCCACATTTTCGGAATGTGGAAACCAAGTGCATTCCTGTTTCCTAAATCTTCGGTGCTGTCAATTTCTTTTTCGGTCAACCAACGACTGTTCGAAAATGAAAATTCCATTTTGTTCCTGTAAAAAAACTGTTTTTCTGAACCTAGAATCGCTTCAAATTCCGGAAGTTCTATTTTTCCAATGCGTTGCAAATGATTTTTCACCTCATTTTGCTTGTAATACAACTGTTGGCTGTATTTCATATTCTGCCATTTACAACCGCCACAAACACCAAAATGCTCGCAAATAGGTTCTACACGATGTTCTGAATATTCATGAAAATGAACTGCTTTTCCTTCGTAATAGGCCTTGCGCTTCTTGAAAGTCTGCACATCAACCACATCCCCGGGAACCACATTCGGGATAAAAACTACTTTCCCATCGGGAGCCTTTGCTACCGAAACGCCTTTTGCACCAGCATCAAGGACTTTTATTTGATGAAAGACAACTTTGTCTGTATTTTTCTTTGCCATAGCGCAAAAATAAGCGTTTGAATGGTTTTATAAATTCAAATTAGGAAATATTTTTTATTTCAAGTGTTTTTTATTTGAGCCTAATCCCGCTTTCCGCTACAAATCCTCATTACACAAGCAGCAACACTAGGTCCGTAAAGGAGCTTCCGCAGGTCGCTCTTTACCGGCAAGTGTTCCAAAGCTTTCGCAACTGCGGGTTTTTTGGTGCAATCGGGGGCAGCGGAGTTGATGGTGAGAATTGAGTTTTGTTGTTCAATGAAGATTTCAGATAAGCACAATTGTGTTTTATTTTTGTAGAAAATTGTAAGTTAGAATATAGTGGTGACTTTTAAGAACTAAATACCCTTTTCACACGTAAATAGTTTGAAATAAAAACACTTAATTTAGAAAGGAATAAGCATTAGTAAGAAATTAATCACTTATTTTGTTGTTTATAGTTTTCGGTTGTTAAAAAAATGAAAATAAAATAGTCTATGCAGTTATATAAAAAATTGTCACATATAGGTTTTCTTAAAAATAGTTATGCGTTCAAATTTTTGTTTGTCGCATTTATAGGAATTCATATCCCGCTGATTGGGTTGTTGTTTTTTGTGCTCTATGGCAGTAAAACCATTTCTGCAGACACTATTTTGATTTTTGCACTTATAATGACCTTAGCCGCTACAGGTACTACGTTACTGTTTTTAAAGCTACTGATTAAGCCCATTGAAGTGGCATCTAAAGCCTTGAATGAATATAGAAACAAAAGAACTATTCCTTCATTGCCAACTAATTTCTCTGACGAAGCAGGTTTGTTAATGAGCAATATTCAGGATTCCATCGCAGAAAATGAAAAATTCATTACTGAAAAACAAGATTTAGTCTATTTGCTTTCCCATGATTTAAGAAACTTTGTCGGGAATTCTAAATCGGTGGCATTGCTTATCCTAGAGGAGAAACCTTCAGAGTCTATAACAGAGTTAGCGGAATTAATACTTCAATCTGCGGAGCAACAATATAATTATATTGAAAATTTCATCAAATTACTAAAAGAGCAAGATCAAATTATAGAAAAAAAATCCGAAAATGATATTGTTCAATTTTCTTCTGTTTTTTCTGTTGTATTAAAGCAATTGAATCAGTTGTTAAGTCATAAAAACATTAAATTAAATTTGTCAATTGAAGTTGAAGAAGCACTCTTGAAAATTGATAAAATTTTGTTGATTCGAGTTTTAGTGAACTTGATTGATAATGCTATAAAATTCTCGTTTCAGAATAGTGAAATCAAAGTTCGTGTTTATGTTCAAGGCGGTAAACTGTTTTTTAAAATAACGGATAACGGTTTGGGTTTTGATCAAAAACAAAGCCATGAATTGTTTAGAAAATTCACTAAAATGAGTAAATTAGGAACGTCAAATGAGCCTTCAACAGGAATTGGGTTGTATTTATGTAAAAAAATAATAGAAAGACACGAAGGACAAATTTTAGCAGAAAGTGATGGAATTAATAAAGGAGCTACTTTTTCTGTTGTTTTTATCCAAAAATAAGAAACTGAAATCCAATAAAATAAGTATAAAATAAAAAGCATGATGCTGAATTTCAGTATCATGCTTTTATGTTTTATTAGAAAATGAATAAACGTTACTTTGATTTATTTTTGCTTTGGAAACACTATCGTTATATGTTTCATATTCATTTTTTGTTTGACTAAGGAAAGTCCGTATTTGTATTTTAATTGACTATTTAAGCTTTCAAAACCCTTGGTTTTAAGCGTGAAATTGTAATTGTCTTTGATATCCGTTTTATCAAAAATTATTGTGTTACTTTCTTTAGTCAAAGCATCAACAAGCGTTTTAATCTTAGATTTTTTTATAATAATTTCTTCTGGGTTTACAGTAACCATGTTTCCATAAGAGTTATTCTCCGTTTTGTATTTCCCCAAAATTTCCGGATTCATAATTTTTAAATGCCAGACCTCAGTTTGTATTGTGTTTTTTTTAATTGTAAAATCATAGCTTTTTGCTAATTGATTCAAGGCAATGCTTTTTGTTTGGGAACTGTCTTTCGATTTGTTTTTAAAGTTTAAATTTAACGTTTTGTCAAACATTTTTTCATCATTCGTTTGTAGTAATATTTCATTTGTATTCAGTAAATAAGATAGGGTTGTTTTCAGGCTCACGTTTTTATAGGCAATGCTATCAGGATAATTTTGTTGCGTACTTGGGCTGTATATATCGTTAGTTTCCTCTATCTTGATGGAATATAAACTGGTTTCAACGTTTAATTTTTCGGAATGGTTTAACATGGACAATAATCCGAATCCTATAAAAACGGCATTGTGAAGCGCGTGCATTAGAAACCCTAAAACAAATCCATAACGAACTCTAAGAAAACCAATAAAAAAACCTAATATTATTTGTGGCGCCACTAATATTGGAGATAAAAGTAAAATAGTATAAGAGAATTCAAAATTAGTGATGTGAATCAACCCGAAAAGCACACCAGAAAAATAAAAGATGAACTTGTATCTTTTTCTCCAAAGAGAAATCAGGAAAGTTTCCGCAGAGAAATCAGGAAAGTTTCCGCTTTTTGTTCATTACGAACGCCTGTAAACGAAACTAATGAAATTGCAAAATGCAGTGCATAGTTATTTTTATAACGCAGATACAGCCTAAATATTAATTCTTCGAAAAAAGGTATAATTACAACCGTTAAGATTAGGAGTAATGCAACCGGAACCGACTTGATCAAATCCAGAATTTTGTGGTTATCTGAATCTACAAGTCCCAATGTTTCCAAACCACTTATCAGAAGAATCAAAATGACCATGATTGGAATCTCAATTATCAATAAAGAAATTAGTTTTTTAAATTTCTCAGCTACTGTAAGTTTTGGCCCCGATTCGTCTTTTGGGTTTCTTAAAAAAGCCATTAAATCAGTATAGGTTTCTTTTATGGTGTCCTGCATTATTGTTGCTATTATTTAATTTTTATTTTTTAAGTTTTTGTAAAAAAAAATCTATTTTAATAATGGCACAATTTGTTTGTATTATTTAAAATTGGTTTTGCTTTATCTATGCAGAAATTTTTTCTTTTACAACAAACATAATTAAATAAATACGAAAAATAGCACATATGGATTTGATTTAAAACTAAGGTTGTATTTCTTGTTATAACATTTCCTTTAAAATAGTATCAAAATATAATGTGAAATGGGGAATTACAATTTTAAGAGGATAAGTAACTTTAAATTTTAGTTAAAAAATCCCATTTCTGAAAGTGGTTTTTCACAAATGAACTAAATTTGAGAAAACATAAATTGTATAATTATGAAAAGAAATGCAACCGCAGTCTGGAATGGTTCACTGAAAGAAGGAACCGGAAAACTAACCACACAAAGCACAACATTAAAAGACACGCAATATTCGTTCAAATCTCGTTTCGAGGAAGGAGTAGGGACCAATCCAGAAGAACTTATTGCAGCGGCGCACGCAGGCTGTTTTACGATGCAACTTTCGGCTTATATCACCGAAGCTGGTTTTGAAATCGAAAGTATCGAAACCAAATGCGACATTGATTTGGTTGAAGGGACAATTGTAACATCACATCTAACACTTCAAGCAAAAATCAGTGGGATAACAGAAGATGCTTTTCAACAATTAGTTACAAAAGCGGAGAAAAACTGTCCTATCTCTAAAGTGTTGAATGCAGCAATTTCTTCAACGGCTACTTTGGCTTAAAAATTAAGAATTTACAAAGTAAAAAGGCTCGATTTAAAGTTAAATCGAGCCTTTTTACTTTGTAAAAGGTATAATCCAAGTTCCTTCTTTGTATTGGTTTATTTTTGCAACAAGACTTTAGTTATTGCTTTTTCGGCAAGTGGCGCCATTACTTGATACCCTGTTTTATTGGGATGTACTTCATCATTAGAATACAAAGCAGGCAAACCTTTTCGTTCATCTGTCATAGCCGAAAAGTAATCAAGATATAAAATGCCATTGGTGTCAGCGTAATTTTTTATCATTTCATTTAGAGCCACCACTTTTTCTGCGGGATTTTGATTGGGTTTCCAAGAGAAATCAAAAGCTGGCAATACAGAACAAAGAATCACTTTAATCTGGTTTGCTTTTGCCAATTCGGCCATCGAGAAAATATTATTTGCTATCATCTCCAATGTTGAAGGACCAGTATTGCCGGCAATGTCGTTTATTCCGGCCAAAATAATCACAACGGCGGGTTTTAAAGCAATAACATCGGCTCTAAAGCGGATTAGCATCTGAGGTGTGGTTTGACCGCTAATACCGCGATTAACGTAGGGTTTTCCGGTAAAATACTGAGAATCTGTTATACTCCAAAATTCGGTTATGGAATCTCCCATAAATACAATCCTTTTTTGCCCAGGTGCTGCCGGTTTGAGATTTACATTTTCATTTTGGTATTTATTTAAATTTGGCCAATCCTGAGCCTGTGCTTTTCCTCCCATAACGATTGATAAAAATAGAATGCAGTAAATTAATGGTTTGTTTTTCATTTCTGACCTGATTAGAAAGTTATAAATCGGTACATGAGTTGTATTGGATTAAAATAAAAAAGAAAGGCTCTTTTATAATGTTATCGTTAATTAATCAAACAAATCCGAAGACAAATAGCGATCGCCACGGTCACAGATGATAGCAACAATCACTCCTGATTCTAATTGATTCGCCACTTTTATAGCGGCTACTACTGAGCCGCCACTGCTCATTCCTGCAAAAACGCCTTCTTCCAGCGCCAAACGTTTCGTCATGGCTCGTGCTTCTTCTTCAGAAACTTCAATGATTGTATCTACTTTTTTGGCGTCGAAAATTTTAGGTAAATACTCTTCAGGCCATTTTCTGATTCCTGGAATTTGAGACCCATCGCTGGGTTGAGCACCTACAATTTGAATCGCTGGATTTTTCTCTTTCAAATACGTGGAAGTGCCTATAATTGTTCCCGTAGTTCCCATAGCAGAAACAAAATGAGTTATAGTTCCTTCGGTATCATTCCATATTTCCGGACCAGTTGTTTTGTAATGCGCCTTCCAGTTATCATCGTTTGCAAACTGATTTAGCATAATGTAGCCACCTTCGGCTACTTTTTTGTCAGCATAGTCTCTGGAACCGATTATTCCGGTAGCTGCGGGTGTCAAGATGACGGTGGCGCCATAAGCACGCATGGTTTGGGTGCGTTCTTTGGTGGAATCTTCCGGAAGAACCAGTTCGATTTCGATATTAAATAATTGGGCAATCATTGCCAGAGCAATTCCGGTGTTACCACTTGTTGCCTCAATAAGTTTATCTCCTTTTTTAATTTCTCCTCTTTCTAATGCAGAAGCAATCATGTTGTAGGCTGCGCGATCTTTTACACTGCCTCCAGGATTGTTTCCTTCGAGTTTCAGTAAAAGTTTTACGTTTTTATTTGGTATCAAATTAGTAGTTTCTACTAATGGCGTGTTCCCAATAAGGTCTAATATTTTTTGTGATTTCATGCTGTTTTGTCTTAAAATTGTAATAATCAGATTCTAATTGATTACAAAGGGTATTCGTTTTTGAACAATGTTTTTTAAAGAGAGTATTTTAAAAACAGCAACAACAATAGCAGAAAGGAATATTTTTGTAGTTCAGTAACATTTTCATAGGCTTTAAAACGAACTGCAAAGATATTGAACTATTTTGAATTATTTATTTCTTAAACATAAAGCTATCTTGTTTATTTAGACACTTTTGTTAAATAAATTGATATTAAAAGCAATGGTTATTGCTGTTTTTAATTTTTTAAGATAAAAAAGCTGTTGCGTATCTATTTTATTTTCAATGTATAGAAACCAATTATTAGTTTTGGTCAAAGTGTTTTTTTAAATTAGCCAATAAATAATTAAATATGAAATCCAAGACTACTTTTATAAGTGATATTTCCCAAAAAGAATTTCCAATAGCGGATAAAATTATTGCTAAATCAATCAGAAACCCAATTCTGGCACTAATACAAAAGGATTTTCCTGATTTTGATGAGGATAAATTCTTAGCAATTGGGGAGTTGAATATGTATCGGGAGAAATATATATCTAATTATTTAGTAGTCGAAATAGGGGAGTTGTCGAATCTGGAAACGAAGGTAATTGGATCTTTAAACCAAGATAAGTCTTTAGTGAGTGTTGTTGAAGATGAAATTGGAGTTCGAACCTATGGACAAAAAGTGGCTGATAATGTAGCTGCCTTTGGAGGGAGTTGGAAATTTATAATCCTTTTTGGAGTATTTATTCTTTTTTGGATTTTGATTAATATTTACATTCTCTTGAATAAAGGATTTGATCCGTATCCATTTATTTTGCTGAATCTAATTTTGTCTTGTCTTGCCGCACTTCAAGCTCCGGTGATTATGATGAGTCAAAATCGTCAGGAAGAAAAAGACAGGGATAGAGCCAAAAAAGATTATATGATTAATCTGAAATCAGAACTTGAAATCAGAATGCTTCATGAGAAACTGGATCATTTGATTATGCATCAACAAGAAGAATTAATAGAAATTCAAAAAGTGCAGATCGAAATGATGAATGATATTTTGACAAGAATCAAATAATATTTATGTGTCAAAAGTCAAAAACAACAACTAATTAGTAGTGCTTAAAATAATAACCCACAATCATAAAAACACCATTTAAAATTGCGGAACCAATGATTAATTTTTTGTAGTTTCTGTTTTTGTCGATAAAATTAAAACCCAGAATTCCCAGAAATAACAGGGTGGTAAAAATGGCTGGATACATCTTAAAAGCACCTCCAAAATCACCCTGCAAAAGCAACAAAAAACCTCTCTGAAAACCACAGCCCAAACACTCCGTTCCAAAGAGTGTTTTGTTTAAACACGGGAGCATATATTTTTCTAAATCCAATGGTTTTTCTTTTTACAATTTTACGAAAAAATAAGAAACGGTTGCGATAATAATTGATGCAATTTTAAATTCATTACTTTTGAAAACTGATATTTAAAAAGATGAGAAAGTTTATAATTCCAATAATGGTTATCGCCATCATTGTTGCTTTATACGAGCAGGTGAGTGCCGAAAAAAATGTGTATATAATGGTACTTGCAATTGTAGTCTTCATGATGGGAATGATGCAATTGAGTGCCAAAACGCCAAGTAAAAATCAAGATAAAGAAGACGAAAATGTTTAACAAAGGAGATAAGGTTTCAGTGCTTGACGAAGCGATGAACGGAGTAGTGCTATCAGTCAAAGATAAGCAAATTACAATAGAAACAGAGGATGGATTTACGATGACATTTTTTGTCAACGAATTAATTAAAATAAACGATTCCAGTAACTTACTCGATTCTATCAGAAGAATTAATGTAAGTGAAGTTTCGAAGGAGAAAGAGATCCCAAAACCGCGAAGTTTTGTTAAAGAAAAGAAATCAAAGCACGAAATTCCGGCTCCGGAGTTTGATTTACACATCGAAAAGCTGGTGCCAAATAAACGCGGGATGTCGAATTATGACATTCTGACTCTGCAGACCGAAACGGCAAAACGTCATATAGAATTTGCCATTCGCAATCGCATTCCAAAGATTGTTTTTATTCACGGCGTGGGTGAAGGAATCCTAAAAGCAGAGCTGGATTTTTTATTGGGTCGTTATGATAACATTGCTTTTCAAGAAGGGAATTATCAAAAATATGGTCAAGGAGCAACAGAAGTTTTTATCAAGCAAAGTGCCATGTAAGCTTTATTTTGGTTTTTTAAAGCTCAAAAAAAAGGTCCGATTTTTAAGCAGTTTTCATTAGAAAATGTACTTAAAAATCGGACCTTTTTTTGGTGCTAAAAACAGCTGTTTTTGTTTCTAATTTTGCTGCCTATTTGAGATTAATTTGTGGTCAATAATTCACCATAAATGTAATTATCACCCAAAATAAAATCACTGCTTCCTTTCTTCATTTTTGTTTTTTTAAGAACAACGGTGTGTTTAAAACCAGCTCCCAAAGTGGTAGTTGTTACTTCCACAATTCCGCTTTCGTTTGCCACTCCAGCCACTGCAATCCATTCTTCGCTAACTTCAGGAGTTGCCGGAAAAGTAGTGTTGCAAAAATATGCGCCAGTTAGTAAACCGGAGAATAATCGATACGTAAGTTTGTTTTTTGTGTCGCTTATCAATCCAGTTCTTGGGGTATTTAGCGGTGTCGCTTGATTAACAATTAAAGCTGCATCAATGTCTAGAATAAGTGCTTCATTACTGTTATAATCATATAATTGTTTAGTAGTCGGGCATTGTTCAAGAGTCTTATTGAATGCAAAAGGCAAAGGAGAAGCGCTAATTATATAGTCGCCAAAAGGGAATGTTTCGTAAACTTGTGTCCCGTTACTTTTTACAAATGTGATATTTTTGAAGGTGATATTATGATTGTAACCTGTGATTTTAGTACTGTTATCCGTTGTATTTGCGGTTTTAATGGCGGTAGTGTTTATAACTATTTTTCCACCGGAAGTGGTCCATTGATCCACAACAATTGGCGTAGCCGGCGGAATGGTTTCACAAATGGTAGAAGAAGTTACTGCTCCGTTGTAAAAGCGATACAGTACACGATTTGAGGCGTTAATGTCTAATTCTTGGGATTTAGTTTCGGTTGGAAAAGTAAATCCGGCAACTTCAAGAATAAGGGCTTCACTATCTTTCAGTTTGTAGATGATGTTATTTGTCGTGCAATTTTGTGCGGCAACATCTTCAAAACTAATGTCTTCTTGAATTAAATCACCATCATCACAACCGTTTAATAGTAACGCAAAAACCAGTAGGCTTACAACTCTTTTCATTTTTATAGTATTTGTAACAAAAATAGAATTTTTAATTTGTTCCAATTGCATTCCCCTTTAAAAATAGATTATTTAACAGGATATTGGGTTTTTAAATTTTAAATAGTGAGGTGAATATAATAGCGTGTGCTTTATTGTTTTGCTGCTATTACATGAATTCAAAGCGGATAGAAATCATTATCTTTGCGCAAATTTTACATTATAATGAGACCGAATAACTATTATTTAGCTGCTTTTTCTGCCTTTTTTATCTGGGGTTTTTTTAGTTTAGCATTAAAACCATTACACAATTATCCTTCGTTAGATATTTTATTTTACCGTGTGTTTTTTAGTGTAGCGCTGATGGTACTTATTAATGTTGTTTTTCGACGCAATATAATGCTGCAAAATTGGGATCATTTCAAAACGATGACTGCAAAACAAAAGCAAAGTGTTATTATGTTGACACTTGGCGGTGGCGTATTTCTATCCTCAAACTGGTTTGTCTTTATTTATGTGATGAATCATGTTAGTGTAAAAGCAGCTTCATTAGCTTATATGATCTGCCCAATTTTAACCACCATATTAGCTTTTTTTATATTAAAAGAGAAACTGAGTAAATGGCAGTGGTTTGCAGTAATGATAAGCACCTTTAGCTGTGTTTTATTATCATTAAATCATTTTGAAGATATCTTTTACAGCCTTATTACGGCAGCTACCTATGCGATGTATTTAGTAAGTCAACGAAAAAATAGTGAATTGGACAAATTCCTTGTTTTGACTATTCAATTAGTTTTTACAGCAATAATTCTGCTTCCTTTTTATCCTAATTATAGTGGAGATTTACCCACAGAATCCTTATTCTATAGCTGTTTGCTAGTAATCGTAGTCTTTTTTACGATTATTCCGTTGTTTTTAAACTTGTACGCATTAAAAGGAATCAATTCATCTGCGGTAGGAATTATGATATATATTAATCCAATTATTGGGTTTCTATTGGCAATATTTTATTATCATGAACAAGTGAGCGCACTCCAGTTATTTTCCTATTTCCTGATTATGATTTCGATAGTTGTTTTTAATGAAAGAATACTCTTTTCTAGAAAATCGAAAAACGTTCCAACAGAAATAGAAGGTTTAAAATAATTTTATAATTTTCAAAAAATGAAAAAAGTATATCTCGATAACGCTTCTACAACTGCTATTCGTGCCGAAGTGATCCAAGAAATGACCAAAGTAATGACGGAAGATTATGGGAATCCATCTTCAACGCATAGTTTGGGTCGTGCCGCCAAAAGTATATTGGAACTTTCCAGAAAATCTATAGCTAAAAATCTAAATGCGACTGCGCAGGAAATTATTTTCACATCTTGTGGCACCGAAGCCAACAATTGGATTCTTCGTTCTGCGGTTAAAGATTTACAGGTAAAACGAATTATTACCAGTAAAATAGAGCATCATGCGGTTTTATACACGGCTTTAGTATTAGAAAAAGAATTCGATATTCAAATTGATTATGTGGATGTTAAACCAAATGGGGAAATTGATATCACACATTTAGTAGAGTTGCTTTCGCAGGAAAAGAAAACATTGGTGAGCCTGATGCATGTGAATAACGAAACCGGAACCGTTTTAGATTTGGAACGAATAGGCCGCATTTGTCAAGAGCATAATGTCTTGTTTCATTCAGATACGGTACAATCCATTGGAAAAGCAGCGATTGATTTGCAAACTATACCGGTTGATTTTATTGTGGCAAGTGCGCATAAATTTCATGGACCAAAAGGTGTTGGTTTTGCTTTTATTCGAAAAAATTCTGGGTTACAACCATTGTTTTTTGGAGGAGAACAAGAAAAAGGATTGCGTGCCGGAACCGAAGCATTGCACCAAATCGCCGGTATGGCAAAAGCATTGGAAGTTTCCTATACCAATTTAGAAACAGAGCAGAATCATATTGCTGAGCTGAAAAACTATTTGATTGCCCAACTCAAAATTGAATTTCCGGAATTTAAAATTAACGGAAATCCTGATGGCTTTTATACTGTTTTGAATGTTCTATTGCCTTTTGCAGAAGCAAAAACGGCGATGATATTATTTCATTTAGACATGAAAGGAATTGCGGTTTCTCGCGGAAGCGCCTGCCAATCCGGAAGTATAAAACCTTCACATGTTTTAGCCGAAATGCTTTCTATAGAAGATTTGAAGAAACCAAGTTTGCGTATATCGTTTAGTCATTTTAATACAAAAGAGGATATTGATTTACTCATTGAAGCTTTGAAAAGTATTTAAAAAAGAACTTAAACAGGTGAATGATAATTTAAAAATACTGTTTATTAGTGAAATTAAGGCACTGTTTGAATTAAAAAAAACAGAGCGACTTTGGCATATTCCTGTTTTAGCATCATTATGCGTTGGAATACCGTTGCTCATTGGTTATTATTTTGACCGGCTTGATTATGGAATATTATCTTGTATTGCAGGACTTGTTATTTTGTATATGCCTTTAACTACTGTAGCTCGCCGAATGATTACACTATTGGCTTGTTCGTTTGGTTTTATGATTTCCTTCTTTATAGGGGTTTGTTTTAGTTTTAACCCCATAGTCTCCTCTGTGGTTTTGGGTTTCTTTGCCATCAGTGTGCATTGGGTCGTTAATTACTTTAGAATGAAACCTCCTGGAAGTTTCTTTTTTATCATGATTGCTTCCCTAGCCAGTTGTATGCCATTTAATTTGGCGACTATTCCCATTCGTGTTGGATTAATTGGAATGGGAGCTATGCTAGCTTGTACACTTGCCTTATTTTATAGTTTATATAGCACTAAAAAATATCCGCCAAAAAAGGAGTTAATTGTTATTGAAAAAAATAATGACACGACTCTTTTTGAATCCGTTATTGTGGGATTTTTTATATTTTTATCACTGATTACAGGTCATTTACTTGAATTAGAAAATCCGTATTGGCTCCCTATATCGTGTGCAGCTGTAATGCAGGGCGCCAGTTTTAAACATGTATGGCAACGGAGTTTTCAACGTGTTTTGGGAACTTTTGTTGGTCTGGGACTTGCGTGGTTGTTGTTATTGTTCAAAATGACACCTTTAACTATTTGTATTTGTATAATAGTACTGCAATTTATAATCGAAATGCTCATAGTGAGACATTATGGCTTGGCAGTTATTTTTATTACGCCATTGACTTTGTTTTTAGCTGAAGCTGGCAGCGCGATGGTCGTTGATGCTACTACTTTAATTTCTGTCCGCTTTATGGATATTTTTCTGGGAAGTTGTATTGGCGCTATTGCAGGATGGTTTTTGCATGACGAAGAATTGCGTCATAAAGCCGAAAATCAAATTCGAAAAGCAAAAACTCGTATTTCACGAAAGTAAAATAATGGATTTTTTTTGATGATTAAATCGATTTCTCACTAAAATTCAAATATCAGTTATCAGAATATTTTTCCATTATTAATCTTGCTTTAAAATAGCATAAGGTAGATTCAGCTCCTTGATTGATATTGATATGTTTGTCCTCTAATCCATCATAAGATGATCCGTTTTCTGGATTGTACATAATTTGTTTCAAATGATTATTTCCTAAAAACCAAATGAAAGCCAGTTTAAGCTGATCTTTGTATTTTTTGTTTCGGGTGACTTCATAAAATAAATCCAATGCAAGGATTGTAGTAGCCACTTCTATAGGTTGTTCCCCATAGAAAACCCTTTCATTTTCTTTCTTAAACCAACCTCTGTTTGAGATTACTTTTAGTTGTCCTTTCATAAAATAATGAGAAAGAAGAAAATCAAATGTGATTGCCGCAATTTTTTTGTACTTAGGATTTTTTGTAACTAAATAACTGTACATCATGGCTTCGGGCAAAACGTTATTTGCATAAGTCATGTAATCCTCGTACCAGCACCAATTTTCTGCTGAATTGATATTATAGTGGCGCAAAAGTTCATCGGCAAGCTTCTCAATATGGGACTTTATCTCTTCGTCTTTATAAATAGAATGATAGAAATACAGCCCTTTCAAAGCATAGGCTATTGCTCTTGGGGATTTAATATCGTCAATTCTTTTTATGGCTTTGTCCCAACATTTTACCGCCTGGCAAATCATTTCTAAAGGTAAGGAGTCCCTGTGGGAAATTACCGTTCCTAAACTCCATAGCGCTCTACCGTTGGCATCTTCAAGATTTACTTCTTCATTTTGTTTGGTTAATTGATGGTCAAAATCTTTGTAGTTATCAAACCAGCCGTTGTTTCGTTGAATGCCTTCTATAAAATTCAGATATGTATTTGCTAATTTTAAGGTATTGTTGTCTGGAAAAACTTTGTTATATAGGACCATATTAATCAGTGCTCTGGCATTATCATCTAATGTGTAACCCGACTCAGGATCGGGCTGGCTGAATTTTGAAAACTGAAGTATTCCAAAATCAGTAGTGAGTTTTTTGATATGGTCTAGTTTTATGGGAGGGAAATTGAATCTTAAATCTTCTTCTCGATTGGTTAATTGGTCAAAAAGTAATCGGTATTGAATGGCTATATTTTCCCAGTTAGTGGCGTGTGACAAAGAAAATGCATTCTTACCCATCGCTATTCGTTCCTCTTTATTTTCAATCAAGTATACTATTGCGTTTTTAAATTCTTCGGAGTTTTCGAAACTATTCAAAAGTATTCCGTTGCCATTTACTAATGCTTCAACAGCATGCGGTATTGGAGTAGAAATAACAGTACAACCACAACTCATGGCATAAGCAAAAGTACCGCTTACGGCTTGATTAGGATCTTTGGAAGAGAATAAATAGATGTCTGATAGAGTTAGATATTCCAGTAATTGAGACAACTGTAGGTATTCATTAATGAAGATAACATTATTTTCCAGATGAAGTTCTTGTACTAAATTGATAAGACTGTCGCGATATATTTCTCCCTCTTGACGAATTATTTCAGGATGTGTTTTCCCAATTACCAGAAAAATTACTTCGGGATTTTTTTTAACAATTTCAGGTAAAGCTTGTAATACGGTTTCGATACCTTTATTTTGACTGATTAAACCAAATGTGGACATCACTATTTTATCCGAGAAATCATAAGTGTTCTTTAGAGTATTTTTTTGTTCCCATAATACATTGTGATTGCCATGGGGAATTACAATTGTTTTGGTTTCCTCAACACCGTAATTAGTAGTCAAAATAGTCTGTGAGTTTTTGGTGAGTACAATGATTCGATCGGATAAATCAGCTATAGCATGAACTATTTTCTTTCTTTTTTCATCCGGATTCGGTAGCACGGTATGAAAAATAGTAACAATTGGTTTGTTTAGAGCTAGTATGAAAGAGAGAACATAATCGCCGTATTCGCCTCTAAAAAGACCAAATTCATGTTGAATACAAACCAATGCGATGTCGTTTCGTTCATTTATTTTTTCGGCAACCATCCGGTAATGTTTCAATGAATTAACAGGTAAAATATAGCTTACTTCATTATTATATTCAAAGTGTTGTTCACTATTCTGCAAAGCGCATACCTCAACCGGTAATGTATCTCCAAAAACAATTTTCACTGCATTTACAATATCATTTGAAAAAGTTGCTATACCGCATTCTCTTGGCGGATACGAACTTACAATTAACATTTTTATTCCTTTTTGGAGTTTCATGGCGCTTTTGCTAACATTGTTTTCTCAATTCAAGAAGCAATTCGTTGATGTCTAATTTTGCTACGGCAACATGCTTATCAGCTACACCATAATAGATGTAAAGATCATTCCCAAATAAAGCATGACCAGTTGGAAACACTATGTTTCTTAATTCGCCTTCTATTTCCCATTGCTTGGTAGGGGAAAATAGCGGATAAAGTAATCTGGCAAGTTCAATTTCGGGTTTGTCTAACTGCAGTAATGCTGCTTTGGCACGATATACTTTTCCTGTTGTAGTTTCCTGAACACCATGATAGATTATCAACCAGCCAAATTCAGTTTCTATAGGTGGTCCACCAGCACCAATGTAGTTTACTTCATAGATGTCTTTTGGGTCAAGTACGATATGGTTGACAAGATTTTTAAGATAATCTTCCCAAAAGGATTCGGTTAAATCTTTCCAGTCATTAAATTGTACGATCTGAATTCCAGGCCAAATGCGGTGCAATAAAACAAATTTCCCGTTTATTTTTCTTGGAAATAAAACCACATCTTTATCTCTGAGCAATCTAAGTTCATCTCCCACTAATCCTATTTTTGCAAAAAGTTTATAATATTGATGGTATTTTGGATTTAGTTTATTTTTATTGTTGTCACAAAAAGTCACAAAATTTTCATATTCTTGGTAATTTATACGTGGAGTTATGATTCCATGTTTTTCAAAATGAATCAAATCCTTTGAGGTAGCTAGTGCTCCCATTGCATTGACACCGTCATAAGCGGTATAGGTGATATAATAGGTATCCTCAATTTTTACAATTCTCGCATCTTCTACACCATGTTTTTCGTAATCGAAATCACGTGTTATCAATGGCTTTTCATGCCGTTCCATTATTTTAAGAGGACCATCCATTTTTGCATAACCTATGGTTGAGAAATTTCCATGTTTTACTGCCCGGTATAAAACATGAATGGTATTTCCATCCT
Organism: Flavobacterium sp. GT3P67; assembly: GCF_004349155.1. Lineage (NCBI taxonomy): Bacteria > Pseudomonadati > Bacteroidota > Flavobacteriia > Flavobacteriales > Flavobacteriaceae > Flavobacterium > Flavobacterium sp. GT3P67. The sequence continues at coordinate 127,044 of NZ_SMLF01000005.1, forward strand.
GATAAATACCGGGATTGAACACACCATTATTTTCAAATTCGTTGTCAGTAGGACTTAGAATTATTCCTAATTTCTCTATAGTAACCATGATCTCATATTTTTTGCTGTTCAATACTTTTTATCCGGTTCTTCTTTTTTTTGTTCTTTATTTCTTGCTTTTTCCTGTTTTTTAAAATAACCCCGAAATAAAAAATTGTGTTTCAATGCTTCCATATTTTCATTCAAACGTGAACTCGCTTCGTTAATATTTGTCATCGTAGAGTCTATTTTTCGAACTAATTTCGGATTATTTGATAAGTAGTTTATAGCTCCTTTTCCATCTTTAATATTTGCAATTGTCGAATTGAGATTGGTTACTACTTTATTTATTTCAGTACTGGATTTATCTAAATTGCGAACTACCGCTTTCATATCATTGGCTACAGCCGTATCTTTCAAAAAACCTATCACATTATCTTTATTTTCTAATGAAGAAATGAGTCGGTTTAATTTTTTCACGGACTCCGAAGTTCCTTGTCCGGTAATTTTTAAATATCGCATGGTTTCTTTTAGGTTATTGGCTAAAGTGGAATCTTTAATCAATAAACCCACCGTTCCTTTGCCTTCATTTATTTCCTGTGTAATTTTAAGTAAATCAGCAGTAAGAAGTGCCGCGTTTTTATTGGTCACACCAAGGGTATTCAGCAAATCATCCGTACGAATACGGTTTAAGGATTGAATCTCATCCCCAGGACTCACAGCAGCTTCCATCCCCTTTCCGGGAATAATATTTATAATCATATTACCTACCAAACCATCTGAACCTATAGTGGCAATAGCGTTTTTTTTAATGTGAGGAAAAATGGTTTTTTCAATCAGCATATCGACTTTTATAGTAGAATCATTGATCATTTCTATTCCGCGTACAGTGCCTACATTTATCCCTGAATACCGTACGTTATTACCTAGTTGTAATCCACTTACGTTATTGAAGACCGCTTTCAGATGATTGGTTTTTCCAAACATTTTTTGCTTATCGCCAATGAAATATACTGCCAGTACAAATAGCATTAATCCGATGATTACAAAAAGTCCAAGGCGCAGTTTTTGTGATGTCGTTTTCTCCATATCTATTCTTATTTAAAAAAAGCTTGTACTTTAGGATCTGTTGAAATTGATAGTTCCTCAAAAGTTCCTTCGATATAATTGATACCGTCTACCAATAAAATCATTCGGTTCGAAATCATTCTGGCGCAATCCACATCATGTGTAATGATAATTGCCGAAGTGTTGTATTTTTTCTGGATAGACATCATTAACAGTAAAATTTCCTTTGCAGTAATGGGGTCTAAACCAGTAGTTGGTTCATCATAAAGAATGATTTTTGGTTGTAGAATTAAAGTTCTGGCCAAAGCAATCCTTCGTTTCATTCCTCCCGAAAGCTCTTCGGGCATTAAATTTATAGTATGTGCCAGACCTACATTTTCCAATGCTTCCATAACCAGTGGAGTGGTGTCTTTTATTTTGCCGAATTTTTTTTTGTGGCGACGTAAAGGGAATTCCAAATTTTCTCTGACGGTCATCGAGTCATAGAGTGCGCTTCCCTGAAAAAGAAAGCCTACTTCCGTACGAAGATCATCTAATGCTGAATGGTCGAGTTCACTAATATCTTCTCCCATTATTACAACAGTTCCACTGTCATGTTCTTCTAAACCAATAAGACACTTTATCATAACTGATTTTCCAGAACCTGATTTTCCCATGATAACCAGATTTTCTCCTTCATTCAAAACCATATTAAAACCATCCAAAACATGATTGTCACCATAGCTTTTTCTCAAGTCTTTAATCTCTATAATTGGGTTTGGATTTGGTATAGATGTCTTCATAATCAGTTATAAATCATAAAAAATATCAGTAATAAAAACAGCAATAAAGTCAATAATAAATAATAGCATCGAGGTAAAAACCACTGCTGAGTTAGCCGCTAAACCAACACCTGCAGTTCCCTTTTTACAATAATATCCTTTAAAACAACCCACTAAACCGATGGCAAAACCAAAAAAGAAAGTTTTAATGGTTGCCGGGATTAAATCTCCAAATTCCAAGGCGTCAAAAACTTGATTGTAATACAATAAAAAAGAAACATTCCCTTTTATATTTTCTACTAAAAAAGAACCAAAAATGGCAATAGCATCTCCAAAAAATACCAGAATAGGGAGCATGAAAGTAGTTGCTAATATGCGGGTTACCACTAAATACTTGAAAGGATTTGTACCGGAAACTTCCATAGCATCTATTTGTTCTGTAACTCTCATAGAACCCAGTTCAGCGCCAATTCCAGAACCAATCCGTCCTGCGCAAATTAGAGCCGTGATAATAGGCCCAATTTCTCTAATAAGTGAAATACTGACCATTGACGGCATCCAGGAAACGGCGCCAAATTCCTGTAGCGTGGGGCGAGATTGTAAGGTGAAGACTAAACCAATGATAAATCCTGTTACAGCAACAAGCAGCAAAGAACGATTTCCCATATAAAAACATTGTCTAAGGAATTCTTTGAACTCCGTAGGATGCCTAAAAACTTCTTTAAAAAAACGACCTGCAAAATAAGAGAGTTCGCCAATTTCAAGTAAAAAAGTTTTAAACAATTCGATTATTTTAAAAATACTATTCATTAGTAAATGAATTAATTTTTAATAGAAAAAAAGCTACTCAAATATACGATTATTTGTCTGATTATCAGCATTTAAATATGTTGTTCGGCTATTTTTTTGAGGGTTTTGTCGAAAAAAATATAAAAAATAATAAGGATGTTTTTTAAATTGTAATTTCTATTTTGATTTTTAAGCGTGGAATTAAAAAAGGGAATTTTGATAAAAATGAAAAGAAAATTCAAAAAGGGAACACAAATTATTTTCAAAAAAAATCACACAAATCCTTATGAAATAGAGAGTGTTTAAAAAGTAATTGAAGTCTATTTGTTCCTGTTTTTAATCCATTTTTCGGCTTCACCAGACCAAAATACAATACTTGATACCGCCAATGTTAGCCCCAATTCATATAAAGATAAGGGTTGAGTTTTAAAAATTTCGTTAAAGAAAGGCATATAAATAACCATAAATTGAAGGACAATAGTTATCAATAAGGCGACAAGCATAGGTTTGTTAGAAAAAAAGCCTATTTTAAAAATGGATTCCCGACTGGACCGAATGACCATTACGTGTCCCAACTGACTAAAACAAAGTACCGTAAAAGCCATCGTTTGCCAATGTGTATTGGCATTATGTATTGCATAAGCCTGCATCCCAATAGTAACGATACCCATTAAAAATCCGACCCATAAAATGTGTAAAGCCATTCCATTTGAAAAAATATTTTTCTTCGGATTTCTGGGTGGTCGTTTCATAATATTTGTTTCAGATGGCTCTGAGGCTAGTGCTAATCCTGGTAAACCATCCGTTACCAGATTAATCCAGAGAATGTGTATGGCTAATAGCGGAATAGGTAAACCAAAGAACGGAGCTAAAAAAATTGCCCATATTTCTCCAGAGTTTCCTGTCATTATGTATTTAATAAATTTTAGGATGTTATCAAATATTTTTCTACCATGTTTAACAGCAATAATAATGGTGGCAAAGTTATCATCTAATAAAATCATGTGCGAGGCTTCTTTGGATACTTCGGTTCCGTTGATTCCCATGGCAATACCTATGTCAGCATTTTTTAGAGCCGGAGCATCATTCACACCATCGCCAGTCATTGCCACAAAATGATTTTTGGATTGTAATGCAGTAATGATTCTTAGTTTCTGTTCCGGATTTACACGTGCATACACTTTTACTTTTTCGACAATTTTTATAAACTCACTTTGTGTTAATACAGTCAGTTCTGACCCTGTTAAAACAAGGTCGTCATCCGTGACAATAATACCCAGTTTTTCGGCAATTGCCTTGGCAGTTAGTTTGTGGTCACCAGTAATCATAACAGGAGTAATACCGGCTTCTATGCATTCAGAAACCGCCTGTTTTGCCTCCTCACGAGGTGGATCAATCATCCCTACAAACCCAATAAGGGTTAATTCGGTTTCTATTTCATCGGTGTCCAGATTTTCGGGTAAGGAAGGAAGCGTTTTCATGGCGTAACCTAAAACCCGATATCCTTTTTCAGCCATTTCGTTGACTTTACGTTCAAATTCAGGAATAAGCGATTTTTGATTCTCATTCAGTTTGTGAAACAATACATCAACAGCCCCTTTTGTAATTACCATAATTTCACCATTAGAATTTTGGGTTTGGTGAATTGTAGTCATGCACTTTCTTTTAGAATCGAAAGGCAATTCTGCAATTCGGGGAAATGTTACTTCTAAATCAGTCCGGTTTAAGTTTTTATCGGATGCATATTGTACCAAGGCGACTTCAGTTGAATCTCCCAGCCATTTTTCATTTTCCTCTTTTGTAACATCATTATTTAAAGCGATAGCGTGCAGCAATATGTTTTTTTCTCTAAAAATAGTCTCATACTTTGTATCCGAAGTTTCAAAAAATTCCTGCACCGTCATTTTATTCAGCGTAAGAGTTCCAGTTTTATCAGAACAGATGAAAGTCACGGAACCCAAAGTCTCCACAGCCGGTAATTTTCGGATGAGGGCATTATTTTTAGCTAATTTTTTGGCGCCAAAAGCAAGTGCAATGGTTACTAATGCAGGTAAAGCCTCAGGAATGGCGGCAACAGCAAGTGAAATAGACGTAATCAGCATTGTCAAAACTGTTTCTCCTCGCAACCATCCAATAAAAAAAATGATAGCACAGATAATAAGTATAACTACCGATAACCGTTTGCCAAAAGCAGCTAATCTTTTTTGTAAGGGCGTTGTGGTTTCATCGGTTTGGATCATTTTTGCGATGTGTCCAAGTTCAGTATGCATTCCTGTTGCTACCACATAAGCCAGCGCTCGTCCATTGGTAACATAAGTTCCTTTGTATCCCATATTGGTTTGGTCGCCAAGCGCATAATTTCCTTCAGGAAGTTCCTCTGGATTTTTCTCTACATTATTCGATTCACCCGTAAGCGCTGATTCATCTACTTTTATTTGATGGGTTTCAAAAAAGCGGATATCGGCAGGAATAACATTTCCCGCTTCGAGTACCACTACATCTCCAGGGACGAGATTGGAAGCAGGAATATCCATTGCTGTTCCTTCACGTAAAATACGGGCATAGTTTGCCACCATATTTTTTAATGCTTCCATCGCTTTTTCAGCCCGATACTCTTGGATAAAACCAACAACGGCATTAATAATAATGATAGCAAGAATAATAATCGTATCGGTAACATCACCTAATATACCGGAGATAATTGCTGCTGCAATAAGGATGAGAATCATGAAATCAGAGAGCTGACATAGAAGCATCTGTAGTATTGTCTTCTTTTTTTTATCTTCAATTTGATTTTTCCCATGTTCGCGCAAGCGTTCTGACGCCGTTACATCATCAATTCCGGATGGAGTAGTATTTAGCAATTGAGCTATTTCCGAAAGAGGGATTAAGTGCCAGTTCATATTTTTTACTTTTTATAGGTAGTAAAAGAATATTGGGATTATCAAATCTCAACTTTCGTATAAGCGCAATCTATTCTTAGTGGAAATCAGCTCATTTTGCAAATCTTCTATTTTTTGGAGCAAATTAAACACCACATCAATTCCTTCCGTATTTACCTGTAATTCTTGATGGATGCGTATCATTTTCTCTATTTCAAAGATTGCATCCGGATGGATATATTGCATTGCTTCGATAGTTTTTATTTCGAGTAAACCCATTTCACTGAGGTTGTTAAAAAAAGAGAATTCCACTTTGTAATGGGTACATAATGCAGGTATAGCGATGAGGTTTTCGATGTTCATGACGTTCTTAACTTAGCGAGTTCCGTAAATAATTCTTTTTCTTTTTCGGAAAGATTTGTGGGTATTTGTATGTGATAGGTAATGTAGAAATCACCAAATTCCCCTTCCTTTTTATACACTGGAAATCCTTTTCCTTTCAGTTTTACTTTTGTTCCATTTTGGGTTCCGGGCTTTACGGTTAGTTTTACTTTTCCGTCAAAAGTATCTGCGGTGATATCGCCACCCAATAGCGCGGTAAATAAATCTAAGATAACAGTGGAATAGAGGTTGTGTTTGTCTAACTTGAAGTTAGTATGGTTTTCAATAGTGAAAGTGATGTACAAATCTCCTTTCGGGCCACCGCCAGCGCCTTCACCACCAAGTCCGCTGATTTTTATTTGCTGACCATTTTCTACTCCGGCAGGAATGGTAATACGAATGTTTTTACCGTTAATAGTCAAGGTGCGTTTGTGTGTTGTGTATACGTCTTTTAGGTCCAGATGCAGCTCGGCATTAAAATCCTGCCCTTTAAACGGTGCCCTACGACGACCTCCGCCTGCTGATGAGCTACCACCGAACATAGATTCAAAAAAATCTGAAAAATCTCCACCGCCGCCACTGAACCCACCAAAACCATCTTGTTGACCACCTCTATGATACTGCTGTTGTTGTTTAGATTTCTCAAATTCCTCTGCATGTTGCCAGTTCTCACCGTAGTCATCATATTTTTTACGATTCTCGGCATGGCTCAATACTTCATTGGCCTCATTGATTTCTTTGAATTTTCTTTCGGCTTCCTTATTGTTGGGGTTTAAGTCAGGATGGTATTTTCTGGCCAGTTTGCGATACGCCTTTTTAATCTCGGTTTCAGTTGCCTTTTTATCCACTTCAAGAATCTTGTAATAGTCTATAAATGCCATCTGGATTGTTTTTTATATAAATTTTGGTCTGTATTAATACTTTAACCCAAGCTATTTATTGTTTAATGAACTCACAATCTGCTTTAATTTTGACTTCATCACTAATCATTGGTGCAGGAAATTTTGTTCCTATATTAAAATCAGAACGCTTTAAAATTCCGCTAAATTGAAAACCGGCTGAGATTGTTTTAGATTGTGGGTTTTCTGCAGATCCTCGATACCACATATTAAGGGTTATCGGCTTTGTTATTCCGTGCAGTGTGAGCGTCCCCATAAGTTTGTATTTGCCTTTTTCTTTCCCTATTTTTTTTATGGAGATACTTTTAAAAGTCATTTTAGGGTATTTTTCCACGTCAAAGAAATCGGCACTTCTTAAATGATTATCCCGCATTTCCACTTCGGTATCGATAGAGGCCAGATCAGTTGAGAGTTCAAATGTGGCATTACTAAAATCAGCTTTGCTAGTTGTAGCGGTTGCCTCAAATGTTTTGAACAATCCAGAAATATCGGAGATACCCATATGCCCAGTGCTAAAAGCTAATTTTGAATGCATTGGATCTACTTTCCAAGTTGTTTGTGCCAATAGAAAAGTAGAGAAAAATAGTGTTGCGATTATTGTTGTTATTTTTTTCATGAGGTATTACTTTTTTTAATTATTTGGTATATTATAAATACGTTCAAAGGTCGTAGTCTCGCTTTTATCAATATCAATATGTATAAAAGAGATCGCACAAATGATTGTGATTTTTAGACATTTTTATCTATCAAATTTAATTAATTTTCAGGTATTAAAATAGTAATAAATAGCTTTATTTCAGTTAGTTATAAAAGTAATAAAAACTCTGAAAAGAGTTTTTATAGAGGTTTTTTTTTCAGGAATGTTTTTCGATTATTATATTGGTAATAATTCGTCCTCCATAGCTTTTAAATCCTGTTTCTTTTTTAGGTCTTTCAATATAGATTTGTACTCTAAAAATTCGATGTCTTTTGGATTTATTTGCAACACAAAATTGATTTTCCCCAACAAATGTTCGAGATAATTTTTCTGGTTGATTTCTTTGTATTCGCGGTGTTCCTCGAAACCAAATTTCTTGATATAATACATGACCTGTCTCAAATCATTGCGTTTGTGGAATACCACCTGCGGTTTTTCATTGACCACAATCCCTGTGACGGTTTGACGGGTATTGGACGTCATGAGTTTAGTCTTGTTTTTATTGATGCGAAGATTTAATTTTTCAACAATTTCAATTACTTTATGAAGTAGCTTGTTTTCGTCAAAATCACCGGAAAAGCTCATGTCGTCAGCATAACGGGTGTATCTTATTTTATGCAGTTTGCAGTAGGCGGCAATCTGGGCATCGGCATCTTTTAAAATCAAATTCGAAAGATATGGACTCGTGGGTGCGCCTTGTGGCAAAGTTTTGTCTCGGGTGCACAATTTTGAAAGCAGTCTCGATACCATTTTTGAATAGCCCAATTGATGAAACTCTTTTTCAACTAATTTAATAGTAATAGATTGGAAAAAATTTTCTAAGTCCAACGTAAATACTTTAGGTTGATTTTTATGGAATTTCAGGTTTTCAATAAGGCTTACATTGGTTTTGTATGCTTTCGCAAAAGGGCTGATGGGAACTTTATTGAGAATATTTCTCAAAATCCAGATCTGAATTTCTTTCAAACTGGGGAGAGGCTCAGAAATAAGTCGTTTTGTGCCATTTTTTTTTGCAATCTCAAAATCACGATAAAAATAGCGGGGATAAACAGCCGCTTTTTTTAAGTATTCTTTTTTGTATCCCACCAAAAGCGATAAATGGGTTGGATTGTAAATAATCGGTACGTCATGTGAAAATAAAACTTCGGCATAATCCAGACAACGTTGAATATTAGGAAGGGAATAGCCTATTTTATGGGATTTGTCTGTAAATGTTTCTTTGTATTGTGCAAAATCCATAGCGTTTAAATCGTTAATGGAGTAGGGACTATTTTGTCCCTAACCCCGATTAAGAATACCGGTTTAAAAGTTTGGAGCTCTGCGGAGAATCTTTTAAACCTGGTGCTTGAAAGAACATTCAATTACAGAGCAGTGACTCACGGCTCCGATGTTAACCTGGGCTAACAAATTTCTTTGAGAAATGAACTAGAAAAATAATTCATCCTGACTGGGAATAAACACTATTTTACTGCTTAATTTGGGAGTTTTACTCTCCAAATCTTTTTGAATCCAATCCTCTTTTTTTTTAGTTTTTATTCGGTGTGGTTCCATTGCTTGTAAATTTATAAAGTACTTGCTTATAGTGTTTTAAATGATTAAAAAATACATATAAAGTTAATTAAAAATATTTTATTAACAGTACTAATAGTGATAATTTTTTCAATAATAATTTGTTTTTTGGAACAGAATACTTTTCATTTTTTGGAACAAAAGCTGTAATTACTATTTTATAAAATCAATTATTGAATCGTTTATAGGGAGTGTAGGTGACAATTATTTCTATTATTCGGGTCATACAATACGAAAGAAAGTTGATGGTTTTCGTCAATAGATTGTCCTTTGTTTTTAGCGAGTTAAGCGTTATGTTTTGGCATTGAGCAATAATTCCGAGGAGGTGCGTTTGAAACATTTTAGAAAACAAAGCAGAATTTATTTCAACATTCATTTCAAGGCTTCCGTACGAACTTAAATTATTCAGATTAAAAGAACCTATTGTAGCCCAATTGCCATCTATTACGGCTACTTTTCCATGTAAAATGGATTGGTCCCATTCGTACAATTCAATATTATATTTAAGTAGCTTGCCATAGAGGAAACAAGTGGCGCGCCTTGTCAACGGTAGATCTGATTTTCCGGAAAGAACTAATTTAATTTTCACCTTATTTTTGGATGCTTTTTTCAAGGCTCGAATGATTCGAATCCCAGGAAGAAAATAACTTCCCACAATAATTATTTCTGTTTTCGCATTTCGAATGGATTTTATATAGGCATCACAAATTTCATTTTTCCCCTTTAACCAGTCATTCTGAAGTATGCGAACCATGGCATCTTCCTGGACAGGAAATGAAGATTTAATTTTTTTGTTTCGCAGATGTCTTTTTTTAAAATAAATATCGGCACACAATTTTCGAAGAGGTTCGGCTATTTCACCGTTTAATTGAACAGCATAGTCAAGCCAAGGCGCTTCGGTAGAGCAACCACAGTATTTATCGGCAATATTTATACCGCCAATTAGCACAAATTTTGCGTCAGCAACAACAACTTTTCGATGTAATCTTCTGCCAATATAAAAGGTATAGGTTGAAAATAAAGGTGCAAAAAAACGAATGTTTATGCCACTTTGCCTCATTTTTTTTATTGTTTCAGAAGGGAATGATAAAGATCCCAACCCATCCAAAAGGATATAAATCTGAACTTTTCGCGAAGCAGCTTCTATTAATGCCTCTATAATTCTATTTCCAGTTGCATCGTTTTCAAAAAGATACATTTGCATGTGGATTTCAAATTGTGAATTACGAATAATAGCTTCTAATCGAGAAAAATAATCTTCGCCACTATAAACAAGCTCTAGATTTTTTGGAGGCATAAGACTATTTTTACTTTCTATCATGGGCTTTATTTATTTTTACTTCGTTAATTAAAAGGAGTTCCATAAGATTTTCAACATCCAAAACACCAACTACTTTATTATTCTCCATAACGAGCATTAATCTTGATTTATTGAGTTGGATCAGCTCAAAAACGTTTTCCAAAAGGGAATCACTATCGAGGTAAACCAAATTTCGATCCATGACATTATAAATAAATTCATCGTCTCCTTTTTTAGAAAGTGCCATAATAATTTGGTCTCGATTCAACGTTCCAACCGGAATACCATTTTCAGTGATCAAAAAATTCTTGTTTTGACTGTCTAATACCAATTCAACGGCGGTTTTTACGATATCATTTGCATCAATCGTTAGATACTGTTTCATTATAACAGTATGGACTTTGAAGCCTTTCAAGAGGAATTTAGACTCGGTATAATCCGCTTCTACCTGAGCTCCAATAATAACAAAAATACCTATAAAAATTAGAATAGGGGAAGTGAAAAATCCAAAAATGATAAATCCCATTGCCAATAGTTGTCCTATCCGTGCCGAAATTCTTGTGGCAACATGTCTTTGTAATTTAAACGATAATAAAGCACGTAAAATTCTGCCGCCATCCATAGGAAAAGCAGGAATTAAATTGAAAATTGCCAACCAGAAATTGACTAAAAAAAAATTGAGAAAGAAATTATTCGCGTTTACTCCATTAGATAACTCCGCCATTAAGTGCTGCGAAGTATCAGGAATGGTAATGAAAATTCCCGTGATAAAGGCCAATGTGATATTTACTAAAGGTCCCGCAAAAGCAACTATTAATTCTTCCAAAGGTTTTTCAGGTATTCGTTCCAGTCGAGCCAATCCGCCAATGGGCAAAAGGGTGATGTCTTTGGTTTTTATGTTATAATTTTTTGCTGCTAATGCATGACCCAGTTCGTGTAATAAAACAGTAATGAATATGCACAAGATAAACACAACAGACCATATTATTTGAGTGGCATTCTGACCTGATTTGTAGTTCATAAAAATGATAAACAGAATAAGCAAAGTGAATGTCCAGTGAATAAATATTCCGATACCAGCGACTTTTCCGAGTTTAAAGGATCCTTTCATCTTTTGAGTTTTTAATACTACTAACCGCAGTATGATTAAAAAAAAATAGACAAATAATAAAAAATCTATTCATTTATAAATGAATCCAAAACCCTATCAGTTCACTTCATTTCCGGAAATACCATTATAGGCCCAGGCATTCAAATTAGCAATCGTAGTATGTGCAATTCCCTCTAAAGCCTCGTTTGTCAAAAAACCTTGATGTCCGGTAATCATTACATTAGGATGGGAACGAAGTTTTAAAAACAAGTTGTCATTTATTGGAGAATCAGTATGATCTTGAAAAAATATAGGTTTCTCTTTTTCGTAAACATCTAAGCCGGTAGCGCCAATAGTTTTATTTTCTATAGCTTCTAATAAATCTTTGGTGTTTACTATTCCTCCACGCGCAGTATTAATAAAAATCACCCCCTTTTTCATTAGTGCAAAAGTACTTTTGTTAAACAGATGGTTTGTTGTCCCATTGAGCGGATAATGAACAGATATCACATCAGCAGTGGCGCATAAATCCTCAAGTGAAACATAAGTAATAGGAATTTTATCCATAAGTTCCTTGTTCTCCTCAATATCAAAGGCTAAAATTTTACAACCAAAACCATGCATAATTTTTGCAAAAGCAGCGCCTATTTTTCCAGTTCCTACGATGCCTATTGTTTTTCCATGCAAATCAAAACCCACTAAATGATCTAGGCGATAATCGCCAATTTGCATTAGTGTCTGACCTAAAACCAGTTTTCGGTTTAATGCCAATAACAAAGCTACGGCTAGTTCAGCAATGGCATAAGGCGAATAAGCAGGAACATTTGCCACTTTCATGGCTAATGATTTTGCTCTGGCCAAATCAACATGATCGTAACCTACGGAGCGCAGGGCAATATATTTGACGCCACAAGTATATAGTTTTTGCAATACAGTTTCTGAAGCATCGTCTGAAGTAAAAAGCGAAATCGCATCAAATCCTTTAGCAAGGTTTGCGGTACTTTCGTTCAAAGGCTGCTCCGTAAAAACTAATTCGTGATTACCGTGTGCTGCTTTTTCCAGGAAAGCTTTATCAAAACCAAATATACTATAGACTAATACTTTCATTTTTTGTTGTTTTTCATTTCTAAAAAAATACCTGTTAAGGTAGTGATTTTTTTGTAAACCTGTTTCAGGAATTTGAATTCTTATCTTTAATTTAATGGAACTAAACTCTTTTTAATCAGTGCGATTAAGAGAAAAATGAATATTTTAGTTTCGTCTTAAATCGGCAATTCTACTTAAAAAATTAGTTCCGATAGATCATTTTTTTTACTGCATTTATAATATCATTTTTTTGAGGGATGGCAGCTTCTTCCAAATGTGCAGGGTAGGGAATAGGGACTTCAATACCGCACAATCGTTGTACTGGAGCAGCCAAATCATAAAATCCGTTTTCCATAATCCGTGCGCTCACTTCCGAGGAAATACTTACGGAACGCCAAGCATCTTCTACTATCAATACCCGATGCGTTTTGGCTATTGAAGCCAAGAAAGTGAACTCATCCAATGGCCGTAAAACCCGTAAATCAATGACTTCAGCATCAATTCCAACGGTAGCTAATTCGGCAGCAGCCTCCAAGCTTTTATACACTCCTGTTCCGTAAGTGATTATCGAAATGTCCTTTCCCTCTTTTAATACTTTGGCTTTAGAGAGAGAAGCAATTGGTAAATCAGTCGCTATCTCTTTTTCGATATTAAGCATCATCGTATATTCAAACAGTAGCACAGGATCAGGACTTTGCAAGGCAGCATGTAGCATACTTCTCGCATCCTCATGTGTTCCCACTGACAAAACAATTAGTCCTGGAATGTGTGCATAAAAGGGTTCCCAACTATGCGAATGTTGTGCTCCCAACTGACGTCCAATACCGCTTCCCATTCGTATAATTATAGGAACATTCAATTGTCCACCTGACATGTGCTGTAAGGTAGCCGCATTGTTTACGATTTGATCGATAGCCAATAGACTGAAATTGACTGTCATTATTTCAATAATAGGTTTCATACCGGCCATTGCTGCTCCAATTCCGGCTCCCACAAAACCCGTTTCTAAAAGGGGGACATCCATAATGCGTTCTTCTCCAAATTCCTGTAATAATCCTTTGCTTACCGCAAAAGCTCCTCCATAACGACCCACATCTTCGCCCATCAAAAAGACGCGTTTGTCATTTTGCAATGCTTCGTGAAGACCTTGTTTCAAGGCCTCACGATAGGTTATAGATAGTGTAGCCATGCTGTTTTTCATGGGATGAATCAATTATTGTTGCTTGCTTTTCCAACGTTTTAATGCGGGTAAAATATTTACGGCTTTTTGAATCATATAACTGGGAAGTTTTCTTTTTTCCATATATGTTTTTACAACATTTTTCATGTCATCCAGGTTCATTTCCGGATTTTTAAAATCGCTGTTAACATAACAATACTTGCAATAGTCATTGCTTTTAATACCGTTATTTTCTGTACCTTTTAGTTTGTCCGCATTAAGTGGCATACCGCAACTTTGGCAAAAATGTATGTCTTCCATACTGTTTTCTTTTAAAGAGTTTAGTGTAAAGTTTTTCATAGTGTTTTTGATTTTAATATTTATAATTTAAATTTTGGTGTAAACAAATTTGGTCAATTGTTCTAATGGTTCCCGAGCTCCTTCTTCTGCAAAATCTAATGCCTTCTGGATTTTTGTTTTTATTTTACTTTCAAAAGCTGTAATTTCATTTTCTGTAATCCATTGCTGTTGCAAAAGAAACTGCTCGAATTGCGGAATCGGATCTCGTCTTTTCCATTCCTCGACTTCTTTTTTAGCACGGTATAATTCGGTATCAAACATGGAGTATGCCCTAAAACGATAGGTATTGCAAATCAATAGATAGGGTTTTCCACTGCTTCTTACTTTTTCGACAGCCGTATTGGCATCATGCATTACTTTTATTAAATTCATACCATCTACGGTAGAAGACACAATCCCTTTTTTTTCTAAATTTGTTACAGTATGCGAATACCGGACTGAGTTACCCATAGCATACAGATTGTTTTCACAAATAAATAAAATTGGAACTTTCCAAAGTGCTGCCAGATTCAGAGCTTCATGAAATTCACATTTGGAAACGTCATCTTCACTAAAGAAACAACAGGTAATATTATTTTTCTTTTGTTTTTTAGATGCCAATGCCATTCCAACGGCTATTGGAAGATTGCCACTCACTACAGCATTGCCTCCGTAAAATTTTTTTGAGGCATCAAAAAGGTGCATTGAGCTACCTCTACCTCGGCTACAGCCTTCCAGTTTACCATACATTTCTGCCATGATTATATCAGGATCAATACCGCGTGCCAAAGCATGGCCATGTTCCCGATAGGTACTAAATACATTGTCATCATCGGTTAATGCATGCATTACACCTACGGCTGTTGCTTCTTCACCAATATATAAATGCAGGAATCCCCTGATTTTGGCTTTAGTGTATAGCTCGGCTGCTTTCTCTTCAAACCGTCGAATGAGCAGCATTTGATACAAAAGTAAAAGGCCTTTTTTGGCATCCATAATTATCTTTTTTTGAATCAATTTTTGATTCGTTATTTTTAGTTTTGTTCTAATGTTGAGCGATATCCTTCCAGCAATTCGAGTTTTAAGGCTTTTAGTAATCGTTGCAAAATTTTACTGCTTCGGGTTTTGGGAATACATTTCGAATATTATTCTAGAAGGAATTGCCAAGCGGAACAAGATTATACTCAATAATTATTTCAGGCTCTAAACGAATGGATATTTTTATGGCATTTGTAATCAAACAGGCTTTTTCACTCATCTCCAAAATATGTTTAGCCCGCTCCGGTTTTTGGGAATAATGGATAACGAGTTTTGGTTGAAGAATGATTTCGGTTATGGTATGTTTTCCATTGATTTTATCAATATTACAAGTCGATTTACTCTCAAAGCTTATAAACTGTAGTCTTGAATTCTCGGCAATCGATAGAAAAGTAGTTAACAGACAACTGTTTACCGCTGCCACAAATAAATGCTCTGGCGACCAAATTTTTTCCATCCCTTTCGGAAACTCAGGAGGTGTCGCTACTTCAATATTTTGAGGTAAAACGGGGGAACTTAGCATCCCTTTCCTTTTGTCTGACCATTTTAGATTTACTTCGTAAGTATACATCATATACATTTTTAAGAGACATTTAAACTCAAAAATTATTGTGTGACAAATTCCCCATCAACTGCCATTACATGTCCGGCTACAGAAGCACAGTTTGCAATAGCTCCCTTTTTAGTGAAAGCCAAGACGGTTGATTTGCCAATTCCGGATGAACCACCCGTCACGATGGCTACTTTATTTTTGAATGGTACTTCCATAATTAAATCGCTTTACATGAGAATTTTTCTTTTTGTTTTCTTTTCCGCTTCCAAAATATTTTCAATTCCTTTTATCAATGCATCTGGATTAAACGAGATGCTATCAATGCCTTCGTTCACTAAAAATTTGGCAAATTGTGGAAGATCGCTAGGTGCTTGTCCGCATAATCCCACTTTTATTTCAAAACGTTTGGCGACCCGAATCGTTTCTTTAATTAAAGATTTAACGGCAGGATTTTCTTCGCTAAACAAATAACTGACCAGTGCGGAATCGCGATCCAAGCCTAATGTGAGTTGTGTTAAATCATTGGAACCAATAGAAAATCCGTCAAAGAGTTTTGCAAATTCATCGGCCATTAATACATTGCTTGGAATCTCAATCATGACATATACCTGTAATCCGTTGATGCCTTGAACTAATCCATTTTTGGACATTTCGGTAAGCACATTTTCACCTTCATCGACTGTTCTGCAAAAAGGAATCATCAGTTTTACATTCTCCAGTCCCATTTCATTCCGTACTTTTTTCATGGCTTCGCATTCTAAAGCGAAACCTTTTCGATAGAAATCACTGTAATAACGCGAAGCACCACGGAAACCAATCATTGGGTTTTCCTCATCGGGCTCGTAATATTTTCCTCCGATGAGGTTGGCATATTCGTTACTTTTAAAATCACTCATTCGAACAATAACCTCTTTTGGATAAAAAGCGGCGGCAACAATTGCTACAGCTTCGGCCAGTTTATCAATGAAATAATTTTTAAGATCTTCATAACCTTTCGTTAATGCGGCTATTTCGGCAACAATCTTCTCATCTGTTATTTTTTCAGGTTCGCACAACGCCAGCGGATGAATTTTAATAGTATTCGAAATGGCAAATTCCATTCGCATCAAACCAACGCCTTGATTGGGATAATGGCTTAATTCAAACGCTCTTTCGGGATCGGCGAGAATAAGCATGGGAGCTGTTTTTGGCATTTCAAGTTTGCTGAAATCCTGTTCTTTTATATCCCATTTTAATTGCCCGTCATATACATTTCCAGAAGTACCTTCGGCACAGGAAACGGTGATTTCCTGACCATTTTTTATTACGGAAGTGGCATTTCCGCAACCCACTATGGCAACAATTCCCAGTTCACGGGCTACAATTGCAGCATGGCTGGTGCGTCCGCCTTTATTGGTAATAATTGCCGAGGCTCTTTTCATGATAGGATCCCAATCGGGATTGGTCAAGTCAGTAACCAAAATTTCTCCTTCCAATAATTGATTTCCTTCTTGAGAATTGTTTAGAATTCGGGCTTTTCCGGAAGCAATTTTATCGCCGAGTGCAATTCCTTGGGTTAGCAGTTTTCCTTTTTCGGTGAGTTTATAAATTTCCCTGACTTGCTTATTTCTTTTCCCATGTACAGTTTCCGGACGTGCCTGAACAATGTAAAGTTGGTTATTCAAACCGTCTTTTGCCCATTCGATATCCATTGGTTTTTTATAATGTTTTTCAATTTTAGAACACCATTGGGACAGTTGGATGACTTCTTTAGTACTTAGCGAAAACTGGTTTTGTTTTTCGAAAGAAGTATCGGTGTTCATAATGGTATTTTCCGCGGATGAACTTTCTGATTTTTCAGCATAAATCATCGTGAATTCTTTTCTTCCGCACTGTTTTTTTAGAATGGGATTCAAATCTCGATTTTCTAAAGTTGGTTTAAAAACCATCCATTCATCAGGCGTCACCGTTCCCTGAACAATATTTTCTCCCAAACCCCAACAACCATTAATGATGATGGTGTTTTCGAAACCGCTGTCTGGATCAATGGTAAATGCCACGCCAGACGAAGCTTTATCGCTTCGTACCATTTGTTGTACACCAACGGAAATCGCAATATCTAATGCAGCAAAACCCATATCATGGCGGTATTTGATGGCTCGATCGGTAAACAAGGATACAAAACAGCGATGAACGGCATCCAATAATTGCACGGCACCGTTAATATTCAGAAACGATTGCATTTGACCTGCAAAACTCGCAGTTGGTAAATCCTCAGATGTAGCACTGCTTCGCACGGCCACATCAAGATTATTGCTGTTGCATTGTTCACTAAGCGATTGATAGGCAGCGTAAATTTCATTCCGAATTTCGTCCGGAATTGCAGCAGACAAAATAAGGTTTCTGGCTTTTTCTCCAATAGAAGAAAGATTAGAATAGTGTTTTGTATCTAATGAAAATAATAAAT
Organism: Flavobacterium sp. GT3P67; assembly: GCF_004349155.1. Taxonomy (NCBI): domain Bacteria; kingdom Pseudomonadati; phylum Bacteroidota; class Flavobacteriia; order Flavobacteriales; family Flavobacteriaceae; genus Flavobacterium; species Flavobacterium sp. GT3P67. The sequence continues at coordinate 145,119 of NZ_SMLF01000005.1, forward strand.
CCTTCAAGGGGTTCTCCAGATTATTCATTTTCCTGAAAAGGCGATATCCTTCAGCAGTAACTGCAAATCCATTAGGGATACTGATCCCTATTGGATTAAGCTGATTGTACATTTCACCTAGAGAGGCGTTTTTGCCACCAACTTTACCAATGGCATCAATACCAATTTGGTCAAAAAACAAAATATATTTGTACTTCCCCATTTCGTATGTTTTTGTAATAGAAACAGACCATTATTGGTATGCTGGATAAGAAACAATAGAAAATTACTGGGGCGGATTTTTTAGTTTATAGGATAGTAAATTTTGTAATTCAGAAGTAGGTTTGAAATTTACATATCAAGTTTAAAAGAAGAGGTAGTAGGTGTTCCAGCCTGTTTAAACCAATACTGTAAATTTAAACAAATAATTATTTTATTGGTACAAAAAGAATACTTTTTTTTAATATTTTTTATTTTAAGTATTTAATAAACAGTTGTTTGTGATTTTATTTCGTTTGGGGTAATGCAAGTTGGGACTCAGTGGAGATTAGTCTTTTTTTGGATCGAAATTTATTTTTTTTGAAATATCTAAACATAGGGATTTTATTTAGTGGTTACTAAACATAGTGATAATTCCTTGCAGATGAAGTTTTGAAGATTATTTTGGATTATACAAGTGGATGGATTGTCCCACTAATTTCCATTGTCCTTTTATTTTTTCTAATAATCGAATTTCATAGGAAAACGTTTTTTTGCCATCCTTAGCCGTAGATTCTTCGTCATGGCTTACCCAGGCACTGTTCCCATTAATACTCATTTTATAATTTGTATTTACGGAAAAACCGCCATTTCCCATGGCACTAGGATTTGTGTTAATCATTGCAGTTGGCGGAATATCAAGCGTCATTCCATCTGCAGTCGAAATTAATATTCGGCTGTACGGTTGAATGTGCCAACACTCTGTATGACCTTTACTATCGGCAGCTCTCCATGTTGCGGACTCTTTTTCAAGTAGGTTTTTTATAACTGCAGATTCATCAATCTTCTGGCTGTAACCTACCATATTGATAATTAGGATAAGAAAAAAAGAGGCTGTCCACTTCATATTGTTCGTATTTTTTGGTTTTGAATAATCGTCTTGATCTTTTTAATGCTAATTGGAGTAAATATATTATTTTATATCATAAAAAAAACTACTGCTCAGTTGTTTGCGGTTTAGTGCAGTTGTTTTAGTATGGTTTTAAATTTTTCAATTTGTCTTCTGTGGCGTAAAATATGAACTATTGCATGTTCCATTAATTGTTCGATGTCGTAAAGTTGTCCCCAAGTAGTCCTAATTTTCTTTGAAGCATCACGTTCTTCAAGTGCATCATCCTCAATAATTGCAAATGTTTGCTGTGTGAATTTGAGAACGTTATCTAAATCATTTATATAGTCAACAATAGAACTCCGATTTACTTTTTCGGGACGGATGCTATTTATATCTTTAAAATTCTGAATGTAAATACAATAGGAATATCCTGACTCACCATATGTGAAAGTAACGTTTGAATGGATTTGCAATCCGGATTTTTAGTTGCATTATCAACTGTAAATGTTAAGTCCTCCTGTGAAATATCATAAATTATGTGCTGCAATTCTATAATTGCTTTTTTATATTCGGCTAATAATGCGCTAACCGGGTTTTGATTATTATTCATTTGTTGAATTAGTTTGAATGCGATGTCGGAATTAGTCAGAAAATCTCAAATACAAATCGAAAATGGAACTTACTGCTTTTTGTATACGAGTCAAACAATTAAAGTCCTGTTTCTCTTAATTATTCATTTCCTTTTTTAATCCATTTTCCAACTTTGAGAGCGACATAATTTTCCATTTTATCAAGTAAATCTGCCGCATTATCACTTACCAGTATCATTTGCTGATTGGTTGGTTTTAGAAAACCTTTATCGACCATGTTTGCAACAAATTCCAGCAGCAAATCATAAAAGCCATCGACATTCAAAATTCCGATTTGCTTTTTATGGAGTCCAAGTTGCGCCCAAGTCAGCATTTCAAAAAAATCTTCCAGAGTTCCAAATCCGCCAGGCAAAGCAATTATGCCATCGCTAAGTTCATTCATTTTGGTTTTTTTCTCATGCATGCTTTCCACAATGAATAATTCAGTCAATCTATCGTTTGCGATTTAGAAAGCTAGGTAAAACACCAAATACTTTTCCGTTATGATTTAAGACGCCATCTGCAACACTTCCCAGAAGACCTACTTTTGCGCCGCCATACGCTAATTCATAATTATTTTCGGCCATTACTAGTCCAAGTTTGAAAGCTTGAATTTCATAATTTTTTTCGTTTCCAAAACTGGATCCACAGAAGACAGTAATTCTTTTCATGTATAATATGTTTCTTAATTTATTAGTCAGTTTGACGTCCCGCCGCTTGGCGAGGTTTGGGACTAATTTAAACCCTATCTTCGGATTTGCCTAAACATTAAAGATACAAAACCTACTTTCCATTAAACCAATTCCCCAAATCCGTTGTAGCAGCTGTTGTAGGTAGTGCTTTATTTTGATACTTTAGACTTCATAGTGTTTAAAGCTTTCTGTTTTATCCATTGAATTGAAATATCAACAGGTGCTGTAATATTGCCAGAAGCAGTATTGTGTCCTAATGTTGAAAACAAGGTATATTCGAAAGGTTTACCTTGAACTTTAAATGTATTTAATTGCTCTATACACAACTTTACTGGGATTTGGATATCTTTCTCACCAAAAAGCCAAAGTCCTGGTATTAATAGAGTATTCAGAGAAATTTTTGGGTCAGTCGCCACGAATTGATACCTGTCTGGGTCATCTTTAATATGTTCAAGAGCATCTGATTCTGTATGATTTTCCCAAAAATTATTGTTTCCATTAGTATAAAACTGAAATCGAAGTTGTTCTAGAGTTGTAATTGTAGGGCAACTAAATAAAACCATAAATTCAATTTGTGGATTTTTGCTTGCAGTAATTGGGATTATCCATCCTGCTTGACTGAAGCCAACTAATCCAATTGGTATTTTTTTATCTTTCAAATGGGTTTGAAATGTATTTACTGCTGCACTTGCATCATGAGATAATAAATTAAGATTAGCAGTGTCAATATTATTTGTGCCAACAGATGGTCCTACATATACACCGCCAGATTCTCCAACTCCACGTTTATCATATGTCAGTACAGCAATACCTTCTTTGGCAAGACGTTTAGCGAACTCCATTTCTCTTTTTACAGGATCAGACCCATGAACAATTACAACTGCTGCAAATGTTTTTTTAGGGGTTAAAATCGAGCCTGCAAGAGTGACGCCTTGACTTTCAAACTTTACATCTTGAATGGTAAAGTTGGCCGATTGAGAAAACACCATTTCTGGTAAAGTTATTAATAATAACCAAAAAAGTGAGTTAGAAAAAAAGTTAGTATTCATACTAGTTTAATATAAAAAATTCTTTTGAATGGTCATTGTTAGCATTGCCTACTACAGCTGGTTTGGGACTAAATTAAGCCCTATTTTCGGATTTGCAAAATCATTCGAAACACAAAACCAACTTTCCATTAAGCCTATTGCCCAAATCCGTTGTAGTAGCTGTTAGTGGTAGTTGCTTTCGCTTTTAACGGTCATTTCGAAAAGTTTCGGATATTCAACTACCAATCCTTGTTTGTCAATTTTTATCTCCGTTTTAAAACTTTTGTCATAATTCTCGTAAATATAACGGTCAGTTCCAAGTCGTGTATAAATTTGTTTAACTTTTTTAATTTGTTTTTCAAGAATGTCAAAATATAATACTTCTATTACCTTCCGTTCATTGCCTTTTAATTGCAGTCGGTTAATGGGTAATGTATTAGTAAAAGGTGTCAGAGAAATGTCAATGTCAAAAATGTTTTGTAAATCGTAATTAGGCTTGTCATTTAATAACCACTTTCCATCTTTCTTTTCTAAAGTTAATAATTCATCGGAATTGTCAACCAGTGTGCGTAAAGTTACAAATGTGATTTCCCAGTTTTTATTTGTCTTTATGTGATAATCGACTTTGTAAATTTGATTTTTATAAACACCGATAATTGTAGAAGTTATTTCATTTCCAACGAGTGTCTTTGTCAAAGTACAATGTTCTATTGAATGATAAAGTTTTCCGGTCCAAATTATATTTGTCTGCATAATCTTTGAGGTTCTTCTGTTTTGCAATTACCGCTAATTTGTATATAGGCCCTACTGCGTAGCGTATTACTTTCAAATGTACACTTTAATTATTATCTTACAAATCATCAAACGTACTTTTTATTTGTGAGATGCTTCTTATAAGTGTGGGAGTCTGTAATTAGCCCGGTTTTGCGTGAAGGATGGCAGTGAAAATCCTTTTATGAAGCGGAGCGTAATAAAAGATTGTAGCGTACAGCCTGACCTTGTTGCGGTACTCAGCAAAGTGATTTATTGAATAGTGCTGCAACAAGGACACGCCCAAAAAAAACCATAAAAAAAACCGACTTGTTTTCACAAATCGGTTTGTATTTTAAAATTGTTTTTCGTTTATACGAATAAGCCTTCGATGCTTAAATAATGTTCGCCGGTGTCGTAACAAAAAGTCAGGATTTTAGCATTTTCAGGAATTTCATGTAATTTTTTGGCCACGGCTGCCAGCGATGCTCCAGAGGATATTCCTACGAACATGCCTTCTTCTTTGGCGGCTCTTTGGGCATAGGTAAATGCTTCGTCTTTGCTGACTTGAATGGTTCCGTCCAGTAAATCAGTATGCAGGTTTGTGGGGATAAATCCAGCTCCAATTCCTTGAATAGGGTGGGGAGCTGGCGCGCCACCACTGATAACGGGTGAAGCTTCAGGTTCTACTGCGTATACTTTTAGGTTAGGGAAATGTTGTTTCAATATTTCGGCACAACCCGTGATATGACCGCCGGTTCCTACACCGGTAATCAAATAATCCAGTCCGTCAGGGAATGCTTTTATGATTTCCTGAGCGGTGGTTGTTTTGTGAATATCGATATTGGCAGGATTCTCAAATTGAAGTGGTGACCAGGCATTAGGTATTTCGGTTACTAATTCCTGTGCTTTTTCCAATGCGCCTTTCATTCCTTTTTCACGAGGAGTCAGCACAAATTCGGCACCATAAAGGCTCATGAGTCGGCGTCTTTCGACTGACATGGATTCTGGCATGACCAGCACTAATTTATAGCCTTTTACGGCAGCGACCATCGCTAGTCCAATACCTGTGTTTCCGGAGGTAGCTTCAATGATGGTACCGCCTTCTTTTAGCAATCCTTTTGCTTCGGCATCTTCGATCATGGCAAGAGCGATCCTGTCCTTGATGCTGCCTCCGGGATTTGCTCGTTCGAGTTTAATCCAGACATTATGGTTGGCACCAAATAAACGATTGATTTTTACATGTGGCGTGTTGCCTATTGTTTCGAGTATGTTGTTGTATTTTGTCATAATTTATATGGAGAAAAAATTAATATCTTTTGTTTCCTGCTGGTTCAAAACAGTATTTTTATTGGATTGCATTACAAACGAATACGGATTCACACTTTTGGTAATAAACGTATTTCCGCCTATAATACTGTGGTTTCCTATGATGGTGCTACCTCCCAAAATGGTGGCATTGGCATAAATAATAACATGATCTTCTACGGTAGGATGGCGTTTTTTTTCCTGCATGTTTTTCTCTACTTGCAATGCACCCAAAGTGACTCCTTGATAAATACTCACGTGTTTTCCTATAGTTGTGGTCTCGCCAATGACAATTCCGGTGCCATGATCAATTATAAAAGGAACGTCAATTGAAGCATTTGGGTGAATGTCAATTCCGGTTTTGCTGTGCGCATATTCGGTAAGAATACGCGGAAGCAGGCAAGTGGTGCGGGAAGCAATAGCATTGGCAATACGATAGACTTCTATGGCAAAAAAACCGGGATAGGAATTGATGATTTCCTGAATGCAATCGGCAGCAGGATCCGTATCTAATATGGCTTGTGCATCTTTTTGCATCGAAGTGTACAAGTCTGGAAGTACGGTGTAAAAAGATTCGGCATCATCCAGAATTTCATTGGCTGTTTTATCTTTTACGATTTCCGAAAGGATGGCAATAAAGTTGGCTTTGTTTTGGTCCAAAAGCAATTCGATTTGTATGGTTTCCAAAACTTTCTCGGGAAATAATATTCTGAATAAATCATCAATCCAATTGATGATTTTAGAAGAATCGATGGCTCTTACCCAATTTTTATTTTGGTTTTCGTGTAGTGTGTTCGAAAAACGGATGGTTTCAGTATTCATTTATGGTATGATAAAATCGAAATGGAGTTATTAAAATGGCTCGAAATACAAATATAGAGCACAATACGATAGGTTCAAAACCTTGATTAGTAAATAAATGTTAATATGCTAAATTCCCACAAAATAGCCTTTTGGTGTTTAAATAGTCGCTACAAAAAAATCCGATTTGCTTTCACAAATCGGATTTTATATTTTTCTGTAGAGACGCACTGCAGTGCGTCTCTACTATCGTGCGTCTCTACTACTACGCGTTTATATTTACAAATGTATTACCTCACCATACGCATCAGCCACAGCTTCCATAACCGCTTCGCTCATAGTTGGGTGCGGGTGAATTGATTTTAGGATTTCGTGTCCTGTAGTTTCCAGTTTACGCGCCACAACTGCTTCAGCAATCATATCGGTAACTCCGGCTCCAATCATATGACATCCTAACCATTCGCCATATTTAGCATCAAAAATTACTTTTACAAAACCATCCGGTGTTCCGGCAGCTTTTGCTTTTCCTGAAGCAGAGAATGGGAATTTACCAATTTTCAATTCGTATCCTTTTTCTTTAGCTTGTTTTTCAGTCAAACCTACAGAAGCAATTTCAGGAGTTGCATAGGTACAACCTGGTACGTTTCCGTAATCGATAGGTTCTACGTGTAATCCTGCAATTTTCTCCACACAATTGATTCCTTCCGCAGAAGCTACGTGCGCTAATGCTTGTCCTGGGGTAACATCGCCAATGGCGTAATAACCCGGAATGTTCGTTTGGTTGTAAGCGTTCACTAAAATTTTATCTTTGTCAGTAGCGATTCCTACTTCTTCTAATCCGATGTTTTCAATGTTGGTTTTGATTCCAACTGCCGAAAGTAAAATCTCAGCTTCAAGAACTTCTTCTCCTTTTGCTGTTTTCACAAATGCTTTAACACCTGCTCCGGTAGTATCAATTCTCTCAACGGATGAGTTCGTCATGATTTTGATACCTGCTTTTTTCAAAGAACGTTCCATTTGTTTCGAAATGTCTTCGTCTTCAACAGGAACTACATTTGGCATAAATTCTACAATAGTTACCTCAGTTCCCATTGAGTTATAGAAATGTGCAAATTCAACTCCAATCGCTCCAGAACCTACAATAATCATTGATTTTGGTTGTGTTGGTAAAGTCATTGCTTGTCTGTAACCAATTACTTTTACACCATCTTGAGGCAAGTTTGGCAATTCACGAGAACGTGCTCCAGTTGCAACAATGATATGATCTGCACTGTATTCAGTAACTTTATTGTCTTTGTCAGTAACATCAACTTTTTTTCCTGGTTTTAGTTTTCCAAAACCATCAATCACGTCGATTTTATTTTTTTTCATCAAGAATTGAACACCTTTGCTCATTCCATCAGCTACGCTGCGACTGCGTTGTACAACAGCAGGGAAGTCTTTATCAAATGATGAAACAGTCAATCCATAATCAGAAGCGTGTTTTAGATAATCAAAAACCTGAGCTGATTTTAGTAGTGCTTTCGTCGGGATACAACCCCAGTTCAAGCATACACCGCCTAAATTTTCTTTTTCTATTACGGCTACTTTAAAGCCTAATTGTGATGCTCTAATAGCTGTAACATAACCGCCTGGACCACTTCCTAAAACTATAATATCGTATTTCATTTTTCTAGTATTTATTTTTTAATTGTAAAATGAAATTTGCAAAAGCGTCTTTCATTTATGTGTGTTTTTCTTATTTAATTGATTGGGCGAATTTAAGGATTTATTCTGTTTTGAGAAAGTTTAAAGTTTCAATAAATGTAAAGATTTAAAAATTGTACAATTTAATGCCGTAAAACAAGACACTTCTCACTTTTCACCATTCACTAATTTGCTACCGAAAACTGGGAATCATACAAGTTCTTGTAATAGCCGCTCTCGCGGTTGATTAATTCCAGATGCGTTCCTTGTTCTACAATAAGTCCTTTGTCCATTACCACAATTTTATCAGCATTGACAATCGTTGCTAAACGATGCGCAATCACAATGGACGTTCTGCCTTTAGTAATCGTTTCCGTAGCGCGCTGAATCAATTCTTCAGAATACGTATCTATCGAAGAAGTAGCTTCGTCCAAAATCAAAATGCTGGGATTGCTCACATACGCTCTCAAGAAAGCAATCAATTGGCGCTGACCGGAAGAAAGCATAACTCCGCGTTCTTTTACATCAAAATCATAATTATCAGGTAAACTCATGATGAATTCATGTACGCCAATTTTTTTGGCTGCAGCCAAAACTTGTTCGCGACTAATTTCAGGATTATTTAAGGTGATATTGTTGAAAATAGTATCGGCAAAAAGGAAAACATCCTGCAAAACAACCGCAATTTGTTTTCGTAACGAACTCAATGTGTAATTCTCAATATTGTGATTGTCTATGTAAATAGAACCGCTGTTGATTTCGTAAAAACGATTCAGCAAGTTAATAATCGTAGATTTTCCGGCACCTGTAGAGCCTACAATAGCAATAGTTTGACCAGCATTAACCTCTAAGTCGATTCCTTTTATCACTTCTTCATCCGGAATATATCCAAAACGAACATTCTTGAATTCGATGTCTCCCTTAAAGATTGGCGCTTCGATAATTCCAGTATCCTGAATTTGATCTTCGGTATCTAAAATATCAAAAACACGGTTTGCCGCAATCATTCCCAGTTGCATCTCGTTGAATTTATCCGCAATTTGACGTAATGGATTGAATAACATTCCGATGAACATCGTATACGAAAATAAATCTCCAAAAGTGGTAAAGTTATCCCCGTTTAATATCTTGATTCCGCCATATAACACAATAAAACCAAGGGTTAAAGACGAAATTATATCGGCAATGGGGAAGAAGATGGAGTTATAAAGAATGGTTTTTATCCACGCTTTTTTGTGTTTATCATTGATGCTTTTGAATTTTTCGTATTCAATTTCTTCACGATTAAAAAGTTGGACAATCTTCATTCCCGTTACGCGTTCCTGTACAAAGGAATTCATGTTGGCAATTTGGGTACGTACTTCCTCAAAAGCCACTTGCATTTTCTTTTGGAAAATTCTAGTGAAATAAACTAAAATTGGCATCGCCACAATCACAATCCAAGTCAGTTTCCAGTTCATGTAGAACATAAAAGCCAGTACAACAACCATTTTCATCAAGTCGCTGATAATCATGAATAATCCCTGACTGAAAATTCGGGCAATCGATTCAATATCCGAAACTGAACGTGTCACGAGTTGTCCCACGGGAACATGATCGAAATATTTCATTCGGAAACTTAGAATATGGCGAAATAATTTTGTTCTAATGTCTTTTACAATATCCTGACCAAGCCAGTTCGCCCAATACACAAAATAAAATTGCGAAAATACCTCCAGTAATAGTACAATTCCCATCAAGACTACATACATCAATAATCCTTGCTGGTCTTGGGTTGCAATGTAACCATCCACGGTTTGTTTCAATAAATACGGACGCAATGCCGCAAAAATCGATAGCGAAACGGCGAAAATAATCACACCATTAAAACGCCATTGGTAGGGTTTAGTGAATTTTAATATTCGTTTGAATAATCGGGTATCAAATGCTTTTGCTTTCATGTTTTGTGAATTACGAATTACGAATTAGAAATTACGATTTGAATCTTAGATGCATAATTCGTAATTTTTAATTCGTAATTATTTAAATGTAATCGTATTCTATTTTGGTTAAATATAAACCATGCGCCGGAACCGAAAAACCAGCTTTATCTCGGTTTTTGCTTTCTATGATGGCAGTAAAATCAGCCAGTGTAATCTTGTGTAATCCTATGTTTACTAATGTTCCCACAATAGCACGAACCATATTTCGTAAAAAACGATTGGCCGAAATAGTGAAAATTATGTTGTCATTTTTTTGTTTCCAATTGGCTTCAAAAATAGTACAGTCAAAAGTATTTACATCCGTATTTACTTTTGAAAAACATTGAAAATCAGTGTGATTGAATAATAATTTTGCTGCTTCGTTCATCAAATTGATATCTAGTTTTTGGTGGAAATACCAACTTTGGTCTTGCGAAAAAACATCTTTAAAGATATTGATATGATATTCGTAGGTTCTTTTAGTAGCATCAAAACGCGTATGCGCTTCATCATGAACCGGAATAATGTCATAAATCACAATGTCTTTAGGAAGATAAGAGTTGAGTTTGTGTATTAAACTTGGAATGTCAAATGGTGCTTCAAAATCAAAATGAGCGTACATCTCTTTGGCATGAACGCCGGTATCCGTTCTTCCGGCTCCCATAAGATTGATGGTTGTGTTCAATAGTACCGAAAACGCTTTGTTCATCGTTTCCTGAACAGAAGCAGCATTGGGTTGGTATTGCCAGCCGTGATAATGGGTTCCGTTGTATGCTAATTTTATGAAATATCTCAAGGTTTGTTTGTCGCAAAGTTTCAAAGTAACAAAGGTACAAAGTTTTTATGTCGCTAAAAGGTTAAAAGTTTAGGTTATGGCTGGTTTTGTTTTAATAATCTAGGAGACTAAACTCAGCAACTTTGTACCTTTGCCACTTTGTAGCTTTAAAATAATGAAAAAAATACTTCTTCTTTCCGATACGCACAGTCATATTGATGATACCATTTTGAAATATGTCATGCAGGCTGACGAAGTTTGGCATGCGGGTGATATCGGTGATTTGGCTGTAACGGATGCGATAAAAAAGCTAAAACCGTTGCGTTGTGTGTATGGCAATATTGACGATGCCAAGGCGCGACTGGAATTTCCGTTGCACAATCGATTTATGTGTGAAGGAGTGGATGTTTGGATTACTCATATTGGCGGTTATCCTGGGAAATACAACCCCAATGTCAAAGCGGAGATGGAATCGAATCCTCCAAAATTGTTTATTTGTGGGCATTCGCACATTTTGAAAGTCATATTTGATAAAAAGTATAATCTCTTACACATGAATCCCGGAGCGGCTGGAAAAAGTGGTTTTCATCAGGTACGCACGATGTTGCGTTTTGTGATTGAGGGGGATAAAATCAAGGATATGGAAATTATTGAGATGGAAAAACGGGTGTAGTTATTTTTTTTTGATAGGTAATAGGCACTTCAATAGTAACTGATGTACAGGAATAAATCTTTGAATGTATTGCGATAGTTCCTTTTAGATTATTTATTCGGGCTTTAACTTGGTTGATTCCGAAACCTTCCAGAATATAAAATTTATCGGTGTCAAATCCTTTACCGTTATCCTCGATTTTGATTTGAAGCGATTTATTGTTTTCTTGAATAATTAAATTAGCCTGAGTGGCGCGACTGTGTTTTATGATATTATTTAGTAATTCCATTATGATAAAATACATTTTCATTTCAAAATCCTCATTGTAACGTGTTTTTGTGGGTACAACAATAGAGTAGTTAAATTGAATTACTGAATTTGAATTCTTTTCGCATAAATCTTCTAATGCGTAAAATAAACCAAATCGTGCTAAAAGGGTTGGCATCAGTTCATGAGATAAATCCCTTATTTGATCATGCGCTTCCTCTAATATGGCTTTAGTTTTTATGATTTCTTCCGTATTAGTGGGGTTTTTCGAGGTGAAAGCATTCAAATGTAATCCTGCGGATGATAGTAACGCGCTAATGTTATCATGCAAAAATGAAGCGATTTTTTTTCGTTCTAATTCTTGTCCATTGATGGATGCATTGATTATATTTTGTTGTACCTGACTTTCTATGTCTTTTATTTTATTTTTTTGTTTAAGCTTTGAGTTTTCTGAGAAAATGTAAAAAAGGAAAAAGAAAAACAATAAAGTCAGAATTATTACGATTACAATTTTTCTGCTCCTTGATTGCTCTTGCAGTAGTAAATATTCTTTGGTTTTGTAGTCATTTCCTATTTTATCGATTTCTCTTTTATACTCGTCAATTTCAAGATTTATTCCTGCCACACTTGCTTTATTGAGCTTTTCTTCATTGTTTAATTTAATAGTTAGATCATTGTAAAGTGCCAGATTTTTATAAGCATTTTCATAATCTCCATTTTTTAATAAAAATTTAGAAAATTCATGATGTGAATATGATAAGTCTGATTTTTCATTTCCTTCGTTTCCTAATTTGATGGCATTCTGGAAAAAGAATAATGCTTTTTTAGGATTGTTTTTATAGTTGTAATACATTCCATTTAGCATATTCAGTGCAACAATGGTCGATTCATCTCTATGTTTTTCGTGATGTTTATTGATGTATTTTAAATAAGGGAGTCCTTCGTTATAGCGACCAATGTCAAAATAGGCCCAAGTAATATTGAGTTTAGTAAAAACAATTTGAGCTGAATCATGGATTTTGGTGCTGTATTGTAGTGACTTCTTATAGTAGTAAATTCCCTTTTCATATTGTTTTTTGTCAAAACAATAAATGTTTCCCAAATTATTATTTATCCAATTTTTTAAAACATCATTATTTGTTTTATTTGCATGGGCTAATCCCTTTTTATAATAAAAAAAAGCTTTATCATATTCAGACAATTGGTCAAAATTAGCAGCAATTGTGTTGTAAGTTGCGGCAATTAAATTGTCATCTTTTAAAGCAATTGCATACGTTAGAGCAAGTCTTGATTTTACTAATGATTTTTCAAAAATTCCCTCTTTCATTAACTTAATTGCCTCGTTGGAAATCAAGGTAACTTCTTTTTTTGAAGGTGCTTTCTTTTGTGAAAAAATATTGATACAAGAGGGATTCAGGAGTAAAATCAATACTATAACAATTTGTTTGTACCGCATAGAGAATTTAATTTTATTCTGTTTTGTGTGATTTTTAAAGATTCTAATGTTTCATCCACGACTGATTAATTGAAAATTTAATTTGTTTCAGAAATAGTATAAGAGGAAAACAAATGTGAATTTTAGCTTTCAGAGCCCATTAAAGTTTAATAAAAAGCAAATCGTGTTTCTAATGGATTGCCATCGATTCAAGATTTAATTAATTTATGTTTAATGGCATATTTAACAAGACTTATGGAGTTTTTTGCATCTAATTTTTTCATTATATTTTTACGGTGAGTTTCAACAGTATTTACGCTGATAAACAGGCGATCACTAATTTCTTTACCGCTATATTCCAGTGATATCAATGTGATAATTTCTAATTCCCTATCTGTTAAAATAGAATTTACCGCAGACTCGTTTTTTATTAACTTTATATTGTCCTTTGTGACAGTACTGAATATTTTTTCCCGAACAGATTTGCAAAAATATTCTTCGCCTCTGGATACCGCTTGAATCGCTTCAACGATATTCTCACCTGCACATTTTTTTGTCAAATAGCTACTACTGCCCAATTTCATGACTTCCTTTATTATTCTTAAATCATCGTAACTGGATAAAACAATAATTTTACAAGGAAATCCTTTTTCAGCAAATTCCTTAATGACTTCGATTCCATCTTTTTTAGGCATATTAATATCTAAAACAAGAATATCTGCTTTGTTTTCGGTAACCTCATTGAAAATAGTGTCTCCATTGAGTGAAAACCCAACTACTTCAAAATTAGGGACGGTATGCAGTAAAGTCCGAATGCCATCAATAAGAATTTGATGATCATCAGCGAGGTGAATTTTGATTTTTTGTAACATATCGTAATTACTATTTTCAAATTTATAAAAAAAATAGGAGAATATCATTTTATAAGATTTTTATTCTTTTTTTTAGCTAAAAAAAATAGTAAGACACAAAAAAACCCGAATTGTTACATTCGGGTTCTCTTCGCACTAATAAACTAAAGTTTATAGGTTTACCTCAATCTGTCCACAGATTTTACAAGATCTTCATCCTTTTTGATCGCTTTATTAGCCAAGACTAATAATACGATAGCAACTACAGGTAGAAACATCCCAATACCTTTCTCCGAAACAGCAGGTGTTTCTCCAGATAGATTTAGTGAACGATATACAAACAATCCTAATAAAATCAAATTTAATATGATATTCAATCTGCCAATGACAAATTGATTTTGTCTTTTTTTATAGGAAACAATACTTAACAAACTCAGCGTAGTACTCAATCCCAATAGTATCGTATACACTTGGTTTTGCATGAAATAAAAGTCTTTTCCGTCTTTCATTGTCCATAACGGAATAAAAAACAGCAGTATGCCTGTAACTACAAATGCAAGTAGTAAATATATAGTCTGAATTCTTTGTATCATTTGTTAAATATCTTTTACAAAAATATATTTTCTTTTTAATAAATACTATTGTCTGATTAAATTTTATTCGTATTATTGCATCATAATACCGTAAGCACTTCATACTGCGGTTGATTCAAAATAAAGTTTACTACCTATCTTTTACATTATTTTCCAAAATTAATTAAACTCATAGAACATTCATGTTTGATATTTCTGCATTAAAAGAAATGAAGCTTTCTGAGCTTCAAGAAATAGCTAAATCAGCTAGAACCATAAAGTTTAACGGTGTAAAAAAAGATACTTTAATAAGTCAGATTTTAGAGCATCAAGTGACTTCTAACGTTGATTCTGCATCAGATACAAAAGAGGAAGGTAACGTTGAAGACGATAAACCCAAAAGAGTTAGAATAGTTCCTGTAAAAAAAGCAGCAATTCAAAAAGTGGCAGCAAATTCTCTTTTTGAAAAAGAAGAGGTTGTAACTGAGACAAATCCTGCAGGTGAAAATAATCTTCCGATTGAACCTGTTTCAAAAGAAGTGGAACTGGCTCCAAACCCAGAATCTGAAGAAAATGAGAAAAAAGTTGGTAAAATTATTAAATTTAATAAATCAGCT
Source organism: Flavobacterium sp. GT3P67 (assembly GCF_004349155.1). Taxonomy (NCBI): domain Bacteria; kingdom Pseudomonadati; phylum Bacteroidota; class Flavobacteriia; order Flavobacteriales; family Flavobacteriaceae; genus Flavobacterium; species Flavobacterium sp. GT3P67. The sequence goes on from NZ_SMLF01000005.1 coordinate 160,212, forward strand.
TACGAAAAGAAAATTGCCTTAAAAAAGGATAAAGAAGAGGTTAAAGAAGCAAGTACAGAGAATGGGATAGTTGCAGATACAGCAACTGAAGAGAAAACAGAAGCTCCTTCCGCTCCAGTAAAAAAGATAAATCCAAACCAGTTACATAAGCAAAATCCAAATCAGAATCTTAACCAAAACCCAAATCAAAATGGTAATGGAAACGGAAATGGGAATCAAAATCCGAATTTTAAAAATAAGAAAAGTAATTTTGCTGCTTCGGATTTTGAATTTGACGGAATCATAGAAAGTGAAGGCGTTCTGGAAATGATGCCGGATGGATATGGTTTCTTGCGTTCTTCTGATTATAATTATTTGGCTTCGCCAGATGATATTTATTTATCGACTTCTCAAATCAGATTGTTCGGTCTTAAAACCGGAGATACGGTAAAAGGCGTGGTTCGTCCACCAAAAGAAGGAGAGAAATTTTTTCCATTAGTAAGAGTTTTAAAAATAAACGGACACGATCCGCAAGTGGTTCGTGACAGAGTTTCATTCGAACATTTAACTCCAGTTTTTCCATCAGAAAAATTCAAATTGGCAGAGAAGCAAAGTACTATTTCTACCCGAATTATCGATTTGTTTTCACCAATAGGAAAAGGACAACGCGGAATGATTGTGGCGCAGCCCAAAACGGGTAAAACGATGTTGCTTAAGGAAATTGCCAATGCAATTGCGGCAAATCATCCTGAAGTGTATTTAATTGTTTTATTGATTGATGAGCGACCGGAAGAGGTTACCGATATGCAACGTAGTGTGCGTGGGGAAGTAATTGCTTCTACATTTGACAGAGAACCACAAGAGCATGTGAAAATTGCGAATATCGTTCTTGAAAAAGCAAAACGATTGGTAGAATGTGGTCACGATGTAGTGATTCTATTGGATTCTATTACGCGTTTGGCCAGAGCCTATAATACGGTACAACCTGCTTCAGGTAAAGTATTAAGTGGTGGTGTGGATGCGAATGCATTACAAAAACCAAAGCGTTTCTTTGGAGCTGCCCGTAATGTAGAAAATGGGGGTTCATTAAGTATTATCGCTACTGCATTGACTGAAACTGGTTCGAAAATGGATGAAGTTATCTTCGAAGAATTTAAAGGTACCGGTAATATGGAATTGCAATTGGACAGAAAAATTGCTAACAAACGTATTTTTCCGGCTATCGATTTGACTTCTTCAAGTACCAGACGTGATGATATGTTATTGGATCAAAAAACATTGCAACGCATGTGGATTATGCGAAAATACCTTTCGGATATGAACCCGGTGGAAGCGATGGATTTCATTAATGATCGTTTCAAGAAAACGAAGAATAATGAGGAGTTTTTAATTTCAATGAATGATTAATAGAAAGTTTGAAGTTTTTTAGTTTAAGGTTTAAAGCTGGAAAAAGATAAGCTAAAAAAATAATAATATAAAAAAAAAAGTCCTCGAATTTCGAGGATTTTTTTGTGAATTCTGGAGTCTAAAATCTGTATTCTATTCTATTACTCTATTTCTTTTTGTACTCTTTTTTCTTTCTGTTCGGAACTTTCTTTGCGTTCTAACAAGGCCATGTAGAATCCGTCAAAACCAGATTCTGAAGCCAATATTTTTTGGTCTTTTACAAAGTTGAATTGTTTACCAATGTCAGTTGTCAAGAAACGAGCAATTTGTTCTTGATTTTCGGATGGTAATATAGAGCAAGTAGCATACACTAATTTCCCACCCGGTTTTACAATTTTAGAATAACTTTCTAAAACTTCCGATTGTACTTTACGAATGTTGTCAATAAATTCCGGTTTTAATTTCCATTTAGCGTCCGGATTTCTTTTTAGAACTCCTAAACCACTACAAGGCGCGTCAATTAAAACACGGTCTGCTTTTTCGTGTAATTTTTTAATGATTTTTGTCGAGTCAATAATGCGGTATTCAATGTTGAAAGCACCGTCTCTTTTGGCTCTGATTTTTAATTGCTTTAATTTGCTTTCATACAAATCCATAGCGATTAACTGTCCTTTGTTTTCCATCAAAGAAGCAATATGCAATGTTTTTCCACCAGCACCAGCGCAGGTATCTACAACACGCATCCCTGGTTTTACGTCAAGGAAAGCCGCCACTAATTGGGAGTTGGCATCCTGAACTTCAAAGAAGCCTTGTTTGAAAGCGTCAGTCAAGAAAACATTGGCTCTTTCTTTTAGAACCAAAGCATCAGGTTGATTTTTCAGGGTTTCTGTTTCAATGTTTAAATCCATCAAAATAGCGCGTAGCGCTTCTCTTGTGGTCTTAAGTGTATTAACTCTTAGGATTACTTTAGCAGGTTGGTTTTGAGCTGTAATTTCAGTTGCCCAAACTTTTTCGCCTAATTCTTTGACCCCTAATTCATCCATCCAATCCGGAATAGATTCTTTTAAAGCTCTCACCTTCGAAAGTTCGTCAAAACGTCCTTTTATTTTTCTTTCTGGGGTTCCTTCCAGTTGGCGCCAATCCGGAATAGGGTAGCCTCTCAATACTGCCCATACCGAAAACATTCTCCAAAGATTGTCTCTGTCAAATGGTTCTTTTACTTCGGCTATTTCTGCGTATAATCTTTTCCAACGAACGATTTCGTAGATGGTTTCGGCAACAAATTTTCTGTCAGAGCTTCCCCAACGTTTGTCTTTTTTTAAGGATCTTGCAACCACTTTATCAGCATATTCGCCTTCATTAAAAATGGCGTTTAAGGCGTCTATCGTTGTATAAACTAAATTTCTGTGTAATCTCATTTTAAATAATTGAGGTGCAAAGGTACTATTAATTGATTGAATGTTATATTTTTAATAATGAATGTTGTTTTTTAATTTTTTGGCATAAAAAAACACTGTTTTCAAAACAGTGTTTTTTTAGATTTTTAAATGAAAGAGGTTTATTTTACTCTTGTCAATCCTATGTTTTCAGGAGCATGAAGTACCATTGGAAATTTCTCCACTTTTACCGAACTACTGTCTAGGCCAAAAGCCCTTTCTTCAGATAAACTTAGTTTTTTGATAAAGAAATAGGAGTTCATAATTATTTTCTCATGCCAGCGTAAATCACTATCGTTAGAAAGGAATTTTTCAGATAATACAAATTTGAAATCACCTATAATATTATTTTTGTTCAAAGATTCGTATCTGCTGGTTATATCTACTTCTCCTTTTTTTACCATGTCCCTGATTACTTCTCTAAACATCAGGTTTATTTTAGTAGGTTCTCTAAAACCTAAATTGAAGTCCACACGATACAAATCATCTTTGACAATTTCGGTTACTTTATATTCAGTTTTATAGGGTTCTGTTAATATATTTACGTGTACAAACCAATAAATATCAGCTCTTTTTGGTCTTTTTTGTAAAATAGAATACATTACTTTTTCTTCTATTTCATCTGTTCTGCCAGCATTAGTCATGTAAACTAAATGCGTTGCGTATTTAGGTATTGATAAATCAGCACTTAATTCAATAAGTACTTTTTTATAATCTTCAATTTTGACAATTTTGGTGTAGCTCTTGTTGATTTTTTTAGCCAAATACCAAATCGTCATTATACCTATCAAAATGGTCGCTATAAGGATAGTAACATAACCACCATCAGCAAACTTAATAATATTGGCTGCCAGAAAACTAAATTCGATGATTAAATAAATGGTGATCAACGGTACAATAAAATACAATTTCACTCTTTTCATTATCAAATAAAAATTCAGTAAAATAGTGGTCATTATCATACATAAGATAATTGCGAGTCCGTATGCATGTTCCATATTACTGGATTCTTCAAAGTGTAATACGATTCCAACACACCCAATAAACAATAACCAGTTTATGGATGGGATATACAATTGTCCTTTTAATTCAGTAGGGTATTTTATTTTTACTTTTGGCCAAAAATTCAATCGCATCGCTTCATTTATTAATGTAAATGAACCACTTATAAGCGCTTGAGAAGCAATCACGGCTGCCATTGTTGCAATTACAATTCCAATGGGTTGAAACCAATCGGGCATGATAAGATAGAATGGGTTTCCATTTTTTCCGCCTAAAGTTTGTAATGTTTCCCCTTCGTGACGGATCAAATACGCTGCCTGTCCAAAATAATTAAGTACTAAGGCAGTTTTTACAAAGATCCAGCTAATTCTAATGTTTTTTCGTCCACAATGTCCCATGTCTGAATACAATGCTTCAGCACCAGTGGTACAAAGGAATACAAAGCCCAAAACAAAAAATCCTTCAGGATGTATGGTCAATAAATGATAGGCGTAGTATGGATTGATAGCTTTTAGAACCTCGGTATTCTGCCCGATTTGTAATGTTCCTAGTACGGCAAGCATTCCAAACCAAATAAGCATCATTGGTGCGAAAAATTTACCGACTAACTTGGTTCCAAATTGCTGAATGGCAAAAAGTACAAATAAGATACCTATAACAATTGGGATTGTGTTTATTTCAGGATAATAGGTTCTAATACCTTCAACCGCAGATGATACAGAAATGGGAGGAGTAATGATTCCATCGGCCAGTAATGCACTACCCCCAATAATAGCGGGGACAATCAACCATTGAATTTTTGTCTTTTTGACTAAAGCATATAAAGCAAAAATTCCACCTTCGCCATGATTATCAGCACTTAAAGTAATCAGTACGTATTTGATGGTTGTTTGTAATGTAAGGGTCCAAAAAACGCAGGATATACCTCCTAAAACAACGTCGGCATTTATGATATGATCGCCCAATATGGCTTTCATTACATACAAAGGTGAAGTACCGATATCACCGTAAATTATTCCTAATGAAATTAATAAGCCGCCTAATGTTAATTTACTATGTAGGTCTTTGTGCGATGCGTTCATGTATTATTTTTAAAAAACTTGTCAAATTTACACTTTTAAAATAAATTAAAGCTTTTTATCTAATAAAAAAAAACACGGCTGTCAAAGCCGTGTTTTTAGTTTTATATTGAAATTTTTTAAGATCTTCTATTGTCGTTTCTTGATGAATTACCTCTTTGAGATTCATTTCTTTGTGGAGCTGATTCTCTGGAAGAATTTCCTCTGTTTTGCGATTCTGCTCTTTGTGGAGCTTCTTGTCTAGAAGGACTAGTTCTGTTTTGAGATTCATTTCTTTGTGGAGCTGATTCTCTGGAAGAATTCCCTCTGTTTTGTGACTCTGCTCTTTGTGGAGCTTCTTGTCTAGAAGGGCTAGTTCTGTTTTGTGACTCTGCTCTTTGTGGAGCTTCTTGTCTAGAAGGACTAGTTCTGTTTTGAGAATAATCTCTTTGAGAATTTCCTCTTTGCGGAGTCGCCTGACTGGAAGGATTGGTTCTGTTTTGAGAATAATCTCTTTGAGAATTTCCTCTTTGTGGCGTTGCCTGACTAGAAGAATTAGTTCTGTTTTGAGAATAATCTCTTTGAGAATTCCCTCTTTGTGGCGTTGCCTGACTAGAAGGATTAGTTCTGTTTTGAGAATAATCTCTTTGAGAATTTCCTCTTTGTGGCGCTGCCTGACTAGAAGGATTAGATCTATTTTGAGAGTAATCTCTAGAAGATCCAGACCTCTGTGGTGTTATTCCTCTTGATGAACTAGTTCTGTTTTGAGAATAATCTCTTTGAGTTCCTGTTCTTCTGTTTGAGTAACCAACTTCATTTCTTGAACCTCTTCTTTGATCTAATTCATAACGGTTAGTTACATTAGCATTTCTTCTGGAGAAGGAATAATTTGGGTGTTGTCTTTCATAGCCATTTGAACGTCTTGAATTATGTAGAACGATTGCGCGCTCACTTCTTCTGTAGTTAACATAATTGTAATTGTTGTTGATGTTCAAACAAATGTTGATATTATTTCTATATCTGAATATTGGGAATGGATTCCATGCATAATAATAGGAAGGATAATAACCCCAATTCCAAGTAGAATAATAAGGACGATAATTAGCAGACCAGAATGAAGCATAAATTAATGGAGTGCTATAATATACAGGCTCATAAATATAATTTTGGCCATACATGTATACATCTCCTACTACTTGAACGTGAATTTTGTTGTTTCTGTCTTTTTCAACGTCAATTGTAGCTACATCTTGATACACATCGGTGTCTATAACAGATTGAATGATGATCACGTGAGTCCGATTTTCAACAGTTTCGATAACTCTTAAATAATCTACTTCATTGTCATTATTCAAATCTAAATTTGATATTTGTAGTTCAGGGTCATTCAGGCGTCGTTCAAAATCCTGTAGATTTTTTGAGTCACCAAAAATAGAAGCAACAGCTCTCAGATCAAGATTGTCACTGATTTCATTATTCATTGCATTTACTGATGTTCTATCTTGCGCCTGTATTTGTGTTGCGAAAACAGTAGTCAATAAACTCAATAGTATTAGTTTCGTTTTCATAATTAATTGAATTAAGTTTATTCTTTTTTTGATTATCCAATTACTGTGCCATAATTTATTCTTTGTTTCCTATTCGTATTATTAATTGTAAATTAGCCGTAAAATGTATAAAAAATGAAAAATATTTTTTTAGTCCTGTTAGTTTTAAATGTTTTTACATCCTGTAAAACAAGTGTTTATAGTGTAGAAAATAAAAACAACAGTGAATTTAAGTCCGTTGAAATCGACACCTTATTTCAGGATAAAATAAGTATCAGAGCAATTTTAATTGATGCAAATAAAGTTTGGTTTTCTGCAGATAAAGGAAGGTTCGGTTTTTTTAATTTGGATAACAATCAAAAATTTGAAAGCAAAATTATCAAAGATTCTTTAAAGCTTGAGTTTAGAAGTAATGCCAAAACAAAAAAGCATATTTTTATTCTAAACGTTGGGAATCCAGCTTTGTTATATCAAATTTCAAAAGACGGCAAGGAAACAAAATTAGTGTATCAAGAAAACCACGAAAAAGTGTTTTATGATAGCATGCAATTTTGGAATGATAGGGAAGGAATAGCGATGGGTGACCCAATCGCTGATTGCTTAAATATAATAATCACTCGTGATGGCGGAAATTCATGGAATAAAGTATCGTCTGATAAATTACCAAAAGTAATGGATGGAGAAGCAGCTTTTGCCGCAAGCAACACTAATATTATAATCAAAGGGAATAACACATGGATTGTTTCCGGTGGAAAAAAATCAAGAGTTTTTTATTCTCCAGATAAGGGAAATACATGGACAGTGTATGATACCCCAATAGTCCAAGGAAAATCAATGACCGGAATTTTCACGGCAGATTTTTATGATGCTCAAACTGGATTTGTTGCTGGAGGGGATTATGAATTGCGAAATCAAAATTTTTCTAATAAAGCAATCACCACTGATGGAGGAAAAACATGGAAGCTAATAGCAGAAAATAAAGCTTTTGGATATGCTTCTTGTATGCAATATGTTCCTAAAAGTAATGGTAAAGGGATGGTGACAGTTGGTTTTTCAGGAGTTTACTATTCCTGGGATGGTGGAAATTCATGGAAACAATTATCAACTGATTCTACTCTTAATACCATCAGGTTTATAGACAATCATACGGCAATTGCAGCGGGACAAAATAAAATGATTCGCATCAGTTTTAAATAATGAAAAATACCCTAAGTCCAATACAATTAGAGCTTAGGGTATTTTTTTTGAATTAATAAAATAAAACTAATGACTTTTTTGACCTTTGTTACGATATTGTTGTAGCAATTTTCTATTGAAATCTTCTTCAGCTTTTTTAAGTTTAACTATTTTTACGGCTGGTAAAATTGTTCTCACATTTTTCATGAATTTTTTTCGCAGTAAAAATAACTCTTCCTCAGTATCTTCTATTTGTGCCAAAAAGGTATTGGCTTCTTTTTCAGTTATTTTATCCAGTGAGCCATCACTCATCCTTTTCATGTACGTTCTCATTTTTTGATGTCTCAGTTCAAACTGTTTGTCATCAAATGTATTGTAGATTGGCCAGAATCTTTCGGCTTCATTAGTTGTTAAGTCTAATTCAGTAGTAAAAAAAGCTACTTTTAAAGCTTTTATTTGCTCTTTTTTCTCTTTCATACTTTCGCCTTGAGCATAAAAGTTGAATGAAACAAACAGCAACAGTATTGGTAATAATTTTTTTATGTTCATTTTTTATTTATTTAATTATAGCTTCAAATGAAAACTTTACGGTCTAGTTTATTCTAGAATGAGATTTTCTAAGTTTGAATTGGTTGATAAATGATCTTCTATCACTGCATCTTCTAAAGCAATACCTGTCTTTATGTTATTAATATCTTCGGTTTCTAATACACTTATCAAATCATATTGATTTACATTAGATTGATATGTAATGTAATTTTCTAAAGCCGCGGCGTCCAGTTCTTTTGTGTTTGTCGATGAAGGACTTAAAATTGGAATCATCAAAGCCAGTACTAAAATTGCTGCTACTGCCATCATAATTAAAGTTTTTCTTTTTTGAAAAACAGAAATTACTTTTGGCTCGTTTTTAGGCAATTGCTCCATCATTTTGATTGAAAAATTCTCAAAATAATGGTCTGGAGTTTTAAATCCAGTTTCAATTTTAGGTTCGTTCTCTAATTTAAATGTTTTCATAATGTACTTTAGACAGTGTTACAGCTAAAAGGTTTAATTTGTCGAAACAAAAGCTTCTATTTTTTTTACAGCAAGATGATAGGATGCTTTTAATCCACCGACGGAGGTTCCCAAGATTTCTGAAATTTCCTCGTATTTCAGTTCTTGAAAATATTTCATTTTAAAAACCAATTGTTGCTTTTCAGGCAATAATGCAATCGCTTTTTGTAATTTTATTTGAATTTCATTTCCGTCAAAAAACACGTCGGCTTCCAGATTATCGATAGTTTTGTTTTGTAAAGTTTCTGATGAAACGCCATTCGTTTTTGATTTTTGTTTCAAAAAAGTCAAGGATTCATTAGTCGCAATGCGATACATCCATGAAAAAAGTTTGCTTTCCCCTTTGAAATTTTTCAGATTTTGAAATATTTTTATAAAAGTATTTTGCAACACATCATCGGCATCATCATGATTCAAAACGATGTTACGAATGTGATTGTATAACGGTCTTTGATAACCCTGTAACAACTGCTGAAACGCCTGATTTTGCGTTTTAGGGTTTAACAAGTGGTTTATAAAATCCTGTTCTTCTTGCAAAGCGATTATTTAGGAGTTAGAATAGAATTTATCAAAAAGGTTTAATAGGCTTTAAAAAAACATTAAAATTCGGATTGTTCTTCTTCCTTGTTTATTACTGGCGCAGGCGTTTTTATAACCTCCTCTATCTTGATGGCAGCTGGAGTAAAAGTTTTTACAGGAATTACTTTTGGTTTTATTGGGTAATAAATTTCGGTAACCCATTTTGAAGGGTTTTTAATTTCTGTTCTGCTGATGGTGAAATTCTCTAAATGAGAAAATGTAGGGTCAATAGCAATTCGATTGGTGTTAATATATGCTTTTGCTTTATCCAAAGCTTTTTTTGTATGCGAATAATCCCCGGTTAAAGTAGTTTTAATTGCGTCGAATGGCTCCAGCTTTCCAGTTAAAATATCACTTCCTGAGCTCGTTAAGATTTGATTTTTTATAGGCACACAAAAAGACAATTTGGTCAATCCGCTTACGGAATCGTAAGTATGATAAATTATAAATGGTTTTCCGTTCAACTCGATATTATTTTGCTCGCAAAAAGTAATCATTTTTGGGAATACGATTTGAGCATTTTTAGTAACCTTTGAAATTTCACTGGTAAAGGTTTGTCTCAAATAAAAAGTGCCAAGTTTTTTTACCAATCCATTTACTTTTACCGCATAAGTATTTATTTCGAAATCAAGAGTCTTGTCTAAGTTGACTAAGCTCTTTTCATACATTCTTCCAATGATTTTATTCATACCTCCATTAAAGGCAGTATAAACTTTCATGGTGAAACTCATTTTTCCAGTTGTTTTCCAAGTCACTTTTGTTCCGCCAATCGTATCCTTAAAGCTCCAGAAAACGGATGATGAAGTTCCATCGTAATTCATTTTTTGAGAAATACTATCATTTTCCTTTACAAAAACGGTCAACATATCACCTGTTCCTTCTTTTCCTTCCCATGAAAAGGAAGCTCCCGGACCAATTGTTTTTTTAGGATACGTAATTTGCATTTCAGGATCTTCAACAACCCACGAACTAAAATCCTCCCAGTTTCTATAATCATTAACAAAATTAAATACTGTTGATTTTGGAGAATTTATGATTTGACTTCTTTCTACGGTAAAATCTCCTTTTTGAGTAGCCACAAAAATGGATAAAGCCACAAAACTTAGCAGTAGTAAAAGAAATAAGTATTTTAAAATCCTCATAATATACAGGTTTGTTAATTTTTGTAAAGTTAAAGATTTTATTTACAAGTCACCGAAAGTGTTAAATAAATATAGATCCTTTTCTAAATAAAGGATGTTTATCTATTTATATTTGGTTTGAATTTAAAGTAAGCTTTACGATATTCGATCGTTTTTAACTAATCTGTTTTCGAATAAAAACTAAATAATCATGTAGATTTAGGTTTTTAAGCATTTAATGTTGAACGCTTTAGGTTAAATAAAAAAGCCCACTATTTAGTGAGCTTTATTTGGTTGTTTTTAAAGAAACTAACGTTTGAAAAATACTTTTATCAAAAATAAAATTCCAATAAAAATTCCAAATCCTATTAGAATCTTGTAATTCCCCTTATAAAACTCTTTATGTATTTTTATATCTTTTCGATAGGCATAAATTGCAGCAATAACAAATGCAACAAAAAACAAGCCTGCAAACACTAATTGACCTTGACTAAACATAGTTTAAATTATTTCCGGCAAATTTAGTTAATAGTTTAGAAATAGTTGCTAATTTGCCTTTTCATTTAACAAAATAAAAAGATGCAAAAACAGATAGACTCAGTTAAAGAATTTCATACAGCTTTTAAAATAGGTCATAGTGAAATTCCTACAGCTAATTTAGGGGAAAGTAAACAGATGCTTCGTTACAACTTAATGAAAGAGGAAAACGAAGAATATCTTGAAGCAGTTCAAAACAATGATTTGGTAGAAATTGCAGATGCATTGGGTGATATGATGTATATTTTGTGCGGAACCATTATAGAACATGGTTTGCAGCATAAAATAGAAGCAGTTTTTGACGAAATCCAACGCAGTAATATGAGTAAGTTAGGCGAAGATGGGAAACCAATTTATCGTGAAGATGGGAAAGTGATGAAAGGTCCTAATTATTTCAAACCTGATTTTTCTAAAATAATTAGAGAATAGTGTAACAGGCTCAGGCATTTTTTTATGGGCATTTTTCGTAGAAGACAAAAAAAAAGCGATTTTCAGTGTGAAAATCGCTTTTTTTTTAATTATGAAATCTTGGATTTATACTTTAACAGTCCATCCAAAAGTATCCGCTTCTAATTTATTTTGGATATTTTCCAATTTAGTTTTTAGTTGTAAAGCCATTGTATTTTCAATTTTTGGCAATTCATAATAAACATCCTGATAAGAAAATCCAGAAATTGGACTTACTACAGCAGCCGTTCCTGCTCCAAAAATTTCTTTCAAAGTTCCGTTTTTAGCAGCCTCAACAAGCTCAGAAACTAAAACCGAACGAATATCTACATTTATACCTTCACTTTTTGCTAAATCAATAAGTGTTTTTCGAGTCACACCATCAAGAATTCGTTCGCTTGTAGGAGCAGTAAATAATGTATCATTTATTCTGAAAAATACATTCATAGTACCTGCTTCTTCCAGTTTGGTATGCGTAGCATCATCAGTCCAAATTACCTGTTGAAAGCCTTCTTTGTTCGCTAAATTTGTAGGATAAAATTGGGCAGCATAATTTCCTGCAGCTTTTGCAGCTCCTATTCCTCCATTTGCAGCTCTACTGAAATGTTCCGCAATAAGTACTTTTACATCACCAGAATAATAAGAAGTCACTGGCGATAAAATAATCATGAATTTATAGTCATTTGAAGGATTTGCAATTACTCCAGTACCAGTTGCAATCATAAATGGTCTGATGTACATCGCATTTCCTTTTCCCTTTTTAATCCATGCTTCGTCTAATTGCAACAATTGATTTAGACCGCTCATAAATATTTCTTCAGGAACTTCTGGCATTGCCATTCTTATTGCAGATGTATTAAAACGTTTGTAGTTTTCATCAGGTCTAAAAAGCCAAACGTCATTATTTTCATCTTTGTACGCTTTCATACCTTCAAAAATCGCTTGTCCATAATGAAAAACTCGTGTAGATGGGTCTAACAAAAATGGTGCGTAGGGTTTAATGACAGGTTTTTGCCATTCCCCATTTTTATAATCACATTCAAATAGATGATCTGTAAAAACAGAACCAAAGCTTAAGTTTGAAAAATCAACCTCGTTAATTTTTGAAGAGGAAGCTTTTATTGTTTCAATTTTGTTAGTTTGAGTAGTACTCATAGTAATGTGTTGTTTTTTTGATTTTTTTTAAATGACAAACTGGAGCTTAAAAAAACTTAATTTCTATAAGTTGAAGTTTAATGTTTGCAAAATTAAATAAAAATCAACAAAAGACTTGTCAAAAAACTATTAATTATAGCATTTAACTAAGATTTGTTTACATTTTAAAAAAAATAAAAAAATCATGCTTAATTCTACTAATTATACAATAAATATAGATTTTTCAGAGGTAAACGTGTTAGATTTTGATTAATTTTGGACAAACATTGTAGTTTTTAATCCAATATAACCTCAAAATCCAATTTTGAAAAGAGAAATAATCCAAACACTTGATGGTTCAACTACCATTCACATAGCAGAATGGGATGAATGTTATCATTCTAAACATGGTGCCATACAGGAAGCACAGCATGTATTTATTAAAAATGGCCTCTCGTTATTTCAAAACAGGAGTGTTTCTATTTTGGAAATAGGATTTGGTACCGGCTTGAATGCCTTTATCACTTTGCTAGAGGCAAAAAAAATGCAGCAATCGATTGATTATGTAGGAGTAGAAGCGTATCCCATTTCAGTAGACGAAGTTTTGCTGATGAATTATGTCACAGAATTAAATGCAAGTCAAGATAGCGCAATTTTCGATAGAATGCATGAAAGCAATTGGGGAGAAAGAATTGATTTAAGGGATGATTTTTCACTTACGAAAAGGAAACAATTTTTTGAAGAAATTGATGATATAGATCAATTTGATTTAATTTATTTTGATGCTTTTGGGTATAGAGTACAACCTGAATTGTGGAGTACCGCTATTTTTGAGAAGATGTATAAGGCACTTAAAACTAATGGTGTACTGGTTACTTATGCCGCCAGAGGAGTTGTAAAAAGAAGTATGATCGAAGTGGGTTTTACTGTCGAAAAACTGGCCGGGCCACCCGGAAAAAGGGAAATGTTTCGTGCTAGAAAAAGCTAATGTTTGCTATTTAAGTGGTTTGTTTTCAGTAATTTATATTTTTTTAAACCAAATTTATGAATTAGAAATAAAAAGATTAAAACTACGTTAAATAGTTATGTTGTAATTAAAAAAAATGTATTTTTACATCAATTTTGAATCCAAATCTAACTAAAATCTTAGTTTATTATGTCGAAAATCATGTATGATTATACAAAATCAATTTTAGAAAGAGTAAGTTTTGATCCATTACTTTTTTGCAAAGAATTAGAAAAAGCCATCAAAACATTATTACCCTACGAAATGGAGCAATTGCGAGAATGGTTATTAAATTTTACAATAGGAAAACCGGAATTAAAACAATGTTTACTAATCGTAAATTCATAAAAAAAAGGAACCGCAAAACGGTTCCTTTTTTTATTTTTTAGGAAGTGAACTTATAATTTGAACATTTTGAAATACGATAGCTCCTTTTACTACTCCTGCAATTGTACTTCGAAGCGCATCAATTATCTGTATTTTTAATTCGCTTTTAGGGAAAATCAGGCTTACCTCTCGGGCAGGTTTAGGTTCCTTAAAGTGGCGTAATTTTAATTTGTCAGTTTCTTTTAAATCAAGTGTATGTAAATAGGGAAGTAGTGTTGTCCCTAAACCTTCATCGGCTAATTTTATCAGGGTTTCGAAACTCCCACTTTCTAACTGAAAATGACTCGTTTCATTTTTACCTACATTTTTGCATAAATTTAAAATCCCGTCTCGAAAACAATGGCCGTCTTGTAATAATAAGATTTCATCTAAGTTTAAGTCAGAAACTTCTATTTCTTCCTTTTGAAAATGATGATGGCTTTCTGGTATGTACGCTACAAAAGGTTCATAATACAAGACAATTTCTTTTATTTTTTCCTCCATCAAAGGAGTTGCGGCAATGGCAGCATCGAGATGTCCATTGTTTAGTTTCGTTATAATTTCGTCAGTATTTAACTCTTCGATTATAAGTTTTACTTTCGGGTATTTTTTTATAAAATTATTCAAGAACATAGGCAATAGCGTAGGCATAATTGTTGGGATTATTCCCAATCTGAATTCGCCACCAATAAATCCTTTTTGTTGTTCTACTATATCCTGAATCCTATCGGCTTCATTGACTATATTTTTTGCTTGATTTACAATTTTTTGGCCAATGTCGGTAAGCTGAATTGGTTTTTTAGTTCTGTCAAATATCTGAATACTTAATTCTTCCTCGATCTTTTGAATTTGCATGCTCAATGTAGGTTGAGTCACAAAACATTTTTCGGCAGCTAGAGTGAAATTTTTGTGTTCGGCTACAGCAAGAACATATTTTAATTGAGTGATTGTCATTTTTTTATAGTTATATCTGATGTAAATATAAAAACAATCAATTTAACTTATAGTGAAAAGTGGTATTTTCTTCTCTAAATTTGTAGAAAATAAAAATCATGAAAACAAATATTTTAGGATTACCAGTAAAAGAATCAGAATTGATAGTTAGTGAATTGAATATTTTATTAGCTAATTTCCAAGTTTATTACCAAAATTTAAGAGGAATTCATTGGAATATTAAAGGGAAACGTTTTTTTGATTTACATGTGAAATTTGAAGAATTATACACAGATGCTCAAATAAAAATTGATTTAATTGCCGAAAGAGTACTCACCGTTGGAGGAACTCCGCTTCATACTTTTGAAGATTTTATAAAAAACAATCAGTTAGTTGTGGGTAAAAATATTTCAAACGATGAAAAAGCAGTCCATTTAATTGTTACATCATTGTCTCATTTATTAAAAATCGAAAGAGGGATTCTTAATCAATCTTCAGCAATAAATGATGAAGGGACAAATTCCATGATGAGTGATTTTATTTCAGAACAAGAAAAGACTATCTGGATGATGCAAGCTTGGTTAGAAGAGAGTTTGTAGTTTTATAAGAATTAAAACAAAGTAGAATGAAATCAATTAACCTGTTTCTATTGTTATGTAATGTTAATTTTTTTTTAAATTTAGAAAAACGATTGCTTTTTTAATAAACTTAATTCTATTTTTGCGCCAATGAAAATAATATCTAAAATATTTTTAATACTATTTATTGCCTTTCTCATCACTCCAACAATAGTTACTGTGATTGAGAAAAGTGCAGATATTTCTGTTTTCTACAGTGTTTCTGAGGAAGAACATGCACACAAAGAAATTAAAACTTTTTTTTATTTTGAATCTTCTACAGATGTAATTACCTCATCGAAATTGTCGTCTAGTGCTATTCTATCTGAGAATTTATCAAAGCACGATAATATCATCTCTTCCATATTTATTCCTCCGCCCAACGAAGTTTAATGCATTTTTTGATTTTAGTATTTTGAAATCAATTTTCACGTTTATAATGTGGATAAACTCTTTGTATTCAAATTTTAGGAAGGTATTATGACAAAAAAAATTAATCTTTTTGCTAACCTTAAATCCGATTTTGCGTCTGGTTTAGTGGTTTTTTTGGTGGCGCTACCATTGTGTTTAGGTATTGCAATGGCTTCGGGCGCTCCTTTATTTTCGGGAATTATTGCAGGAATTGTTGGTGGAGTAGTAGTGGGTTATTTAAGTACATCCAACATAAGTGTTTCTGGACCTGCGGCTGGTCTAACGGCTATTGTTCTTACCGCAATTACGGATTTAGGAGCTTTTAATATTTTTTTAACCGCAGTTTTCATTGCAGGTCTAATACAATTAATATTGGGATTTGTTAAAGCGGGAAGCATTTCTAATTATTTTCCAACGAATGTTATTGAAGGAATGCTGGCCGGTATTGGAATCATCATTGTTTTAAAACAATTGCCACACGCATTTGGTTATGACAATGATTTTGAAGGAGATCAGTCTTTTTCACAACTGGATGGCAGTAATACATTCTCCACATTATTAGGTATCTTTGATTATATCCAAATAGGTTCAATCGTTATTACATTGGTTTCTATGGTAATTTTGATTTCTTGGGATAAAGTTCCTTTTTTGAAAAAATTAAAATTAGTTCCCGGAGCTTTAATTGCCGTAGCTATTGGCGTTATTTTGAATGAGATTTTCATTGGTACGGGAAGTGCTTTAGCCATTGGAAAAGAACATTTAGTTTCTTTGCCGGTTCCTTCCTCTTTTGAAGAATTTAAAGCAATTATAGTAACTCCTAATTTTTCGGAAATTGTAAATCCAAAGGTTTGGGTTATTGCCCTGACGATTGCTATTGTAGCTTCTATTGAGACGCTGTTAAGTATTGAAGCGTCTGATAGAATGGATGTCCAAAAACGCTATACGGATACAAATGTGGAATTAAAAGCGCAAGGTATTGGAAATATGGTGAGTTCACTTTTAGGTGGTTTACCATTAACATCTGTTATTGTACGCTCCTCTGCAAATAGTAATTCTGGAGCCAAATCTAAAATGTCTACCATTATTCATGGATCATTGTTGTTAGTCAGTGTCCTTGTAATTCCAGTGATTCTGAACAAAATCCCATTGGCTACTTTAGCAGCGATTTTAATTTTAGTTGGATATAAACTAGCTAAACCAGCTACATTCAAGCATTTTTGGGAAAAAGGAAAATATCAATTTGTTCCTTTTATTGCCACATTATTGGCAGTTGTATTTTTGGATTTATTGAAAGGTGTTGCTTTAGGAATAGTCATCAGTATTATATTTGTTTTAAAAGGGAATCTCAAGAGAGCATATAGTTTTAGAAAAGAAGAATACGCAAATGGAGATGTGATTCATATTGATTTGGCTCAGGAAGTTTCTTTCTTGAATAAAGCTGCCATAAAATCAACTTTGAATGATATTCCGGAAAATTCTAAGGTTATAATTGATGCAAAAGATACGGTTTATATCGCTCATGATATTTTGGATTTAATCCATGAGTTTAAAACCACAAGAGCTATAGATAATAATATAAAAGTGAAGCTGAAAGGATTTAAAAAAGCCTATCAGTTAGAAAATAGTATTGATACGCAGAATCATGTGACTATAGAGCATTATTATGATGCTGCAAAAAGAGTTATGGTTAAAAAGGAAATAAGAGATAAAGAGATCATCAAAGAATAAAACTAAAATTAATTAGGGATTTAATTTAAAAAAAAGAGTTCCTTTACGTTGTATTGATTAGTTACTTAACGTCTATATAAATAAAATAATTACACAAAGATTATGAGCGATTTTTATAAAAAAATACTAGAGAATAATAAAAAATGGGTTGAGACTTCTTTAGCGAGTGACCCAAATTATTTTCAAGATCTGGCCAAAGGTCAAACGCCACCATTATTATGGATAGGTTGTTCAGATAGCAGGGTTCCTGCAAATGAAATTGTAGGTGCAAAACCTGGAGAAGTTTTTGTACATAGAAACATTGCCAATATGGTAGTGCATAGTGATATGAATATGTTGAGCGTATTGGATTATGCAGTAAATGTGTTGAAAGTAAAGCACGTACTGGTATGCGGGCATTATGGTTGCGGAGGTGTTAAGGCAGCAATGGGAAATGATTCTATTGGTATTATTGACAACTGGATTCGTCATATAAAAGACGTATATCGTTTGCATAGCACGTATTTAGATTCTATCAAAGATGAAACAGAGCGTTTTAATACTTTTGTAGAATTAAATGTAAAAGAACAGGTTTTTGATTTAGCCAAAACATCAATTGTACAGTCCGCTTGGAAAAATGGGCAGGATTTAACTTTACACGGATGGGCTTATGGGCTTAATTCCGGTTTTGTAACAGATTTAGATGTGAACATCAGTTCCGAAAAAGATTTGGACGATGTATACCAATTAAAATTTTAACACAAGAATTCTAAAAAAAAAATCCGCTCACGTAGCGGATTTTTTTTTATTCATTATCGAGATTTTCATTAAAAGCTGATGGCAATAGAGTAGGGATGAATTTTATTAAAATAGGCAACAATAAACTACCGCCAGGAAGTAAAAAGATAGTCAACGAAGGAATGGTTTTGCAAATTTCCAATAGTTGTTTTTTGACTTTTTTCTTTTCTTTTTCGTCCAAATCTCTTCGAGTAGAGTAGGCCAATAGTACCATTAACTCTTTGCTTTGTTCAATTTCCTTTATCAACCTGTTTTTATTACGGCTTATTAGCGTAACAACACTTTGAGTCGTTTGATCGTAAAAATGTTTGACAGGATTTGAGTAATTGAAATAAGGTATTTCTTTTTTATGTTTCGTTATAAATGCATCGGTACTGTCTATGCTTTGGTTTACAAAATCATCTGATACCGATAATGTTTCAGCTAATGAATGTAAAAAATAAGATTCATTGTTTTCAATTTTGCCATCACTCCATAAAGCCATTCCGGCAATATCTATCAAATAATATTGTTCTAATTCGTTTGTAAAATAATCCAATTGCAGCGTTTCCAGACTTTGTACAGAAACTCGGGAAAATTTACTGTACCGTATTGACGCTTCAAAAAGCTTTATTAATAAATCATCATATTGTGATTTTTTAGATTTAATTTTTAAAGCTAATGTCACAATATTTACAATTGTCTCTTCAATTTTCTTCAGGTATTTTTCGGGAATTTCTCCATGTATTAAGTATTGGCGAAAAGCCAGAACATCTATAAAAAGTAACGCATTCGTTACCAGATGAGAGAAGTTTTTACTGATGATACTATCGTTAGTTTGAACACGCTCATCAATTATTTTTTCCAGTGTTAGGGAAGGAGAATTTTTAGGCAGTATTTTTTTAAACAAATTGAAACCTTGAGGATTCATTTGATTGTAAAAAGTAACTGTTTGTT
This sequence comes from Flavobacterium sp. GT3P67, assembly GCF_004349155.1. Taxonomy (NCBI): domain Bacteria; kingdom Pseudomonadati; phylum Bacteroidota; class Flavobacteriia; order Flavobacteriales; family Flavobacteriaceae; genus Flavobacterium; species Flavobacterium sp. GT3P67. The sequence continues at coordinate 179,441 of NZ_SMLF01000005.1, forward strand.
TAATGAAATTTTCGGAACTGATTTCGTCATTGGTCAAACAAAAAACGCTATGTAAAGTATTTAGTAGTGCAACTTTAGAAATCTCTTCTTTAAACCAGCCTTTGGTTTCAATTGTATTTACGGTATCAAATGTGATTATATGCCCATAAATAAATCCTGTTTCTCTAACTTTTTGATAAAATGTATCAGTAGTTTTAGAAACTGTTTTCTCTGAAATTTTTTGTTCTATAAAAAATTTATCTATCCAACCTGATGCCGAAGGGTTAATCATTGCTTTAATTTAAAGGTACAAAGCTATGTTTTTTTACGGTTTTGACATTAAATTAAAATTAAAAAACCGTCTTGTTTTAAAAACAAGACGGTTTTTTATTGAAAATTCTGAAGTCTTATTTAATAATAGCAGAACATGCTACTCTACCTCCAGCATTTCCTGTAGGCTGTGTAACGAAATCATCGGTATCTTGATGAACAATAAGTCCTTTTCCTAGAATATCTTTAGTTGCATCAGCGCCACCAATACTCCATTCATCTGTTGTTAAAGTAATGGTTCCGTTTCCTTTTTCATCAGCTGTAAAGTTCCCTATATCTCCTTTGTGATGTTCACCAACGCCCCATTTTCCGTGTTTTTTGAATGTTGGATTCCAATGTCCTCCAGCTGAACTTCCATCAGCTGCTGAACAATCTGATTTTTCATGAATGTGTATGGCATGAACTCCGGGTTTTAACCCCGCTAATTTGGCAACGAAAGTTACCTTGCCGTCTTTTTCTGTAAAAGTTGCTGTCCCAGAAACATTGCTGTTACTTTTTGCTTCAAATGTAATGTCAAGTCTTTTAGAATCATTTGAACTGCTGCTTGTTTTGCAACCCATAATAATTGCGATGATAATTACGATTGATCCAGCTATTTTTTTCATGAGATGTTTTCTTTCAAAGATAAGAAAATTTTAGATTGCGTATAATAGGATTGCGTTTTAAAACTGCTTAGTAGTAATTATACAATATTGATGTTAAATTCTTAAATAATTTCTTTGTAATTTTGAAAGTAACCATAAATTATATAATCATGAACCTATGAACTGGTTAACCATTTTGGTTTATTAAAGATGTTTAAGTTTTCATCACCCAATACGCAAACAAATGCTTAGGGGTTAATCCATAGATTATTACAATATAAAATGATAAGGATTTAAACCATTTGCTTATTTATCAAATAAAGTATAAAACCGGAAACTGGGTGAATAAAATAGGTTAATTTTAGGATACCAAAATTTCTAATCATAAAGTTATGGCAAAACCAAATAAATTTCCAGAGCAAAGCCAGAAGGCACCTGGACAGGAATTTAAAATGGACCCACAGCCCAAAATTATTAATATAAATTATAAAGGAAGCGGAAAATTAGAAGGCAAAACAGCACTGATTACCGGTGGCGATAGCGGTATTGGCAGGAGCGTGGCCGTTCATTTCGCAAGAGAAGGAGCAAACGTGGTTATTGTTTATTTGAACGAGGAAAAAGACGCATTGGAAACCAAACGGCTGGTGGAAAAAGAGAACAGGGAATGTTACCTTATCAAGGGCGATTTAAAACAGGAAAAATTCTGCAAAAGCTGTATTGACAAAACAATCAAAAAATTTGGGGGTCTTAATATCATTGTCAATAATGCAGCATTTCAAATATCTAAAAATGAGATTGGGAAAATTACAAAAAAACAATTGTCTGAAACCTTTGAAACCAACATTTATCCTTTTTTCTTTATTGTAAAAGAAGCCATGCCGTATTTAAAAAATGGTGACAGTATTATAAACACCACTTCGGTAACAGCTTATAGAGGAAGCGATCACCTTTTGGATTATTCAAGTACCAAAGGAGCAATAGTTACTTTTACGCGTTCGCTGGCGATTATGCTTGCCAAAAAAGGAATACGGGTGAATGGTGTTGCTCCCGGTCCAATCTGGACACCCTTAATCGTTTCCACTTTTGAGAAGATCAGCGATTTTGGCCAGGATACGCCGATGGGTCGGGCTGGGCAGCCCTCTGAAGTGGCTCCAGCCTATGTGTTTTTAGCCAGTGACGACAGCAGCTACATTACTGGTCAGATTATCCATGTTAACGGCGGGGAAATAGTTGGCGGTTAAGTATCTCTTTTTCTGTTATAGGACGTAATCTATCGGAAGGATATAAAAAAAAATAGTTTTAAATATGAAACACAAAGAATTAGCCAAGACAAGTTGGAATTTATTAAAGTCAACCTATAATGAATTTGATGAGGATAATGCCATTAAATTAAGTGCATCATTGTCCTATTATACTATATTTTCACTACCCCCATTGTTAATTATTATTATGTCTATTTGCGGTTTTTTCTTTGGAAGAGAAGCTGTTGCCGGTAGATTCTATGTCCAAATTAATGAAATGGTCGGTAATGAAGCTGCGATTCAAATTCAGGAAACCATTACGAATATTGAACTGTCTGATAGTATAACATTTGCAACGATATTTGGAGGAATTATGCTGTTAATAGGGGCTTCAGGTGTATTTGCTGAAATACAAAGCTCCATAAATTTTATTTGGGGCTTAAAAGCAAAACCGAATAAGGGAATTATGAAATTTATTAAAAATAGATTAATGTCATTTTCCATGATTGCATCGGTTGGGTTTTTGTTATTGGTCAGTTTGATGGTAAATACAGTAATGGATGTTATAAATTCTCGGTTGGTCCTTTATTTCCCTGATACAACGGTTTATTTGTTTTATATTCTTAACCTATTAATAGTATTTTCGACCACGACAATGTTGTTTTCAATTATTTTTAAAACATTGCCTGATGGATATATTGCTTGGAAAGATGCTTTGATAGGTTCCAGTTTTACTTCATTTTTCTTTATGTTTGGCAAATTTGCTATAGGGTTTTATTTAGGAAGTTCAACTGTTGCAACTGTTTATGGTGCTGCGGGGTCAATCATAATTATTTTAATCTGGGTGTATTATTCGGCTATAATATTATATTTTGGAGCTGAATTTACTAAAGTATATGCTAATGCACATGGTAATAAAATCATTCCAAATGCTTATGCCGTAGCAATTAAGGTGGAGGTCGTAGAGGTAAAAAAGAATTAGATTAATATTTCCGAATGTAAAAGTTTGATGCCTTTAAAATATAGTTTTTGTAAGACTCTTTTTTGTGTTTTTTTTGAAAAGCTACACATTGGCAATGTTTTTGCACTATTTTAAAAAATATAAAAATCAAAAATTAATCACATGAGAAAAATAATTCTGTCGCTTACTATTTTATGCTTGGCATTTATTTCTTGCAATTCAGCCAAAACAATCACAGGTAAAACAGCTTCACTTGAGGGAACTTGGGAGTTGAATTATGTTACAGGACCAAGAATAGCTTTTAATGGATTATATCCTAACAAAAAACCAACCATCACTTTCGATTTGAAAGAGAACAGCGTTTCAGGCAGTGGTAGTTGTAATAGATATTCAGGTAAACTAAATGTAGTTGGCAATAAAATCAGCTTTAAAGAGGGAATGGCAATGACCAAAATGATGTGTACAGATATTCAAGGTGAAAATATTTACATGTCAACTCTAGAAAAAATAGATTCTTATGCAATTTCAGAAGATGGAAAAACCTTAAATTTCATCATGGACGATATCGCAATGATGCGTTTTGAGAAAAAATAAATTCAGAAGTTATATCAATCGAATCTTGATGATTTTTCAATACATATAAATTGGTGACTGAATTATGAATATTATATCCAAAATATTAAAATTGCATATCATGAAAACAAAAGTAGCAGTTTTACTAATTTTTCTGTCACTTCTAATGACTACTGGTTATGCCCAAGAAAAAAGTAAGAGGCAATTAAGAGAAGGGCGTAAAATAGAGAAACAAAAACAAACGGCGGCTTTGGTTGAATCTAAAGAGTTCGTTTTTATTGGAAGAACAGCTTTGCCTCAAGGGTTTAGAACGATGGATTTAACCACGAATCCTAATTATGTGCAATTCCATCCGGATAAGATCAAGAGTGAAATGCCTTTTTTTGGCAGAGCATTTAGTGGAGTTGGTTATGGTGGCGATGCAGGATTACATTTTGAGGGAACTCCTCAAGAATTTACTGTCGAGAAAGGTAAAAGAGCCTATAAGATAAAAGCAGTTGTCAGAGGTGATAAAGATACTTATACGTTGTTACTTTCCGTTTTCTTTGAGGGCAGTGCAACGCTTTCCATTAGTTCCAATAATCGAAGCACGATTTCTTATAATGGCGATATATTCAAAATTGAAAAGAAAGAGGTTAAGTAATCTTTTATGGAATGAAAATTTAAGTAATAAAAATGCAATATGAAAAATAAAATTATTTTACTTGTCTGTACTTCATTATTCTTTTTTAGCTGTAAAAAAGAAATGAAAAAAGAGGATGTTAAAGCGGACTCTATTGCAATTGCGGTTGGAGAGACTACAGCGACAGATATGCATAATTCCCAAAACTCTTTAGATTGGCAGGGTACCTATAAGGGAATAACTCCTTGCGCCAATTGTGAGGGGATAGAAACTGAAGTTGTTCTGAATAAAGACATGACTTTTATTATAAAAACAAAATATCTAGGTAAAGGAGACCCAAAAACATTCGAAGAAAAGGGTACTTTTGTTTGGGATAAAACAGGGGGAATTATTTCTTTAAAAGAATTGAAAGATAAACCAAATCAATATAAAGTGGGTGAGAATACATTAACTCAACTGGATATGGAAGGCAAAGTAATTATAGGGGATTCAGCTAGGATGTATATTTTGAAGAAATAAAAAAACCGTCTTGTTTTCAGGAACAAGACGGTTTTAAACAAATAAATCACTAAATCACTATCTTCAATTAAAAACAATATTCATTTTTAGCTACTAATTTTGAAGTGATTATTTCTCTCAATCCTACAATATTTGGCATATTAGTGTATTTTGTAAAACGACGTAATCCCATTAACATCATACGTTGTTCATCACCTTCAGCAAAAGAGATAACACTTTCTTTTCCTTTTTGAGTCACAATATCCACAGCTTTGTATAAATATAATTTTGCCATAGCAATTTGCTCTTGGACTTTGGCTTCTCCTTCTTTTTTGGCTAATTTTTCAGTTCTAAGAATAGTACTTTCAGCCATGTAAATTTCAATCAAAATATCTGAAGCGGCCATCAATAATTGTTGGTGAGCATCTAAATCTGGCCCGTATTTTTGAACAGCTCCGCCAGCAACCATTAAGAATGCTTTTTTCAATTTGCCAATCATTTCCTTTTCTTCTGCAAATAATTCAGAATAATCAGGTGCGTCAAAAGAAGGGATTCCCATTAATTCTTCTTGTACTTTAGAGGCTGGTCCAAGTAAATCAACGTGCCCTTTCATCGCTTTTTTGATTAACATTCCTACCGATAACATTCTGTTGATTTCATTTGTTCCCTCGTAAATACGGGCAATTCTGGCGTCTCTCCAAGCACTTTCCATTGGCGTGTCTTCTGAAAATCCCATACCTCCAAAGATTTGGATTCCTTCATCAGCGCAATTTTGAATGTCTTCCGAAACGGCCACTTTTAGAATAGAACATTCAATGGCATACTCTTCAATTCCTTTCAATTCAGCTTCTTGATGGGGAGCGCCTTCCGCTTCGCGTGACGCAATTCGATCTTCAATATCTTTTGCAGCACGATAAGTAGCACTTTCTCCGGCATAACATGAAGTTGCCATTTCGGCTAATTTTGCGCGGATGGCTCCAAACTGTGAAATAGCAGTATTGAATTGTATTCTTTCATTAGCGTATTTTGTTGCGTTTGAAATGACCCTACGTTGTGCATCCAAACAGGCAGCGGCCAATTTGATTCGGCCTACATTCAAAGCATTCATGGCTATTTTGAACCCATTTCCTCTTTCGGATAACATGTTTTCAACAGGAACTTTTGTATCTGCAAAGAAAACTTGACGCGTGGAAGAGGAGCGAATTCCTAATTTATGTTCTTCTTCGTTCATAGAAATACCATTATTAGGGTCATTTTCTACGATAAAGCCAGTTATATTTTTATCCTCTCCGATACGGGCAAAAACAATAAAGACATTGCAAAACCCTGCATTGGTAATCCACATTTTTTGTCCTGTGATTTTATAATGCGTTCCATCCTCAGATAATACTGCTTTTGTTTTTCCGGAATTGGCATCACTACCAGCGCCTGGTTCAGTCAAGCAGTACGCTCCAAACCATTCGCCAGAGGCTAATTTGGTTACGTATTTTTGCTTTTGTTCTTCCGTTCCGTACAAAGTAATTGGCAATGTTCCAATTCCTGTATGTGCTCCAAAAGCAGAAGAAAAGGAACCTGTTGCTCCCGAAATATAATCACAAACCAAAACAGTATTAACAAATCCCATTCCCATTCCGCCATAAGCTTCAGGAACAGCGATACTCAAAAAACCCATTTCAGCAGCCTTATGCATACTTTCTACAGTTAAGGCAAAATCTTTTTTCTCAAAGCGATCCTTGTTAGGCCAGATTTCTTTGTACACAAACTCTCTCACGGAGTCACGCATCATTAATTGCTCTTCATTGAAATCTTCAGGAGTGAAGATGTCTTCGCATTTTGTTTCTTTAACCAAAAACTGACCACCACGGGTTACGTTTTTTTCAATTGTATCTGCCATTTCTTGTTATTTTAAATGATGAATTTTAAATTTTAAATTATTTCGTAATGCTGACTTCCTGAGAAGTCTTTATTATTTTTGTTATAATGTTTATTATATGCTCAATTTCAATTAATTAATTGGACACAGATATTGAAGTCAGTTCCGATTTATCTAATAATCGCAACCAGTATTTCGTTTCTCTAGCTTCTTTAGATGCAATAGCCATTTTATTTATGAAATCTCTTTTAGATTGTGCAGCAATTGCCTCTTGAATATTGGCGCCAATACTCGTTGCTGACCTTAGTATTTGTTTAGAAACGATGAATTCATTTTCTTTTTTAAGCTGAATAAAAAGATTTATAATCGACAATGCAAAATCAAAATTTTTAATTGCAATAATGTTATCTTTCATACCCATTTAAAATTTAAAATTCATCATTTAAAATAAATTAAAGCAGTTCGTAGATTCCAGCAGAACCTTGACCTGTTCCCACACACATACTTACAATTCCGTATTTGCTTCCTCTGTGTCTCATTTCGTCGAATAGTTGAACAGAAAGTTTAGCACCTGTACAACCTAGTGGATGACCTAATGCAATCGCTCCACCATTGACATTGATGATATCAGGATTTAGGTTTAATTCTCTCGTTACTGCTAATGCTTGTGAAGCAAATGCTTCGTTTAGCTCGATTAAATCAATATCATTTAATGTTAATCCGGCTTGTCTCAACGCTTTTGGAATTGCTTTTACAGGACCAATTCCCATGATTCTTGGTTCTACTCCTGCTGATGCGAAGTTTACCAAACGGGCGATAGGAGTAAGGTTCAATTCTTTCACCATTTCTTCACTCATGATTAGAACAAAAGCTGCTCCATCACTCATTTGAGAAGAGTTCCCTGCAGTTACACTTCCGCCAGCTTCAAAAACGGGTCTTAAACCTGCCAAAGCTTCTACAGAAGTTCCTGCTCTAGGACCTTCATCTTTATTTACGACATATGATTTAGTTTCTTTTTTACCATTTTCATTGATAAACGTCTGTTCCACAGTAATTGGAACAATTTGTTTGTCAAATCTGCCTTCTGCTTGCGCTTTCAGGGCTTTCATGTGTGAGTTATAAGCGAATTCATCTTGGTCGGCACGTGATACATTGAATTGTTTGGCAACCGCTTCAGCAGTTAATCCCATTCCCCAATAGTAATCTTCGTTTCCAGCTTTTGCAACAGCATAATCCGGGGTTGGTTTGTAACCTCCCATTGGAATAAAACTCATGCTTTCAGCACCACCGGCAATGATACAATCCGCCATTCCAGATTGGATTTTGGCTGTTGCCATACCAATTGTTTCTAATCCTGAGGCGCAATAACGGTTTACGGTTACACCCGGAACATCTTCGATTTTCAATCCCATTAAGGAAATCAATCGCCCCACGTTAAGTCCTTGTTCTGCTTCCGGCATCGCATTTCCTACCATTACGTCGTCAATACGTTTTTTGTCGAAATCAGGCAACTCATTCATCATAAACTGAATCGTTTCTGCTGCCAATTCATCAGGACGTTTAAATCTAAACACACCTTTTGGAGCTTTCCCCACGGCTGTTCTGTATGCTTTTACTATATAGGCTGTTTTCATTTTTTTAGTTTCTTAGAGGTTTCCCTTTGGTTAACATAAATTGGATTCTCTCCAATGTTTTTCTTTCGGTACAAAGCGATAAGAAAGCTTCACGTTCCAAATCCAATAAATATTGTTCGGTTACTAAAGTTGGTTCTGATAAATCACCACCAGCCATAACATACGCCAGTTTGTTAGCAATTTTCTTGTCGTGTTCCGAGATGTATTTTCCGGCTTCCATTTGGTCCGTTCCTACTAAGAACATTCCAAGAGCTTGCTTTCCTAATACTTTCACATCGCTTCTGCGAATCGGTTGTGTGTAACCTGCTTCTGCCATTAGTAAAGCGTGTTTCTTCGCTTCGGCAATCTGACGGTCTTTATTCACTACAATAATATCTTTTCCGTGTTGTAAAAGTCCGGTATCAAAAGCTTCGTATCCAGAAGTAGACACTTTTGCCATAGCGATCGTCAAGAAATATTCTTGCAATACGTTCAACTCCACATCATTTTTATGGAATAAATCAGCTGCACGCAATGCCATTTCTTTCGATCCGCCGCCGCCAGGAATTACTCCAACACCAAATTCCACTAATCCCATATATGTTTCTGCTGCTGCAACTACTTTATCAGCATGTAAACTCATTTCGCAACCACCACCAAAAGTCATTCCGTGTGGGGCAACCACAACTGGAATTCCAGAGTAACGCACGCGCATCATCGTGTCTTGGAACATTTTGATCGCCATATTCAACTCATCGTATTCTTGCTCGACTGCCATCATGAAAATCATTCCGATATTGGCTCCAACAGAGAAATTCGCTGCTTGATTTCCAATAACCAGACCTTGATATTCTTTTTCAGATAAGTCAATTGCTTTATTGATAGCTGCCAAAACATCGCCACCAATCGTATTCATTTTAGACTGGAATTCTAAATTCAAGATTCCGTCTCCTAAATCTTGTATAATCGCTCCGCTATTGCTCCACACTTTTTTGCTTTCGCGAATGTTGTTCAGGATGATAAAGGCATCCTGACCGGGAACTTTAGTTTGCGATTTGGTTGGAATATTGTAGAAAAAAGTTGCTCCTTCTTTAATAGAATAAAAACTAAAACTTCCTGAAGCCAACATATCAGTCACCCAAGCAGCTGGCGCTAAACCTTCTGCTTTCATGATTTCGATTCCTTTTTCGACACCAATGGCATCCCAAATTTCGAAAGGGCCATTTTCCCATCCAAAACCGGCTTTCATCGCATCGTCAATCTTGTATAATTCATCTGTAATTTCAGGAATTCTGTTCGAAACGTAAGCAAACATTCCTGCAAAACTTTTTCTGTAGAATTCTCCCGCTTTGTCTTTTCCTTTTACCAGAACTTTAAAACGGTCAATAGGTTTATCGATCGTTTTTGTCAGTTCTAAAGTAGCAAAAGTAGCTTTTTTAGCCGGACGGTATTCTAAAGTATCTAAGTCCAAAGACAAAATATCTTTGTCTACTTTTTTATAAAAACCTTGTCCAGTTTTACTACCCAACCATTTGTTCTCCATCATTTTGTTGACGAAATCAGGCAGTTTGAACAAATCGTGTTGTTCGTCATTCGGGCAGTTTTCGTAGATTCCGTTGGCAACATGTACCAAAGTATCCAATCCAACTACATCTACCGTTCTGAAAGTAGCCGATTTTGGACGGCCAATAACTGGACCGGTCAATTTATCCACTTCTTCAATCGTTAATCCCATTTCTTTTACCAAATGAAACAAACTTTGAATCCCGTAAATTCCGATTCTGTTACCAATAAATGCCGGAGTATCTTTGGCAACGACCGAAGTTTTTCCTAAGAATTTAGAACCATAATCTGTAAGGAAATCCAAAACTTCCGTTGCTGTTTGTGGGCCAGGAATGATTTCGAATAATTTTAAATAACGCGCAGGGTTAAAAAAGTGTGTCCCACAGAAATGCTTTTGAAAATCCTCGCTTCTTCCTTCACTCATAAAGTGAATTGGAATTCCAGATGTATTTGAAGTTACCAAAGTTCCCGGTTTTCTGAATTTTTCAATTTGTTCGAAAACCATTTTTTTGATGTCCAAACGTTCCACTACAACCTCAATAATCCAATCAACAGCAGCTATTTTTGCCATGTCATCAGTGGTATTACCAGTTGTGATTCTGCTGGCAAATTTCTGATTGTAGATAGGGGATGGTTTCGATTTCAGTGAATTGGCTAAATGCTCGTTCACCAATCGGTTTCTTACAATTTTGCTTTCTAAAGTGAGCCCTTTTTTAGCTTCCGCTTCGGTAAGTTCTCTTGGAACAATGTCCAACAGTAACACTTCAACTCCAATGTTGGCAAAATGGCAGGCAATTCCAGAACCCATAATTCCGGATCCTATTACTGCAACTTTTTTAATTGTGCGTTTCATACGTTGTTTATATTTGTTTTTTATTTGAATATGGTAACGCCATTATTGATTGTTCTTTTGGGACATGGCGGTGTCATTTTCTATTTTTTCGGTTTGATTAAATATGTTTTTGTCTAGAATTAATTCGTTAATCGTTTCCGCTACTTCAATAAAATGTTGCAGTTTCTCCGCTGAGATGTGTTGTTTCACCGTTTCATTGAATTTCAACACCGTATTCTTAGATAATTCTCTTTTTTCTTTTCCAAAATCAGTCAGGTAAATTAATACCCCACGGCCATCTTCAGGGTTTTTCTTTCTGATGATTAAGCCTTTTTCCTCCATGGATTTTAAGGTTCTAGTCAGGCTGGTGGCTTCCATTCCCATTTTTGGTCCTAAAGACGTCGAAGGCGTTCCACCTTCTTTATCAATACTCAACAAAGCAAAGCCTGTTGCCATACTCGCATCATACTTAGAAGCTTCCTCATTATACATTCTGGCTACTGCTTGCCAGGTGGCGCGTAAAATATAATCTATTGTTTTATCTTTCATATGTAACTATATCGATTTCAAATATAATAAAAAAAATACTATGCACGCATAATATATTGAAATATTTTTTTGAGATTTTTTGTTTAAACTAAAAAACTCCCCAAGAAATGAGGAGTTTATAGGTGTGTTTTTATATTTTATTTTAGTTTTCCATTAACAAGAGCAATTACTGCACCTACTAATGCGGCCATTACAACAGTGATTGCAATATCTAATCCCATAGTTTGATAATTGATATCACTTGTCATAGAATTCATAAAGAAATTACTGTACAGTGCCATGAATAATCCAATAACGGCACCGGCTTTTAAACCAGTCTTTGCATTTGAAATTCCGGCCCATTTCGTAAAAATGTAAGAGACGAAAAATCCAAAAGTCATACATCCTAAAAATATGAATAACATGTTTTCATTTCCATTAGTAGGGAATGAGTTTTTAAATAGGATTGCGTAAAACAACCATCCTAAAAGAAATTGGACGATACCACCTACGATGCCTGAAACTAAAAATTTTTTTACATTCATAATGTTTGGTTTTATTGGTTAACACAATAAAGATATTAAAAAATAACAAAGCAATAGATAGTGTTAAAGACAATTAAATATGAAATGATTGGTTGTGTTTTTATTTTAGTTTTAAAAAAAAACTCATCAGTTATTGATGAGTTTGTGATTATTTATTAATAAGGTTTTCCCTTTCTTAAACTCCCCACTATTCATATCTTTCAAAAAATGAATTGCATCTGGGAAATAGGTTTTTATCAAAGGCTAGTTGTAGATTTTATTGAATAACTCAATGTATTTCTCCATCACTATTTTTCGTTTTAGTTTTAAAGTTGGAGTCAATTGTCCGCCTTCAATCGACCAAGCGTCCGGAGTCAATTCAAAACGTTTTATTTTCTCCCAATTTCCAAATTTTTCATTTAAGGTATCTATTTCTTCTTGAATTCTTGCAATAACTTTTTCATTTGCAATGATTTCTTCATTGCTTTTTCCAACATCAATCCCATGAATATTTGCCCATTCTTTAATGAAGTCAAAACTTGGCTGAATAATGGCTGCCGGCATTTTTTGTCCGTCACCAATCACCATTATTTGTTCAATGAAACGGGATTGTTTCATCGTGTTTTCGATTAACTGTGGTGCAATGTATTTTCCTCCAGATGTTTTGAACATTTCTTTCTTACGATCCGTAATTTTCAAGAAACCTTCTTCATCAAATATTCCGATATCACCCGTGTGGAAATAGCCATCTTGAAGTGCTTCCGCCGTTTTTTCGGGATCTTTGTAATATCCCATCATCACGTTAGGTCCTTTACAAAGAATTTCTCCGTCTTCGGCAATTTTTACTTCTACATTATCGATTACTTTCCCTACAGTTCCTATTTTGAAACCGTGATTTCTCGTGTCGTTTACAGATATTACAGGAGAAGTTTCGGTTAAGCCATAGCCTTCCATTACCGGAATTTCTGCGGCAGCGAAAATTCTGGCTAATCTAGGTTGTAAAGCGGCACTTCCTGAAACCATCAGATCTAAATTACCTCCCAAACCTTCTTTCCATTTGCTGAAAATCAATTTGCGGGCAATTTTGAGTTGGAACTCATACCAAAATCCATTTTTGCCATAAGGCTCATAGATTAATCCTAAATCAATGGCCCAAAAGAAAAGTTTCTTTTTGATGCCTGTTAATTCGGTACCTTTTGCATAGATTTTATCGTATACTTTTTCAAGAAGTCTGGGAACCGCAGTAATAACATTTGGTTGTACTTCTCTGATATTGTCACCAACTTTATCTATGGATTCGCCAAAATAGACGGCAACACCATAATATTGGTATAAATACAAAATCATTCTTTCAAAAATATGACAAATTGGAAGGAAGCTCAAGGCACGACTATTTCCTGCTTCAAAAGGAATTCTCGAAGCACTGTCCAAAACATTGGATACAATGTTTTTATGCGAAAGCATGACTCCTTTAGGTCTTCCTGTTGTTCCCGAAGTATAAATAATGGTTGCTAAATCTTCCGTTTTTACATTATTTTTACGCGCTTCAACTTCATTTTGATTGCTTTGGTCTTCGCCAAGGGTAAGCAATTCAGACCAGTTTTTACAACCTTCGATTTCGTTGAACGAATAGACTTCTTTCAAATTTGGAACATTATGTTTTATCAAATTTACTTTTCGTAATACTTCAGCATCCGAAACAAAACAATAAATGGCACCGGAATGATTCAGGATATATTCGTAATCTTCTTCGGAAATAGTAGGGTAAACAGGGACGTTTTGTGCACCAGTTTGCAAAATACCAATATCCATAATATTCCATTCGGTTCTATTATTAGAAGAAATAATGGCAATTTTATCGTCTTTTTGAACGTTCATTCTTAAGAACGCTCTCGAAATGGCATTGGCTTTGGCAATATATTCTTCGGTAGAAGTTTTTATCCAAACGCCATTTTGCTTTGTTGATAAAGCATCAGGAATTGAAGTATATTTATCTTGCTGATAATAAGGAAAATCAAAAAGTCTAGTTATTGGAGTCATTATTCGAATATTGAATTGACTCGCAAATTAGAAAAAAATCGCGGTATTTTTAATTTTTTTGAAATTAATTGGAAAAATTTAATTTCCTATTTGAAAATATTGTTATTTAAATAGACATTGTATGAATTTATAATAAACCTTGCAAGGTGCTTTTCGAATTAATCGAGATGATGCAATCTATATTGAACACATATTTCCAAGTCACCCATTTTAAAACCGGCATTTTTTGCGGCTTCGTGAATGCGTTTTTGATACATTTCCTGAAAATTGAGATGGAGGTTTCCGTCATCGCAAAGGCGTAGCGAAAGCGGTACTTCACCATTGGCTGTAATCAGGAAAACAACAGGAACGTCATATACGCCGGAAAAAAAGAACAACTGAATACCTTTGTGCAAATCTGAAACTTTTATTTGATATCCCAGGTTTTCCGTTTTTCTTCCACCATATAATTTAAACAGGTTTCGTTTTCTGAAATTTTCGAATTCAAATTGGAACAGGTTTTTTTTATTAAAGTAGGTAAGATAAACATCCTGAATACCTAAATCCGTTAAAAACCTTTGCAAGACCAAGGGAAATGTTGCGATATAATCTTTTTTATTGTCGGCATCATACGCCAACACGCAATGACTGTTTATGGGCGGTTCAATGGGCTGGAAAGGTTTCAGGTGATCGTAATACTGTTTCAACATATAGGCTTCCTTTTTTACGGACAAATCAATGTCTGAAGTATAGCTTTGCTGAAATTCGGCAATTAAATTATCGGCAAATACCGAAGAGTTAAATATTTCTCGGCGTGTAATGGGTTTGAACATAACGTAATTGTTTTAATTCCATCTTAATTATTTTCGAGCCATTGGGCATAAATAAGAATGCCGCTCAATATAATATTATCTATATCTTTTGAACTTTTAGCCTTAAATTCATCGCCGGCAATCTCATATTTTTTTGTTTCGAAATCATAACTAAGCGAATTGCCACTTTTATCATCATCCTTTATATTGAGAGTCATGGTATCTTTTTCCATTTGCATAGTTGAAAACTTCTGATTTGCAATTTGTTCACCACTTTTTTCAATGGTATAGTTGCCAATATATTCTTTAACATTTTTTATTTCACCAAAAACATCTTGGGTGTAACTCCGTGATTTGATATTACTAATGGTGATGGTGTAATTACCGGAGGTAAGTTTTTGTGCGAATGTACTGCTAGTAATTAGGGCTAAAAGTACAATTAGTAAGTGTTTTTTCATAATTTCAAGATTTTATTTTTATTAAAGATAGTGTTTTATTCGGGTCTTAAATCTTCAGTATCTCTGGCAATAGGAGCTCTATTCGACTCGAGAATCATAGCTTCTAAATGACTTTTTTTTGAAGGGTAGCAACGCTTACAATCATTTTACAACCATTTTTATATCCAGTAAAATCCCCGCTAGGCAAAATTATCTTTGTTTATTGTTGAAGTTCCCAGGAAATTACTTTTTTGTTATAGATTATTTAATTTGTGTTTTTATATATTGGATTATTTTAAATAAAATCAATTCTTTATTTAAGTGCTATTTCTTCTTTTCTACACAAAGTTGTCAGTTTGTCAAACTGTTCCTTCAGTTTGTATAAATTTGCTTTTTGAACACCTATAATTCTGCCAATAGTTTGGTTATTTCTATCTTTTAAATAGGTGTATGGAAATTAAATATCCCATTTTTTTATCGCAAACAAATCAAGGGTTCTTGTTGTTTTTTTAGGACAGCAATCAGGTAGAAGCTTATGCTTTTTGCCAGTTGTTGTATTTTCGGCTTTAGGGATGCTGTCTGTAAAGCTGATAATGCCTTTTCGGTTAAGCTGATTTTTTTTATAAAAGTATCATATTTTTTATTGTCTATATAATAAGCAAGAGGGTTAGCTTTGATAATAACATTGATACTATCGGCCGTTTTATAAAATTCTGATTTAGGATATTATGCAAATACCGATAGAGAAAAGAATAGTAAGCAACTGGCAATTTTCATTTTTTAGTTTTTAAATTATTCCCAAATTTCATCAATCAAACGATGAACAATATTTTAGATTCGTATCGTAATGTAAGTACTCAGTCAAATGAATTTATTTTCAAAGATTTAGATGGATCAAAGTTCATTAATCAAACAAAGGTTCAAGGATTATTGTCCTAATAGGTTTTTATCCGTTCTCCTAAAATATATATTTTGTTTTCATCGGTATGAACAGAAAACGATACCACGTCCCAAGCGTCTATTTCTCCAGATTCCCAGCTTGCTCCTTTGTGTTTTGCTTTTATTTGGTACCAAAGATTATACATAAAACCCCAATCGGCTTTAATTTTTTTGGGAGTGCCGTCCATGTCACACTCGATACCCCAAACCATAGGTGTTCTGGACATTTGATGATTTTGAAACAGGCCGGTTCCATCAGAATTGAGTTGTACTATAGGGTCTTTTTTGCTTTCAAACAAATAATCTCCCGTAATAGGATAACCGATTTCTTTTGTAAGGAAATAGGCTTCGTTTTTAATTTTTATTTCTTGAACATTTTTACCCAATTTTGCAGCTCCAGGTTTTGCAGCAACAGTTGTAGTTTTTTTTGGACTGTTTAAATTTGTCTTTTTTTGAGCCTGTGTGCTGGTAATAAAAAGACTTAAAACAATAATCATTAGATTTTCAGTTTTCATGGGTAGTTATTTATTAGTAATTGATCAGTGTATCGCCAATTCTGTATTCTTAATCTTGATATGGAATCAAGTTAATCTCATAAATTATTTTTTTGTTTTCAATTTTGTTACAATTTTTAATAAACCTTCCCTGTTTTTTGCTTCGTGATAAAATTTAGGCAGTTTTTCTAGTAAAGTAAAACCTGTTCGATCTTTATGTTCCCGCAAGGTGGCACCAATATAGCGTTCCAGATACTCCAGATGTTTGTCGTTGTACGCCCAAAAAACATCATTTTTGAAAGGCGCTTTTAGCCATAATTCCGACTCAAAATACCAATTTGCCGACATATCTACAGTGCCTTTTGGAATTAAGGCCGTGGTAGTTTCCTTGTTATAGCCGCAATGAGCACAAAGCAAGCGAGCTTTTTTAGCCTCAAAATTTACTGTGGCAATTGCTTTTTTGGCACAAGAAGGACACACAACCCAGACTTCTTTGTAAAAGTCGTAACGGGTTAAGTTTTCGTCTTGAAAGCGGTTGGGCTGGTTCATATTTGAAGTCTCATGTATTGTAATTACTGGTCCTTTTTTAGTGGTCTAGTCCACGGTTTCAAAAAATATAAAGAATTTTTTGTTGCTCATGGAAAATTTAACACGTACGTCATCGTCAGTAACCATAGCCCCTTCATTTCCAAAGGACCTGTTTTTTTCGGGAAAATTTTTAAGTTGTGCTACAATTTTATTGTAATGCTCGGTAACTTCAAGCTTGTTTTTTTTTGTAATATTAATGCTATATCCATAATTTACTAGTTCATCATTCTTGTCAAAACTAACTTGTGTTGGGGCATCAGCCTTTGCTGTTTTTGGATTAAAAGCAATCATCCCCAAAATCAAATTGCCTGCTAATTGTTGCTTTAAAAGACTTGAAGCTTGAGGATTGTAGTTTTTAAAATCCTCTTTTTTCATTTTTGGATTGAATTTGTATACCGTCGAAATACTATCAATAAAATGGGTTACTTTAATTTTTTCGTCAATGGTGTTTTTTGTTTTAAAATTGCCATTCATCATATTTACAAAAACATTGGTGGTTTCGCCTCCAATTATTTCAATGTTCTTTTTTATAATTTTTTTATTAAAAATAAACGTGACGTCAAGATTTCCGGCAGTAATGTTGTCAACTACCCATTCGTCTTTGGTTTTTGGACTGTTGGTTACACCTTCAATAGAGGGCATGGTAATTTTTATGTTTATGGGAACGGATTGAATTATTAGTTTCCCGGTTGACACGGCTGCTTTTTTTTCTGTTTCACCTGAGTTACCATTTTCGGTGATATAAACGGTGTTTTTGACAAAAGGTTTAACTTTATAAGAAAAAACCTCTCCTTTTTTTAGGGTTATTGTTTCTTCGAAAGCGATATATCCCTCTTTGACGATTTTGATCAGGTTTTTACCAGGGGTGACATTTTCAATGATACAGCCACCGTATTCGGCCGTTGTTTTTGCCTTGAATTTATTGTTTAAGAACACGGAGAGGTCAGGTTCTCCATTTACTTGTATATAAGCAGTTTGTCCTAATAGTATCGTGCTAGTCAACATTAGTAGGGAGAAAAGAATTGTTTTTTTCATTTTCAGGTAATTTTTAAATGAGAGATTTGGTGAATTATGTTTATTAATAATTACGCAAGTTAAATAATGGTTATTTCATAATCAAAAAATATTTGATTCTTATTTTGGACACGGAATTTCTCAATTGCGACTCGTGAATCTTTGTTGTCATAAGCACTCCGGATTTTAACTATAACCTTGTTTTTAACGCTCAGCATTAAGGTGATAAGTGATACCTGCTTTTTCGTCATTTAGCGTTAAATCATATCCACCACCATATCCTTTATTTACTT
This sequence comes from Flavobacterium sp. GT3P67, assembly GCF_004349155.1. Taxonomy (NCBI): domain Bacteria; kingdom Pseudomonadati; phylum Bacteroidota; class Flavobacteriia; order Flavobacteriales; family Flavobacteriaceae; genus Flavobacterium; species Flavobacterium sp. GT3P67. Next base: position 197,758 of record NZ_SMLF01000005.1, read on the forward strand.
TCAGGTCATAAACAAACACTTGTTTGGGGATTGTATTCAGGGTAATCTCATTTTCAGTTATTTCATATTTTTCCCCATCACTTTTAGCTTCTGCAGCCGATTTTTGTTCGGGAGTAATATACATATAAGCAGTACCGTCAGTTTTAAATACCCAGGATAATCCCGACCATTCGCGTGGCATAAAATTTCCCTCCTGATCTTTTTTAGTCATTTGTCCTAATGCCCATTCGCGGGAAGAAATAATTTGTTTAGACTCCGTAAGCGTAAGTGTTTTGGTTCCAAATATATTTTTAGCATCCTTACTAGACAATGAATAGATCGCTTTCTCTCGAGTAGTAATTTTATAGTTTTTATCATAATAGTAAATTTTTTCTTGGTCTTGACTAAATACGTCGCTTGCTGATGTGATAAGTATTAAAAGAACTAAAATTTTAAAAGTCTTCATATTATATTTGTTTGATTATTAATTAGCGTATAATTATAATTATTTTGGTTCGAAAGCATCAAATTTTCGCCCTGAAAGCGGTTGGGTCGTGTCGTTTTAAATTTCTAAATTATTAATCGCATTTGAATTTGGGATTTTGTTCAGAATATAAACGACATATAAACTGTAATTTATACAATTCCTTTCTGAGTGCTTGTCTTTCTTCTGGACTACCTAGGAAAATTGTGACTATTGTTTCTTGGTTTTGATCCAAAGCCTTAATCTCATCTTCTTTTATAACAAACGATTGTACCTTCAACAAATTGAAAATGAAGCCATTCTCTTTTGGGCCTAACCTGGTTGAGCTTTCGATACAAAACACATCTCCCTGCAGATTGGCATTTATTTTTGTGGGATAAAATAGAGCGTAATCCTGATGTGTAAAAGACGTATTTCTGTCTTGCTGCAGCATAACGTTGATGGTGTCTATCGTTTTTATCAAATTTGATTTATAAGATTGCGCTTCCGACGATAAGGTGAATAATATCAGTATGCAAAGGATTTGGATGGTTTTCATATTATAAATTATATATCAGAAATTTTGGCAATCAATTCAATTCCTTCATAATTATCGTAGCTCATGAATAGATAAGGCTAGTCTTTTAGGATATTTTGTTGCGCATTTTCGTATGCTTTTTTTTTGTTTTTTAGAATTTATTTTCCCATCGTCTGTTGGGAAAAAGTAAAAACCTATTTTATATAATCAGGGTGGATTGGGCTGATAAACATTAAGCGATGTATTTTTTCATCTGACCCATCAGTTCCAATCTGATATTTATAGGAACTTTTAGACCATAGTTTTCCATCCTCACTTTCATCTATAATTTTAAAATTTTCATCTTTCAATTGTATTTCACAAAAAACAGTATTTATGGCAGCTATTTGATTAAAAACACCTATTAAAGCTTTGTCTTTTTTATCATAACATGCCGCAATAGTATTTCCTATCGGCCCCTTAAATTCTAAATATACAACTTCTAAAAACGCATCATTTGGTAATTCTATTTCATTTTCATTCTCTTCTTGAAAAGAATAATTATTCTCCTTCATAAAACCTTTAATAGTTTTGTAGCTAGTGGTAAACGCAACTTTTTCCAGTATTGCCAGGTTTCTATCTTCGAAATTTATTTGTGCATAACTAGCCGTGTTTACTATGCAAAAAAAGATAACTAAAAACCAATATTTTTTTTTGTTCTTGCTGTTTTTCATGTTTTTTTTATATAGTTATTATTAATTATTACCCTCAAACCTCCTGCGGTTAAAAAACCTTCATAGTTAGATCTGCACCAGTATCAAAGGTTTTCTCTTATATTTCATTCATAATTCATGCGAGCACAAAGTCGGGAGACTTTGCACAGCACAAGCCGAATACATTTTGCAGTGCTGGAGATATGAGTTACAAAATACTACAATAGATAAAGGTGATTTTAGTCTTTGCATTTTTTATTAAATTCTTTTACATCCTTATTAAATCTACTAATTTTATCGGTTAACTCTTTTTGCAATGTGTTAGAGCGTTCAACGATTATGTCATATGCTTTACCAATTTTTTCATATCTATCCTTTAAATCCTGATACCCATAGCTATCGGTATGCATATTGCTAAGCTGCTTAGTTATAGAATTAACCTCACTTAATAGACTAGCACCCTTTTCATAGCTTTTATTATGGGCATCATGCAGTTCTTTTAGAGATGCTTCTTCTGTGTCAAGGTATTCACCTCTTTTATCACAGTCAAAGTTCTGTGAGTAAAGGTTACTAGTTAAAGTAATGATTAGTAATAATAATAGTCTTTTCATTTTTAAAATTTATTTAATTATTTTAATATACTCTGGGTCTTCTTTCTCCCTTTTGTACGTTTACTGAACAGATAACGAGTAGGATCGCTGCAACACTAATTTTTTTTAAAAAATTATTTATTCAATATTTTTTTTAAATCCTCTAATGCTTGATAAACAGTTGCCGCATTTTCTGAATAAAATGTGATGTCTATTCTAGGTGTAGCTTGATAGATTTGAATCCTGGAATCATTATGATATCTTATTGTTGCGTCTTTTATATAAAAAGTTACATTGCATCCTTTTTCACTGCCTGAAATGGCTATTTCTCCAGTTTCTGAGATCGCTATTTTAGTCATATCATAACATGGCGGATCATACATTCCTCCAAGAAAAGGTTTTCCAACTAAATTTTTTTCGAGTGTGATTGCAATTTTTGAAAAATCATTAGTTTGTCCGTAGGTGATATGACTCAGTAAGCAAAAACTGGCTATAAGAAAGGCATTTCGGAATTTGTTTGCTTTTTTCATGGATTAAAATTAATGGATTAATGATTTACGTGAATAGGTAAAACCGCCACAGTTGAATGCAGATTTATCTTTATTCATCGTCATGGTTACATTACCTGAGGATTGCCAAGTGCTTGTTCCTTTTGAATAAGCCTGGTTTCCTGCATTCCAGGTATTGTCTCCATTGTGTGTAATGTTTTTGAACTTAAAATTATATTGAATAGAATTTGTTGGCCAGCCACTGTTTCCTACGGCAAAAATCAAGGCTTTGCTACCTTCGGCAAATACAGCGGTACCATCAATACTGATTCGCACACCATCGTTACGTTCCCACATCCCATCCATATCTTTGGCCTCGAAAGTTTGAGCTTGGAGATTGTTGATGTTAATTACTCCCATAAGGAATACTAAAAGGGCCAAATACTTTTTTTTTGTTTTCATAATTATTTTAATTTATTGTTAGATATTGTTCAGTCAATATCTATTATCCAATTCCAACTTAACCAACTGCCCGTCATTCCTTGAAATCAACCATAAGTTGTTATCCTCTAAAATGGCTTGGTGTACATTCCATTGGATTAAATCAAAAGTTTTTACCGTTTTGTTTTTTTTTAAATCATAAATGACAAGAGTGTCTAAATAGATAAGCCAAACAGTATTCGCTTCTGCCTTTAGAATTTCAGTATAATTACTCACTCGATTTTCAGTAAACGGAACGATTTCTTCCAGTTTTACTTCATTTTCTATTTTGTTCTTGTTGTTAATAATTAGCATTTTGTTTTCTCCTAAAACAATTGTCTTGTCTTTGGTGTATTTTAATTTTAAAACTTCGTCTATGTCAAAATAACTTACGGACAGTTCCTTTTGATTGTGGATCAAATATCTGAAATTTCTTATACATTTTATGTCTTCGGCAAAAAGGGTTGCTTTGTGTTTGCATTTGGTATCCAGCAACTTACCGCTATAGTTCAGTTCAAACCAATTGTTTTCTTCGGCATTAGCAATGATTTTATCTTTCAAATAATAGGGTTGCTTGTCAACACCATGTGCTATAAATTTTTTCCAAATCACTGCATTTTTTTTTAGATCATACGCCAAAACAATGCCACCAGTTTCTGTATCAATAGCAGTGCAATACATTATATTACCTTTGAAAATGGGTTGGGTGTTTATTGACACTATGGATAATGTTTGAATCGTATCACCTGTTTTGACATTGAGTTGTATGCATTTATCTACATATTCACTAATATGTTTTTCTATAAAAACATTGTCTTGATATAATTTTGGAGCATTATTCGATTTGTTGGCCACATAATAGGACCAATTTAATGCCCCCGTTTTTTTATCGTAGGCATAAATTTTATAATCATTGGCATTAAGATAAACTTGAGAACTATCGATGCTAATGGAAGAATAAAAATTGGATAATTGATTTTCTGAAAAAGGGATTTTCGAATTGAAAAATTCGGTTTGTGCAACAGCGATATTGCCTAATAATAAACCAACACAAAAAACTAGTCTGCTAACTGTTTGTGTAATGTTTTTTTGGTTATACATTTACTTTGGTTTAATTACGTTAACAAAATACGAATAATATATAGCGCAGTACAATACCCATAAATGGGTATTTTTATGAATTTATAATAAACCTTGTAAGGTGCTTTTTCGAATTAATTGGGCAGTATTTCTAGAGTTGGATTTTTTTAAAATATTTTTGCGATGCGTTTTTACAGTATCAACACTGATAAAAAGTTCATTGGCAATTTTATTGTTGTCAAAACCTTCTGCAATTAACTTAATAATATCAATTTCTCTTTTTGAAAATTCTGAAAAACAGTGCTCACCTTCAAAAATATCAATATTCATATAGGAAGGTTCCCCTTTCAGCCCAATCATGGAATATTGATAGGTATTGTTTTTGGTCAAATGATCGATTCTGGTATGAATATTCAATGATTTTCCAAATCCGCCTTTTGGATCTAATGTCAGTATTATGGCTTGATGATTGAGCATGCAATACTCGCCATTTTTCATTCGACTTCTAAAACTGTAATTCATTTTATAGTTAGTCAATTTTTCCGGACCTATATTCGTATAAAAAAACTTAAGTATTGAAGCTTCGGCTCTTGATATAAAGTCAATATCATCAGGATGTATCGTTCCAAGAATATCATTAAAACATACAGTGTCTGGATTAAATCCATGAATGTCAGCTATCGCTGGACTAATGTTTGATAAAGACATATCATAAAAATCAATAATATAAAAATAGAAAGGTCCAGTACTTATTATTGAACTGGCAATTTCATCAAACTTTATTTGTGGTAATAAAGTGTTTTCGTTGGCTTTTTTTTGAGTATCAATCCAAACCGAATGAAGTTTTTGTAGTTCTTGAATCATAAAAACTATTGTATTTTTAATTTGAAACGTTGTTAAAAATACAATAGTTTTTATGATTCAATGAATAATGAATAAAATTTGTTAAAAAAATATAAAAACATACTAAAATTCTTAAATTTTAACAATATTAATTTTTATTTATCAATAATAAAAGCGCTCACCATAGGCGAACGCTTTTATGAAATCTATAGCAATCTAATTAATTTTTGTCCATCCATCTTCTGACATTGACAAAAGCTTCATGCCACTGAGAAACTTCATTGTCTCTGTATTTTGGATAATGTGCTCGGTTCCATTGGAAGGTGGAATGCTCCATATGGGACAACATCACTAAATGTATTTCAATGGGATTAAGTAAGGTGGTTCTATTTAATCAAATATTTTTTGGGTTTTGAACCCATATAAAAAGTCAATTTCGAACCATTAGTGATAGCACTATGTTTTATAAATAAACTGTTTAAGGGCTTTCCATTAAGAAGCACTTTTTGTACATAAACATTTTTATCACTTTGGTTAATTGCTTCTATGGTAAAGTTTTTTCCGTTTTCTAAAGTTAGAGTTGCATTATTTACGAGTGGTGATCCTAAACTATATTCATCAGAACCAGGCGCTACAGGATAGAAACCTAAAGAGGAAAAAAGATACCAAGCACTCATTTGTCCGCAATCATCGTTTCCACCTAAACCATCGGGAGTTGGTTTGTATTGCATTTTCAGAATTTTACGTACTTGGGATTGGGTTTTCCAAGGCTCGTCAGTCCAATTGTAAAAATAAGCCACATGATGCGCCGGCTCATTGCCATGTACGTAGCCACCAATAATTCCTTCTCGGGTGATATCTTCTGTTTCTGCAAAAAAGGAATCTGGCAAATACATTGAAAACAGCGTGTCTAAGCGCGATGCAAAAGATTTTTTGCCTCCCATTTGAGTCACTAATTGAGTTGGGTCTTGCGGTACAAAAAAGCTGTAGTTCCAGCTATTACCTTCTATGAAACCTTGTCCGTGGGTGCTTAAAGCGTCAAATTCTTTTTTGAACGTTCCGTCGGCCAATTTTGGACGCATAAAACCAGTTGTTTTATCAAAATTGTTTTTCCAATTTTCGGAGCGTTTTATAAATTCATTGTATACATCAGTTCGGTTTAATTTTTTGGCTATTTGTGCAATACACCAATCGTCGTAAGCATATTCTAATGTGTTTGAAACAGAAATACCACTTTTTTCGGCAGGAATGTAACCTAAATCAATATAACTGCCAATACCTTCATAATTGCGGTGGTTTGCTGTTGTGATACAGGCTTCTAAAGCTTGGTTTTCATCTCCATTGTAAATTCCTTTTATAATCGCATCCGAAATCACGGAAACACTATGATAGCCACTCATGCACCAGTTATCATTGGAATAATGAGACCAAATGGGTAACATGTGCAAGGCACTTTGATTGTAATGTGCCAGCATGGACTTTACCATATCATTATTACGTGAGGGTTGGATTATATTGAAAAATGGATGCAATGCCCGATAGGTATCCCAAAGTGAAAAAGTGCTGTAATTGGTAAAGCCGTCAGCTTGATGTATTCCTTGATCCAGCCCTTTATATTGCCCGTTTACATCCGTGTAAGTCGTTGGATTTATGAAAGTATGATACATGGCGGTGTAAAAATTCACTTTAGTATCTTCTGATGCAGTGATATTAATTTCATTCAATTCTTTGTTCCAAATTGCCTGTGCTTGGTTTTTTACTTTTTCGAAATCCCAATCCTTAATTTCCGCCTGCATATTTTGTAATGCATTTTCTTGGCTAACCGAGGATAAAGAGAATTTTATTTTTATTTTTTCAGCTTCTTCTGTTTTGAAATCAAAATACATCCGTATTTTTTTTCCGGCTATTTCAGGAAAATTTTTGTTTTGGTCGAACTTGCCCCAAAATCCTCTATAAGGCTGTTTAGTATCATAATTCTTTTGACCATATTCTTTGAAAGGTTTCGAAAATGACATGGCAAAATAAACCGTTCGGGTTCTTGCCCAGCCATTCGTTTGTCGATAACCAGTAATCAAAGTGTCATTAATCACTCTTACATAGGTCCAAACGTCTTTTTGATCGTAATTATAAATTCCGGCCATTAAATCTAAAATAATGTGACTTTCATCCGATTTTGGAAAAGTATATTGATGCATACCAACCCGTGTTGTAGCAGTCATTTCGGCTAAAATACCATCATCATCCAGCTTGACTTTATAATAACCGGCTTCGGCTTTTTCGTTAGCATGAGAAAACGCTGAACGATACCCACTTTTTGGATTTGCAGCGGTTCCGGGATTCAATTGTAATTTCCCTTGTGTTGGCATAATTAGAAAATCCCCAAGATCAGAATGCCCTGTTCCGCTTAAATGGGTATGGCTAAAACCTACAATAGTCTTGTCTTCATATTTATAGCCGGCGCAATACTTATACACTTCTCCATTGTATTTTCCATTAAGTTCGTATGAAATAGTATCTGTTTCCGGGCTTAGTTGTACTGCTCCAAAAGGAACTGTAGCTCCTGGATAAGTATGTCCCATTTTTTCGGTACCAATGATTGGCTTAACATATTTCACTAAATTTTGCTGTGCATGGGTAAAATAAAAACTGTAGAGTAGGGCAAAAAGGAATATTTTTTTCATGGAATAACTGCTAAATTAGTTTTGGAAGTTTCTGCGAATTTAGTATTGCATTCAAATCTAACTAATCGTAAGTTTTTAAGCAAATATTAGCACAGTTTTGACAACAAAAAATTCGTCAGCCAGTGATAAGATTCTTTCAGAATTGTTTTTAAACATGCATTTAAAATAAAATTACAGCCATTCATTTAGGAACTCCAACAGAGTCAATTTTTGCCCTTTTCTAATTTTTTCGTTTAATAAGTAGCTTAAGATTTTTTTCTTTTACTGCAGTTCTATTTTGAATGCAATAGTCGGTATGATAAAAGTGCGATTGAAGAAAATTAATTTGCATGTCGTTCCAATCCTCCAAGCTGAGATTTGGATTATAATGTTTTAATTCCAGATAGAGTTTATTTCCTATGCGTTCAAAATTGTCAGTACCCAAATATTCGACATCGGCATCAGCAAGGATACATTCTAGTTTGGTTTTTGGTTGTTGCGGTATTATAGTGGCTCTGATCATGCCGGCAATGACTTCAATTTCTTTTTTGGTGTATCCAAATTCCGGTAACTTTTTTTCAGCAAACCGAATGCTTTCTTCTTCATGTCCCTCATTGGTACCATTGATAAATCCGGCATCATGAAACAATGCTGCGGTTTTAATGAGCAGAATATCTTTCTTAGTTATATTTTCTTGCAGCGCAATATATTCTGCTGCTTCCAATACATGTTGCGTGTGTTTCCAATGGTGATAAATGAGAAAAGGAGACAATTGTGTTTTTAAACAATCCATGACATTGGTATACAAAAGATTCCAGTTTTTCATATCTACAACTACAATTAAATTAAAAATAGGGCATACATCATGAAGTTATCTTTTATGAGATTCTCATTTCATGGATTTCTAATGTTTTTGTTTGTTTCTTAAAATTCCGCCGCTGGCTTCTTTGATGTATTGGATATACATAAAAGCATTAGGGTCTAATTTTCTTATCTCATCTTTGATTCTAAGCAATTCAAGTCGCGTTACTACAGTGACGATAATGTCACAGTCTGTTTTTAAATCGAAAGTATCAGGTAAATAACCCCGTTCCCCTTTAATTATTGTGATTCCTTTTCCGAATTTTTTCACAATTAAAGATTTAATAATTTCGCTTTTGGATGAAATGATATGTAAGGAAGTATATTGTTCTAAGCCGTGCGCTATATAATCGAGTGATTTTATGGCTGAAAAATAAGTGACTATAGAATACAATGCTGTGCCAATACCAAAAGACCATGCAGCTGCCAAAAACAATAGGGTATTCATGCCAAAGATAACTTCGGATACATTGAGCCCGATTTTTCGGGTAGTTAATAAAGCCAAAATTTCTACACCGTCAGCTGTTGATCCGCTTCGAATGCACAAACCCATCCCGATACCAATAAGGCAACCGCCAAATAAGGCAATTAAAAGTCGGTCTGTGGTAACAGCATCAATATGAATAAAAGTCATACTGGCGGCTAGTAATAAAAAAGTCATCAAACTTTGTATTGCAAATGTTTTTCCCAGCAACCTTTTCCCTAAAAGCAAGAACGGTATGTTTAAGCCCAAGACAAGAATTCCAAATGGCAGATGAGTGATTTCATGGATAAGTATCGAAATGCCGATAATACCGCCATCCAAAAATTTATTGGGTATCATGAATCCCTTTAATGCCAATGTAATGAATACTACGCCCACTAAATTTAAAATAATATTTTTTGGATGAAATATTTCTTTCCAGTCAATCGGTAGATGATCAATATTCATAGGAATGAATTTGGATTAAAATCCATTAAATATACTACTTTATTTTAAAAAATAAATATTATATTTACCTAATAATTAGGTTGTTACCTCAAATATCGATTCTTTGGTTTCCCCAGCCATTTTTAAATTAATAGTTTTCTGAATCAGAATTTATTAACCTTTAAATATAGTAATCATGGCAAAGCCTGTAGTAATCACATTGACTGTTCAAACCGCTAACCTTTATGGAATGAATATTCCATCACAAACTCAAGTTGATGGTTGTTGCGCATTATCGGATGATAATTCCGGAAGTTCTCCAAATGGAACTTTAGAGGATTTTCAATCAAATGTATTTATTAATAATAATGTAAGGTGGGTTGGTGTTTCAAATGACTCAGGATATTCAGTGGCAATCGACAGTATTGTTTACGAACCCGAATCCAATGATGTGAATTTTTTTGACAATGCGACCATTAATGGAACTGGTGGAAGATCTGGAAACGCATCAGCAAATGTCAAAAATGATCCTAATTTGGTCAACCAGTCCGATATTTACACAATCAATTTTAGTGTTTATAACTCTGGTAATTCGTATAAAGCGTTTAGTATTGATCCAAAATTAGCCATAAATCCATAATGGAATTAAGTTGTTTTAAATATTCTTTTAAAGTCTCTCTTTTTGTTTTTTTTGTGCACTTAAGTATTTTAGCCCAGGAGCAAAAAGTCGCGGATAGCCTTGTGAAAATTTATCAGAAAGGGAATATTGAAAATTTTGAAAAATTAGAATTACTTAGGAATTTATCTTTTAATGAAGTGAATAATCTCCGATTATCGCTAAGATATGCTGAGGAACTTATTGTGCTGTCAAAGTTAGAAAACAACAATTTATACCTGCACAGAGGGTATTTTCAAAAAGGAAATAAACTCAGACTTATAGGAGATTTGAATAAATCCTTAGATGCTTTTTTTAAAAGTGCAGCGGCAGCAAGCAAAGCAAAATATAATGTTGGTCAGGGAACCACATATTCCTCTATTGCCGATGTATATTCGGTTATGGGGAATTCTAAAAATGCCTATATATACTACAATAAAGCCATCAAATTATTAAGAAAAACGGATAATTCCATAGGGTTAGCGTCAGCTTTATTAAATGCTGGAGATGAATATTTTAAAAACAAGAAATATGATTTAGCATTAAGGAATTTTAAAGAGTCCGGTGAAATTTTCAAGAAAGCGGATTACTTAATTGGCACTGCCTATAACTTAGGAAACATTGGAATGGTATATGCTGAGCAGGGAAAGGATGTCTTAGCAATGAAATATATAAGTAAAGCCATAAAAATTCTGGAAGAACTAAAGGATTATTATGCGATTTCAGATTACCTGACCTACATGTCAGCTATTTATTTGAAGCAAAATAATCAGACTACTGCGCTCAATTATGCGCTGCGAAGTCTTGAGTTAGCTCAAAAATATGGATTGAAAGACCAAATCAGTAACTCAAATCTGAAACTTTCAGAACTGCATCAAAAAATAGGGAATACTGCTGAATCCTTTAAATATTATAAGAACCATATAGCGTATAGGGATAGCGTTACCAATCTTAAATCGGTCCAGCAGATGGCAGATTTGCGAACTGATTATGAAGTTTCGCAGAAACAGACCGAAGTCGATTTACTCAACCAAGGAAAAAAAAATCAACAGATTATTGCCATTTCATCCGCTATTTCATCGGGACTTGTTTTTTTACTCGCTTTTGGAATGTTTAGGCGCTATAAATTTATAAAGAAAACCAATGTCATTATTGAAGAAGAAAAGAATCGGTCAAACAGCTTGTTGCTTAATATTCTTCCTGAGGAAACGGCTCTTGAGTTAAAACAAAATGGTAAAGTAGTCGCCAAAAAATTCGAATCGGTCACTGTTTTATTTGCTGATTTTGAAGGATTTACCCAATATGCAGAAATACTATCACCAGAAAAATTGGTAGAAAGTGTGGATTACTATTTCTCTAAATTTGATGAAATTATGGAAAAGTATAACTTAGAAAAAATCAAAACAGTAGGTGATTGTTATATGTGCGCGGGAGGTTTGCCTTTTTCAACAGAAGACCATGCTTTTAAAATGGTACAAGCCGCTTTTGAAATTGCCACATTTGTTAGAGACTCAAAAAATAACAATCCTCTAAATGATACCCGTTTTGAAATTCGCATCGGAATTAATTCCGGTCCGGTGGTGGCTGGAGTAGTTGGGACCAAGAAATTTGCGTATGACATTTGGGGAGATACGGTAAATATTGCTTCCCGCATGGAATCTAATTCAGAGCCCGGGAAAATTAATGTATCCGAAAACACGTATGAATTGATTAAAGACACTTTTGATTGTGATTATAGAGGTGAAATTGAAGTTAAAAACAGAGGGATGATGAAAATGTATTTTGTAAATAATCCTACAGCATAAAGTAAAGGGGATTATTTAAGCGAGAAATCCAGTTGCTGAATATATCGTATTTTTGTAATATATAAATTCTGTTTAGTAGTATTGTTACTAGTTTGATAGGTTGGCGCAATGGCATCAAATACATAGAGGTTTTCCAACCTTCCGTCTATGACCAACGAAATGGTACACGAGTTTGATACCCATTAATTAGTTTATAAAAAGGTATTCCTAAACAGAATTTTGTTGTATTATCAAAATAATGCAAACTTCAATTCGAGCCGCTAACACCTTGCTTCACAATAAATTTTCTTGACTTTATGGGCACGGAATGCAATTCTGCGATGTCTAGTGTTATTCAAAATGGCACACAACAGTATTACGCTTGGTGAGTAATAGTGGAGTATTTTCTAAAGAATCACAGAATTAAGCCATTGATGCAAACCGCTTTTGTGTGTTCGTTTTTTTCTTTATAAATATTTTTCTTTAATAAAGTTTATATGATGAAGTTCATGTCCAGCGATGTGATAAGCCAATGCTCTAACTGTTGCGTCATTTGCTGTTCCTGTTCCGTGCCCCATCCTGTCAAATGATTCTTCAGGAAGACCATTAAAAAGGACGATTGTAGAATTTCTTACCGCCTCATATTCTTCAAAAATAGTGTCCAAATTTCTTTTGTCGGCTTCTGAATAAATGGCATAAGAGTCTTGGTCAAATCCAATTAAATTTAACTTTTCATTTCGTGCAAACCTTAGAGCTCTGTATGCGAAAATACGTTCGTCATCAATTATATGAACTAATATTTCTTTTATACTCCATTTTCCTTTTTCATAACGATAAAATAGTTTTTCTTCTGGTAAAGAATATATTAATTTTTTTACCATTAAAAAGTTGTCCTTAAGATGATTTAAAATCAAACCGTCGTCAGGTAATAATTTCATATACATTTCAGCATATTCAGGGTAGTCATCTTTTTTTGCTTTGGCAATTATTCTCATTTTTTCACATAGAATGTTTAAGTTATTCAAATCTTCGCATTTCTTCAAATGACGCACAACACTGCCTTGCCACAAGAAGTTTGGGACTAAATTATGATTTATTTTTCTGTTTATCCTGCTGACACAATAATTGTCATATAGTAATTTATGCAGTGCAATATTGTAAGTAATAATAATTCCTTTTTATCAAAGTTGTCAAAATTTTTGGTTGTTTCAATATTATAGTCATAGTTAAGTTTATCCCATTTAAAATCAGTTTCAGCGACCAGTAACTCATTTTTTTCTGTGTCAATTAGAACAAACTTACTACTCAAAAGTCCGTTCAGTTTCAGTAAAAAAGTATCTTCTGTGTTGTCGAAAAAGGATTTGATAATTATTCCTTTCCAACCCATTTTAAATTCTAGTAAAGTTTTTGTGTCGTCTTTCAATTCGATTTTAGAGTCCCAAAATCCTTTGGGTTCAAGTTGATATTTTGTACCGTCAGACATTAGAATTTCAGCGTTGAAAGAATACCATTTTTTATAAATTAATTCTCCAATTTTTTGATTATCAAAAGTTAAATTGAAATTTTGAGAATTTGTTGAGTTTGCTTTGTATTGTCCCATTGATGTTACTTGATTAAATTGTTGAGTTCTGTTTACCTGACCACCAACGGTCCGGGGGGGTGCGATGCCGGGGTGTTTTAGCACTAAACTTCATTCGGAGCACTGAACTTCCACCTACTACAAATGTGTCTGCGAAACACGGAACCCCCGCTATCGGAACCTCCTTGTTAGCGGTTGCCATATTTTTAGGTCGTTTTGGTCTATTGCGAGAAAGTAGTAAATATTTTTCCATCATAGCGATATAGTCCACAGTTTCGTGTTCCAATCCAAATGTTACCGTTGCTGTCTGCAAGCATACTACAAACAAAATATTTACTCAAACCGTCATTAGTGTTATAGTTTTTAAATGTCTTTCCATCGTAGCACCAAATTCCTCTTTCACTTTCTACTGTTGAGATTTTTTCTTCTCCAGTAAACCAAATATTGCCTAATTTATCTGCCAAAATAGGATTTCCAATTCCAACCTTTTCTGTGTACTGGGTAAAGTTTTTTCCATCGTAAATAAAATTGCCCCTACCTCTACCACCAAACCATAATTTTTTGTTTTTATCTTCTACAATATATCTAATCCATCCGTCTCCATTTGGTTTAGAACTTGTAATAGATTTTCCATCAAATTGTATAACACCTTCCTCTGTGATAGGCCCTGAACCCATCCAAATTGTTCCATTGCTATCTTCTAAAAAACATTGTATCCAGTTAAGTTTGAGGTTTTGATTATTTGAAATATTTCTCTTGTCTAAAAACCGACTAAATAATTTTCCTTCATAACAATATAAATCCTCTGAAGTACCAAACCAAATTATTCCACTTTTATCTTGAAAAATACTCCACACCATATTTTTAGCAGACTGTGGTATTGACGTTCCGAAACCACTTGAGTTGCTAATAATGAATGGAATTTTTGAAATAGTTTTTCCATCGTACCGACTTACACCACCGTCAGTTCCAAACCAAATATTTCCTAATGTATCTTCCAAAATACACCAAACTTTATTATTACTTAAACCATCTTTTTCTGTAAACTGGGTAAATTCTTTTCCATCAAAGCGATAAACACCTTCGCCTGTTGTGCCAAACCAAAGGTTGCCATTTTTGTCTTGTAGGCTACAATGTACGTTTTGATGTTCTGTTGTGCCTTGCGTTTTTGTCAGCTTTGTATTTTTACTTGTAAATGATTGTTGTTCAACTATGGTTTTATTTGGTTGATTTGTTTTTGTCTGTCCGTTACAAGATGTAAAAATTATAGACGCTAACAGTAAAGAGAAGATTGAATTTTTAAGATTATACATTGTCAAATTATTTCTGTTAGTATTTTTAAGTCGTTTTGAGTTTACACGCTGTCGTCAATGGTTGCAGCTAACGTCTTGATGTTACAAGTGGCTTGGGACTAAATTAGCGTTATTTTTCGGTTCAACCAAATTCTTACAAATACAAACCAATTTCCAAGTTAAGCCTAAAACCCCATTTTCCCCAAACGGCCGTTGTAGTCAGTACTTGATTTTTTTCGGTTTTTAATTTACAAAGTTTTTATGCTCCTAAATATTTTATATTGTGTTTCTACAACAGATTTATTAAAACCATGAGCTGCTTTTGGTAACAAATAATATTCTTTTTTAGGTGCTTTAATTTCATCGAAATATTTTTTTGAATTTTCTTTTGGTGTCAAAATATCTTCATTACCCTGTATTAAATATACAGGAATTTTAAAATCTAAATTATCTCTCATTAAGTTAATGGTTGCAGTCATAGATTGCACTCCCAATTTATCATCTCCAACAAAATTTACAAACGAATAGTCGTCTCCATCTTCTCTGTTTTTATTATCTGTGTTGTTATCGTAAGCAGGAGAAAGTTGAAACCAATTCTCTGGAGCAGGTGTTGAATTTGCTCTTTCATATTTTTTTACAATTCTAAATAACAAGCCTACATTTTTTGCGCTGCTATAAGGAGGTTTACCTATAGAATTTAATATTTCCAGAGCCTCTTTGTCATTTTTGCCCTCGGCCATTTTATAAATTTTAGTGTAAGCTTCTATATCAATAGTAGGATTAACAATTTGAGAATGTCCAACATAAGCATAAAAAAGGTCTGGTCGTTTTGTAGCTATTTTTACTCCAAGTGCTGAACCCCAAGATGTACCAGAAAGTATCATTTTTTGTTTTCCTAAATATTCCAAAAGATATTTTGACACCTCAACTCCGTCGCTAGTCATTTGTTCCAGTGTTAAAGGATTTGCTTTTAAATATTCAGGAGTTAATTCCTCAGGAGGCGTGTTGCGTCCATAAGTTCTTCCAGTTCCTCGTTGATCCCATTGAACTATAATAAAATCCTTTTCTAAATCTTTATATAAAACGTCAATGTAAGGACTTATTGGGCTACCTGGTCCTCCGTGAATAAACAATATAATAGGTTTTGAACTATTTCCTTTTATTGTAACCCATTGTTCAATACCATTTATTACAACGTATTTTTCTTCAAATGTTTGATTTTTTAGATCAGAATCATTTAGGATAATTTTAGTTTGTGCATTTCCAAATGCCAAGTGAGTAGTACTGTCTTTTGCGTTTTCTTTTAATTGTGCCAAACACAAAAAAGGAAGTAAGAATAAAATAAATAAGGATGCAATTTTCATAATTTCAAATTTTTAATTGTTAGTATTAATTTGAAGCAAAATTGCATGATACCTTTAACGTTGGCGACCGAATGAATAAAGTCGAACCAATTTAATTAGTTTAAATTGGTTCGACTTTATTTTAGTAACGTTCGACTTTTTACAAAGCCTTTATAATTAGGAGTTTCTGAATTCTGTAGGTGTTTTATTGGTGTGTTTTTTGAAAGCAGTGTTAAAAGATGATTTCGAATTAAAACCTACTTCATAAAGAATTTCTAAAATAGTAAGCTTACTTTTAGAAGGGTTTTTTAAAATTTGCATTGCTTTTTGTATTCGATATTCATTTATAAAATCAAAAAAATGTTGGTTTATATGATGATTAATCAAAATAGATAAATCACGAATAGGCATATTAACTTGTTTAGATAATTCTTGTATCGTTAATGATGGTTCGAGATAAGGTTCGTTTTCTAAAACATATTTTTCTAAAAGTTCGATTTGCGAAGCGATTTCTGTCGATTTTGGAGCCTGAAATGATTCTTTTTCTGTTGAAACAACTGCTTCATTTACCAATAGCATATTTGAATCAACACCTTTAAAAAGATCAGGATTGTTTAAGGCTTTTAATACAAACCAACAACTTATAATTAGTGCAATCGTTCCAATAATTACATTTGACGCGTTAAGAAAGACATTATAATCAGTATATCTTATCAACGATTTAAAGAAAACAATACTATGAGCAATTAGAAAAAACACAGTCATTTGAAACAACCATTTGTACGATGAGTTATTTGTATTGGTATAATTCTCTAAGTAAATTTCTTTGTATTTTTTTAAAACTTTAAAAACTAAAATAATATATAAAACATATTGAAGTTCTCCTAGAATATAAAAAAAGCGTATTTCTAACATTTGCTTAAAATGCTCATAAATGTAAATACGTTCTATGGAGGTTGCTAAATAAAACCTTGGAATAAATACCAAATTTGTAACTACAAACGGAATTATTAGTGCTAAATGTTTTGGTTTTAATCGAAAATCTGAATGACAAACTGCTTTTACATACAAATAGAATATAGGCATAATTAGCAAACTAATGGTCATTCTAAAAATCTCAAAATTTAAATTGGTCTCAAAATATTTATCGGTAAAAAAACTACTCAAATCGAATGCCGTAATCATAAGAAAACCAGCAAAAAGTCTATTTGAAAGTTTATTTTTTGTATTTACTGTTAACAAAAAAAATGCAAGAAGTAACATTATAAAAATAGTAATTGAACTAATACTATTTAAAAAGATGGGTTTATACATTTAGTTTTTTTTTGCTATCATTACAATCTATAATAAAATTCGAAAATTGTTTAATTTCATCATTATTGAATATCAGTAACTATTATAAATAAGTTTATTGTTTTATTAATCAAAATTAGTTATTCCTCTCATTTCGCACTGCCTACAACGTTCCGCCGCTTCTGGTCAGTTGCGGCTGCGGAACTGCGGACTTTCTACTAAGATAAAAATTAATGCGGAAACTGAACGTGAATTTACCACAAAATTCGCAATTGCGAGAAACGGCTGTTGGCGGTTCGTTGTTTTTTCTCGCTTCTCACGCAGTAGCTAATTATCTCCCTCTTTACTTTTAAAGTCCGTGATGGTCAACAAAGCATATATGTGAATGTATTTCATAATTTATTTACTTAGCAACCGCCTTTGCGAGGTGCACGTTTATAAATTATTTTACTATCTCGTTCTACATAGTCGCCTGCTACTATTGGATATGAATACTTGGGCGCCTGCGATACACTATGGCTTCTTATAATTATTTTGTCGTTAACTTTCAGGCTATGTAATTGCTCAAATTCATTGTTAAAATTCAAAACATTCTTGCCAGACTTTTCTGGTCCAAAAGCAAGAATATAATCGTCACCATTAATCCTTACCATCACTCCGAAACCTAATCTTGAGCCTGGCGGAAGAGAAAGAGAGGTTACAACTCCCTCCATATTGGTATAATCCCTAATGGACTTCCTTATTTTAGCAGTACCGGCATGCACTTTTTTACCTGCAGGAGATGCTTCCCATTTTTTGTACATTATACCATCAGGGGTAGCCTCCCATTTTTTCAATACAGCTTTCCTTTCAGCAGCAGAGAGATGCTTTGGGATTGACTTTTTAGAAGTTTCATTTTTAATTTCATGATTTGCAAATACCAGTCCGATTACCACAACCAGCGGTAAGATCAGCGCATATATGATTTTTTTCATATTTTTTGTATGTTTAGTTAATAATATAGTTTTATCTTCTTTTAAAGTTTATGCAGCAAAATTACTTTAATAGTCTTCATTGCAACCGAAAAGCAGAAGTCCAAATGTTAAAGTCGTCAGTTTAATTTGTTTCATTTCTAATGTATGTTCGATCTCTAAGTAACGTCCTATAATGACCGCTGAGGTTCCGCTGCTTGGCGCAGTAGCGGCTCTGTGGAACGATTATTCTCTTGCTAATATAAGATTTTCCAGCGGAAAATCGGCTTGTGGTTTAAGGCAAAAGTAGCTATTGTGCTAAACTGCTGTTATAGGCAGTTCTATTAATTATTTCGTATAAATGCTAGAATTCAAAACAATTTCGAGTTTACCAATTTTTAACAAGTCTTCAATACATTCTCTAGTCAATTCTTTTACAAATAAGTCTGGAGGAATTTCATACATTCCACTGAGATTTTCTCCATTTTCTTTAGCAAAATTAACTGCAGTTTCTAAAAATTTAAAAGTCCATACATTGATTCCGTATTCTCTTCCGTCATCTAATTTACCCGAATATTGCAGAAATCATTTTCTATATTCGAAGTATTTGGATCAGCATCTTCGAATTCTAACCACAAAGTAAACTTTGGAAGTTCTGGTATATTCTTCATTTATTTTTAACTATTTTTGTGTAGATAATTGGCTAAAACGTCCCTTTTTACAAGAGGTTGGGTACTAAATTAAGATTTACTTTCGGTTTAACACTGATTCTCCAAGTACAAAACCATCTTTAAATTAAGCCTAAACCCGCCATATTGCCAAACGACGGTTGGCAATAGTTATTTTTCTTTATCAATTAGTTGGACTTTAGTATTCAGATTATCTCTTGTTAAGATTACAGAATTTAGTTTTCCATTGCTGAAATGGAATTGTAACAAGTTAGGATAATCTATAATTTTAAATGATCCATTTTTCAGATAGACTAATTCATTATCATTTTTCCCTTTAAAATGTTCCAAAATTGGAGATTCGACATAGAGACGGTTATTCTTTTCTACTATTTTGGTTTGCACTCCTTGCCCATAAAGGAAATCGTCATAAGTTCCAATTAGTTTTTCTTTTAGACTTAAAGGTATTTCTTGAATGTCTTCATTAGGTGTTTTGTTCCAGTTCATCACTGCCAGAATTTTATTTCGAGTATGGTTCATCACAGGAAAACGATTCGGTTTTTCTCCATTGGCAAGATATACTAATCCGTTACCATCTGTCATCGTAGCCAAAATGTTACCACCAACTCCAGTATTGGAACCATTACATGAAAACCAATCATAGCTATTGTAACCAAAAGACTTTTGCCATCCATAACTCCAGCCACCCACAGCATTTTTTAAAGCGGTAACTTCCGTTACTTTTTTTGCAATACTATGAGATATAACTTTGTTGTTTTTATTGCGTAAAGCATTTTGTATCTCAATGGAAATTTTAGCTAAATCACTCGGTGTAGACCATAGTCCAGATGGTCCAACTTGTGGCGTGATTGGCAAACCTGTTTTTATCACTTTTCCATCTTCATCGTGAACCAAAGCAACATTGGTCAGAAATCCATTTTCATTAGGTTGTATCATTGTTGTATTTTTCAAGCCAAGGGGCGAAAAAATATATTCATCTGCAAGTGCTGCAATAGGTTTATTCAAAGTGTCTTCTAATGCCATTTGTATAATTACATAACCACCACCGCTATATTGCCAATTGGTTCCTGGTGTGAACAAAAAATCAATTTCTTTATCGTATCTGGGTATCTGTCCTAAAAGACTTTGTTTTAGTGTTGGAATCGTTTCTCCTTCATAATGATCTGCAAACCCATCTTGAGTTGTGCCGGCGGTATGATTAAGGAATTGTTTCCAAGTTGGACTATTATTTTCAGTAAACTTACTTTTTGGTAAATGCCAGCGTTTTAGATAATTGTCTATTGGCTCGTCTAAATTAATTAATCCTTTCTCTTCAAAGATATGACAAAGAAGTGCCGTTATTGGTTTTGCAATTGATGCTGTAGAAAAAGCAGTGTTTTCATCCATCTTTTCTTTTGAATTTATAGATTTCACACCAAATTGGTTGGAATAGACAATCTCGTAGTTTTCAAAAACAACAAGACTAAATCCTGCAAGTTTGTATTTTTCTAATTGTTGTTCAATGTTTAAACTGTCCGTAAGAAAGCTATAGTCTCTTTTTTTTGACACTATTTTATTGCTTGTTTGACAACTCGAAATTACTCCTATAAGAATTAGTAAATAAATAATGCTTTTCATTGTATCGTTTTTTATATTAAAATTATTTCGATACAAATATGTGGAGGAAATAAAGGCTGTACGACCGAATGCAAGTATTCGAACGCATTTGTTTAGAAAAATAAGTATGAGTAGTTAAAAAAACAAGTACGAGTAATTACAAAATGTTGTTTTACAAAGAATTACGATATGCAGTAGGTGTGTTACCTGTGTGTTTTTTAAAAGCAGTATTAAAAGAAGATTTCGAATTAAAACCTACATCGTATAGAATTTCTAAAATAGTTACCTTACTTTTTGTAGCATCTTTTAAAATATCCATAGCATCCTCTACACGATAGGTATTAACGAAATCGTAAAAATGCTGCTCTAATTTATGATTAATTAAAAGAGATAAGTCTCGAACAGGAATTTCAATAGCATTAGAAATATCTTGAATTGTTACGGAAGGATTAAGAAAGGGCTTTTCTTCAATCATATACTGCTGTAATTTCAATAACTCTTCATTGTACTGTTTTTCATTTACAGCTAATGGCGCATCATTTTTTTCTTCAGAAATAATATCGGAAACCAATTTTAATTTTGAATCGATATTTCTAAACAAACCGGGATTGTTTAATGCTTTAAATAAGTACCAACAAATAATTAGTAGCTGAAACGATAGGAGCCCAATTTTTATCCATTCAGAGATGTATGGATAATCAGAAAATTTAAAAATGTTTTTTACAAGGGCAATCAAATATAAAATAGTCAGTACAACCGTAAACTGAAACAACCAATTATAGGAATTAATACTTGTACCTGCATAATTTTCGAGATATAGTTTTTTTGCTTTTCTTAATACCATAAAAACTGCAATAATATAGATAACTACTTGAATATGTATGAGAATATGATTGAACTGTAGCTCTATCATACTTTGATAATTTTTAATAAAATTAATTTTAGAAGCAACATCTACCGTATAAAAACGGGGTAATAAAATTACATTCGCAATTAAAAATGGAAGCAGATGTAGTATATATTTGGGTTTAAGCTTAAAATCGGAATAACAAACAGATAATATATAGAGATAAAAAACAGGAATTTGTAAGAAAGCAAATATATTTCTTAGCATTCCCAGATTTGAAGGACTATTAACCATTAAGTTAAATAGAGTTTCACTAACATCTATTGCAGTTATTATTAGAAAAACAGCAAAAAGAGAATTACTTATCTTGTGTTTTGTTTTAACTGTCACCAGAAAAAATGCAAGAAAAAATGAAATAAACAAGGAGATTACAGTCACAATAATTAATAAATTAATCTTATCCATTCTTTATCTTCTTTTCGTATTATTGCGGTTCATAATTATTGCCACGTTCTGGTACTCCAGCAGGTTTGAGACTAAATTAAACTCATTCTTCGGATTTGCCACCCGAGCGATAGCGAACAGGCGAAGCAAATCATCCCAAATACAAAACCGTTTCTAAATTATGCCTAAAACCCAAATCTTGCTAAACCGCTGTTGTGCGCTGTGATTATCATCCTTTAAATTTTACATCATTTTTAATTTCATTTCGGATATATGATTTTATCTTTTCTTCATTTTGTAATTCAGCTTTTCTCCAAATAGTTATGTTGTGAGCATTGTTCAAATATTCCAAATTTAAGTTGCCAGATTTCAAAAACGCGAACTTGATTTGAGATTTTCTGTTCTTGCTTAAAAATTTATATCGGTTAATGTTCATAAAAATTTGTTCATATTTTGAGTAAGCGACTACCAAAAATACAAATGGAATAAATAAGATTGTTAACAATGGAGAGAGGAAGAATGACTTTAAATTTTTAACTGTGAAAAGTTCTGATGGAGATTTGATTAGTCTATATAGTACATAACCAAAAATTGCAAAACCAATGTAAGATAAAATTAGATTTAAAAATTTTATTACTTTTTCATTTTCATTTTTTTTCTGTTGAGCTACTATTACTAAAATCGAAATAAGTGTTGCAAATGGGATTAATAACATTTCTTTTATCAATGAAAAGTTATAATTACCTGCAATGAATTCCAAGATAATATTTACTGTGAGTAGTTTTAAAAGAATATTTTTAAAATCATTATTGCTTTTAAGCTTATTAAAACTAAGAAGCATAACAAATCCTGATGTCAAAAGCCAAAAAAGAAAATCTTTAAATAAGGATGTTTCCCACAATCCTATTGAATACAAGAAATATATAATAACACTTAAATATAGCGCCATTGTACAGTAAATATATGTTAGTTGTTTTGCAAAAAAAGATTTAATTAAATGTGTTGAAGCTGAAATATTCACAAAAAACATTGCAACAACAATTAACAATGTCCAAAAGACAATGGATATTTCTCTGTTAGAAAAAGATTCTAAAAATTCTGTCATTTGATAACTGTTTATTCGTCATGCATCATAGCGCACAACGTCCCGCTATTACAGCGGGTTTGGGACTAAATTAAGCCCTATTTTCGGATTTGCCAAATCATCCCAAATACAAAACCAACTTTCCATCAAGCCAATTGGCCAAATCCGTTGTAGTAGCTGTTACCAGCAGTATTTATTTTCTCAGGTCATTTATTTCTTTGTAGATAACAAATGTAAAAGTGTTTTCTAATGGTAATCTGTAAGCTCCTTTTGCTTTCATTAAATAAGCTGAAATTGCGGTCATTTCCCATCCATCATATTCATCTCCAAACCATTTTTTCTTTGTTAAAGATTCTAAATTATTCACTTCGCCAAAGCTTTTCACAGCTTCAATTTCGGTTTTTATTTTTGGCTCTAAATGTGGGTTTGCCCAACTCCAAAGCCAAGTTCCACTAACTTTAGAAATACTTCCAACTTCTTCGTATTGTATTTCTACAATTTTATTTTTAGTTGCTGAATTTGAAAAAGTAAGTATTCCAGTTTCTTGGTCGTAAAACCAATTTTCATAACTATGAATTTCAAAAATTTCTTCAACGATTTTTTGCTGTTCGTTTAAATACTTATAAGCTTTTTTACTAAGCGATTCAAATTCTGAAGTTCTGTTTGGCGTTTCTAAATTTATATTTTCAATACTCATATTTTTCGAATACTTTTTGCAGTTTAGTTCAGCTATTATTGCTGGTAACTTGTATATAGCCGCTACAAAATAGCGCATATACATCTTATTTTGGGTGGATAGCCGCTACTGCGTAGCGTATTACTTTCAAATATACACTTTAATTATTATCTTACAAATCATCAAAAAGGCTTTTAAATTAATTTCATAAAAAAAGCGCTCCTTTTCAGGAACGCTTTCAATATAGTAATCAAAAAATTATTTTTTATCCATCCATTTTCTGGCGTTGACAAAGGCTTCATGCCAAGGAGAAACTTCATCGTTTCGGTCTTTTGGATAATGTGCCCAGTTCCATTGGAACGTAGAACGCTCAATGTGAGGCATCATAACCAAGTGACGTCCTGTTTTGTCGCAAAGCATCGCAACGTCAAAATGAGAACCGTTTGGATTAGCTGGATAGCCTTCATAGGCATATTTAGAAACAATATTATAATTTTCTTCACCCATTGGTAAGTTAAATTTCCCTTCACCATGGGAAACCCAAACTCCAAGTGTACTTCCTGCTAATGAAGAAAGCATCACTGAATTGTTTTCCTGTACGGTTACCGATGTAAAAATACTTTCGTGTTTGTTACTTTCGTTGTGCAGCATTTTTCCGTGTACATCATGCTCCGGATTAATCACTTCCAATTCCATAAACAATTGACAACCGTTACAGATTCCAACAGATAATGTATCTTCTCTTTTGAAGAAATTGTCTAAAGCTGTTTTTGCTTTTTCGTTGTATAAAAAAGCTCCAGCCCAACCTTTGGCAGAACCCAATACATCTGAATTCGAGAATCCTCCCACAGCACCAATAAACTGAATGTCTTCTAAAGTTTCACGACCTGAAATTAAATCGGTCATGTGAACGTCTTTTACATCAAAACCGGCTAAGTACATCGCATTTGCCATTTCACGCTCTGAGTTACTTCCTTTTTCCCGGATAATAGCTGCTTTGGGTCTTGGTTTAGAATTATCGATAACTGGTTTTTTTCCTGTAAAATGTGTTGGAAAAGTATAGTGTAACGCTTGGTTTTTGTAATTGTCAAAACGCTGCTGTGCTGTTCCGTTCTTCGATTGTTTTTGGTCTAATAAAAATGATGTTTTATACCAAATATCTCTGTATTTTGCAATGTCTAATGTACAAGGACCAAAATCTAAAGTCGCTTCAGTAGTTGCTGATCCTAATTTGTAGAAAGAAACGGTATTGGCGTTTAATTTAGATTCCACTTCAGCATCCGATTTTGCTTGGAAAACAATTCCGATATTTTCTGCAAAAAGGTATTTGATGATGTCTTTTTCTTCGAAAACAGAGAAATCTATTTTAGCTCCCAAATTCACATCGGCAAAACACATTTCCAATAAAGTAGTAATCAATCCACCACTTCCAATGTCATGTCCTGCAAGGATATTATTATCTAAAATTAATTCTTGAATTGTATTGAAGGCTCTTTTGAAAAATGCAGCGTCTTTAATCGTCGGCACTTCTTTTCCAATGGTGTTCAACGTTTGTGCAAACGAAGAACCACCTAATTTGAAATCATCTTGTGACAAATTGATGTAATAAATAGAACCGCCATCTCTTTGTAAAACGGGTTCTACTACTTTTCTAATGTCAGTGCAATTCCCACCTGCTGAAATAATAACCGTTCCCGGTGCAATTACTTCTTCATTTGGATATTTTTGTTTCATGGAAAGGGAATCTTTTCCGGTTGGAATATTGATTCCCAATTCGATTGCAAAATCAGAACAACCTTGCACTGCTGCGTATAAACGAGCATCTTCTCCTTCGTTTTTACACGCCCACATCCAGTTGGCAGAAAGAGAAATTCCATCTAAACCATCTTTTATTGGAGCCCAAACAATGTTAGACAATGCCTCCGCAATAGCAGTTCTGCTTCCCGCAACAGGATCAATCAATGCCGCAACAGGAGAGTGACCAATCGAAGTTGCAATTCCTTCTATTCCTTGGTAATCTAAGGCCATTACACCGCAATTATTCAATGGTAATTGCAATGGACCAGCACATTGTTGTTTGGCAACTTTACCACCCACACAACGGTCTACTTTGTTTGTCAACCAGTCTTTACAGGCAACCGCTTCCAGTTGAAGGACTTGCTCTAGATACGTGGAGATGTTTTTCTTGTCGTATGTTAAATCAGTATAATTTCTCTCAATTGTTTTGTCTGTCATCACCACTTTTGGAGAACTTCCAAAAAAGTCTTCCAAGGCAAAATCCATTGGTTTAGCACCTGTTGATTTTGATTCGAAAGTAAAACGGTGGTCTCCGGTTACGTCACCTACTTGATACATTGGGGAACGCTCGCGGTCGGCAATTTTTTGTAATAAATCGATATTTTCCTTCGCGATAACCAATCCCATTCTTTCTTGAGATTCGTTCCCGATTATTTCTTTTGCCGAAAGGGTAGGATCTCCCACAGGCAATTTATCTAAATCAATTAATCCACCGGTATCTTCCACTAATTCCGAAAGACAGTTTAAATGTCCGCCCGCTCCGTGATCGTGAATAGAGACAATTGGATTGATATCACTTTCTACCAAACCACGAATGGCATTGGCAGCACGTTTTTGCATTTCTGGGTTCGAACGTTGGATGGCATTCAATTCAATTCCTGAACTGAAAGCACCGGTATCTGCTGAAGAAACTGCAGCTCCACCCATTCCGATTCTATAATTTTCACCCCCAAGGATAACAATTTTATCGCCTGTTTGTGGTTTTTTCTTAATCGCTTGATCTAATTTTCCGTAACCAATTCCACCCGCTTGCATAATCACTTTGTCGAAACCTAGCTTGCGCGCGTCTTCTTCGTGTTCGAAAGTCAGGATAGAACCTGTAATTAACGGTTGCCCAAACTTATTTCCAAAATCAGAAGCTCCGTTGGATGCTTTGATCAAAATATCCATTGGGGTTTGATACAACCATTTTCTTTCGGTCATACCGTTTTCCCATGGTCTGTTTTCGGCTAAACGAGAGTAAGAAGTCATGTAAACTGCCGTTCCTGCCATTGGCAAAGAACCTTGTCCACCTGCTAAACGATCCCGGATTTCTCCACCAGAACCCGTTGCAGCTCCGTTGAAAGGCTCTACCGTTGTTGGGAAATTATGTGTTTCTGCTTTTAATGAAATAACCGAATCAAATTCTTTTATTTCATAAAAATCAGGTTTGTCAGCGCTTTTTGGAGCAAATTGTTGCACACGTGGCCCTTTTACAAAAGCAACGTTGTCTTTATAAGCCGAAACAATATCGTTAGGGTTTTCCTGGGACGTTTTCTTGATTAATTTGAACAAAGAAGATTCCTTTTCTTCGCCATCAATTATAAATTTTCCGTTAAAAATCTTGTGACGACAGTGTTCTGAATTGGCTTGTGAGAAACCGAAAATTTCAGAATCCGTTAGTTTTCGTCCTAATTTAATCGCTAAGTTATCCAAATATTCTACTTCATCGGGACTTAAAGACAACCCTTCTTTTTGGTTATAGGTTGCAATATCATCGATATCCAAAATAGCTTCCGGAAGTACGTTGATAGTGAAAATATCTTGATTTAGCTCGGCATATTTTTGCGAAAGCATGGGGTCAAAATCAGAAAAATCAGCTGTTGCTTTCTGAAATTCTTCGATTCGAATGATTCCTGTAATCCCCATGTTTTGGGTGATCTCAACGGCATTCGTGCTCCAAGGCGTTATCATTGTGGCGCGAGGACCAACAAAAAAATCCGTCAGAACGGATTTTTCTATTTTATTTGAATCGGCAAAAAGCCAGTTAAGTTTTGAAATGTCTTGAGCCGAAATTTCGTTTTGCGTTTGTACTGCAAAAACAGTTTTGCTTTGGTTTTCAAAGAAATGGATCATTGTTATGTAGTTTGTTGTATTGCGGTGCAAATTTAGTCAATTAAGATTAAATTTTGGGTAAAAAAAAAGCGGCAATTTGCCGCTTTTTTAATTAATTGATTATTAATTTCTTTATGACCGAATTTGAATCGATGGTTACTCGAACTAAGTACGTTCCTTTTGCACTATTTGGCAGCGTAATTTCTGATTTGGTACTGTTCTCTTCACTGAAAATTTTCTGACCAATAATGGAATAAATTTCGATAGAATATATTTTATTCGAATTGTTGATTGAGAAATTTCCATTAGATGGATTTGGATAGAGAGCAATATCATTTATATCTAAAGTGACACTGGTTTTTGGTGTTTTTTCAACCATACGGCTTCCTAAATTATTACAAGTATCCGAAGTGTAAGAATCCCATTGGGTTGTTTTATTGAAAGTAGTCGTTGGAGACGTAACGGTAGCTTTTCTTCTGATTGTTTCGTCAGCGGCAAAGTTTGCAGTTCCGCCGTTAAAAGTTCCAATGATGTCAATTAGGACTCCATTTTTGAATAAACCTACGGCATCATTTCCATTAAAAGTCATTTCAGTTGCTGAGGTAGATAGGTTTGCAGAACTTATAGGATAACAGCTAGAAGCCATTGAGCTATTTACAATAGTGAATTTACTGCCATTATTCAAAGTTCCTGTTAGGGCTAACCCTGTACTCCAAGCACCGGCTCCATTCGTTTGTTTTTTGATGCGATAAATAGAGAGGCTGATTGCTGCACCCGTTGCATTTGAAATCTCCAACGCTTTATTGTTTGATGAGCCTTCAATATATTCTGAAAACAATAAATCGGTTGCTGTTGCCCCCCCGCCTGTGGCACTAGTTGTCACATTTACCGTGTTACTTGCTCCAGAAATATTCCCTGCAGTATCTTTAGCCTTCACCGAGAAAGTATAGGCTGTTGAAGCTGTTAATCCAGTGATAGTAGTTGTTGTTCCGGTTACTGTTGTTTTTAAAACACTGTTCATGTACACATTGTATCCAGTTACTCCAATATTATCAGTGGAAGCATTCCAACTTAATGAAACGGAATTTGATGTAGTTGCAGAAGCTACTAAACTCGTTGGGGTAGAGGGTGCTTGTGAATCAGCCGTTGGATTCCAAATAGACTGTACATATTCAGGATGATCTATGTAAGGATTTCTATTGTTTTGGGAGGCATAAATAGCATTGTTACGGTCAATTTCTCTAACACTTACCGGATCTTGATTGTGCCATGTTATAAGCAGGTTCAAGAATGCAGTTGAAAATACTTGGTTACTGGTTCCATTGAACATAGCATAAGAATAACCCGAAACAGTATTTTCATAACGGGTAGCAAAATAAAAATACATTCGAGCAATATCACCTTTAAATTCATTGATTGGTTCGAAAACTGTTCCAGAGTATCCAGCAGTAGTACTCGCTCCAAGTTTACCTCCATTTAAGGACGTCCAAGTTGGAGAAGCTACCGTTCCGTGCGGATAATTAGAACGTTGTCCGTTTACTTTCCCGTCTGTAGGGGTTATAAAATGAGCATCTGAGACCATTGGAGCTGCGGAACCAAAAGTAGACTGCGGAATGATATGTTCTCTATTGTAGCAATCACCTTCTGTACTATAACTACCACATCGTTGGGTGGTACCGGCTGAATAATTGTAAGGATCCGTTCCTGTGGGATTTTCAGAATACATATCTAATATAGTAGCATCATTTTCAAAGTAATAATCCCTGTCTGAGGTCTGGTAAATAGTATACAAGCCCGAATATCCGTTATCGGTATGTCCTTTGATGATGTTGTATAATTGTGTTTTTAAGGTGTAGCCCGTTCCGGAAGCACTCGTGTAATAGCCACTTGGTATTTGTGCAATACCAGCAGTGAAGAATAGCAATAATAATACAGAGTAGATTTTTTTCATAATTTAAAGTTGTTTTGGGTTATTGGGGTTGTTACAATTTTAAAAACTTGATTTCCAAATCTTAAAATACTGAAGACACGCAAATTTATAACTTTTTTGACGGTTTGTGTTAAGGAATTGTGAATATAATTATGATTTTCTTAACATAATTATAAACGTATTGTGATGTCATAAACCAATTTTATTATTTGAATAAACTGTTTAATGACGTGATATGGCGTAATGCAGAGCGGTTTATTTTGGGAACACTTTGTTTTGGTAAGCGCCCAAATCTGGAGGTAAAGTCCTCGTGTTTCCTAAAATATCTAATGGAATCAGATACGCCGTGTTTCCTTTAGCGAAAGCGGCAGAAGTTTCGTCAATATTGAATTTGTTCTGTGACACATTTAGAAATTTTGGGGCCTTATTCAAAATTATGACATTGTAATGTGTTGGATCTGTATTGAATTGATAATTAGGATTCGTTGTAAATTGGTTGGATACGTTATCAAATTTAAGCAAACAATTGTTGAATTGGTATTCGAAAGCAGCGCCTGTTTTTTTGCTTAAACTCATTTCGTTTGAGTACGACCCATAGATGATGCAGTTGTTGAATGTTGCTGCTGTCAGATCTTTTACTTCCGGAACTACTCCCAAAATATAATTACTGACAAAAACTGCCACTTGCTGTGAACTGTTCCAGTTATTATTGAAGGTACAATGTGTAAACGAATAATTCCCTCCATAAGAACAGGCTAAACTGGCTTGTCCTGCATTATTGATAACTAAATTTTCTCCGTTAATTTTTGCGGTCTGCGCCAAAATTCCGTAGTTACTGCTATTGTAAATTTGGGTGTTTTTGATAGAAACGGTTGTGCCATCATTGTTTTGAATCAATAATCCAATAGTAGCATTTTTAATGGTGAGGTGATTCAACTTATTATTGGTACTGCCATCGGTAAGCCAAATGGTACCCCATTGTCCCGGTACATCCGAAAAATCAGGTTCTAATCGGTCACCTTCAAAAATGACTTCATTTTCTAGTTTATCAGTTGTTGATAATGTTCCATTAATATTTATGGAGGCATTATTGGCTACAATAAGTCCAGAATTAGGATGGAAATGAACTCTGGTTCCTGCTTCAAAAGTGGCCGTTTTATTAGAAGCAACAGCTGCGTAGCCATAAATCACATACGGTTTATCATTGGTAAACAGTAATTCATTTCCATTTACGGGATCATTTTCATCAAGATAAAATCCATCTATTTTTTCGTCTCCAATAGGAAGTGTTTCAGTCGTTCCATCGGCAAAACGTTTTGGATAAAGGAAAATAGCGTCTTGTATAAGTGTTACCAGCTCTACATTTTGGAGGTTTTCGCCACTGTCAAACTGAATTTGATCGGTGTATAAAAAATCACTTGCGTTAGCATCAGTGATATTAGCAGTGGTTTCTATAAAAATATACAAACTGTCTTTCGCTAAAAGATTGATATTATTGAAAATTTTTCCGTTTGTTCCCTGCATTCCATCAACAGTCATTCGGTATTTTGAGTTTAATCCTTTACCTAATTTAATGCTTGGAATAGTGATGTCCTTTTTACTTTTGTTGTACACTTTGAGTCGGTATGTACTGGAACCTATGTTGGTAAAAACGGTATCTAAATATATTGTGTCTTTCGAAAATTTCAAATCGCCAGTGCTTGCTACAGTCTCAAAATCGGAACGACAGGAAAAAATAGAAAGCAATATTCCAATAAAAAACAGTAATGTGATGGGACGCATTTAGTTGTATTTTTTGTAAAAATAGGAAAAATCTAATAGTATTGGGAATGATTTTAAGATTGAATTTAGAATAACAATTGCATTTACTATTTTGTGACTTATCTTTTAATTATTTTTACATTTTAAAAAGCTACTCTATGACATTAGATAAAGATAAAATGCTTGAATACTGTAATCAGTTTTCAAAAAACACGTTGATGGAAACTTTAAATATTGAATATATAGACGCTGGCGAAGGTTTTTTAGTGGCTAAAATGCCTGTAAACTCATCTGTTCATCAACCCATGGGATTGTTGCATGGTGGTGCTTCGGTGGCTTTGGCCGAAAGTGTGGGAAGTGCCGCTTCTCATTTTTTTATTAATGACAAAGAGCAGGAGGTACGCGGAATCGAAATTTCGGCGAATCATTTAAAAAGTATTCGTGAAGGATTTGTTTTTGGAACGGCACGAATTATTCATAAAGGAAGAAGCCTGCACCTTTGGGAAATTAAAATCACGGATGAAGAAGGAAATTTGGTGTCGCTTTGCAAATTGACGAATATGGTTTTGACCAAAGAAAAAAATAAAAATTGACTGTAGTTTTTCATTGATATCCATTTAAAAAATTTAGTATATGATTGATTTTTTTATAAAAGTAAAACAGCAAAAAGCTCAAAATTTACCTTTTGTATTATATAGAAAACCAAATGATATCAAGTTAGTTGGTTTTTTTCAAAATAATGACCATTTATATTTTGCTGAAAATTTTGAAGAAACAGGTTTTGTTTTTGCTCCTTTTGAAGGCAGCCAAATGATACTTATCCCTAAAAATCAGTCTGTAAAATGGGAAGCCCTGATTACTTCTTTTAAAGAAAATGAGGATTCTGATTTCACAGATTCAGAAGATAGGCTAGCTAAAGAACATTTTGAAAAGCTTGTTCAAAAAGGGATTGATGCTATTGCAAAAGGGACTTTGAAAAAAGTGGTTCTATCCAGGAAAGAAATCGTTGATTTATCAAATTTTGATTTAGTTTCAATTTTTGAAAAATTAATCCAAAGTTATCCAACTGCTTTTTGCTATTGTTGGTTTCATCCAAAAATAGGATTATGGATGGGTGCTACACCTGAGCGATTGCTGAAGGCCAATAATAATACGTTTGATACGATGGCATTAGCCGGAACGCAAAAACTACAAGGTGCGAAAGAAGTAGTGTGGGAGAAAAAAGAAATGGAAGAACAACAGTTTGTTACCGATTTTATTTTGAATAATCTAAAGAACCTGACTTCTGAGGTGGCGGTTTCCAGCCCATATACATTACAAGCGGGAACTTTAGCGCATATTAAAACAGATATTGAAGGGGTAATAAATGAGAATTCAAGTTTGAAACAAGTAGTTTCCGTTTTGCATCCAACACCCGCCGTATGCGGATTGCCAAAAGAGGCCGCTAAAGTCTTTATTTTAGAAAATGAGGGTTATGACAGAGAATATTATACTGGTTTTTTAGGCGAATTAAACAAGGAAGGATTTGACAAAGAAGAATTAAAATCCGATTTGTATGTCAATTTGCGCTGTATGCAAATCAAGATTGCTTCGAATCTCGCAATGACACAAGCACATTTGTATATGGGGTGCGGTATTACAAAGGACAGTATTCCAGAAAATGAATGGAAGGAAAGTATCAATAAATCGGCGACAATGAAAAGGGTATTGTAGGAGAAGTGAATAGTGAGAAGTGAATGTTAATAATAAGATATTGTGATTCAATAATGATAGCAATAAGTAATAAAGAGTAATAAAATGAAATTAGATATACTTGCTTTTGGTGCCCATCCTGATGATGTGGAATTGGGTTGTGCAGGAACCATTTTAAAAGAAATCTCCTTGGGAAAAACGGTTGGGATTATAGATTTGACCCGTGGTGAATTAGGAACTCGCGGTTCAGCTGAAATCAGAGATCAGGAAGCGAATGCTGCTGCAAAAATTCTGGGTGTTTCTGCACGTGAAAATTTAGAAATGCGAGATGGGTTTTTTGTAAATGATGAAATGCACCAATTGGAAATTATAAAAATGATCCGAAAGTATAAACCGGAAATTGTTTTGTGTAATGCAATTGACGATCGTCATATTGATCATGAAAAGGGAAGTAAATTGGTTTCGGATGCTTGTTTTTTATCTGGATTGATGAAAATTGAAACTACATTAGAAGGGGAGAAACAAACTGCTTGGAGACCAAAATTAGTCTATCATTATATCCAGTGGAAAAATATAGAGCCGGATTTTGTGGTTGATATTACAGGTTTCACCGATAAAAAAATAGAATCTATTTTAGCTTACGGTTCTCAGTTTTATGATGCGACTTCTAAGGAACCGGAGTCACCGATAACCAGTAAAAACTTCTTAGAAAGCCTGAATTACCGTTCCAGGGATTTAGGAAGGCTCACTGGAGTCGATCATGCGGAAGGTTTTACTGTAGAAAGATATTTGGCAGTCAATAGCTTAGGAGATTTGATATAAATTTGATGTAATTTTTTAAAAAAAATATTTGCAGAAGTAAACTTATGTCGTATATTTGCCACCGCTAAGCAAATGGTGGTTGTAGCTCAGTTGGTTAGAGCATCGGTTTGTGGTACCGAGGGTCGCGGGTTCGAGCCCCGTCTCCCACCCAGAAAGCAAAAGCTTCGAAGAAATTCGAGGCTTTTTTTGTGGGATAAAGTTTCGTGAGATTATAAGTGATATTTTATTGGCTTGAATATTGTAAAAGGAAATAGTATCACAGTGCAATCATAGAAGTCATGTAGGATTTCATTATCAAATAAATTAAGATAATAGCTTTTAGGCCGTACATTCTCCCGTTAAGGGTTATATTCTGTGTTTTACAGAAATCGTATTTTCTTTTGTGTATCTTTGAATGCATTGTGTAGTTAAATCAACCGAAAATAAGCTTTCAAAATTTTAAATATTATTTACATCATTTAATGGAAAACGAGAAAATTAATTCTAAAATTCTTAAAAGTAATTACATTCCAACAGCTGAGTTTTACAGCCAAATAATAGATAGTTTACAAGATTATTCGATTTTTACTCTTGACAATGAATTTATAATTAATAGCTGGAGTTCCGGAGCATCAAAAATCTTTGGTTATGAATCAGATGAAATTATAGGAGAACATTTTGATATAATTTTTAGAGAAGAAGACAAACAAAATGGTATTCCTAAAAATGAAATTGAAACGGCGTTAAAAGAAGGAAGAGCAACAGATAACAGATGGCATATTTGTAAAGACAAGAGTGAGTTTTATGCTTATGGTTTGGTTTTTCCACTTACAGGAATAGATGGAGGGCTATTAGGATATGTTAAAATCCTTCGCGACTTAACCGAAAGAAAGAAATCTGAAGATGCCATAAAAAAATATGTAAAAGATCTGGAAGATCTAAATACACATAAAGAAAGTGTTCTTGCTATACTTTCGCATGATTTGAGAAGTCCATTATCCAGTATTATTGCTACAACAGGATATTTGAAATCAAATTTCGAAAGGATGAAGCCGGATACAATTAAAGAAATGCTCGAGCTTCTTTACAAAGGATCAGTAGATGAGTTAAATATGTTAGACTACTTAGTCGAGTGGGCGAGAATAAAATACGCGGCAGAAGTCTTTTCTCCACGGAAAATTGAGCTTGTTGAGTATGTACAAAAAGTTTTTGATACACTAAATGATACTGCTTCTTTAAATACAATAAATCTGCATCATGATATTAAAGAGAATACCAGCGTTTTTGCAGATGGAAAAATGTTACTCTCTGTTATCCAAAATATAGTTTCTAATGCTATTAAGCATTCACTACCAGGAGGAGAAGTTGCCGTTTCTGCAAAAATTAATGATGATAAAATAATAGTTCAAATAAAGGATTACGGTGTAGGTATGTCTAAGGAAATCCAAGACAAACTTTTTACACCACAAGTGAATATACTTTCAAAAGCAAGGATAGAAAACAAAGGTGCCGGGATAGGATTATTATTAGTGAAAGGATTTTTAGAAAAAAACGGTGGTGAAATATGGGTTGAAAGTATTGAAGGAATAGGCTCTTCTTTTTATTTTACGTTGCCTCTTGAGGAACCTTTAAATAAAATTGATTGTGCAGATAAAATAGAATTTGACGAAAGAGTTTAAAAAATAATTGACCAAAAAAAAGAGCTTTGAAGTGATTCAAAGCTCTTTTTTTATGGGGTTTGCACAAGGGATAGCAGTGGAAATCCTTTTCTATCCTCAGGGTTTTACCCTGAAGGGATAGAAAAGATTGTAACGAATAGCCTGACCACGCTGAAACGCTAGTGAAAGCGTGGATGTGCCCAAATGCTCAATCTATTTTTTATCTACGATAGGTCTTTCGGTACGGTTTGCCAGTTCCCAAGCGGTTACAAATGCAAATTGAGCTCTTTTTGTTAACGCGTCGTATTCAATTTTGTCCGGACTGTCCGTTGGTTTGTGATAATCAGCATGCACACCATTAAAAAGGAATACAGAAGGAACTCCGTTTTTAGCAAAGTTGTAATGATCAGAACGCTCATAGAA
Source organism: Flavobacterium sp. GT3P67 (assembly GCF_004349155.1). Lineage (NCBI taxonomy): Bacteria > Pseudomonadati > Bacteroidota > Flavobacteriia > Flavobacteriales > Flavobacteriaceae > Flavobacterium > Flavobacterium sp. GT3P67. The sequence continues at coordinate 233,730 of NZ_SMLF01000005.1, forward strand.
ATGGTTTGGATCTTTTGGATCATTGTATTTGTAATCTAAAACCAAATTTGTGTATTTAGCGTTTGCAAGGGTACAAATGTTATCTAAATCAGTTGATAATCGGTTTGCGCCAATAACGTATACGTAATTATTGCTGTCAGCATGTGCTTCATCACGACGGCCTATCATGTCAATATTGATATCTGTAATGGTGTTCGCTAAAGGAAACAAAGGATTTTCTGAGTAATATCGGGAGCCATGCAAGCCATGTTCTTCTCCGGTAACGTGAAGGAACAGCACGGAGCGTTTTGGACCGTGTCCTTCTTTTTTAGCGATTTGAAATGCTTGTGCAATTTCAAGTAAAGCAACTGTTCCTGAACCATCATCATCAGCGCCGTTATAAATCTCTCCATTTTTTGCACCTACGTGATCGTAATGGGCAGAAATCACAAGCACTTCATTTGGTTTCTCAGAACCTTCAATATAGGCCCAAATGTTTTCGGAATCCGGTAAGTTTTCATTGCGTTTTGCATTTAAGAAAGCAGCCGGAATTTTTTGGTAATAGTCAGAAGCACCAGTAGGAAAGGGAACGGAGTTTTTCTTATATTGATCGATGAGGTAAACACCTGCTTTCTTTTGTCCCGCAGATCCTGTCTCACGTCCTTCCATTTCATCTGAAGCTACAATGTAAAGGTGTGTTTTTAATTCGTCAGCGGTAATTGTATTCATGTATTTTGTAGGGTCGGTATTTGCTGTACTAATTTTTTGAGTGGTACAGCTTATGGTCAAAACTACCAGTAGACCTAATAAAGGGATTTTTTTCATATTGTTTAATGTAAATTGATAAATGTATAAATGGCAAAAAGTGATACTATAATTATGATTAGTATGAAGTTAATGAAAAACAGCAGGCTGCTTTTTATAAATGAAATGAAGCGTGTCTCACCATAAAAGCGATGGTGTGCCGGAAAGAAATAATAAATCATCCATCCGATTCCTATGAAATTACTGATTATCTGTATGAAAGAAACAAGGCTTAATTCTGCAAATGGTGACAATCCTTTGTTAATTAGGAACAATACTAAAAAGATCAATAATAAAAAAGAAAAGTAATGTAATGTAAAAATACCATGATCAAAGTAATACCAGCGTTTCTTGTTGTGGAAAAGCCACAGAAAAAAGGCAAATATAGGCATGAAAACAAAAAGGACTTTTGGTAAATTATGGGTAAAGGAGCTTATGAATTTTTCAATAATTTCGCTTTGTGTATTTTTTTCTTTAACTATTTGGATTTTTTTATTAATCCAATAGTTAAAATCGGACATCTTTTCTGATTTGGGTGCATTTTTTTGAATAGAGTCCAATTGTTCCACGGAATCATATCCAAACTTTATTAACTCGCCATCCTCTTTTGAAGCAGTTTGGCTTTTTTTAAGTGAATCATTTTGGGATATGGTATTCTGAAATGATTTGTTTTTAGTGGTAATGCTAGATTCCTTTTCGAGGTTTTTTTCTGGTGAATTGATTTCACTGGGGAAAATGGCAATTAATAGGAACGTGATAAAACTTATAAAGATGTACAATCTAACTGGAGCCAAATAAGACAATCGTTTTCCGGAAAGGTATTCCTTAGTCAGCGCTGAAGGTTTGAATAAAAGATTTTTTATGGTTCTCCAAAAAGCATTTTCATAGTGAGTTAAATCCTCAAAAAAATGAATAAAGAGGTGATGAAACGTCTTTCGGGTATCAGTATTTTCTTGTCCACAATTAGGACAGAATCTATTTTCTACCACATATCTGCAATTGAGACAGGTTTTGTCGTTTCTGATTTTACTTTTTGACATAAAAAAACAGTATGAATTCTAGACTTTTTATTGAATTTCAATCTATAAAACTAACAAAAAAACCGAACTTATACTGTTTTTGAAAAATTATATTTAATAAATTATTTCAAAACTTCTTTTAAGAAAGAATTCATGCGTTCCCAAGAGCGTTTAGCTGCTTTTTCGTTGTAAGCTGCTCCTTTAGAATTATCGTTTCCTGCTTCAGGATCTGTAAAAGCATGAACTGAATTAGCGTAATAAATCATTTCCCAATCTGCTTTTGTATCTCTCATTTCTTGTTGAAAAGCGGCTACTTCTGCACCTGGAACATAAGTGTCATCAGCGCCGTGAAGCACTAAAATTTTTGCAGCGATAGGATTGTTTACTCTTGAAGCATTACGTCCTAAACCACCGTGAAAAGAAACTGCTCCTTGAATTTTCATTCCTGCTCTTGCTGCTTCGAGAACACCAGTTCCGCCAAAACAGTAGCCTATTACAACAATATTATCTGGATTTGCACCTGCTTTTACTAATTGATCCAAAGCGAGTTGAATGCGTCTTTGATAATCTGCTACATTGTTTTTGTAAAAACCGGCTTGCTTTCCAGCTTCTTGAGTGTTTGTTGGGTAGTTTCCTTCGCCATAAATATCAGCTACAAATGCATAATATCCCAAGCTTGATAATTTCTCAGCTGATTGTTTTGCGTGTATATCGATTCCTTTCCAAGCTGGAAGTATAAGAATTCCAGGTTTAGTTTTGCTGCCTTTTTTTGGAACAATGGATAAGCCATTTAATTTTTGAACACCATCAGTGTATTTAACGGATTTCATTTGCGCAAATGAGCCATTGGAAAACAATAGAAATCCTAAAAGGAAAAAGAAAATATTTTTCATATTTGTTTTGTTTGTGTTACACAAATATCTTAAATAATTTGCCATAAAAAGGGGGTACTATAATTTTTTTCTTTTATAACGGAACACTTAATTTTGATTGTTAAGGCATAAAATAACTATTCACCGGGATGATAGGTCTTTTCGGCATTTTTTTGAACATCATCTTTATAGAATAATACATCTTTGAATTGTCCTTTTCTATACATTTCAGCTTGATCGTAAAAATGTTTTGATGTTGGATCTCCGCTGTTTCCGCCTGCCAGTAATGATTTTGCTTTTATTTTTGTTCCAAATTCTACCGCGCACACAAAACTGTTTCCGTTAGTTCCGTAGCGCTTTTTGGTGTCTTTTTGATAATTACTTTTAAAAGCCGGTAAACTACCCCAAAGCGCCGGCCCATAACTAATAGGTAAACTTTCCAAGGCATCATTGTATATCATAGTAATGTCACCGGAAGTTCTCTGGAAACGGTTGATTTCTCCCCAAGGAATTTGCCAGGTTCCAAATTTGCTTTTCAATTCGTTTATCACCATTTGTAGTTGAGGCACCAATTGGTCTGGTGTAGCGATTTTTGCAAAATTTAGGGTGTTTTCAACTTGATCCATATCGCCTTCATCGATGTACACTTTTTGAATAATTGGGTCTAATTTATACCCCCATTCTACAGCTAGTGTTGTGGCCACAGAATTTTCTTGTGCATAATAATCCCAATTTTTCAATAAGGTTATTGGTCCCAATAATTCGGAATAAAGGACATTATCTTTACTGATGTTTTTTTCGAAACTGGCAACCAAGGATGGAATTAAAAATTCAAAGGCTGTCAGTTTTGTGTCATAACCATCGGCAATTACTTTGTCTAACGTATAGGTATTGCCTTTGCTTAATAATCGAATAGCATTTAGGCCTCTGAAACTTTCTCCATCGGGAGCCATGTAAGGCAAGTAGTTTTCCTCTTTTGGACTATTATCACCAGCTACTGTATAAGGTGTAGAATTACAATTTTGCAGCCAGCCGTTTGTGGGATTGTAGGAATGAACCGTTTCCGAAACTTCATGTAATCCTTTCCACTGCGTTACCGACGTTGTGCCGTCCATCACTTTTGACCAATTCAGTTTTTTGTCTCGAATGGGAATAAAGTTTCCATGCCAGTATGCGATGTTCCCTTCTTTATCGGCATAAACGGTATTGTTTGAGGTATTGGCTTTTAAATCCATTGCCTTTTTATAATCCTCAAATCCTTTTGATTTTGTTCTTACCCAACTTTGTTCCAGACTTTTCATCGAACGATTATTCGATTTTAAGCTAATCCATTTTCCGTCTCTTTTGGCCATAATTGGTCCGTGGTTGGTGTAATAGGTATTGAATGTTTTAGGAATTAGTTTTCCGTTTTCTAGGTACTTGATGGTTATTTTTTTTTCGATAACGGGAACTAATTTATTGTCGTATTCATAAAATAGTTTGTTGTTTTTGGTCACGATTTTCTCAGCATAGATATCTGCGACATCAACATTTGACGAGGTATGCATCCAACCACAGTTTTCGTTAAACCCTTGGTAAATAAAAAATTGACCCCAAGTTACCGCTCCATATGCACTCAATCCTTCTTCACTGCTCATTTGTATTTCAGGTCGGAAATAAAACGTAGTGTGCGGGTTGATGTACAAAATAGCATTTCCCGAAGCAGTTTTTGAAGGTGCAATTGCAAATCCGTTAGAGCCTGTTTGCACGTCTTTTTCTCGTTCAATGTACGCCACTTTATCTGTGTTTCCGGAATAAAAAGCTTTCAATTCTCCTGTAGAAAGTCCAGCGGTGCTTATGGCGCCAATACTGCCGTCTGTCCAAAGTAATGGATACCAAGGTTCAAAATGAGTCAATAAAGCGGGTTTGACCTCGGGGTGATTGTGCAGGTAAAAGTTGATTCCGTCGGCATAACTGTTTAATAATTTTTTCAACCAAGGCGCTGCTTTTTTATAATCAGCTTTCGCTTCATTGGTATCAATCAAAAGTTTAATTTCTAAATCATTATACAAAACAGATTGTCCTTTGATTTCGGAAAGTCTTCCCAATTTTTCGATATAATTCATTTCTATCCGTTTGAAATCGTCTTCACATTGCGCATATAGCATTCCAAAAACGGCATCAGCATCGGTTTTACCATATACGTGTGCAATCCCCCAATTGTCTCTGATGATGGTCACTTGTTGCGCCAGTTTTTTAAGCCTATCTATTGCTGCAGCTGTCGTGTTTTGTGAGAACATTGGAAAACTAAAGCAAAAAATTAAAACTGCCAGTGGTAAATGGTTCTTGAAGTGTTTCATTTTTATGGAATATTATGTTAGAGACTTACATTTCGTTTAAAAGCACAACCGAGTTCAATTATAGAATCGGTTTTGGCAATTCCAGGAATATTGTCTATTTTTTCATAAAGAACTTTTCGCATGTGTTCATGATCTTTGGCAATGATTTTTATATAAAGGGTAAAAGATCCGGTGATGTAATAGCATTCCGTTATTTCCGGAATATTTTTCAATTCTTCAATAATTCGGTCAGAATCTTGATCTTTATTTAAGGTAATTCCAGTAAAAGATCCCCAATCATAACCTATTTTCTTTTCATTAATCACGGGTTTTATTCCGGTAAGTATTCCTTGTTCCGTTAATCTATTGATGCGCTGATGCACCATCGTGTTTGATATTTTCAGATTGGCTGCGATGGCAGAATAAGCCATTCTTCCGTCTTTCTCTAATTCCTTGATAATATTGATATCAAATTCGTCTAATATATCCATATTGTTTTAATTATAAATGATGCTTTTGTGTTCGTATAAAAGTACTTATTTTTATTTATTTCGAAATACAGCTGTAAATCGAATTAATTATTTAAAAATGACTTATTTTTAATCAAAATTAAAGTAATATTTTTAAATAATATCTTTTTAAAAGTCAAAATATTTATTTTTATTGGTAAATTAAAAAAAAATAGTAATTTTGTGCTTTATTATATTAAAATAGAAACACCATGACACATACAGAACAAAACCTTTCTTCAAAATCTGAAGCGCTGATAGCAAAAGAGAATCAATATGGAGCTCACAATTACCATCCTTTACCTGTAGTTTTAGAAAGAGGCGAAGGTGTTTATGTTTGGGATGTAGACGGAAAAAAATATTATGATTTTTTATCGGCATATTCTGCCGTAAATCAGGGACATTGTCACCCAAAAATTGTTGGCGCCATGGTAAAACAAGCGCAAACATTGACGTTGACTTCACGTGCTTTTCATAATGATCAACTGGGACCGTATGAAGAATATGTAACCAAGTATTTTGGTTTCGATAAAGTGTTACCCATGAATACAGGTGCTGAAGCGGTGGAAACAGCTTTGAAATTATGTCGAAAATGGGCTTATGAGATAAAAGGAATTCCTGAAAATGAAGCACAAATCATCGTTTGTGAAAACAATTTTCATGGAAGAACAACAACTATTATTTCATTTTCGAATGATGAAAGTGCCCGTAAAAACTTTGGACCTTTTACAGCCGGATTTATCAAAATTCCATATGATGATGTTGAAGCATTAGAAAACGTATTAAAAACGAACAAAAATATTGCAGGATTTTTAGTGGAACCAATTCAGGGAGAAGCGGGGGTTTATGTTCCTGCCGAAGGATATTTAGCAAAAACTAAAGCGCTTTGTGAAGCACATAATGTTTTATTTATTGCTGATGAAGTGCAAACAGGAATTGCACGTACAGGAAAATTATTAGCCGTGAATCATGAAAATGTACAACCGGATATTTTAATTTTAGGAAAAGCGATTTCGGGAGGTGTTTATCCGGTTTCGGCTGTTTTGACTAATGATCACATTATGAATGTCATTAAGCCAGGGCAACACGGTTCTACTTTTGGAGGAAATCCTATTGCTGCTGCTGTCGCTATTGCTGCGCTTGAAGTTGTAAAAGAGGAAGATTTGGCACAAAATGCCGCTTACTTAGGGGAAGTTTTAAGAACCGGACTTAACGAGATTGCTTCTAGAAATTCATTAATCACATTGGTTAGAGGTAAAGGATTATTGAATGCGATTGTGATTAATTGTGATGAAGAATCTGATTTGGCTTGGAATATTTGTATGAAATTCAGCGAATATGGATTGTTGGCAAAACCAACACATGGTAATAAAATCCGTTTAGCTCCACCATTAGTAATTACAGAATCTCAAATTCAGGAATGTTTGGATATTATCGAAAGAGCATTAAACGATTTCAGATAATTTAAGTACAATGGGAAAAGCAATAAAATTAATAAAGAACAGATCCGATATTGGAGCTGGGACACGAGGCTCTGATTTGGGAATTGATGCTATCGAAATTGCTGCAATTAATAAGAGCAGTGATTATTTTAATCAATTTGAATTTGAAGATGTAAAAACGCACAACGAATCCATATACGATAAAAACCGAAGTTCTTCTGCTAAAAGAATTGAGCATGTTGTGGAGCAATGCACCAGAGTTTGTAATGCGGTAAAGAAAAACTTAACGGATAATTTTTTTCCAATTGTATTGTCAGGAGATCATTCTTCGGCATTAGGAACAATAAGTGGTATAAAAGCGGCTTATCCAGAACAAAATGTAGGAGTAATTTGGATTGATGCCCATGCTGATTTGCATTCGCCTTACACTTCGCCATCGGGAAATATTCATGGAATGCCTTTGTCAGCGGCTCTTGCTGATGATAATTTGAGTTGCCAGAATAATGAAGTGGCTCCGGAAACCCAACAACATTGGGAGGAGATGAAAAATATAGGATATAAAGGGCCAAAAGTTTTAGCTGAAAATCTGATTTATTTTGGTGTCCGCGATACGGAAGCAGCAGAGGACAAGCAAATTGAAAAGTTGCAGATCAAAAACTATAAAGTTGATGAGGTACGTTTCAGAGGATTGCAAACGTGTGTCGCCGAAGCTTTATCAAAATTAACGCATTGTGAAGTTTTGTATATCTCTTTTGATGTGGATTCCATGGATTGCGATATGATTTCTTATGGGACAGGTACTCCGGTTCCCAAAGGATTTGATCAGTACGAAATAATTGCAATTATCAATCAAATTATTCAAACCAAAAAGGTTGTTTGTATTGAATTTGTGGAGGTGAATCCATTATTGGACACCAAAGGAAACAAGATGGCTGAAACTGCTTTTGAGGTTTTGGAAGCCATTACTTCAACACTTCTTCTTCCTATTGAATAAATTTATCTGAGTATTAAGTTTGCAAAGAAGCCCAAAATCTACAATTAGATTTTGGGCTTCTTATTTGAATGGATAAAATTTAAAGTAATATCAGTTCCAAAAAATTATACTATGATCTTTTCAATACAGAAATATTAGGCTATCAATTAGTATTTTTAGGAGGTTCAAATATTTACACAATAAATAATCCCGCAATAGCAACTGCTTGATCCGTAGTCAGGGGTTCATCATAGGATTCTGATCCTGCTTCTGCACCAAATAATGATGATGTGTCATAACCTGCTTGAATGATATTTTCCTCACCATTGTAGACTGCTTGCGTTGCCTCAGGCATTCCTGCACCTCTTTGATTTAATGTAATCCATCCTCTTAAACCACGTAATCTTCTTACTTCGGAGGCGTGGCGTGCTTCAACAGAATGAATCTGTAATGCGGCGGTCAACAAATCTGGGGCAGATATTAAATTACCGGCCTGACCCTTATAAGCTCTAACACCTGTATCTTCAAAAGCCTGAGCTAAAGCTAAAAATGTAGGATAATGATTAAACGGGTCAAAAGCGCCACCAACAGTAAAGTCAAATGTTGGTTTCTCAACAAAATTTGGACTTCCCACGCCTCCTAAACCATTAATTAAAAAGGTAACGTGATCGGTTTCATGGTCTGAGATCTGCATAAAAACTTTTTCATCTCTTCCTCCGGTAGGAATTACGCCAGATTCTAATCCCATGATATAATATTCTTTTTCAAGATATTCCAATGTCAGTGCTAGCTGTAATGCTCCTATAGGGTTGCTTGGTGTAGGTTTTATTTTTCCAGCATAAGCTACATTTGTTAGTGATGAAAGCCCAAATGGAATTGAGGCAAGGGCTAAATTTTTTCCCAGTTGACTTATTTTCCCAAAACTATCTCTTCTTGATCCTTTACTTTGCATTAATTCTTCATTAGTAAAAGACTCTATAAATTTTAATATGTTCATAATTTCTAATTTTTTTTAAATGTTATGTATTACGGTAAGTATAAAGCGGTAAAAGTTGTTGTGATAAACCCACTTGCAATTGCAATCACTTCTGATGGATTTTTCTTTACATCAAGTCCTGTTGTAGTATCAACAACATCATCTCCTGCAAAATCTTTAGAATTTGGATTTATTAAACTCCTAATCGCAGATGCATGTCTTGCTTCAACCGAAACTATTTTACCTGCTAGAAGTAAATAATCGGGATTGCTAATTAATCTTCCAGCACCATTGTAAGCTGCTACACCTGTATCTTCTAATGCTTTGGCAGTAGCTAATACCTGTGAACGACTACTGAAATTTAAACTTCCATAATCAAATTCTAAATTAGGGAGTAATTGTTTTTTTGGATTAGGAAGAGCTCCAGTCAAGGCTGTTTTAAAGAATTCGCGGTGAATTACTTCATGATGGTATAAATCCACCAATACCTGTTGATCCTCAGCGGTAAAATTGCTTGTGAATCCACTTGCATTTACAACTTTAGTATAAAAATCTGCTTCTAATTGTTCCAGAGCATACGCATAAGTCAATACACCTAAGTCTCCTGCACCTAAATCAAACACACCATCTTTGGTTCCTGGAAAATGACCTTGTCCATATTTAGCTGTAAGGTTGTTACTATTTGGACTAAGAATTAAATCGTCGTCATTGTTACAACTAGATAATAATAAACCGCTGCCCAAAACGGTAAGTCCGCTAATTTTAAGGAATTCCCTCCTGTTTTTGATAGAAGAATTTACTTCTTTAATCTGTACTACATTTTTCATAATTTAAACATTTAAAAAGTTATTAATTGTGTTAATAGATGATTTAGTAGGTGTATTATATTTGAGAATATTTTCTGATAGGGGTATTTTATACAGGTTTTATTTAATAGTTATAATGTAATTTCGATAAACATAATTATTAATCGGGGTAAGTATACTAATTCAGTCGTTTAGGTAGGCTGACTTTTTTAAAACTGCTATTTTTTTTGAGGGATATAAAAATAATAAAAAAAACTAATAAAATAAAATTAAGTAACTAAAAATCAAAAACTTACTGTTATTTTAAAGAAAAAACTCACCTATTGATTAATCCTTTTTTATGCTTTTATTTTTGGATTAAAATATACTTAAGTAATGCTGTTTTCAATAGAAATTGTCTTCGATAATGATATTATTGTATATCAAAGTTTGAGATGGTGAAGGTGCCTGTTTATTTTTACGTGAAATTGATGGAATAGATTATTAGTGTTTTGTGTTAACATAAAAAAAACCAAAATCTAAATTGATTTTGGGTTTTTTATCTTTTATAAGAATTATGCGGAATCAATTGTGATGTGGTAGTAAGTGATTTTGATTTAAAATGTAAATTGTTATTATGTAATTGATTTTTGAGACTAATAAAATCCTAAATTATTTCTAAATGGGCTATCTTGCTAAGTATTATTGATGGCAGTTACAATTTTGCCTCTGATTTTTAAAGTAATGTTGAAATAAGAAATAAAAAAAAGTAATGAATAAAGTAGTTAATTTTATTGATCTACATAGCGGAGAAGAAGACAAGAAAAAAGTATTAGATAATGTAAAGTCAAACATTTCTTTCCGAGGTTCCAATTTATGGATTTTAGCTTGTGCAATTGTAGTGGCTTCGGTTGGCTTGAATGTAAATTCAACTGCCGTAATCATTGGAGCGATGCTTATTTCGCCTTTAATGGGGCCAATTATTGGAGCTGGCTTTGGTTTAGGGATTTATGATTTTAATTTACTCAAAAGATCACTTAAGAATCTTCTTATTGCCACTGTTGTAAGTTTGGTGGTTTCTACGATTTACTTTTTTTTAAGTCCTTTTAAAGATACACAATCAGAACTTTTAGCAAGAACATCACCTAATATTTATGATATTTTCATCGCATTTTTTGGAGGACTTGTTGGAGTAATAGCCATGACTAGGGTAGAAAAAGGGAATCCTATTCCAGGAGTTGCCATCGCAACGGCGTTGATGCCTCCTTTGTGTACGGCGGGTTATGGCTTAGCTTTGGGCAATTTTAAATTCTTTTTCGGCGCTATGTATTTGTATACTATTAATTGTGTTTTTATTTGTATTGCAACCTTTATAATTGTAAAATATTTAGAATACCCAATTGTTAAACAAACGAATTTAAAGGCTGAAAAGAGAGTTAAGTATATGATTTCTTTTTTGACTTTAGCTTTGATAGTACCGAGTATCTTTTTTGCGTATCAGCTTTTCCAAGAAAAAAAATATAAACAAAAAGTAGAACTCTTTTTAAAAGTAGAGTTTATTGATAAGGGATTTACGGTTCTGTATAAAAAAACGCAGTTTACTTCAAACCCAAAAAAAATAGATATTGCTTTTTTAAGAAAGAGACTTGATAAGAATGAAATAAAAGAACTTAACGGAAAATTGAAAACGTATGAATTGAACAATACGGTATTAAATATTATTCAAGATACGACCGACTTAAAGCAGGATATTCTGAATGAAATTACTTTTAACAATAAAACCATGAGTCAGAAAGATTTGATTATTGCCAAGCTGCAAAGTCAAATTACTTCTTTAAAATTCGATAATAATGCTATTTTGAATGAAACAAAAATACTGTTTCCTGAAATTGATAATATTGCCATTGCAAATCATATATTTAATGAAAACCAGTCAACCAAAAAAGTGATTACTGTAGTGCTATATGAAAGTAAAAATGAGCTGAATACTGCTGAAAAACAAAAACTGAGAGCATGGCTAAAGAACAAATTCAAGACTGATGTTGTAGAAATTTATAAAAGACAATAATGTTTTTAGTCTAATTAAAATACATCAACACTGATTCACAGACTTTAATACTCTGCAAGTCAGTGTTGATTTTGTCAGTCCTTTAGGCTTTAAGTCTACAGGGCAAATTTATGGGTTTCAATCTATAGAGGTTTAGTTTCTGTTCATAATCCAGATTTAGTATAATATTTTTTCTTCAACCAAAAAGCGACGTTTACCAAGATTATCAAAGCCGGGACTTCTACTAATGGTCCAATAACACCTGCAAATGCTTGTCCGCTATTGATGCCAAAAACGCCAATGGAAACAGCAATTGCCAATTCGAAATTATTTCCAGATGCAGTGAATGATAGTGCAACGGTATCTCTATAATTGGCACCGATCTTTTTTGAAACAAAAAACATCAGGAAAAACATAATGGTGAAGAAAATGACAAGAGGAATAGCAATTCTAATCACATCCAGTGGCAAATCAACAATCATTTCACCTTTTAAACTGAACATGACTACAATTGTAAATAGTAAAGCAACTAAAGTAATGGGAGAAACAAAAGGAATAAATTTTTGATTGAACCATTTGTCACCAATGAATTTCTTTATTACATAACGGCTAATTACTGCTAATGCAAATGGAATTCCTAAATAAATCCCAACTGTTGTAGCAATTTCAGCAATGGTAATATTTAATTCCAATCCTTTTATTCCAAATAAAGGCAACATTATTTCCAAGTAAAAATACGCATACAAACTAAAAAAGAACACTTGGAGCAAACTATTAATCCCGATTAAGCCAGCTGTTAATTCCCTATTTCCCTCGGCTAATTCGTTCCAGACAATCACCATTGCAATGCAAGGCGCAATCCCAATTATAATTAAACCCATCATGTATTCCGGATAATCTTTCAAAAAGAATGTTGCCAATGAAAACATTAAAAACGGACCAACAATCCATGTGATTAAAAAAGAGGCGGTCAGTAGTTTTGGCTTTTCAAACATTAAAGGAATTTTTGAAAAATCAATTTTAGTCAATGGCGGATACATCATCAATATTAATCCGATTGCCAGAGGAACATTGGTCGTTCCGCTTGAAAAGGAATTGATAAAACTACTGCTGGACGGTATAAAATAGCCAATAGAAACGCCAATTATCATTGCTAGAAATATCCAAAGTGTAAGGTAGCTATCGAGAAAGTTTAATCTTTTTTTATGTAATGCCATTAGTATGATTTGATTTGAGAGAATATATAAAACATTTCGGTTGCAATTTGCAAACTGCGTTCCTGATATTTTTCTGCTTGTTGTGGTGTATTGTCAAATGCTTTCGGGTCTTCAAATGTGATTGGAATACGCTTTTCAGCACCTGCAATAAATGGGCAACCTCCATCAGCTTGTGAGCAAGTCAATATTGCTGCAAATTCACTTTTAGGATTGAAATCGTCATCATAGGTTTTAGAAAAACCAATAATGGAATGCTCATTTTTAGCATATTTTATGACATAAATTGGATTGTTTCCTGCTGCAATGGTTTTGATTTTAAACCCCGACTGCTCTAATGTTTTTGCAACCATAGGGAACAAAGCGGTTGCTTCGGTACCACCAGAATAGCAAAATACATTTTTTATATTGAAATGTGACGCTGCTGTTTGTGCCCAAACTTGTGATAAATGACTTCTTCTGGAATTATGCGTGCAAATAAAGTTTAGCCTAACTTCTTGATGGTTGGTAACTTTATTTTGAATAAAATCAATAAGTGGTTGCAAAGTTGTTTTACGTTCTGTAGCTATGCTTTCAAAATCAAAAGCACGGATTGCTTTTTCGATTGCTGGAAACAGGATGGTTTTGGTTAAGGTCATTTTATAGTATTAAAATTAGCAACAGTTTCCTCCAGGAGCACAGCTATTAGGCTGACCTGATATTTCGGATAATTTCACTTTTTGTTTTTCTGCTGGAATGCCACATTGATCTTGGGCTAAGCAAGCCGTTTGTTTGTTTAATAAAGTGAACGCTGTTCCGTTGAAACCAATGTCGTATTTACCAATAGTTTCAGCTTGATATTCTACTTCAATTTCATAATCTTCAATTCCCAATATTTTTTCTGAAAGAGCGATGATGTTCAAAAGTTTTTGTGGTTTTAAGCGGTGTTCAAAGTCATTGGCATCCCATAATTGGAAATTTACAACGGTTTCTTTTCGAACTTTTCCACCGCAATCAATAAAATTTTTGGTGATTAAACCCACTTCGGTTACGTGAAAATGTTCTGGAACATAAGTCCCGTTTGGCAATACAAAAGCAACGTTATCTAGTGTGTTCAACTGTTTTTTAATTTCTGATAATTTCATGATTCTTTTTTATTTGAAAATTAACAACATTGATTTTTTCTGTTTTCTAAATGAGTATTTACTTGTTGAAAAAAGCCTTTTATTTTATTGAAACCCTCTTCGTTGAGGCAATAACAAATGGAATTTCCTTCAAAATTGCCTTTTATAAGTCCGGCATTTTTTAATTCTTTCAAGTGCTGCGAAACGGTAGGTTGGGCTAGAGGCAATTCGTTTACAATATCGCCGCACACACAACTGTTTACTTTTATGAGATGTTGGATAATTGCAATACGGGCAGGATGACCAATGGCTTTCGCTAATATTGCCAATTCGTTTTGCTCGTCTGTGAAATGTTCTGTTTTAGTAATCCCCATCGCTATATTTTTATATAGCAATATTACGATATATATATGTGACAAACAAATTTTAATGTTTTTTTAGGAGAAAACTATATTGTAGGCAGTTTTAAAATTAATTTATGAAAATTAAAGCTCAAATAAATCTTTTGGAATGGCGTGAAAGCCCATTGATTTTACTTTGTTTTCAATAGCATTGATCAATACTATTTGGATGTTAGAACCGTGAATTCTAGTGGAAAGATTTCTATATTCAACAACATATATGGTATTCTATCTAACTCCAATATGCTGGATTTAATTTCTATCAAATCTGCTTCTTACATAGGATTTGTTCCAAAAATTCGACCATGATTCCCCAGTATTACATTGTCTTTTAATGAGTTATGTTTTTATTTTTTTAAATTAGTAATAGGGTTGGTGACTGGTTAAGTTATTTAAAGTTAGTCGTTTATGCGGAATAATTTATGGTATTTAAGTCAGTTTTATTTAAAAATGTTTAACTTAGTGTATTGAAAATCAATTAAATAAATGTAAAATGAATAATAGAGACGATAAATTGAATTTTGACAAAAGAAAACCGGGTAAGAAAGATAAAAATGCAATCCCGGATTCTCTTTTATATCCTCCAAGCGAAGATATATATAACCAATTCCATAAAGAAATGGAAATAGACCCAGAAGATCTTTCTAAAAAGAAGGCACCTGTTGAAATAAATAATATCCGGGAATTGAATGAAAAAAATTTCGAAGAGGATGTTTCTGGCGGGGATTTAGACATTCCTGGCTCAGAATTAGATGATGAAATGGAAAACTCGGGAAATGAAGATGAAGAAAATAACCATTATAGTATAGGTGGTGATAATCATAGTAATTTAGATGAGAATTCTGGAGATAAAATTTAATGAGTGGATTTGTCGTAAGTTTTAAATACTAATCTTATTGATCATGTCTTTGAGTGAATACAATCAAAAGCGTAATTTTAATTCCACAGCCGAGCCCGAAGGGAAAATTAAGCAATCAACTACCAAGTTGATTTTCGTAGTGCAAAAACATGCGGCTTCTCATTTGCATTATGATTTTCGATTGGAAATGGATGGTGCGCTAAAAAGTTGGGCGATACCCAAAGGACCGTCTATGAATCCGGCTGATAAAAGATTGGCAATTATGGTGGAAGACCATCCTTATAGTTATAAAGATTTTGAAGGCACTATTCCAGAGGGAAATTACGGCGCAGGGAATGTTATCGTTTGGGATAATGGAACGTATACTTTAACTGATGAAGATAAATTAGATAAAGTTGAAAATAAATTACAATCCGATTTACAAAAAGGACATCTTAGTTTTATTCTTAATGGAAAAAAACTGAAAGGCGAATTCGCATTGGTAAAACTAAAGACGAAACAGGAAAATACCTGGCTTTTGATAAAATCAAAAGATCAATATGCAAATGATGAAGATGTTTTGCAGCAAGACAAATCTATACTTTCTAATATGACATTAGAGAGTATGGAAAAGAAGGACGGTTAATAAATATCATTTGTGCGTTCCTCCTTATATAAAGCGAGGCAATTATCTTAGCGGGTAGTTGCCTCTT
>NZ_SMLF01000006.1:0-243342 GCF_004349155.1 Flavobacterium sp. GT3P67
ATTAACTATTGTCTGACAGCCTATTCATTTAATATAGCCATTTTTATGAAAAAGGATCTTTACACAAGTTAATTAGACACAAACTAATTTACACAATATAAGAAGTCCAATGAAATAATTTTCATTGGACTTCTCTATTCAAACAATCGTATTAAAATTATGTAACCGTTTATTAATTATCTCTTTAGATTCTGATATAAATATAAAAGGCTGTCTTTTGGGGAGAAGACAGCCTTTTAGTTTAAAAAACAAACTCAACTTATATTTTTGCAAAAATATTTGTGTAATACTTTTTACCAGTTGCAGGATTCTCTTTTATTGCAATTCCAAAATGAGTATGATCACCTTCGATGTTTGCTTTGTGACTAGGACTTGCTAACCAAGCCTCTAAAACTGCCTGAGGTGTATTATAATTGTAAGCAATATTTTCACTTACAGTTTTAGCACCTAAAATTTTAATGATGTTTTCAGATCGAGCTACAAAATCATTATGATTAACTACATTATTTGCGATCATGTAATTATCATGTTCTTCTGACTTGTAAGACATGTGATTAATTTTTTCCAAAGGTTTTAATCCAACACTAATTCTGTGTTTATTAATCAAAGCCATTGTTTCTAATTCAATAGAATTATAAGAATAACTTACTACTTTTTGTGCAGATGCTTCAGTAGTCTGAGAATTAGAATCATCGGATGAGCAGGAATTCATAGTGCAAATCACAGTAACGAGCAATAATGCACGAAGTATTTTTATCTTCATAATATAGTAGTTTAAGTTTAAAGGAGATTGTGGGGCAAACTTCTTTAACAAATAAATTAAATGTTCTTATTTCTTATTCAAACATACATTTTTTATCGTTAAAATACCAAAAATAATCGACGAAATACATAATAAAAACAATTTTACATATACATTTCTTACATTATGATAACAAGCGATCGATTTTCCAAGAGAAGTTTTCTTGACTAGAATATATAAAAATAATATCAACTCAACAGATTTCGATAATTTATAACAATTGCTTTTTAATTAATGTTTAAAAGCTTAAAGAAACAGTCGTTTATGGCTGTTTCTTTAAGCTTTTCATTATATAGATAATTATTTAAAAGTTTAATAACTATTCTAAAAATACAAGTAATTTACTTTAGGCAAAGTAGCTTCGAAATTCTAAAAAAATATAATTATATTCTTGCAAAGATATTTGTATAATATTTTTTCCCGGCTGAATCCACTCGTATTGAAATTCCAAAATGAGTAAAATCACCTTCAATATTTGCCTTATGGCCAGAACTAGCCAACCAGCCATTAAAAACAGCCTGAGCTGTACTGTAATTAAAAGCGACATTCTCTCCTACACTTTTAGCTCTTAAAACATTCATAATATCTTGGGAACGTGCATCAAAACCAGCATGATTTAATACATTATTGACAATCATATAGTTGTCATGCTCTTGCGCTTTATTAGATATATAGTCTGTTTTTAATAACGTTTTTAACCCAATACGAACTCTATAAGCATTTATCAAATTCAAAGTTTCTGTTTCAATAGCGTTATAGGTATATGTTCTGGCATCCGTTGCAGGCGGTACCACATTTGAAACTGGAGGTGTCGGTGTTGGAGAAGTAACTGTTGTTGGTTCTACAGGAACAGCTTCAGTAGAACAGGAATTCATTGTTAATAGCACAATAATGAACAAACGTGCTCCAAAAAAATTTAATTTCAAAATAATAGTAGTTTAAGTTTAAAATATATCGTCTGCAAACTTACATGATATAATACCTAACTACAACACAAAAAATCGTTAAAACACACATTGTTAACTATTTACAAAGCTATTTCTTACTTTACGGAGATAGTCGTTCAATTTTCCAAGAAAAATCATCTTGACTACTATATCGAATTCTGTCATGTAATCTATTAGGCCTTCCTTGCCAAAATTCTACCTCTAAAGGAGTTACCAGAAATCCTCCCCAATACTTCGGTCTTGGAATTACGATACCGTCAAAATCCTTTTCTAACTCTTTTAAATTTTCTTCTAAATATTCACGAGAAGGTACCACTTCACTTTGGTTAGAAACGATTGCTCCTAATTTACTTCCGTCAGGTCTGGTTTCAAAATAATTATCTGAAATAGCTTCTGTCGTTTTATGGGCAATTCCTTTTATAATAACCTGACGCTCCATAGTGTGCCAAAAAAAAGAAAGACATATTTTAGGATTTTCGGCAATAGCCCTACCCTTTTCTGAATTATAATTGGTATAAAAAATAAATCCTTCTTCATTAAATTTTTTCAACAAAACAACTCTGGCTTTTGGGAATCCATCTAAACCTAATGTAGATATCGTCATAGCATTAACTTCGCTGTCGCCACCAAAATCCTCTACCTCATGAAACCATCTGTTAAAAAGATTTATTGGATCTTCGGGAATATTTGATTCTAATAGCTCACTCTTTTCGTACGATTTTCTGTAATTACCTAAGTCTTTCATATTTTGATTTTTCGATGATTAGATTTTTTGATAATTAGATTTCCAACCATCTAAAAAATCTAAGTATCAATTTTACATTCTAAATAAATTAATCCTCTTTTTTAAAACTCAAAGCTTTTTCCATCATCAGCCAAAAGCACTTCTGGAAAAACAGTTTCGGCTTCTTCTTTAAAAAGTTCAATATTTTCATATCGAGTTGAATAATGTCCTAAAATTAATTGCTGTGCATTAGCTTTCAAAGCAATTGTAGCCGCTTCTTTTGCAGTGGAATGCAATGTCTTTTTAGCTAAATTTTCTTCTGATTGCAGGAAAGTTGATTCATGGTATAAAACATCAATATTTTCTATAATTGGAATCATAGCTTCATTATATGCAGTATCAGAGCAAAAAGCATAATTTTTTGCTGGAATAGGATCAAATGTTAATTTGTCATTTTCAATAACTCGCCCGTCTTCCAAAGTAATGTCTTTTCCGTTTTTTATTTTTTGATAATAACAGGTATCGATTTCATAATTTTGAACGGCATCCAAATTAAGTTTCCGCTCCGCAGTTTTTTCTTGGAATAAAAAACCATTTGTGTAAACACGGTGTTTTAAAGGAATGGTTTTTACCAAAACCTTTTCATCCTCAAAAATGACTTCACTATCATTGGATTCCAGTTCATGAAAAAACAAACCATAATTAGTCCAAGAATTAGATAATCTCAATTGCAACTTGATGATTTCTTGGATTCCCTTTGGACCATAAATATGCAAATCAGTGGTTCTATTCAGTAAAGTAAAAGTAGATACTAAACCTATTAATCCAAAAAAATGGTCTCCATGTAAATGAGAAATGAAGATATGATTTATCTTAGAAAATCGGATTTTATTTTTTCGCAACTGCACTTGGGTTCCTTCTGCGCAATCAATCAGGAAAATTCTGTTTTTTATTTCTAAAATCTGGGAAGTAGGATTCGTAAAAGTTCGGGGTGTTGCTGCATAGCAACCAAGGATTGTTAGTTTCAATTTTTAATTTCAATTTAAAGTTAGGATAGAAATAAAAATTGAACATTCACATTTCGTTATTTATAACTAAATTATAAACTATCAATATTCTTTTCCTTGTTGTATTTTCTGATTTGTAGCGCCATAGAAACCGCTAATAATAAATTGGCAACTATTCCCCAACAGCTACTTGAATTGCTATTAATGATTACATTATTTAGATTAACACACAGTAAAACCAAAAAACATATTAATAAAATAATTCTAAAAATAGGTACTCTTTTTTTGTTGCTATAAAAATCCATCAAAATATTTTTAAAAGCCTAAATCTCTTTCAATCTCTTCCATTTCTATAATATCATGTGCTTCTAATAAAGAAGGAACAACAGTCAATTTCTCAGGAACTGCATTGTAATCAAATTCCGAAGTAACTATAACAAATGATTTTTTAGCTTTTTTATGAAGTTTTGATAAAGGCATAAATAATTTTACGTTACCCGCAGATAAATCTTTGTACAACAAAAGATCTATAATTAAATTATGTTTTTCAAATGTTTTATATTGATGCGTAACCTTCATTAAAAAAGAGGTAAAATCACCTTGCGTGTCTCTAATACTTATTGTGTGTCCTTTTTGATCTACTTTCATCTTTTTAATTTCTAAGTCTACTCAAGGCAGAGAAGTTTATAAACAACTAATTTACAAAGTTTTGTGCTAAATTATTGAATTTTTGATGCCAAAAGATAAATAACCGCCATTCTAATTGCCACACCATTTTCGACTTGGTTTAAAATCACCGATTGATGTGAATCAGCCACCTCACTGGTAATTTCGACACCACGGTTGATCGGTCCCGGATGCATAATTATAATTTCTTTATTTAGGGAATCCAAAAGTGTTTTATCAACTCCATATTGTTGAGCGTATTCTCTTGTTGACGGGAAATAATTCACATCCATTCTTTCGTTTTGCACGCGTAACATATTCGCCACATCACACCATTCAAGGGCTTTTCTTAAATCAGGCTCTACCGTTACACCAAGGGATTCAATATATCTGGGAATAAGAGTTTTAGGCCCGCAAACTTTCACCTCTGCTCCTTGCATTTGTAACGCATAAATATTCGATAAGGCAACTCTGGAGTGCAAAACATCACCTACAATCACTACTTTTTTCCCAGCCACTTCGCCAAGTTTTTCTCTAATTGAATAACTGTCTAATAAGGCTTGTGTAGGATGCTCGTGGGCACCATCTCCTGCGTTTACAATACTGGCTTTTACATTTTTAGACAGGAAATATGCAGCTCCGGGATTAGCATGCCGCATAACCACCATATCTACTTTCATCGAAAGTATATTATTAACAGTATCAATTAATGTTTCTCCTTTTTTTACGGAAGATTGTGCCGCCGAAAAGCTAATTACATCAGCCGATAAACGTTTCTGTGCTAATTCAAAAGAGAGTTTTGTTCGGGTACTGTTTTCGAAAAAAATATTGGCAATAGTAATATCTCGTAAGGAAGGTACTTTCTTAATTGGTCGATTGATAACTTCTTTAAAATGATCGGCTGTTTCAAAAATTAGGTCAATATCATTCTTGTTGATGTATTTTATTCCTAATAAATGATTTACGCTTAATTCTTTCATTTCTTTTTACGATTATTAGTTTTTAATGTTAGACTTTGAAACAAATTAGTATCTAACTTGTAATTAAATATACACCATCTTCACCTTCATTTTCTTTCCAACTCACTTTAACTTTTTCGTTATTTATAGCATCTACCTGTCTTCCGCGATAATCGGGTTGTATTGGTAAATTACGGCTAAAACGTCTGTCAATCAAAACTAGAAGTTCAATTTCTGATGGTCTTCCAAAAGATTGAATGGCTGTCAAAGCGGAGCGAATGCTTCGTCCGGTAAATAAAACATCATCAATGAAAATAACTTTTTTGTTTTCAACGATAAAATTAATCTTGGTTTTATTTGCTTCTAATGGCTTCTCAGTTCTTCGAAAATCATCTCTGAAAAAGGTAATATCCAAATAGCCCAACTGAATTTCAGGTGTTTGGTATTCTTTTTCTAATATTTCTTTCAACCGTTCTGCTAAAAAAACACCTCTTGGTTGAATACCTACAAAAATTGTGTCTGAAAAATCTAAGTGTTTTTCAATTAATTGACAGGCCAAACGATGTAATATGATAGTAACTTCTTTTGCAGTAAGTAATACTTTTTGACTCATTGTAAAGTGTGTTGTTTGGTTTTGCAAATATACGAATTCCGATTTATGATTTTATAATTAAAAAGAGAGAAAATGATAATACCAATACTCTATAATAAAATCCAAATATATATTATTTTTTATTAAAATTAATTTTACAAAAAACAATACAAATTATATAACAAACAAGCTTTACTATTTAGTAATTTTATATTTCAAATTAAAGATAAAAATCATGCAAAAAAAACTAACCAGATTGTTAATGCTTTTAGTAGTATTACTATCGTTTACAAGTTGTTCAATTATAGAAGGTATATTTAAAGCGGGAGTTGGTGTCGGTATTTTTATTGTGGTTGCAGTACTAGCCATCATTGCTTTTATTGTAAGTAAAATTTTCGGAAAGAAATAATTGAAGATTATTTAAAGTCTGACTCTATTTAAAACATATTTAAACAAAAAACTCCTGCAATTGCAGGAGTTTTAAATCAATGTTTTAAAACTGCTTTTTAAACAGTATACATCTTAGCTCTCAATTCTTGTACTTTTTCATCATCAAGATAATCATCAAATGTCATGTAACGGTCAATCGCACCATTTGGTGTCAATTCAATAACTCTATTACCAACCGTTTGGGCAAACTCATGATCATGTGTGGTAAAAATCACAGAACCTTTGTAGTTTTTTAATGAGTTGTTAAACGCTGTAATCGATTCCAAATCTAAGTGATTTGTTGGTTCATCCAGCATTAAAACATTCGCTCTTTCCATCATCATTCGAGACAACATACAACGTACTTTTTCTCCTCCTGATAAAACGTTACAGGTTTTCAAAGCTTCTTCTCCAGAAAAAATCATTTTCCCAAGAAAGCTACGAATATTTACTTCGTCACGTTCCTCTTCGGTTTTTACCCATTGTCGCAACCAATCTACAAGAGAATAATCGTTTTCGAAAAACGAATGGTTATCTCCAGGTAAATAGGCTTGGTTGGTCGTAACTCCCCAATCGTAAGTTCCTGAATCGGCTTTTTGGTTTCCGTTTAAAATTTCGTAGAAAGCAGTAGTTGCACGAGAATCTTTAGAAAAAAGCACAATTTTATCGCCTTTTGCCATATTCAAATCTACACCTTTAAAAAGTATATCTCCATCTACAGAAGCGCTTAAATCCTGTACATTCAAAATCTGATCTCCTGCTTCACGCTCTTGATCAAAAATAATCGCTGGATAACGACGGCTTGATGGCTTTATCTCCGAAATATTCAACTTGCTAATCATTTTTTTACGGGAAGTAGCTTGTTTTGATTTAGCTACATTCGCACTAAAACGACGAATAAATTCTTCTAATTCCTGTTTCTTTTCCTCTGCTTTTTTATTTTGTTGCGCACGTTGTTTAGCCGCTAATTGGCTTGATTCATACCAGAAAGTATAATTCCCTGAATAATGATTTATTTTACTGAAATCAATATCCGAAATATGTGTACAAACAGAATCCAAGAAGTGTCTATCGTGAGAAACTACAATTACTGTATTTTCATAATTAGCCAAGAAATTTTCTAACCAAGCGATGGTTTCAAAATCCAGATCATTGGTAGGCTCATCCATAATAAGTAAATCAGGATTTCCAAAAAGAGCTTGTGCCAAAAGCACACGAACTTTTATTTTACCCTCCAAATCTCCCATCAACGTATAATGATTGTCTTCTGTAATCCCAAGATTGGACAACATTGATGCTGCATCAGAATCAGCATTCCAACCATTCATTTCTTCAAATTGTACTTGCAACTCTCCTATTCTGTCTGCATTTGAATCATTGTAATCTAAATACAAAGCATCCATTTCTTTTTTGATCGCATACAAGGTTTTATTCCCCATCATCACGGTCTCAAGAACGGTACTTTCATCAAACATATTATGGTTTTGGTTCAAAACCGACATACGTTTTCCTGGTTCCAAATGAATATGTCCCGATGTTGGATCCATTTCACCTGCAATTATTTTAAGAAAAGTAGATTTCCCAGCGCCATTGGCTCCGATAACTCCATAGATATTACCGTGCGTGAAGGTAGTATTTACTTCGTCAAACAAAATTCGTTTGCCAAACTGAACTGATAAATTATTTACTGTTAACATGAATATTTATTTTATAAAATTTTTGCAAAAATACGAAAAAAATACTGATTTTTTTTATCCAAAAAAGTAGATTTTTATGAATTGTATTTAGCTTATCATTAAAAGACTAATCAAAAAAAAACCTGGCACAAAATGCCAGGTTTATAATATCATTTTCTTTTAAACAAACCATATTAATGAATTATAAAAAAAACTAATATTTATTCAAAATAGAAAGGCTTAAAATATAAATAACCAAACTCAATTTTAATAATTGCCTTTCACACTTTGAATTTATTTTCTATACATTCTTGCTTTTATTTTTTAATAATCAAAACGTTTAAAAGCTTCGATAGCTTCATATTCTGCAAGACCAAGATTATCGTATAATTTAGCGGTATTTTTATTTCTGTCTTCAGCCCTAACCCAGAATTCTCTTGAATCATTTCCTTGAAACATCACTCTGTCTTTTTGAGATTGGTGGTATAAAATAGCATGTCTTTTCAACAAGACCTCATCCGGGCTTAACGGCACAGCCATATCAATTTCGTGAATATCCCACTCATGCCAAGCGCCTCTATACAACCATAACCAGCAATCATTCATATACGGCTCTGGTTTCAATTCTTTCATGGCTGCGAAAATGGCATTAAGACACACCTCGTGAGTTCCATGTGGATCAGCAAGATCACCTGCAGCGAAAACCTGATGTGGTTTTATTTTTGCAATTATATCTTTTACGATGGCGATATCTTCAGATCCTAACGGATTTTTCTTTATTTGTCCTGTTTCGTAAAAAGGAAGATCTAAAAAGTGAGTATATTCATCTTTTAGTCCAATATATCTTGTTGCGGCATAAGATTCACGACGTCTGATAAGTCCTTTCAATTTTCGAACATCCAGAGAATCAATTTGATTTTCTGTTTTATTATTTATGAAATCTATTACAGCAGGAAAATCAATATTACAATCTGTTTTGCCAATAAAATCGTTGCAAACTTCGGCAAATTTAAGTGCCTCATCATCCGTAACGGCTATATTACCTGATGTTTGGTACACAACATGAACATCGTGTCCTTGTTTTATTAATTTTGAAAAAGTTCCTCCCATAGAAATTACGTCATCATCTGGGTGTGGACTAAAAAGAATAATTCTTTTTTTGGAAGGATTGGCTCTTTCAGGCCTATTGGAATCATCTGTATTTGGCTTTCCACCTGGCCATCCCGTAATGGTATGCTGTAATACGTTGAACATATTAATGTTCAAATCGTAGGCAGAACCTTCTTGCGCCAAAAGATCTGACATTCCGTTATTATTGTAATCTCTATCGGTCAATTTTAAAATCGACTGATTTGTTTCTTGACATAACCAAACAATGGCTTTACTTTTTAATTCTTGCGTCCAAATACATTCTCCAACCAACCATGGAGTTTTAAATCGTGTCAACTCTGAAGCTGCGGATTGGTCTAATACAAAGGTGGCATTAGCGTGATTTTGCAAAAATGTAGCAGGAACTTCAGAGCTTATTTCGCCTTGAATGGTTCTCTTTATAATTTCAGCTTTATTTTGTCCCCATGCCATCAAAACAATTCTTTTAGATCGCAAGATTGTAGACACGCCCATTGTGATTGCTCTTTTCGGTACGTTATCGATACCATTAAAGTCAGACGAAGCATCGACTCTGGTAATATGATCCAAAGTAATAATTCGAGTTCCTGAATTGATATGAGAACCTGGCTCATTGAAACCTACGTGACCAGTACGCCCTATTCCTAATAGTTGAAAATCAAGACCGCCAGAATTCCTAATATTCATTTCATAATCAACACAATACTGATTCAAATCTTCGATAGCTACAGTTCCATCGGGAATGTTTACATTTTCAGGTTTTATATCAATATGATTAAACAAATGCTGATGCATGAAGTAATGGTAACTCTGATTGTTCTCTTTAGTCATTGGATAATATTCATCCAAATTAAAAGTGACTACGTTACTAAAACTAAGGCCTTCCTCTTTATGCATACGTACTAATTCTTCGTACACTTTTACAGGGGAAGAGCCTGTAGCCAAACCAAGAACACAAGGTTTATTTTTTTCTTGCTTAGATTTGATTAATTGCGCTATTTCTTGAGCAACAATTTTTGAAGCTTCTACCGAGTTTTTGAAAATTTCATTATGAATTTTTTCAAATCTAGTATCTTCAAATTTACCCACACTTTTATAACTAATGTCTGGTTTAATTTCTAAAGCATTTTTCATATTTATTTTTTTTATTCGATTTACTTACTCTGTTGATATTACTTGTTTCACAAATGCAACCTATTGATTTCATCT
Organism: Flavobacterium sp. GT3P67; assembly: GCF_004349155.1. Lineage (NCBI taxonomy): Bacteria > Pseudomonadati > Bacteroidota > Flavobacteriia > Flavobacteriales > Flavobacteriaceae > Flavobacterium > Flavobacterium sp. GT3P67. The sequence goes on from NZ_SMLF01000006.1 coordinate 10,140, forward strand.
TTAACTAAATGTTTAAGATATGTTGACTATCATAACTTAATCTCGGTATAAAACTACCTAAAACGTTTTTTTTGAAAAAATAAAATATACCAACAGTCAAAAAATTTAAACAAACGACATGATTTATTCAATAATGCGTTTCGAGAAAAACAAAACTTGCTTTTATAATCTCAATTATAAAGTTGTTGATCACGCTATATTGCAATTCGAAATATTAAATAATTTTGTACTTTCACCAACTATAAAAGTAAAGTCCAATTATTATATCATCCGTTTGCAAATACCTATTGAAAATGAAGATTAAATGTGTTTTGATTGATGATGAAACGCTAGCTACAAAAGTCCTGTTAAATTATTTTACTAATTTTTCAGATTTTGAAATTGTAGGAACATTTTACAATCCTATAGAAGCACTGGAGTTTATAAATAATAACACTATCGATGTTGTATTTTTAGATATACACATGCCAGTCATGACTGGATTTGAATTGATTAAATTAATTGAATATAAAACTAAAATAGTCATTACTACCGCTTTTAGGGAGTTTGCAGCCGAAAGCTATGAACTGGATGTTTTAGACTATCTGGTAAAACCCATAGCGTTACCCCGATTTATTAAATGCATTCATAAAATTGAAGCCGAATTCAATTTAAAAAACAACATCAAAATTGAAAGCCATCGAATCGAACCCTATATTTTTATCAAAGTAGATAAAAAAATGATTAAAATCACTCTGGATGAAATCCTGTTTATCGAAGGAATGAAAGAATACATAAAAGTCATAACTACTGACAAAACCTATATCACACTTAAATCATTAACCTCATTATCCGAAGAATTGCCTTTGGATCGATTTATGAGAATTCATAAATCGTATACTATCGCGATTGATAAAGTAAAATCTATAGAGGGAAATCGAATTCAAATACTTTCTTATACCCTACCCATTGGACGAAATTACAGTAAAGAGGTGAAAAGTAAAATATTAGAATAAATTCTTTACAAATACTTTATTCAAAATAAGAAAAAAACTAAAAAAAATACACATTTTTCTGTAAACATTAGTTATTCTATAATTCTAACAATATTTATTCCTTTTAATTTTTTTTTAATTTACTTAACAAATATATTTACGGTCTTTAATAATTTTTTAAGAAATAATAACTAAAAAAAATCTAATTAATTTACAATTATGAATACAGAAAATTTACAGACCAAATGGGGACAATTTATTCCATTAGCGATAGTGTTCTTCTTTTGGGGATTTGTAGCGGCAAGTAATGACATTTTAATACCTGTTTTTAAAACTGCTTTTAACTTATCACAAGGAGAAAGTCAATTAGTATCTCTTGCTTTTTACATTGCTTACACTGTAGGTTCCTTGATATATATGGGAATTTCCTATTTAATAAAAGAAGATTTAGTAAACAAAATAGGGTATAAAAATGGTTTGTCATTAGGACTGGCTATTTCTGCTTTGGGTACATTACTGTTTTATCCAGCAGCAAACACAGGTTCTTTTCCATTAATGTTATCTGGCTTATTTATAGTGGCACTAGGATTTTCTTTACAGCAAACTGTAGCCAATCCATTAGCTATTGCATTAGGACCTATTGCAACTGGTTCTCAACGTTTGACTATGGCTGGTGGAATTAATAATCTTGGAACTACAATTGGCCCCTTAATTGTGAGTTTTGCAATATTTGGTTCTAATACAGGTGGTACATCAATAATGAGTATCGAAAGTGTCAAAATTCCTTATTTAGTATTAGGATTGGCTTTCTTACTTGTAGCGATATTATTAAAATTTTCTTCTTTACCGGACAAACCAGCATTGGTTGTTGAAGCTGAGAATAACGAAGGTGGAATTGCAAAAAAATCAGCTTTACAATATCCACAATTAGTTATGGGAATGATTGCTATATTTTTATATGTAGGAGTTGAAGTTTCTACGGCAAGTAATCTTCCTGCTTATATGGAAAGTAAACTAGGATTTTTGACCCAAGATGTAGCTCCTTATATTTCTTTGTATTGGGCCAGTTTAATGATTGGTCGTTGGACTGGAGCCGTTGAAGCCTTTACAAACGACATGAGTTTACAAAAAATACTTCGTTTTATTGCGCCTTATTTGGCATTTGGGGTTTTCTTAGCAGTTAATGCAATAGCAAAACACGACCTAACTCCTTTCTATATCTACGGATTAGTTATTCTAGTATTAATTGCAGCCGATATTGCCAGTAAAGGAAATCCAGCAAGAATGTTACTTATCTTTTCAGTTTTAGGAATCATTGCTCTTTTAATAGGAATGACTACAAGTGGAATGGTAAGTGTATATGCATTTACAAGTGTTGGTTTATTTTGTAGTACACTTTGGCCTTGTATTTTTACTTTAGCGGTTAGCGGATTAGGAAAAAATACCAGTCAGGGAAGTAGTTTCTTGATTATGATGATTATGGGTGGAGGAGTTATCAGTTGGTTACAAGGATTTGTTTCTGAAAGCATCGGAATCCAAAGTAGCTATATAATTGGTGTACTTTGTTTTGCTTACTTGGCTTTTTACGCTTGGAAAGTAAGCGGAATTCTTAAAACACAAGGAATCAGTTTTGATAAAAAATTATCTGGAGGACATTAAGATTTTTGATTGCAGATTAACGATTGTTATACTATCTAATTACAAAGCATTCTTAAATTACTAAATACCAAAACAAAAAAACTCCCATTTTGCTAAGCATAATGGGAGTTTTTATTTATACCGAAATCTCAAATCAGAAATCGTTAATCTGCAATCTCAAATCTATTTATTTCCTTTCTCGAAATCAGCAACAAACTGTGCCAATCCAATATCAGTCAATGGGTGTTTCAGCAAACCGTAAATTGCAGACAATGGTCCAGTCATAACATCAGCACCAATTTTTGCACAGTTTACAATGTGCATCGTGTGACGAACTGAAGCTGCAAGAATTTGAGTTTCATAACCGTAGTTATCATAAATCAATCTGATTTCTTCAATCAAAGCTAAACCGTCTGTAGATACATCATCCAAACGACCAATAAACGGAGAAACATAAGTAGCACCCGCTTTTGCAGCCAATAAAGCCTGACCAGCAGAGAATACTAAAGTTACATTTGTTTTTATTCCTTTATCAGAGAAATATTTAGCAGCCATCACACCTTCTTTAGTCATAGGTAATTTTACTACGATTTGCTCGTGTAAATCAGCTAATTCCTCTCCTTCTTTAACCATTCCGTCGTAATCCAAAGCATTCACTTCAGCACTTACATCACCATCAACAAGGTTGCAAATATCAACATAATGCTTCAAAATGCTATTTTTACCTGTGATTCCTTCTTTTGCCATCAATGATGGATTAGTTGTAACACCATCCAAAACGCCTAATGCCTGTGCTTCTTTAATTTGAGCTAAATTAGCCGTGTCAATAAAAAACTTCATAATATATCTATTTAATTGTGTGTTTTATAATTTGGGCATGACCCTTCGTGAAAAACTTCGGGTCGGGCTTTACGCTATAATCTTTTACTTTTTAAAGAAAAAAGTAAAAGGATTTTCACTGCAATCTCTCATGCTCCTAAAATTCGGTGCAAAATTACAACTTATAATGGTTCATAAGCATTTTTTCATATACTTTATCCGGTAAAATTCTCTTCAATACAATCGAGAACTTTTGCATAAAAACACCTACTTTATAATGAATTTTAGGTTCAGGAGTTTGGATAATTTTATACACTGCTTCTGCCATTTCATTAGGATTATTGCCACTGTCCACATGTTCATCCATAGTTCTCAATGTATTTCCATAAGGACTTTCGTAAGCAGAACCTTTAATAACGGGAGCATGAAAACGTCCCGAAGCAATATTAGTCGCAAAATCACCCGGAGCCACATTTGTAATGTGAACGCCAAAGGATTTCACTTCCATGCGCAACGCTTCCGTTATGAGTTCAAGAGCACCTTTTGAAGCTGAATAAACACTACGATATGGCAAACCCATATAACCCGCAATAGACGTAATATTGATAATCAATCCCGATTGTTGTGAACGCATTTGTGGCAACACCGCTTTCATCACTTCAATTGGACCGAAGAAATTAGTCTCAAAATTATTTTTGATTTCATGCATTGGAATTTCTTCCAGCGGTCCTGTAATTCCAACACCTGCATTATTGATTACAACATCCAATCTTCCTGAAATAGCAATTACTTTGGCTACAGCCATATGGATTGAATCCGTATCCCTAACATCTAAAGCGACCAATGGAAAAACCGAATTTAAAACTCGTTCCGGGTTTCTACTTGTTCCATAAACAACAAAACCTTTTTTATGTAAAAACTCGCCAATAGATTTTCCTATTCCTGAGGAACCTCCTGTAATTAGAACTACTTTATTCATGATTATCGATGTTAGTTGTACGAAAGGTCCAAAAATAAAAAAATCCTCCCGAAGGAAGACTACTTTTGTAAGAAATAAAAAATGGCAAGCGACCTACATCGCACCGCTCAACCACGTACCCTTGCTATGTTCCCATCCTGGGGGAGTCTGCAGGAGCTGGTCGTGTAGGACTTGCCGGTGCAAATATACAAACTTTTTATATTTTTGCAAGTGCTTTGCACCTATTAAAATAACGTTGTATATTGGGCTATTCAAATTTTACATTATGAAAAATTATAACATACTATCTATCATTTTATTAGGAACCTTACTGGTTAATTGTGGAGATACAAAAAAAGGTGAAAATTCTTTATTTGCCTTTGATAATTCTAAATTCAAGGAGCAATACCAACCTCAAGAAGCGATTGAACTAGGAATTTTAAACCCAAATTCGAAAACTGTTGACAGTATTATTTATTATGTAAACGACAAAAAGGTCGCTACTAAAAAAAATATAGACAAACTAACTTTTGAACTGAAAGATCAAAAATTGGGCTATCAAAACCTAAAGGCTTTAGTTTATTATGAGGGGCAAAACTCAGAAGCTACCACAAGAGTGGAATTAGTTTCTAATATTCAGCCGAAATTATTAGAATATAAAATTGTAAATACGTATCCGCACGACACGGCTTCTTTCACCCAAGGTTTAGAATTCTACAAAGACACTTTATATGAAAGTACTGGACAAAATGGAACTTCTCATTTCCGAAAATACGATTATAAAACCGGAAAAGTCTTTGAACAAGTTGACTTAGATAAGGCTTATTTTGGAGAAGGAATTTCTATACTGAATGATAAAATATTTCAATTGACATGGACCGAAAAAACAGGTTTTATCTATAATGCAAACACTTTAAAACTTGAAAAAACCTTTACTTATGATAAAGATATTCAAGGCTGGGGATTGACAAATGACGGTAAATACTTATACCAATCAGATGGAACCGAAAAAATTTGGAAAATGGATCCGAAAACACTTAAAATAGTAGACAACATCAACGTTTATACAACTAGCACTAAAATAAAAAGTGTAAACGAGCTGGAGTGGATTAATGGTTTAATCTATGGTAACATTTGGCAAAAAGATGCAATTGCTATCATAAACCCTAGAAATGGTGCAGTAGAAGCGGTATTAGATTTGTCTAGTTTAAGAAAATTAATAAAAGTTACCGAAGACGACTTTTTAAACGGAATTGCCTACAACCCCAAAACAAAAACCATTTTTGTAACCGGTAAAAACTGGAATAAAATGTTTGAAATCAAAGTTTCAGAGTAATTATTATATAAAATGACAACGCTAATTATCAATATAAAAGAATTACTTCAGATTCGAGAAACAGCTATAGCTAAAGTTTCCGGTGCTGAAATGGCTATTCTTCCAACGATCAAAAATGCCTTTTTAGTAATTAAAGACAACTTGATTACTGATTTTGGTTCCATGGAGAATCTACCTGCAATACATGTTGATAGAACGATTGATGCTACCGGAAAAATGGTTTTACCGTCTTGGTGCGACAGTCACACGCATATTGTTTATGCCGGCAATCGCGAACAGGAATTTGTAGATCGAATCAATGGCATGACCTATGAAGAAATTGCTAATCGTGGCGGTGGGATCTTAAATTCAGCTAAAAAACTCAATGAATCCACTGAAGCCGAAATCTATGACCAATCCAAGACTAGACTGGAAGAAGTCATGCGTTTAGGAACTGGCGCCGTCGAAATTAAGTCGGGATATGGATTGACAATTGAAGGAGAACTAAAAATGCTTCGCGTGATTCAACGTTTAGCTCAAAACTATCCAATAACAATAAAAGCTACTTTTCTTGGCGCTCATGCTTTTCCATTGGAATATGCAACAAATCACGAAGGCTATATTGATTTAATCATCAACGAAATGCTTCCTGAAATTGCAAAATATAAACTGGCAGACTTCATCGATGCATTTTGTGAAACCGGTTATTTTACTGTTGATGAAACCCAACAAATCATGGAGGCTGGAATTAAATTTGGCTTAAAGCCAAAAATCCATGTCAATCAGTTCAACTCTATTGGAGGAATTCAAGCTGGAGTAAAGTACAATGCTCTTTCTGTTGACCATCTAGAAGTTATGAAAACAGAAGATATTGAAGCTTTAAAAAACACCGAAACAATGCCAGTGGCGCTGCCTTCGTGTTCCTATTTTTTAAGTATTCCGTATACACCAGCACGAGAAATGATAACAGCCGGACTTCCTTTGGCTCTCGCAACCGATTACAATCCAGGTTCTACTCCATCAGGAAATATGAACTTTGTAGTGGCAACGGCTTGCATCAAAATGAAAATGACTCCCGAAGAAGCCATAAATGCCGCCACAATAAACGGAGCCTACGCAATGGGAATTTCAGAAACCCACGGAAGCATAACTGTTGGCAAAAAAGCAAATCTAATAATTACGAAACCCATTCCCTCTTACTATCAATTACCTTACGCTTTTGGCAGTAATCTAATTGACACTGTATTGATCGAAGGTGAAATTTTTGCATAAAAAAAGAGGAACATTACGTTCCTCTTTTTTTATGCTGTACTGAATTACTCTTATCTTAAAACAAAACTTGTTTTAGAAACCAATATATCTCTATCAAAAATATTGATAAAATACGTTCCTTTAGCAAAATCTTTTCCTTTTAAATCTTCCGAAACATTGATTGTTTTGTTTTCATATTTAACATTCGTTAAAAAACTGTATGTTAAAGTATTCTCACCAAAAGTCTCTGTTTTTTTATCACCTAAAACATTGTTTTTACTATCAATTACTTGAACATAATAGGTTTTATCACCAGATTTAGCAATTTGATTTTCAGCAATTGTAAAATTAACTCTAAGAACGTCAGCTCTGCTCGCTTTATCAGTTTCGATTTGTTTACCAGAACTTCTCAATTTAAAAGCAGATCCTCTAGTGTTTAGAACCGTCAATTTTGAACCAATTTCAACCGCTTTTGTCAATTCTTCATTTTGACCAGTTAATGCTTCAACATTCTTTTTAGTCTCTCCTAAAACTACAACCGTACTATCACGTTGCGTAGTTAAAGTTGTATTTTGTTTTTTCAACCCATCATTCTCAGCCATTAAAACCCTCATGTTTCCTTGCAAAGCATTGAATTGGGTTTTGTATTTTGATAATGAAGCTACATCGCCTTTCGATTTACTTAAATCGCCCATTAAGTTCACCACTTTATCTCTTTCTTGAATTAACTCATCAGACATTGATGTGTTTTCTGCAATTGCAGCATCATACGTTGATTTTAATTCTTGTAAATCTTTCATAACTGATTCCTTTTCAGTCAATGTAGTTTTCAATTCTGTTTTTACGATCTCTGTGTCTGAAGTCATTTTAAAAATATAAACTAAACTTCCCACTAATAAAATAGCTAATACTGCTATAACCGCTTTAAGACTTGAACTGCTTTTTTGATTTTCCATCTTTTTAATTTAATTTATTTTATTTTACAAATTTAACAATATATAACCACGTAATAACGTAAGTTAATGTAATTATATTATTTTTGAAAAAAAAATTTTTTTTAATGGAAAAAATCATCCCGTTTACAATCAAAGATCTTGCAAAAATTACGAACCATAGAAGTGGTGAAATAAAATTTGGAGAAAAAATGATAACTGTTCCAAAAGAGACTGATCCTGTAGAGTTTCTAAAAACGTGCGAGGCAAAATATGTATTGTTTGGAATCCCGGAAGATATAGGCATAAGAGCTAATTTTGGTAGGCCTGGTGCAGCATCAGCTTGGGATAGTGCCATTAAAAGTATCGCTAATATTCAGCATAATAGATTTTGTAAAGGAAGCCAACTTATTGTATTAGGCCAGTTGAATGTTAGCGTCGAAATGAAAGAAGTTGAGCATTTGGATTTTAATGATATTGACGATCGATCTAAATTAAGTCAATTAGTAGAAAAAATTGACAAAGATGTCTCTCATATAATCTTCAACATTATAAAACTAGGTAAAATTCCTATAGTTATAGGTGGCGGACATAATAATTCCTACGGAAACATAAAAGGATCTGCACTTGCAAAAGGTAGACCTATTAATGCTATAAACTTTGATGCCCATTCTGATTTTAGAATTTTAGAAGGACGCCACAGCGGTAATGGTTTTTCATACGCGTTTGAAGAAGGATTTTTAAAGAAATATTTTATTTTTGGTTTACACGAAAATTATACTTCCAAAAGTGTATTGGATATAATTAAAAAAATAGAAGACCGCGTACGCTACAATACCTATGATAGTATAAACATTAGAAAAGAGAAAGATTTTAATCTAGAAATGGCTCAAGCATTAGAGTTTATAAATGATGACTTTTTTGGAATTGAGATAGATTTGGATTCGATTCCTAATATTGCTTGTAGCGCAATGACTTTGAGTGGTTTCTCAGTGGAGCAACTTCGCCAATTTATATCCTATATTGCAAAAAATAAAAATGCAGGGTATTTGCATATTTGTGAAGGTGCACCTGATTTAGGTGAAGAAAAAAACAATCATTTAATAGGTAAACTTATAGGATATTTAGTAACTGATTTTATTAAATCCAACCAGAATATTGTTTAACTTTTTAATCGAGAAATCGGTTAAACCAATAACCAAATAACCAAATCGAGAAATAACACTATCTTTGTTGCACTATCTATGTACTTAATACAAGATATTTAATACCAAAAATATGTTATTCGAAGATTTATCGCTCTCAAAAAGTATACAAAAAGCCGTATTTGAACAAGGCTACCTTAACCCAACTCCTATTCAAGAACAATCTATTCCTATTGTATTAGCAGGAAGAGATTTAATAGGTTGCGCACAAACCGGAACCGGAAAAACAGCCGCATTTGCTATTCCAATAATACATCAATTACACCGAATTGTGGGTTCTTCAAAAAAAGCAAAACAAATTCGTGCATTAGTAGTTACTCCTACACGTGAATTAGCAGTCCAAATTGGACAAAGTTTTGATACTTACGGTAAGTACACGAATTTGACACAACTTACTATTTTTGGTGGCGTATCGCAAAATCCGCAAGTTGATACCTTAAAAAATGGTGTGGATATTTTGGTAGCGACACCAGGAAGATTGCTTGATTTACACAAACAGGGTTTTATCGATTTAGATCATTTACACACTTTAGTTCTTGACGAAGCAGATCAAATGCTAGATATGGGATTTGTAAATGATGTAAAGAAAATTGTAAAGCTTACGCCAAAAAACAGACAAACATTATTTTTCTCAGCTACAATGCCAATGGCTATCCGAGAATTAGCCGAAATGTTTCTGACTGATCCAGCAACAGTAACCGTATCGCCAGTTTCGTCTACAGCTGAGAATGTAGAACAACGCGTTTATTTTGTTGAAAAAACAGAAAAAAGAAATTTACTATATCATTTAATTAAAAATGAAAATCTATCCGATGTTTTGGTTTTTTCAAGAACCAAGCACGGTGCTGATAATGTTGTAAAAGCATTACGAAAAAACAATATTGCCGCAGAAGCCATTCACGGTGACAAATCACAAAATGCAAGACAACGCGTTTTGGACGCTTTCAAAAACAAAGAAGTTGGAGTTTTGGTAGCAACTGATATTGCAGCCAGAGGAATTGATATTGACCAATTGCCTTTTGTAATTAATTTTGATTTACCTAATATTCCTGAAACCTATGTTCACCGTATTGGTAGAACCGGTCGTGCGGGAAATGGAGGTATTGCAATTTCTTTTTGCAGTAAAGACGAACATACCTATTGGAAAGACATCCAGAAATTAATAAAAGTGGATGTAAAAACCGTAAATGATCATCCTTATCCTTGGCATTCAGGAAGTCCGGAAACTGCTCCTGGATCCCAGCAAAAAAATTCAAACCGTAGTGGTGGAGCTCATAAATCAAGAAAATCAGAAGTTTCTAAACAAAATAAAAAACGCTGGTATTAATTAGATACTACTCTTTAATTTTCATCTGTAAGTAATGCCTTTTGTCTACAAAACAAAAGGCATTTTTATTAAAATTAAAATTTCTCACAAAGCAATTTTTAAAAACAAGATTAACAAAAATAAATTAAGATATACTTTTAGGTTTTGATATTAGAATACTGATGATTTCAAATAATTTAATTGAATCAAAAGGTTTTATAATGATGTCATTGATTCCGGCTGAAAGAGCTTCTTCGATTATTTCTGCTTTATCAAATGCCGTTAATGCTACGATTGGTATGTCGATACCTTTTAGACGAATCTTTCTTGTAGTTTCAAAACCATTGATTAAAGGCATATTAATATCCATCAATATTACATCAAAATTCTCTTTTTCCAGTATTTCCAATGCAGCGTAACCATTGTCAACAACACTACATTTATAGTTGTTCTTTTCAATAGTTTTTCTGGTAATGACTTGATTTATATGATTATCCTCTACTACTAAAACATTGACCACTTGGGTTGAACTCACATCAACTTGAATGTTATTGATAATTTCAGTTGTTCGCGCAGGATTAAATTCAAAAGCAATTACAAATTTGAATGATGTTCCTTTTCCTATTGCACTTTCGAGCGAAATATCACTATTGAACAAACCTAACAGTTGCTTTACAATGGAAAGTCCTAAACCGGTTCCTTGATAATCAGTTTCTTTTCTACTAATCTGAACAAATTTATCAAAAACCTTTTCTTGGTCAGTGGCATGAATTCCTATTCCGTTATCTTGGATTTTAAACTCTAAAAAATGAGATTTTCCCTCAACTCTCACCAAATTTACATTTATGCTTACTTCGCCTTTCTTTGTAAATTTCAATGCATTACTGACCAAATTCATAATGATTTGAGAAAGCCTTAACTTATCACCTATTAAGTATTCTGGAATATTTGGATCAACATTCACTTGAACAACATTATCATTTGTTTTGGCTATAAAAGATAATGAACTTTTAATCATATTAATTTCGTCAGAAATATTAAAAGTCAAATTTTCAAGAATAATTCTATTGTCTTCAATTTTATTAATTTGCAGAATATCATTTACTAATGATAATAAATATCTGGCTGAAAATTTAAGAGAACTTAAATGCGGGCTATGCGCTAATTCTTTATGCTCATCAAGTAACATATTAGTAATTCCTACCACACCGTATAAAGGAGTCCTTAATTCATGACTGATTGTAGAGACAAATTGTGATTTTAATACGGAAGCTTCCTCTGCTTTTTCTTTGGCAATTATTAATTCCCTATTGGTTTCAGAAAGCTCAGCATTCGTTTTCTTCCTATAATTATTATTTTTGAATAAAGAATAGAGCAATAGCAACAATACTAAAAATATAATAATAAATAGTAGTACTATAGTTTTAGATTTTTCTAAACTTTGAAGTTGAGTCTTTTTTTCAATTTCAATTTTATCTATTTCTCTTTTATACTCGTCTAATTCTAAATTTATTCCTGCTACACTTGCTTTATCAAGTTTTTCTTTATTGTAGAGTTCATCAGTAATTGCATTATAACGCTCGAGATTTTCATATGCTTTTTTATGATCTCCCTTTTTTAGTAAATATTTAGAGTATTCTAGATGTGCAAAGGACAAATCTGACTTTTCATTTCCTTTATTTCCAAATTTTATAGCATTTAAAAAAAATAATGTCGCTTTATTATGGTTTTCTTTGTAACCATAATACATTGCATTTAGCATATTTAAAGCTACAGTGGTTGTTTCATCACCATGTTTTTTATTATACTTATTGATAAATTCCAAACTTGGCAAACCTTTTTCAAAACGACCAATATCAAAATAAGCCCACGCAATATTAAGTTTAGTCATAAAAACCTGATTGGTATCTGCTAATTTTTGACTGTACTTAAGGGAGTTTTCATAAAATTTTATTCCTTTTACATATTGCTTTTTCTCAAAACAATAGATATTACCTAAATTGTTATTTATCTTTTCTCTTAAAATGTCATTATTCGTCTTATCAGCATAGAATAGACTCTTGTTGTAGAAAAATATGGCTTTATCAAATTCAGCCATCTCAGCATAATTCGCTGCAATTGTAATATAGGAAATAGCAATAGCATACAAATCATTAGCGTCAATAGCGGAACGAAGCGCTAATTTAGAAATATCCAAAGATTTTTCAAAATTAGCATCCTTAAAGTATTGGGACGCTTGATCCGTTAATTTAGTGATTTCTTTCTTTGAATATATTCTTGTCTGTGCAATTGAATTATCACCAAAATAATTTAATACAAACAATAGTAATAAAACAATCCGTAAATTATACATAAAGAATCAGGGTTTATCAAATATACATTTTTTTAATAAAAAAAGGAACGATATATACACATTATATATTAAAATAAACAGAATAAACAGATATTCAAAAAAAGAGGATTACTAGCCGTAAAATTAAAAAATGTTTAAAATTTAATTTTTAAACATAAAAAAACCTGCTCAACTAATTGAACAGGTTAAATATATTATTTACCAGAAAAACTTAAATTATAACTATTCAGAAATTACAGCTTCATTTTCATCATCACCTTCCCATTGCCCAACAACTGATGTAGCCAAAGCATTTCCTAAAACATTTGTTGCACTACGAAACATATCGCAAAAATGATCTATTGGTAAAATTAATGCGATTCCTTCAATTGGAATATCAAACATACCACAAGTTGCTGCAACTACTACTAAACTTGCCCTTGGGACACCTGCAATTCCTTTGCTGGTAAGCATCAAAACTAAAAGCATAGTCATTTGTGTTCCTATATCTAAATCAATACCGTAGGCTTGAGCAATAAAAATACTGGCAAAGGTCATGTACATCATACTTCCATCTAGATTAAATGAATAACCTAGTGGCAACATGAAAGAAACGATTCTGTCTTTTACTCCAAAACGTTCTAATTCTTCAGTCAATTTTGGAAAAACTGCTTCGCTACTGGTTGTTCCAAAAGCAATAATTAAAGGACTCACAATTCTTTTAAGTAAAACAGTCATTCTACTTTTTAGAAAAATGTAACCTACCACTATTAATACCAGCCAAAGTGATGAAATTCCAACTAAGAATGAACCAAAAAATTTGAAATATGTAATCGCTAATTCCTGAAAATCTCTTACGGCGAATACTCCGGCAATTGCGCCAAAAACTCCTATTGGAGCAAACTTCATTACGTAGTTTACCATTTTAAGGACAATGTGAGACGTTTTATCTAAAGCATTTATAACGGGCTTTACATAATCCCCCAGTGCTGCTGCCGCTAAACCAAAGAAAATAGAAAAAATCACAATTTGTAAAATTTCATTGGTAGCCATTGCTTCAAAAATACTTTTTGGTACAATATGTTCAATAAAATTTTCAAAAGATATATTTTGAGTTTTTGCAGTAACTTCTGAAACAGACCCTAAATCAACATTTGATAAATTAAGCCCGACTCCCGGTTCAAGTATGTTTACAAAAAACATTCCCAATAATAACGATACGAATGAAGCCGTAAAAAACCAACCCATCGCTTTACCGCCTATTCTTCCTACTGCTTTAATATCCCCCAATTTTGCAATTCCTACAACAAGCGTTGTAAAAACTAATGGCGAAATAATCATTTGAACTAATCTAATGAAAACTGTTGCGAGGATTTTAATTTTTGCACTAAAGCCTTGGGCTGCTTCCGCAGAAATTGAATTATGAATTATAATACCTAGAATGGCACCCAAAACCATAGCTATTAATATTTGTCCCGTTAATCCTGAAAAAAAAGATGGTTTTTTAGTTGTTTTGGTATTCATTAAATTGATTGTTAGGTTTTAGTCTTAGCCCTGATTATTTTTCTTCTATTCTCATAAGTGTCCAGTAAATTTTCTTTACAACAATATGTTTTTCTTGTTTGCTGCCAAGCAAGGGAAAGATTAAAGCAGGAAAAGCTTCAAAAATTAGTATTAATAGGTTTTGTTTATCAAATAAAAATCAGCAAGTACAATGGCAGCCATTGCTTCAACTATAGGCACTGCACGAGGAACCACGCAAGGATCATGTCGTCCTTTTCCGGTCATCTCGGTAATATTACCTTTGTTATCCAATGATTCTTGTTTTTGCATAATTGTAGCTACAGGCTTGAAAGCCACACGGAAATAAATATCCATTCCGTTGCTAATTCCTCCTTGAATTCCCCCTGAAAGATTCGTTTTAGTTGTTCCATCAGGATTGTATAAATCATTGTGCTCGCTTCCTTTCATCTTAGCTCCATCAAAACCACTTCCAAATTCAAATCCTTTTACGGCATTAATAGAAAGCATGGCTTTACCCAATTCAGCATGAAGTTTGTCAAAAACAGGTTCTCCTAAACCAATAGGCACATTTTGAATCACACACGTTACAGTTCCACCTACAGTGTCCCCTTGTTTGCGAATATCACGAATATATTCCTCCATAATTACCGCTGATGCTTCATCAGGACAGCGAACAGGATTATTTTCAGTTTTTGAAAAATCTAATTCTTGGTATGATTTTTCTAAAAAAATAGGACCTACTGAAGAAACGTAAGCATTGATTTTTATTTCTGGTAACATTTGTTTGGCTACCGCTCCAGCCACCACTCTGCTGGCGGTTTCACGTGCAGAACTTCGTCCACCACCACGGTAATCACGAACACCATACTTTTTTTCATACACATAATCGGCATGACTGGGTCTATAATTATCTTTTATATGAGAGTAATCGTCTGATTTTTGATTGGTATTCGGGATAATAAAACCTATGGGCGTTCCAGTTGTTTTACCTTCAAATATTCCGGAAAGAAATTGTACATCATCCGGCTCTTTACGTTGGGTAACTATAGCCGATTGACCCGGCTTTCTTCTTGACATTTCAAATTGAATTGCATCTAAATCTATAGTTATTCCAGGAGGGCAACCATCTATTATACCGCCTAATGCTTCACCATGTGATTCTCCAAAAGTTGTTATTCTAAATAGTGTTCCGTAGCTATTTCCTGCCATTATAATTAGTTTTGAACAAAAGTACCATTTTAGTTTAAAGTTTAAAAGCTTATCCCGAGATTTCGGGATAAAGTTTTAAGGAACATTTCATATTTATTGATATTAATTTAATCTTGTCTTAGATTTCTTAACCTTTAATTTCATTTTTATTGCTAATAATTCTATTAATTTGGTAAACTTCAAATTCAAATACCTTGAAAAAAAGAAAAGTCGAGTTAGTGGTGATTTCTGATGTGCATCTTGGAACTTTTGGTAGTCATGCTAAAGAACTTTATAATTATTTATCTTCTATAAAGCCTAAAACATTAGTGTTGAATGGTGATATTATAGATGTATGGCAATTCCGAAAATCCTATTTTCCAAAAGCGCATTTAAAAGTTATACAAAAAATTATAAGCTTTGCATCCAAAGGAACAAAAGTTTATTACATCACAGGAAATCATGATGAAATGCTCCGAAAATTCAGCGATATGAATATGGGTAATTTCGCATTAGTTGACAAATTAGTTTTAGATCTCGATGACAAAAAAGCATGGATATTTCACGGTGATGTTTTTGATGCTTCTGTCCAACATTCAAAGTGGATTGCCAAACTGGGAGGTTTAGGGTATGATTATTTAATACTTTCAAACCGGTTTGTTAATTGGTGCTTGTCAAAATTGGGGAAAGAACCCTATTCTTTTTCTAAAAAGATAAAAGCAAGCGTAAAAAAAGCAGTAAAACACATTTCTGATTTTGAAGAGACAGCAACTGAATTAGCCATCGAAAAAAAATACGATTATGTTATTTGTGGACATATCCATGAACCAAAAATGATTCATAAGGAAAACAAAAATGGGACTACTTTATATTTGAATTCAGGAGATTGGGTGGAGAATTTGACTGCATTAGAATACAATAAAAAACGCTGGAAATTATATAGTTATTCTGAAGCAAACTATGTTGAAGAAGAAAATCTTTTTGAAATGGAAGATATTTTGAGTAATCAAATAGTGGCTACAGCATTTTTCTCGAAACAAAATATTCTAATGTAATACTAGTTTAAAAAGTATCAAAATTCTAAAAAAATGTAAATTATATAACTTTTATATAAAATCTTATAAGCATCATATCCTACTAAATTATACATTTGTATTTATAAAAACTTACTTATGAAAAAAATTATTTTATCGGCAATAATGTTAATGGGATTAGCATTTGCCGCACAAGCACAAGATATTTCAAAAAATGCTTTAGGATTACGTTTTGGTGGCAATAATGGTTTTGGTGGAGAGCTTTCTTACCAAAGAGCATTAGGAAGCAACAATAGACTTGAACTTGATTTAGGTTGGAGAAACAGAAGTAACTATAACAATAATGGTTATGATGACAATGCAATAAAATTAGCAGCTTTGTACCAATGGGTTTGGAACATTGATGGTGGTTTTAACTGGTATGCTGGTGTAGGTGGTGGTGTAGGAAGCTACAGTTATGATGACAATAATAACGATTCAGTTAATGATACTTTTGTATTTGCTGCTGGAGATATTGGTATTGAATACAACTTTGACATTCCTTTGTTAATTTCATTAGATTTCAGACCTGAATTTGGAGGAAATGGATATTACGAAAACAATTATGGCTCTGATGTAGCTTTAGCGCTTAGATATCAATTCTAATATTTTAGAACATATAGTAACAACGCCACTATTGCTAGTGGCGTTTTTTTATTTAAAAATAATTTCTTTCTTGGAATTTATTTTGACTACACAAAAAGGATTTGTAAATGCTTGTGTAACCATACTCCCGGGCTCAGGAATCGTTTCTTTTATGGTGATAACAATATTTTTATCGGTTTCAACTACAGTATCAATTCCTATACTATAACCTCCCGAAGTTTTTTCACCCATATTCAAAACTATAAAATTAGAAGTCTGAATATCATTCGGACCAATTTTATTTTTTAAATTTTCATCATTCTGTAGCATTGCAATTTCATTTGGCTCCGAAAGAATCTCAAAAAAACGAATACTTGCACCGCCATTCGTCTGTTGTGTCAAGACTTCATATAAAGAATTTTTATCGGAACTTTTTGAAGATGTTGCTCCACAGGAAACTAACGTTAAAGCCACTAGTGATAATACTATTTTTTTCATTGCAGAATTTTATTGATTAATAGATTAAATTTAAAAAACGTTACTTTCTTCTATTATAGAAAATGTAAAATCTATGTGTATTTTTTTATGGCTTTTTTATATAATTCTTCATAAAGTGGTAAGATGTTTTTGATGTCAAATTGTTTTGCGACAGACAGTGCATTTTCTTTAAATTTATTCAGAGTAGCATCATCTTTTAAAATTTTCAAAGCATTTTGTGCCATTTCATCCGTGTTCCCCACATCGCTCAAATATCCTGAAATACCGTCAAAATTCACTTCTGGTAAACCTCCCGAATTACTCGAAATTACAGGGACTCTCCATGCCATAGCTTCGAGGGCGGCAAGTCCAAAACTTTCGGTTTCAGATGGCAACAGAAATAAATCTGTATAACTCAAAATTTTATCGATTTCATTACTGTTTCCAAAAAAGATCACTTTATCCTGAATTCCTAATTCCTGACATAAATATTCTGCTTTTTCTTTTTCAGGACCATCCCCTACCATCATCAATTTAGCAGGGATCTCTTTTTGAATCGTATAGAAAATTTTAATTATATCCGGAATTCGTTTTACTTTTCTGAAGTTACTGATATGAGTAATGATTCGCTCATTTTCCTTTGCCATTACGGAACGATGACAAGCAATAGTAGGATCATTGACGTTTTTATCTAATTCTATAAAATTAGGAATCACCTCAATTTCGTTTTTTATATTAAATAACTTATGGGTATCATCTTTCAAACTTTGGGAAACCGAAGTAACAAAATCAGATTTGTTAATGCTAAAAGTTACTGCTGGTTTATAGAACGGATGATTCCCAACTAATGTAATATCCGTTCCGTGAAGTGTAGTCACCATTGGAATATTAATTCCTTCATCTTTCAGCATTTGTTTTGCCATATACCCAGCATAAGCATGCGGAATAGCATAATGCACGTGAAGCAATTCGATTTTATATAACTTTACCATATCTACCAATTTGCTTGACAAAGCCAACTCGTAAGGTTGATAATGAAACAATGGATATTCCGGGACATTCACTTCGTGGTAATGTACATTTGGATTTAAAAGAGCCAAACGAACTGGTTGGCTATACGTTATAAAATGAATTTCGTGACCACGTCTTGCCAATTCAAGACCTAATTCTGTAGCGACAACACCACTTCCTCCAAAGGTAGGATAACAAACTATTGCAATTTTCATGTATGTGTTTTAATGAAACGAATTTAAGAAAAATAGGAATGCCTTTTATGGAAATTTAAGTTAAATACTATAAAAGATAATTACATTGTTTCATGCGCTATTTGTCCTTTCCAGATCTTTTTTTATTTATCCATTTATTCACTTTATAGCTGAGGTAAGCCGAGCCGCTTCCTATAATTGCTCCTGCAAATACATCACTTGAATAATGAACCCCTAAATGCATTCGTGAATATCCTACTGCTCCTGCCCATACAAAAGATGGCGCAATTACATACCATTTGGGATATGCTATGCTCAGTGATGTTGCTGTTGCAAAAGCTAAAGAAGTATGACCGGAAGGAAATGAACTCTCCACTGCCGATGTTGCTTGATCAATATCGGGATAGGTTTCAAATGGTCTGTCCCTTTTCATAGTATGTTTCAATGCAGTGGTAATAAAAGCATTCACTAAAAATGTTTCTCCTATAAAAATTGCCTGTTTCTTGATGGAACTATCTTTCTTTATTAAACCAACAGAATATACAATAATGGGAGTTGCAATACTAAATGGGACCGCACTATTCGTTACCAATTTAAAAGTAGGATCTAAGTTCTTATTTCTATCTACATTAATATCGCGTAGAATATTTATATCCATATTTTGAGCATTTACAAACGTCATGCAAAAAAGCAATACAATTAAATTGACTTTTATAAAAACGGTATTCTTATTTTTCATCAAGCTGTTTTGGCCCAAATATACTATAATACAGGGTAAAGTTTGTAACTAAATACTTCAAATAAAACTCACAAAAGCGCTTTTAATAGCAATAGCCCAAATGAAATTGTTTGCTAATTTCATTTGGGCTAAGTACTAATTAATATATTAATTTGGTTAGTTTACAATCGCTTCATAAATCACCTTCTGGATATCTTCACGAATGTTTTCTTTAGATAATCTGTTTTCACCTGCAACGGGGAAAGTTCTATTGGATAAAAATACATAGACAATTTGCGTTTCGGGATCGGCCCAAGCCATAGTTCCTGTATAACCGGTATGTCCAAAACTTGTCATGGAAGCACAACCGCACGTAGGTCCTTCAGTACCCAATTGTGGTTTATCAAAACCAACACCTCTCCTATTTCCTGCAGCACAAAAATAACACGTATTGAAATCTTCAAATGTTTTTTCAGAAAAATACCGCTGATTACCGTAACTTCCTTTTTGCAGATAAAGTTCCATTATTTTAGCCACATCCATAGCATTCGAAAAAACGCCGGCATGACCGGAAACACCGCCTTCTAAAGCCGCCGACAAATCATTGACATATCCTTGCAAAAGCTGATGACGGAAATAAGTATCTGTCTCTGTTGGTGAGATTCTGTTTATATCAAATTTAGCCAATGGATTAAAACTTGAATTATTCATTCCGAGTGAACGGTAGAAATTCTCTTGAATTAAAACATCCAATGTTTTACCCGTTGTTTTTTCTAAATAATCCTTCAAAATCATAAAAGTAAGATCACTGTACTTGTATTCTTTTTTCAATGAAACTTTACTCTTAACAATCATTTTCATAATTGTGTCACTAAAATCATTTCTTATAAAAAGACTGTCTGCTAATTGCTTAGAAAACTGCTCTTCAGGAATTTTTCTAAAATAAACTTCCGAAGGAAATTTTGATTTATCCATAGTAGCTTTATAAAATGGAATTCCAGCGGCAAGTCCAGCATAATGGGACAATAAATCCTTAAAATTAATATTCGCTTTATTGGAATCTTTAAAAATAGGACACATTGTTTCTAATGTAGTTTCCAAATTAATTTTTTGCTGATCGTATTGCAGCATTACATTGGGTAGCGTAGCCAGAATTTTTGTCAATGAGGCAACATCATAAATATCTGAATTTTCAACTTTCAAAGTTTTATCATAAGTGTGATGTCCGAATGATTTTTGATAAATTACTTTTCCTTTTCTGGCTACCAAAACCTGAATTCCGGGTGTCATTTTACCATTAATCGCTTTATTGGCAATACCATCAATTTTCGACAAAATTGTAGCATTCATTCCTACATTTTCTGGAGTTGTGAATCCTAAGCGATTTAACTTTTCGGTTGGCAATCCATAATTTACTTTGAAACTAGTGTTGATTGAAACGGGTAATTTTCCTTTGGCTTCAATCGCTCCAAAAATTAGTTCTGCAGAAACTATTTGTGCAATAGTACTGTTTTGATAGGAAACGACCAATCCTTCGATTTCATCAAAATTTGTAATGGGCAATAACGAATATGGTTTCGCAAAAACATCCAGAATCACATTATTGTTTTTGGCTAAAAATTTGATCTTAAATAATTCATTTGATTTTAAATCGTCATTTTTAAAAGCAACATCTGATTTGTGGTATCCAATGATCACAGTTGTAAATGGTTGTAACTTCACTTGTAAACTGTCCAAATTAGCATCTGCAATTACTGTTACTTCAGCGTATTTTTTTAAAGTCGAAATAAACGCATCATTGCTGTCATCTCCTATTTTTACGTAGGCAATTTTTTGTTTTTCCAAATTTTTTATTGGTAAAACAGCAGCCGTATTTTTTAGAACAGTAACTGCATTTTCATACAACTCATACTGTAAAGCGTCATTTTTAGAGGAATTTAAATCCTCATATAAATTATCCGTTACAATAGGTTTATAAGAGTTTAAACCCGCTTTATATTTGAACTTCAATATTTTCTTTACAGAAAAGGCCAATCTTTCGTCTGTAAATAAATTAAGAGAATAAGCAAGCATAAATTTTTCAATTGCAGCAGGAACATTTTCAGGAAATAACAGTACATCATTTCCAGCCATAAAAGCTTCAAAATTAATTTCACTGGGTACCATGAAGTTGCTCACTCCTTTCATATTCAACGCATCAGTAAAAATAAGTCCTTTGAATCCCAATTCTTTTTGAAGAATATTGGTTACCACATTATAGGAAATAGAGGAAGGGTAATTAGGTCTTGATTCTAAACTGGGAACGTTTAAATGTGCCACCATAACAGACGAAAGTCCTTCGTGAAACATTTCTTTATAGGGATAAAACTCTACTTGCTCTAATCTTTCTTTAGCAAAATTAATGGTTGGTAATCCTTTATGAGAATCCGTTTCGGTATCGCCATGTCCAGGAAAATGCTTTCCGGTAGAAAAGGTTCCTTGACTTTGAACACCTTTCATTAAAGCAATGGCACGTTCTGTAACTTTAAATTTATCTTCACCAAAAGAGCGAAAACCTATAATGGGATTTCTGGGATTTGTATTGATATCGAGAACTGGAGCAAAGTTAAATTGCAGCCCTAATCGCTTGCTTTGTTCTCCCATTTGAACACCAACTTTCTCTAACAATTTCATGTCCTGGATGGCCCCAAGAGTCATATTCCAAGGATAACAATACGTAGAATCAAGTCGCATGCTCAAACCCCATTCCGCATCACTACCAAGAAATAAAGGGATTTTTGACTTCGATTGAAAACGATTGGTTAATTCTGCTTGACGAACAGGACCACCTTGAAAAAAAATTAACCCTCCAATTTTGTTTTCCTCTATTAGTTTATCAATGGCGTTGAAGTGTACAGTATCTTTATTAGAATAAGCGGCAACCATAAATAATTGCCCAAATCTTTCCTCTAAAGTCATTGCATTGTAAACACTATCTACCCATTTATTACCTTCGGGGGATATTTCAAAAAGCGTCGGAATGTTACTTGGATTTTTACTGTCAAGATTCTCTATTTCAGACGGAATATTGGCTAGATTTACTTTAGGCTTGTTAATTTTTGTCCCAACACAACTAGTAGCAACAAAGAAAAATAAGACATAAAATAAAACAATTTTGATTCCTATTTTTCTCATTGAACTGTTTTGTTTAAAAAAAGCGACTATGCCAACTGTCGATGGCTGGTACTTCCCAAGATTCATTGTATTCTTCTATATTATTAACGAGATTATTGAAAACTATTGTGTTTTCAGTAACCGCTTTATCTTTAACCATTTTCTTAAAATCAATCAGAGGCTTGTGGGCAATATGCTCTCCAAGTTTGAAAGTAACATTCATTTTATCCAATAGATCAACCGTATATTTTTGTTCTAAACTTTGAATAAATTCTACAGAAGAATCTATAGAACAACCCGTTGCTGCTTGTACATCCTGATTTACGGCAATAATGATAAATCGGTTGTATTTTAATTGATACGATGATTCTAAACTCGTACCATGTGCAGCCCAATCTTCAAGAAAGGATTGCAAGGCGGTTTCTATTTCAGAAAATTCGGCGTCCGAAAACTTTCTGTTTGATTGATAAATCCAGATTTTAGATTCTTCGGGCAAATTTTCAAATGGAACGTACATGATAATTAATTATAAATTGTGAATTATAAATTTTAAATGAAAAAAGTGATCAATTTTAGATTGATACTTTATTACAAATCTTGTGCATTAGCAATCAATTCAGCAATATCCATAATTTTTACTTCGCCTTCCTTTTCTTTGTTTTTAATACCATCAGTCATCATGGTATTACAAAAAGGACAACCCGCAGCAATTATCTCTGGTTTTGTTTCTAATGCATCTTCGGTTCTTTCAACGTTGATTTCCTTATTTCCAGGCTCAGCATCTTTAAACATTTGGGCACCACCGGCACCACAACATAAACCGTTAGCTTTAGAGCGCTTCATTTCTACTAACTCGGCATCCAATTTAAGAATTAAATCTCTTGGTGCTTCATACACATTATTGGCTCTTCCTAAATAGCAAGGGTCATGAAAAGTAATTCGTTTCCCTTTAAATTGTCCTCCTTCAATGGTCAATCTTCCATCATCTAATAATGATTTCAAAAATTCCGTATGGTGAACTACTTCATATTTTCCGCCTAATTCCGGATATTCATTTTTTAGTGTATTGAAACAATGCGGACAAGCTGTAACAATTTTTTTTGCTTCGTATGCATTCAAAACCTCAATATTCATCATGGCTTGCATTTGAAACAAAAACTCATTACCGGCTCTTTTTGCAGGATCTCCAGTACAACTTTCTTCAGTACCTAAAACAGCAAAAGATACATTGGCACGATTTAAAATTTGAACAAATGCCTTTGTTATTTTCTTTGCTCTATCATCAAAACTTCCTGCACAACCGACCCAAAATAAAACTTCTGGTTGTTTCCCCTGAGCTAACATTTCGGCCATAGTTGGCACTATTAAATTCTCTGACATACTATTTTGTTGATTCGGTTATTCAATTAAACGTTTATTTGTTTATTCGTTGATTTGATTATTCGAGTAAGCGGAAATTTGTTATTTCATTTTATTAGATAAACCTTAAACAAATAACCAGTTAAACAATTATTCATTCTTCCAATTCAATCGATCTTGCTGATTGTATTGCCAAGGCGCACCGTTATTTTCTATATTAGTCATCATGGCATTAATTGGCATTGGTGCAGCACTTTGTTCCATTACTAAATAACGTCTCATATCCATGATAATTGAAAGCGGACTTATGTTCACAGGACATTCCTCAACACAAGCATTACATGATGTACATGCCCAAAGTTCTTCAGGTGTAATATAATCGTTCAATAATGTTTTGTTGTCCGGAATAAAAATACCTTTATTGGAATCAATATTTCTTCCTACTTCTTCCATCCTGTCTCTTGTATCCATCATGATTTTACGTGGAGACAACTTTTTACCTGTTATATTCGCAGGACAAGATGAAGTACAACGACCACATTCCGTACATGTATAAGCATTCAATAACTGAACCCAATTTAAATCCTGAACGTCACTTGCTCCAAATTTACTTGGAACTGCATTTTCATCCACTGGTGCTGCCGCAAAGGGATCAGCATTAGGATCCATCATCAGTTTTACTTCCTTGGTAACGGACTCTAAATTATCAAATTGTCCTTGAGGATTTAAATTTGCAAAGTACGTATTTGGAAATGCTAACAGAATGTGTAAATGCTTAGAAAAATAAAGATAGTTCATGAAAATCAAAATCCCGGTAATATGCAACCACCAGAATATTTCGGAAAGAAGCATCACTAATTCATTAGACATTCCATTAAATAATGGTTCAATAAATTGACTGATTGGAAATGAACCTGCTTTAATAAAATGAGAAAAACCTCCAGGAACATTTTGTAAGTGCAAATCAGAAGCATTCATTAATAAAAACAATGTCATTAAAACCACCTCAAAATACAAGATATAATTAGCATCATTTTTAGGTGCTCCAGTCAAATCAGGATTGGCAAATCGCTTTAGTTTGATGATATTTCTTCTTATCCAAAAAGAGATTACTGCAACTAAAACTAAAAGAGCCAAAATTTCGAAAGAAGCAATCAATACATCATAAGTAGTTCCTAAAAAAGCAAACACACGATGTGTCCCAAAAAGTCCATCAATAATAATTTCTAATAATTCTATGTTTATAATTACAAAACCTACATAGACTATAA
This sequence comes from Flavobacterium sp. GT3P67, assembly GCF_004349155.1. Classification (NCBI taxonomy): domain Bacteria; kingdom Pseudomonadati; phylum Bacteroidota; class Flavobacteriia; order Flavobacteriales; family Flavobacteriaceae; genus Flavobacterium; species Flavobacterium sp. GT3P67. The sequence goes on from NZ_SMLF01000006.1 coordinate 35,423, forward strand.
TATGCAATGCTCCAGCAATGGGTCTTTTCACCATTTTGGATTGACCAAGAGCAATCATGGCCATATTAGTCCATCGCGCTTTGGGATTATCTGAACGATTTACATCGGTTCCAAGGTTTATATTTCTAATTATTTTTTTAACGCTTGTATAAAAATAACCAAAACCAATTACCAAAAGAATGGCAAATAAAATATTGTCTAAATAGCTCATATTTGCTAATTTTTTACATTAGATATAGAATCGTTTACAGGAGCAACATAAGGCTTGTTTTTCTTTCCAAACAAAGAAACATTGACATATCTGGTTGGATAAAGTCTTACGTCTTGCAATAATAATTCTAATTCTTTTGTGGTGCTTTTAATATTTTGGTAGAAAGCATCATCGTTTAATAATTTACCAATAGAACCTTTACCAGATTCCAAGCCACTCATAATACCATCGACTCTGCCTAAAGTTGCATTTAAATTCTTAACAGTTTTTCCTAAATCGGCTTTATTCAATGAATCAGATATTTTAGAAAAATTACCAGATATTTTATTAAAATTGGTAACAACACCATTTATTTGAGTTTTATTTTCATCTAATATAGTATTCAGACTTAAAGAAGCTTTATGAAATTGTTCAATAGTCTTGCTCAATTCCGCTAAAGTAAGTTTTAAATCCTCTTGTCCTTTTTGGCCCAAAACATTATTCAATCCTGAAATTAATTTATCAGTATTTTCCAGTAATTTTTCTAATTTTTCTTGAAGTGGGGCTAATTGATCACCAACTTTATCCGTCAGTCCTAATTTTACGGCACCTTGCAATTTTTGACCATCAACAGCTAATGTTTTACCATCAAAATTAGGAATAATTGCAATTTGTTTTCCACCGATAAATCCCGGCTCATAAATAGAAGCTGTACTCGATTTAGAAATTGGAAAATCAGTTTTTAATTGTAATTCAACTAATAATACACCTGTATTTTCATCTATTGTAATACTGCTCACTTTACCAATAACTAATCCGTTTAGCGTAACGGGTGCAGATGTGGCTAAACCTTCTACACTTTTATATTCAACATAAAATGTTTTATAATTAGTAAAAAGGTCTCTTCCTTTCAAAAAACTGTAGCCCCAGATGAATAATAAAATAGATGCAATTACTAAAATAGCAGTTTTAATTTCTCGTGTTATTTTCAAAATTTAAGTATTTTTTACAAATTTAATATAAAATATTTGACTTGTTGTAATTATTTAAGCGCTTCTTGAATACTAATATTCTTTCCATCTTTAAATGCAATTATATACGCCGAAGCATATCCTTTGGATTTTACAACTTTTAAATCCTGTTTTGCAGTATTATAGTCTGACGTTAAGCCATATGCATATTTATACAAAGATCCATTACTTGTTGTTACCGAAACATTTTTTAATCCTTTAAAATTAGTTGGCTTTAATTTAATATTTTTATTTCCGGCTGCAAATTGAACTTTAAAAACCACATCTGAATTTTGTGTTTTCGACTCTTGTTTTTGCGAAACTTGTTTCTCTATAATTCGTTTTGATGTAGTACTCTTCGAAGTGTCTTTTCTATCATTTTTAAGTACTTTTTTGGACGGAAGCTCTTCATAATTCTCATTGGATTGCGTTCCAAAATATTCTTTTTTGTAAGCAATAATAGCCGATGCAATAGCTTCTGCCATATTGTTTTGTCCTTCCTCTGAATTTAAATAAAGTCCTTCTTCACTGTTGGATAAAAAACCCAATTCAATCAATACACTTGGCATATATGCGGCATCCAAAACCCATAAAGGAGTCTGTTTTATACCTCTCGATTTTCGATGCAATTTATTTTTAAAATTATTTTCAATTTTTGAAGCTAAATTTATACTTCGGTCTAAATAATCTTCTTGCAAAATTTTTAATCCAATCAAAGTTTCAGGATTTTTGGGATCAAATCCTTTATAGGTTTGCTTATAGTCTTTCTCCAATAATATTACGGAATTTTCTTGCTTAGCAATTTCTAAATTCCCTTTACTTCTTGCCAGACCCATTACAAAAGTCTCTGTACCAAAGGGAACTGGATTTTTAACAGAATTGCAATGTATAGAAACAAATAAATTAGCATCGAGACTATTTGCTTTTTTTGGTCTATCCTTTAATTCTATAAAAACATCTGCTTTTCTTGTATGAACAATTTGAATGTCATTATCTTTTTTGAGGTATTTTTCTAGCTTTAAAGTCGTTTTAAGCGCAATTTCTTTTTCAACAAAACCATGATAGGAATTACCAGGATCTTTACCTCCGTGACCCGCATCTAAAATAACAGTAAACTTTTGATTGGATTGAGAAAAAGCATTGAAGCAGGAAAATAGAAATAGAACTAAAATTGTGGTTTTGAATGCTCTGGTTATTTTCAAAATATGAGTATTTTATTTACAAATTTAATATAAAAAGGATAAGCAGTTATTATTTAATTACATCTTGAATATTAATTTTCTCTCCGTTTTTAAATGCTATCAAAAATGCAGAATTATATCCTTTTTCTTTTGCCTCGCTTAATTGCTTTTTTGCTTCATCATAATCAGAAGTTTCTCCATACATATATTTGTAAACCCTGTTTTCAAAGGCTACAGAAATATTTTTAAGTCCATTAAAATTTTTTGGTACTAATTCTAATTTTTTATTACTGGCTGAAAGTTGTACTTTGAATAAAGGTTTAGAATTATCAACTGTTTTTTTTACTTGTGTTAGTTCTACTGCAGGTTGAGAAATCATTTTTGGTTTCGCAGGAGCAACAGTATCTCTTATTGGTTTTTCATTAATTTTTTGCGAAGGCGACTCTTCAAAAATTTCAGTTTCACCATTACCAAAATATTCTTTTTTATAACTGATAATTGCATCTGCGATAGCTCTGGCTATTTCATTTTGACCATCCTCTGAATTTAATTTATTTCCTTCAATTGTATTAGAAATAAAACCCATTTCTATCAATACTCTTGGCATGTATGCTTTATGAAGCACCATAAAAGGAGCTTGCTTAACCCCTCCTCCTCTTATTCTTTTTCCTAAATCTTCAAAAGAATCTTCTACCTTACTTGCCAGTGAAATACTATTGTCTAAATATTCCTCCTGCATCAAGGTCATTCCTATCATAGTTTCCGGGGAGTTTGGATCAAATCCTTCATACTTTTGCTTGTAATCCTTTTCCAAAGTAATTACAGAATTCTCTTTCTTTGCAGCTTCAAGATTAGAAGCAACTTTACTCAAACCCATTACATAGGTTTCAGTACCATCGGCAGCAGTATTTCTATTGGCATTACAATGAATCGAAACAAAAATAGTAGCGTTAAATCTATTGGCAATATTAGCTCTTTCAATTAAATCAATGAATACATCCGTTTTTCGGGTATAATTGACATCCATTTGTTTTGTAGATTCTAATAGCTTTCCCACTTTCAAAACTACTGCCAAAGCAATATTTTTTTCCACACGCCCTTCATAAACAGCTCCAAAATCATGTGCTCCGTGACCCGCATCTAAAGTCACCCTGAAAACATTGGATTGACTAAAGCTCGATAAAGAAATTATCGTCAACATAAAAGTTAATATTGTTTTTATTTTATATCTAATACGCATAAATCCAAAAGTTAATTTAATTAAAACACTACCGTCATAAAATTTTTTATTTGACTATTTTTGACAAAAAATTATATGTAAGTTTGACATGTCAAAAAACAGGCCATAATTATACAAAAATAGCATTTAAACCTTTGCATACAAACTTATTTAATATCGTTTTATTATCAATTTTCCTATCATTAGGATCTGGTAAATTATATTCTCAAGATATAACAAAAAAAAAGACGTCCATATCCGCAAACAAACAAGCAGATAGTACCACTCTAGATGCTAACAAAAAGAAAACTCCTGTTTTAACGGTTACAAAAGAAACTGATTCCATAAAAAAAGACAGTGTAAAACCTAAAAAGGCGTTTCTTGACGGAAAGGTAAAATACAAAGCGGATCAATATGCTAAAATTGATCAAAAGAAAAAGCTAATCACATTATACGACAAAGCGGAATTGTATTACCAAGATATCGAATTGAAATCTGGGATAATCGTTATGGATTATGAAAAAAATGAAGTCTATGCGGGACGAATCAAAGATTCAACTGGTGCTTTCACTCAATATCCAAATTTCAAACAGGGCGCAAATGTAGTAGAACCGGATTCTATTCGTTTTAATTTTAAAACAAAAAAAGCTCTTATCTGGAATTCAAGATCCGATCAAGGAGAATTTAAAATAAAAGCTGCTGTCACAAAAAAAGAAAACGATTCTGTTTATTTTTTAAAAGGGGCTCGTTTTACTACTTCAAAAGATGTCGATAATCCCGAATATTATTTCCAAACTAATAAAGTAAAATTTATTCCAGGCAAAAAAGTAGTGACTGGATTAACCAATATGGTTATCGCAAACGTTCCTACTCCAATAGCTTTACCCTTTGCTTTCTTTCCAATGAGTAAAGAAACCAGTATTTCAGGATTAATTTTACCAAGCTATAACGACTCTAACAACAGAGGATTTTCTCTTCAAAATTTAGGGTACTATTTTGCTTTAAGCGACAATTATGATTTAACTGTTTTGGGGGATTATTACACCAATGGAAGTTATGGATTGCGTTTTGAATCCAGTTATGCCAAAAGATATAATTACAGAGGAAACTTGAATGTTAGATTCGAAAATTTAATCACCAGTGAAAGAGGATACCCAGATTATTTGAAACAAAATATTTATAACATCCAATGGTCGCATTCCAAAGACTCTAAATCAAATCCTAATTCAAGTTTTTCAGCATCTGTAAATCTTGGAAGCAGTAAATATTTTAAGCAATCCATCAATCAGGTTAATATTGGATCAAATCTTAATAATACATTGAGCTCTTCGATATCGTATTCAAAAACATTTACTACAGTTCCTCAAGTCAGAATGTCATTGACAGCCACACATTCACAAAACACTCAAACGGAAGAAATCAATATGACTTTACCAACACTACAATTAAGTGTCGACAGGATTTATCCTTTTGTAGGTAAGGATGGCGTGAAAAAAGGTTTTTTCAAAAACATAAATTTACAGTACAATTTAAACGGTAGAAACAGTATCGTTACAAATGATTCCTTATTCTTTAAACCACAAATGTTTAGAGATGCAAAAGTTGGTTTTCAACACAGTATTCCATTAAGCACCAATTTTAAATTATTTAAATATTTCAGTGCTTCTACCTCTATGAATTACGAGGAAATATGGTATACCAAAACAATTGAAAGAAGCTATGATGTTGATCAAAGTAAAGTTGTTGATAAAACCATAAATGGATTTGACGCTTTTAGAACTTACTCTTTTTCATCTAGCGTAGGAACAACTATTTATGGAACTTTTAATTTTGGCAATGATAAAAAAATCAAATCGATAAGACACGTCATGAGACCATCTGTTTCGTATGGCTACACTCCTAGTTTTGAAAAGTATTATGATACTTATGCTTCAGACGCAACTGGAACCATGACACAGCAATATTCAAGATTTGAAAGCGGAATTTTTGGCGCTCCGGGATTAAATAATTCCAATACTTTAGGCTTTGATTTAAGCAATACTTTTGAGGCAAAAGTCACAGACAAAGACAGTACTAAGGTGGAACCTAAAAAAATAATGCTTCTTAATAACTTGAACCTTTCCACTAGTTATAACCTTGATGCCGATGGTGTAACTTCACTTGCCTTTTCTCCTATAAGAGTTAGTGGTGGAACAACATTATTAGATAATAAAATGAATGTCAATTTTGGGGCTACATTAGACCCTTATGCCATTGACAATTCTGGAAACCGAATTAATGTATTTAATATTGATAATGGCGGAAGTCTTTTTAGAATGACCAGTTCTAATATGACCTTAAATTATTCTATTTCGAGCCAAGGAAAGGACAAAACTGATAAGGATAAAAATACTCAAAGTCAAAGAAACGGTGGTCGTGAAGACGATTTATTTGGAACAAATACGGACTTAGGCGACAACCGAAGAAGTCAATTTGAAGACGAGGAAGAAGACGAAGGAGAAGATAAGATCTCAGAATTCTTTAATTCAAAGTTGCCTTGGGACATGACATTTGCCTATTCCTTAACGTACGGAAACAACAATAGAGAAAATAAAATCATTGGAAATTCCATTATGATTTCAGCTAATGCTGACATAACTCCAAAATGGAAAGCTGGAGTATCTACCGGTTATGACTTTGTTCAAAATGGAGTTACTTTCACCCAACTTCGTTTTGAGAGGGATTTATTGAGTTGGAGAATGGATTTTAACTGGTCACCATTTGGTACAAATGCGAATTGGGGTTTCTTTATTGGAATAAAATCTGGTGTTCTTAGTGATATCAAATGGGACAAACGAAGTACCATCAATAGATAATTGATTTTTAAACTTACTACTATATAAAAAAACTGTATTATGAAAAAGATAATTTTTACAGAAAATGCTCCAGCTCCAATCGGACCTTATAATCAAGCAGTTCTTAAAGGAAATACGCTATACACTTCTGGTCAAATTGCTTTAAATCCTGCAACAATGGAATTGGTTATAGACAACATTGAAGTCGAAACAGAGCAAGTAATGAACAACATGAAAGCCGTACTTGAAGCTGCAGGAATGACATTTGAAAATGTTGTAAAGACAACCATATTCATCATGGACATGAATGATTTTGGAAAAATAAATACCGTATACGGTTCTTATTTCAACGAAAAAACCGCTCCAGCTCGTGAAACGGTTCAAGTGGCCGGTCTGCCAAAAAATGTAAATGTTGAAATTTCTATGATTGCTGTGCAATAGCATCTAATAATAATTGTGCCGTTGCTTCATTGGTTGCCAATGGCACATTATGAACATCACAAACGCGAATAAGCATATTTATGTCGGCTTCATGAGGATGACTCGATAATGGATCTTTAAAAAAGAAAACCATTTTAGTTTTCCCTTCAGCGACTCTGGCTGCAATTTGAGCATCACCTCCTAAAGGTCCCGAAAGCATTTTCTTTACTTTGAAACCTGAATTTTCAGCTTTACTTCCTGTAGTCCCGGTTGCAATCAGCTTTATTTTTTCCTCTTGTAAAATGACTTTATTTTTATTCAGAAATTGAACTAAATCTGCTTTTTTAACATCATGAGCAATAATAGCTATTTCCATAAGTTATTTATTAGCGATGTGATACGCGATAAGCCCATCAATTGGCCTTCTTAGTACATTGCCTAAACTCAGTTCATATTTATCGAAAGTCTCTTGCAATTCTTCTTTCAAATAAAATGCAATGGAACCAACAAAATGAACGGGTACTTCTTTGCAATTATCATATTGTTTAATATAATTTTTTACAAAAGATTTCATTCCTTTGAAAATTATTTTTTTACAAAACTCAGTATCTTTATGTTGAATTAAGAACTTTGCAAATGTTGCTAAATAAGCATTAGGATTCGCTTCTTTATATAATTTACTTTTAATAGCATCCGGATCTAAATCATATTCTTTCTCAAATTCTGTTGCCAATTCTTTTGGCATTTTATTGAAATAATACTTTCTGATTAATTCTTTTCCAAAAACATTACCGCTACAATCATCCATAACGATATATCCCAATGATTGCACTTTTTGATGCAATTCTTTTCCATCAAAATAGCTACAGTTAGATCCAGTTCCTAATATACTGACAATAGCTTTTTCACCTTTAGGTGTTGTAGCATAAACTGCAGCATACGTATCCTCTTCAACAACAATAATTGCGTTAGGAAAATAGTTTTGAAAAATTTGTGAAAGTGAAATTTTCATTCTATCAGTTCCACAACCTGCACCATAGAAAAATAAATGAGTGGCCTCTTTTTTATTTTGTAAAATATCAAAACGATCGTTCAAACGTTCAATAATTTCATCTCCATCTAGAATTTCTGGATTCAATCCTAATGTTTGTGTTGTGAACAATACTTTCCCGGCATCATCTATCGCAATCCAATCGGCTTTGGTAGAACCACTATCAACTAATAATCTCATTTTTTTTTGGTTTTTTTTTGGTTTTGTGTTTCGTTTTTCTAATTTAAAATGTTTACAGTAAAAATTTGCATTTAAAAAAAGTGAACAAAAAATAAAATCCCGCTATTATTACTATAACGGGATTTGTAAATATATAGAATTATTTTAGACCTGCAATATGTACTGATAAATCAATCAATTTACTAGAATATCCATATTCATTATCATACCAAGAGATGATTTTGAAAAAAGTTGAGTTCAAACCAATTCCAGCGTGAACATCTACAATAGAAGTTCTTGGATCAGAAATAAAATCCTGAGATACAACTAAATCTTCAGTATATCCTAAAATACCTTTCATTGTAGTTTCGGAAGCTTTTTTCAAAACTGCCATAATTTCTTCGTAAGAAGTTTCTTTGGCCACTTTTACAGTTAAATCAACAACAGAAACGTCAGCAGTAGGAACACGCATAGACATACCTGTTAATTTTCCGTTCAATGATGGAATAACTTTTCCAACCGCTTTTGCTGCACCTGTTGATGATGGAATAATATTTAGGTTTGCAGCACGTCCACCTCTCCAGTCTTTTCTAGAAGGACCATCAGTTGTCATTTGAGTTGAAGTTGTTGCGTGAACTGTAGTCATCAACGCTTCAACGATTTCAAAATTATCGTGAATAACTTTAGCCAAAGGAGCTAAACAGTTTGTTGTACAAGATGCATTAGAAACTACAATATCTGAAGCTTTTGCTGTTTCATGGTTTACTCCCATTACAAACATCGGTGCATCGGCAGAAGGTGCAGAAATAATTACTTTTTTAGCACCACCTTTGATGTGCTCGTTTGCAGTTTCGATAGTTGTAAAGAAACCGGTACATTCTGCAACTACATCAACATCAACTTCATTCCATTTTAAATCTGCTGGATTTCTTTCAGCAGTGATACGGATATTTTTTCCGTTTACAAAAAGTTTTCCTTCTTTTACTTCTACAGTTCCGTTGAAACGACCGTGAACTGAATCATATTTTAATAAGTAAGCTAAGTGATCTACATCTAATAAATCGTTGATTGCTACAACTTCTACATTATCTCTATTGTAAGATTCTCTGAAAACAATTCTTCCAATCCTTCCAAATCCGTTTATTCCTAATTTTACTTTCGACATTTTACTTTAATTTTTTGTTTATTTTTATTAACTCAACCTAAAGCCTAATTTCCTCACAATAAACTTTAACCCCTTATGTAGACATAATGTCTGAAACTCTCAATAATTCTCTATCAATCATTGTTTTCCCTTTAATTGCTTGTTCTAAAGGCGTTAACGCTACTTTATCATTTTGCAATCCAACCATATAATTTGACTTTCCTTCCAATAAAGATTCAACGGCTTTTACACCTAATCTACTGGCTAATACTCTATCAAAACAAGATGGGGAACCACCTCTTTGCATGTGGCCTAAAACCGAAACTCTAACATCGTATTCAGGTAAATTAGCTTCAACATAATCTTTTAATTCGAATACATTTTTACCAATTTTGTCTCCTTCAGCAATAACAACTATACTGGATGATTTACCCGAAGCTTTACTTTTTTGCAGTGACTCTAATAATCTATCTAATCCTAAATTTTCTTCAGGAATTAAAATTTCTTCCGCTCCAGCACCAATACCTGCATTCAAAGCAATATGCCCAGCATCTCTTCCCATTACTTCTACAAAGAATAATCGGTTGTGAGAACTTGCAGTATCTCTAATTTTATCAATTACATCTACTACAGTATTTAAAGCAGTATCATACCCTAAAGTATGACTCGTCCCAAAAATATCATTATCAATAGTTCCCGGGATTCCCATTACTGGAAAATTAAATTCAGTATTGAATAGTAAACCTCCAGTAAAAGTACCGTCACCTCCTATTACTACTAAAGCATCAATTCCTGCTTTAGTAAGATTTTCGTGTGCTTTTTTTCTTCCTTCTGAAGTTTTAAATTCTAAAGATCGAGCTGATTTAAGAATCGTCCCTCCTTTATTTACAATGTTGTTTACACTTCGAGGTCCCATTTCTTTGAAGTCTCCTTCAATCATTCCTTGGTATCCTCTATAAATTCCTATGCATTCTATATTATGATAAGCACATGTACGAACAACTGATCGAATAGCTGCATTCATTCCTGGCGAGTCACCTCCCGAAGTCAGAACGCCAACTTTTTTTATTGTTTTTGGCATTATTTAAGTATTAAAGTGTAAAATTAGCAAACATTCAGCACTTTTGAATGCTGTGTTTTTAATAAATTAGTAAAGCGTTTTAAATTCAAACGTTTTCGTTAATAAGTTTTTAAAAAACCAAAATAAAAAGGATTTTATTTAACAAAATTGAATAAAAATTGATTTTTATTTGATAATTAACAATTTACTTATTTTTTTGATTGCAAACCAACACAATGTAGTAACTATTTATTACTAAGATGTAAAAAGAGTATTTTTCCGCTCTCTACTTTAAAAAATAATTATTATTATATACTGCGCTTGGTAGATGAATTATTAATAGCTATTCTTATTGAACTGCATTCTTATTCAGAATTCATAGTATTAAATTTGAAAAGACCAACTCATTAGTTTTCCTCAGGAAGTAAACCTTCTTGATTTTTCTTGATCTTTTTTGTACTGGATTTCTTAGGCTTAGAAAAATTTATATAATCTGGAGACATATCAGAATCTTGATCTTCGGCAACTGGCACGGTAGCTCTGTCAATTTTTAGGTTTTTAAAAATTTTATTGACTAACTCTTTAAAAGTATCAAAATCTACCTCATAGGAGACCCCTAAACCTTGTGTATACCCAATTCCTTGACCTATATAATTAATGTCATTTTCTTTATTAAAAAGGCGTAAATTAAGTGTTCCGTCTTCATTAACTCTATATAGAACTTCAACATCTCCTACAATTGCTGATTCATTAATCCCTCCAAAAGGAACACCTAGTTTTCCGTTAATTGTAATCCTTTCATTTATTTTTGATGAAATTGTTGCTACAAATCGTCCATCCGTTTCTTTTCCTATTCTTCTATCGGCACCAATAAAATTGAGACCCACTTTAAATTTCTCATCATCAGATTGTATGATTCCACCTAATATACTAGAAGCTGTCTCAAATAAACTTCCTGAAAAATCAGATTGGCTTACTCCTTCCGGACTTAAGAAGCCACCAGATGATAACAAATACAAGGCTTGTGTTTGTCTTACATCCTTATCATTTAATTTATATTGAATTTCTGATTTCAAAACATTACTTACTGTTGGAAATTCGATATTAAAATCAGGCTCTGGACTGGTCAAATCGCCTCGAATACCAATAACTACTTCAACAGGCACTTTAGTATTAAAAGATGAGTTATCTAATAATACCGCAGGATTTGCTGTCGTTTTATATACCGCTTCTAGGTTTAATTGCGCTCTCATCGGATTACCTTCCCAAGAAATAGAACCTCCTTTTTTAACTGCAAATTTCTTATCAATAAGGCCTCCATATTTAAAATTATAGGTTCCTTCATACGCCTGAAAATCTCCCCACATATTAAATTTTCCTAAAGTATTTATTTTAAACAATAATGATCCAAAACCTTTTCCTTTCATTCCATGACCAGTATTTCGGTCTAAAATCACTTCTACTTCGGCATCTGGAGTAATATCAAAATCAAACTCTAATTCCAGTCCGTTATAATTTCTGGTATTATCAGTAATACCATTTTTCAAATTGTATTTTTCTTGAGCAGTCACAAAATGAAGAAAAACATTATCACTTACACTTTCGGCATTATTAATAGGGATTTTTATAGCCGTTCCTTTTTCAGATTTTGCGTCTACTTTTATAAACAAAGAATTCGTTGGTCCTTTTATAGTGGCGATACCATTGATAAAAGCAGTTCCATAATAAGCGGCATCTTCGCTGTCTTGAGTATCTAACGCTAAAAGCCTTTTAGAATTAATAGCTAAATCTAATTTCCAATCTGCAAAATTATTATGTTCAATACTTCCGTTTAATTTCCCTGTTGTTCCGTATTTAGTATCCGTAAGTGTATTATTCCTAAACAGGAATTTCTCATCAGTAAGATCAATAATTGTATTGTTACTCAATGCATAATCAACATTCAAATACGGAATAGTTATACCAGCTTTATCTAAAAACAAACGTCCATTTATATTTGGTTTTTTAAGATTTCCCTCAATAGTGGAATTTCCAGATATAGAACCTCTAATATTCGATAAAACTTCTCCGCCCAATGAATTTAGAGTTGCAATATTAAACTTCTCGAATTTTAGTTTTAAATCAAGAATCGTTTCTTTGTTAACTATTTCAAAGCTTCCATTCGCATTAAAGGATTCCAAATTTTCATTTTCTAAATTAGAATTTATTGCAAACTTTCTGAGACTTTCATCGCCTTCAATATCAAAATTCAAAGTACCTAAATCCGTTTTATTTACATTCAAATTATCAATTACGATAGAAGATGTGGGCTGATAAACATTATTATTTTGCTTGAAATTTACCTCTCCATTAATATTTCCATGCGCAACAAACTTATTATTGGCGGGCGTAATTTGGTTTAGATCTACATCTTTAAAGCTTAATTTCAAATCCTTAATATTCGCGCCTTTAAAAGCACCCATTAACGAAATAGACTGATTTTCATGCGACAATATTATATTATCAATATTGAAGTTTTTAAATGATTTATCAAAAACAATCTGATTATTTGGCGTTTCATTTTCATTCAAAAACCAAAGATAGTCCTTGAATTTAACTTCTGATTTACTGATTCCAACTACATTATTATTGGCAGCATTGATCGTATGATATAAATTCAGATTAAAATAATCTTCTCCTTTTGATCCGCCTTTAAATTCAGAACGAAAGAACAAAGTATCTTTCATGGTCACATTTATCACACTAAAATCACGAATTTTATAATATTTAGTTTTGATACTGTCCAATTCAATGTAAGCATTATACAGTGGATTTTTATTGTCTACCGAAACTCTAATGTTATCAAATATATTATTGGAAGCTATGATTTGAGGCGAATTGAAATTAAGTTTAAATTCTTGATTATCAGAATCTATATTACCTTTAACTATAGTATTAGAACCAATTGAAATATCAGGATAAAATATTTCGATGATTTTATTATAAATCGAGAAATTAAATTTAAGAAACTGTCCTTTTTTTACCTTACTAGGTTTGAAATTTGTGTAAAGACTTCCCAAAGAATTTTTTACTAAATTCTCTAATTGATTGAATTCATATTTACCTACAATTTCACCCTCAACAATATCCGGAGAGTTTACTGTTATGGTTCTTATTCTGTTTTGGTCGAAACTGGAAATTATAGTAAAATCATCAAAATTGTAGATTCCCTTTTTGTTTTGATAAGACGTTTTATTAATGTAAACATTTCCCTGAAAATTTTCTATATTGTTTCCAGAAGCCTCAACTACAACATCACCTTTAAAAATAGAAACAGAATCTTTTACTAATTTTAATTTAGTTAAATCTGCATTTTCAACATTGATATGAAAATCGTATCGGCTGTCTTTTTTACTTAAATCCAATAAACCGTCAAAAGTCATACTCAAATTAGGATCATTTATAGATATCTGACCTTTATAATTAGGGCTTTTTAGCTTTCCGTCGACAACAATATTAGTGTAATTGTAGTTTTTATAATCTATTTGACTAATATCTCCTTTGATTTCAGTATCAAGATATTCTCGTTTAAAACCTTTTCCATCTACATCAATATTCAAACTTACGCTACCTAACTCTTTTTGATCAAATAATGTCCCAATATCAAAGTTTTCTAAAATCACATTCCCTAAATAGGAAGCCTTATCAATTACATCAATATTTTGTATTTCTAAATTAGAAGTTACTTTTCCTAATGCGGTAATCATAGAAAAATCAGCGTCAACGGCTGTAGTTGAAACACTAGAAATTCCTCTAGCGGTAAATCTTCCTAATTTTTTTAAAGAAGTAGGTAATTTATTTCCTAAAATATTGGGAAGTATTACGATTAAATCATCGTAGCTGGACGTTAACTTATCAAACTTAGCATACATCGAAAATTTTTGCCCTTTTCTAGCAAACAAATTTTTAAAATTGATATCACCATTAATTCGTGTCTTACGGTCATCAACTAATTCTAAATTTTTAAATTTCAAATCATTAAGAGTTCCTTTTATACTTGCTTTGGTATAAAAATGTTGGTTTCTGCCTAATTCTTTATAAAAATAACGAATGTCATTTGAAGCAATTGATGCTGCGTCTAATTTTATATCAAACTGGACCTTATCCGTAAAATTAGAAAAATCTTCAATTTTATATTTTAATAAAACCGTCCCTTTCAATGTTGATTCTTTGGTCAACAAATCAAGATTTTCCAGCTTTATATTCTTTCTTGAATAACTGAATTTTGAGCTTAAATTTTTAACATACAAACCACGAAAATCCAAAAATGACATTCTATCAATCATGGTGGTAACATCTGGACCGTATATTTTAAAATCAGTTACAGAAGCGTTAAGTTTAGTAAAATCTAAATCTTTAGGATTCTCACGATTGTCATCTGTCAAAATAAAATGACCATCATAAATTTTCAACTTGTTTGCTTTTAGTAAAAATTTCTTGCTTGATGGTCTTCCAGTTTCAAAAGCGGCAATAAACTTATCGAGATTCGATTGTTTTTCGTTTTTGTACGTTCTTAAATTAAAAAGTAGCCCATGCAAATCTAAATCATCAAAGATTAAATCTCCATCGAGCATTTTTTTACCTTCTAAAATAGTTGTTGAAATTCTATTGGAATAAATTAAAGTATCTTTATGATGATCACGAATTAATACTTTTTTAAATTTTACCCCTCCAAAAACTGAAATGGCAACTTCATCAATGCTAATATTAGTACCAAAATCTTTATTGATACTATTTGTAAAATATCGAGCAATTTTTGTTTGAACAAATGGCATGGTAAGAGCAATAGCAAGCACCAACAAAAGTAGGATTAGTCCAAGTAGAGAACGAAATACTATTTTTTTAATTTTTTTGATACCTATATACTATTTAAATTTTCTAATATTTCATTTTGCCTTTGGAAACGGAAGCACCTTAAATAAAAATTCTTTAATTTTGGCTGCTACAAAACGATTTTTATAATCGACTTGTCAAATGTAATTCAAAATTTGTGCCTTTTTATGCAAAATCCTGAGGTTTTTATTCTTGCCATCGAAAGTTCCTGTGACGATACCGCTGCTTCCATTTTACAAAACGATAAAGTGTTGTCAAATGTTGTGGCAAATCAGCTTATACATAATCAGTATGGTGGCGTGGTTCCTGAACTAGCTTCTCGTGCACATCAACAAAACATAGTTCCGGTAATAGATGCCGCGCTTCGTAATGCAAATATACAAAAAGAACAGCTATCGACAATTGCCTTTACACAAGGTCCGGGACTTATGGGGTCACTTTTAGTAGGAAGTTCGTTTGCAAAATCGATTGCTCTTGCTTTGCAAATTCCTTTGATTGCTGTAAACCATATGCAAGCACACGTTTTAGCCCATTTTATAGATGAAGAAGGATATGAGAAACCTACTTTTCCTTTTTTGGCTTTGACCATTAGCGGCGGGCATACTCAAATTATAAAAGTGGACGGCTATTTTGACATGACTGTTATTGGAGAAACCACTGATGATGCGGTAGGTGAAGCTTTTGATAAAAGTGCAAAAATATTGGGTCTTCCCTATCCAGGCGGTCCTTTAATTGACAAATATGCACAATTAGGAAATCCAAAAGCCTTTGCATTTACAAAACCAAAAGTTCCAGGATTGGATTTCAGCTTTTCGGGTTTAAAAACGGCTATTTTATATTTCATTCAAAAGAAAAAATTAGAAAATCCGAATTTCGTTGCCGAAAACCTCAATGACATTTGCGCTTCCATTCAACATACGATTATTGAAATTTTAATGGACAAATTAAAATTGGCAGTAAAGGAAACCGGAATAAAGCAAATCGCAATTGGCGGAGGAGTTTCTGCAAATTCAGGAATCCGAAGCACATTAAAAGAAACAGAGAATAAATACGGTTGGAAAACCTTTATTCCTAAATTTGAATACACTACCGATAATGCTGCAATGATTGGAATTGTAGGTTATCAAAAGTTTTTATCACAAAAATTTGAAACTTCTTCTGTCGTTTCTAAAGCAAGAATACAATTATAAATTATGCAATTATTCTACAATCCAAATATTACTGAATCTACAGAAACTTTTTCTTTTGAAAAAGAAGAAAGCAAACATATCATTAAAGTACTACGCAAGAAAGATACAGATATATTATTTGTAACCAATGGATTAGGTTTTTTATTTAAAACAGAAATTACATTAGCTTCGGATAGCAAATGCACCGTTAAAATTCTTTCATTTGAAAAAGCACCAGCTTCAAAATTTCATTTGCATTTGGCGGTAGCACCAACTAAAATGAATGATCGTTATGAATGGTTTCTGGAGAAAGCAACCGAAATAGGCATACACGAAATCACACCTATTATCTGTGATCATTCTGAGCGAAAAGTCATTAATAATGAACGATTTGATAAAATTTTGTTGGTAGCTATGAAGCAATCTAATGAATTATATTTGCCCAAATTAAATGATGCTGTAACTTTCAAAGAATTTATTAAACTTGAAAAAGGAGGTTTAAAACTGATTGCACATTGCGAAGAAACAGAGAAAAAAACACTAAAATCAGTTTTGAAACCCAATGAGAATATAACATTACTCATAGGTCCAGAAGGTGACTTTTCGGAAAAAGAAATTGCTTTAGCACTTGAAAATAATTTTATACCAGTTTCATTAGGCAATACTAGATTAAGAACTGAAACCGCAGCAATTGTTGCCTGTCATAGTGTAATTTTTGTCAATGAAGAAAAATAAGAACTGATTTTATATAATTATGAAAAAAATATTTTATCTACTGTTATTATTTTCAATACCAACATTTTCACAAGAAATTGCTTTGGTTAAATATAGCGGTGGTGGTGATTGGTATGCAAATCCTACTTCTTTACCCAATTTGATAAAATATTGCAATGCCAATATCAATACCAAAATAAAAATAAAACCGTCAACTGTTGAACCCAGCAGCCCAGATTTATTTTCGTATCCGTACATCCACATGACAGGACATGGAAATGTTGTTTTTAATGATGCTGACACTAATAATCTTAAAAATTATTTACTCGCCGGAGGGTTTCTTCATATTGATGATAACTATGGTATGGATCAATATATTCGAAAAGAAATAAAAAAAATATTCCCCAATAGTGACTTAATCGAAATCCCAGCCAATCATGCCATTTTTCAAAAACCGTATTCATTCCCAAACGGATTGCCAAAAATACATGAGCACGATGGAAAACGACCACAAGCCTTCGGAATATTTGTAGAAAATAAATTAGTGTTGCTTTACACCTATGAATGTGATTTAGGGGACGGTTGGGAAGATCCAGAAGTCAATAACGACCCGATTGATGTTCGGGAGAAAGCATTAAAAATGGGTGCCAATATTATTAGTTATATTTTTAATAATTAAGAGTTCTGTTTTCAAGATTCCATTTCAAAACGACCTATTCAAATTTAGATTTGAATAGGTCGTTTTCTTTATAAATGATATTTTTTTATTTGTTTGATCTAAATAATTTAAAAAAAATTCCGAATTCGGATGGACAAAAAAATCTCTCAAAGAAATAGATGTTACACCTACAATTATTAAAAATAACATCCAAAAGTTTACTTCCAACAAAAATAAAAAACATTAATTTCATATACATTTATGACATTATTTTATTTAATGGCAAAACATCTCTTAAATGACTTCATTATAACTATATTTTTTAGATTTAGAATTTTACTAAAAAAAATTGTATGAAAGTACTTCTAAATCAAAAATCGTGAAATTAGCTAAAAGCAGTAAAATCAATAGAATGATTTTTTTTTTAAATTTTTTTTAAATTTTTTTTTTAATAAAATTTTTTTTGTGAAAAAATTGTTATAAAATTGTGAAATAATTAACCAAATCTATTAATTTATAACAAAAATTTTATGAAAAAAATTCTTTTATCTGCCGGAGCATTATTGATGCTTTTCTCTTGTCAAAATGACACAACAGAAGCAGCACCAGAAACTAGTGCTTTAGCACGACGCGGTTGTGCATCTCAAGAAGTTCTAGCTGCACAACTAAAAGCTGACCCAAAATTAGCTTTAAGAATGAACGAAATTGAAGCATTTACTCAAAAAGCAATGCTAACTGGTCGTTTAGTAAATGGAAAAGTTGAAATTCCTGTAGTAGTAAATGTATTGTACAAAACTGCTGCAGAAAACATTTCTGATGCTCAAATCCAATCTCAAATTGATGTATTGAATGAAGATTTCAATGCAACTAATTCAGATTTCAGCAGTACTCCTGCTTTATTCTCTGGAGTTGCTGCAAATGTTGGTATAACTTTCGTTTTACAAAGTGTTGTTAGAAAATCTACTACTACAACATCATGGTCTACAAATGATGCTATGAAAAAATTACCAAAAGGGATTGCTCCTACAACACCTACTACAGTTTTAAACATGTGGTCATGTAATATGGGTGGTGGTATTCTTGGTTATGCACAATTTCCTGGCGGAGCTTCTGCTACTGATGGAGTTGTAATGGACAACAATGCTTTTGGACGTGTCGGAACAGTTTCTGGTGTTTACAATTTAGGAAGAACAGCTACTCACGAAGTAGGTCACTGGATGAACTTACGTCACATTTGGGGTGATGCAACTTGCGGAAGTGATTTAGTTTCTGACACACCTACACACAACACTGCTAACTATGGCGTTCCAGCTTACCCACATTACAGCACTTGTACTGGTACTCCAGTAGAAATGACAATGAACTACATGGATTATACTGACGATAGAGGAATGTACATGTTCTCTAACGGTCAAAAATCAAGAATGGCTGCAATTTTTGTTTCAGGTGGAGCAAGAGCAGGTTTCGGAATATAATTTTTTAGTCTTTTAGAATTTAAAACTCGCTACTTGTTAGCGAGTTTTTTTGTTTTGAATAATGAACAATCAATTTGTGATTTATAAAAAAACAATTTCTAAAACCCTGATTTGCAGTCAATTATTTTACGCCTCCTTAGCATTATAATGAGAAAATAATCGTAAATTGCTTATCATTAACCTGATAAAGAGCAATTTACAACATAAAAAACTGCAATTATGAAAAAAATTATTTTATCCGCAACGGCATTTATAATGCTTTTTTCATGTCAAAATGAAGAAACCGAATCAACCGCTCCATCAACAAACTCAATCGTTCAACGTGGTTGTGCATCACACGAAGTACTGGAAGCGCAATTGAAAGCCGATCCAACATTAGCTTTAAGAATGAACGAAATTGAAGCTTTTACACAAAAAGCGATGTTAGCCAATCGTTTGGTAAACGGTAAAGTTGAAATTCCGGTTGTAGTGAATGTATTGTACAGAACAGCAGCTCAAAACATTTCATTGGCACAAATTCAGTCTCAAATTGATGTGTTGAATCAAGATTTCAATGCGACTAACTCAGATTATAATTCAGTTCCTGCTTTATTTTCAGGTGTAAAAGCCAATGTAGGAATTACTTTTGTATTGCAAAGTGTCGTTAGAAAATCTACAAATACAACTTCATGGTCGACAAATAACGCCATGAAGAAGTCAGCAAAAGGAATCGCTCCTACAACACCTACAACCGTATTGAACATGTGGTCTTGTAATATGGGTGGAGGTATTTTAGGTTATGCACAGTTCCCAGGCGGAGCTCCTTCTACAGACGGAATTGTTATCGATGATAATGCATTCGGAAATACAGGAACAGCTTCTGCACCATTTGATTTAGGACGAACTGCAACCCACGAAGTGGGCCACTGGATGAACTTACGTCACATTTGGGGCGATGCAACTTGCGGAAGTGATTTGGTTTCTGACACACCTACACACAACACGGCTAATTATGGTGTTCCAGCTTACCCACATTATAGCACTTGTACTGGTAATCCAGTAGAAATGACAATGAACTACATGGATTATACTGATGATGCAGGAATGTACATGTTCTCTAACGGTCAAAAATCAAGAATGGCTGCAATTTTTGTTTCAGGCGGAGCAAGAGCAGGTTTCGGAATATAATTTTTTAATTTTTTAGAATTTAAAACTCGCTACTTGTTAGCGAGTTTTTTTTATCTTTATAACCTAAAATAGCAATATGATTACATCTAAAACCATTTCAAATGGCATTCTCAAAGCATTAATAACAACGGTTTTAGTTGGTTTAATCTTGTTCTTCTTCTATAAAATTCAATCTGTACTAATTTATCTAGTTGTATCTTTTATACTTACATTAATTGGAAATCCTATTTTAGACTTTTTCAAAAAAAGATTAAAGTTCAATCATCTCTTTGCAACAATAGCAACTTTGTTTATTTTTATACTAATCATATTCGGTTTTATAATGATGTTCATTCCTTTGATTTTATCTCAAGGAGAAAATTTGTCGCTTTTAAATACAACAGAAATTGAAAAAAACATAGTCCAGTTAATCAATCAAATCACTGTTTTTTTAGACAACCACCAAATTGATTCCGCACAAGTTTTAAAGGAAGCAAACATTACCTCTAAAATAAATTTTAATTTCATCCCTAACTTTTTAAATACAATTCTAGGCACAATTAGTAGTTTGAGTGTAGGATTAGGTTCAGTACTATTTATTACTTTTTTCTTTCTGAAAGACCGGTTAATATTCATTTTAGGAGCAAAAAAATTAATCCAAAATAACCATGAAGATCAGATTTTAAATTCTTTAGAAAAAATAAACTACTTGTTGTCGCGTTATTTTATTGGATTATTACTTCAATTATTTATTGTATTCCTTTTATACCTAATTGTATTGTTTATTTTTGGAGTTCCAAATGCCCTTGTTATTGCATTTTTATGTGCGGTTTTGAACATTATCCCATACATTGGTCCTCTTATAGCATCCTTTTTAGCGGCAATTCTAACTATGTTAAGCAATCTGGGAAGTGATTTCCAATCTGAAATTTTACCGACCACCATTTATGTTTTAATTGGTTTTTGGATTGTTCAAATTATCGATAATAATTTATCTCAGCCAATTATTTTTTCTAAAAGCGTAAGTTCACATCCGCTGGAAATATTTCTTGTAATCTTAATTGCAGGTTTCCTTTTTGGAATACTAGGAATGATTGTGGCAGTTCCTTTATACACCATAATTAAAGTAATAGGTAAAGAATTCTTCCCGGAAAACAAAATCATTCAACTATTAACTAAAGATATTTAATTTTGGATATAAGGATTCTAAATGTCGAAATACAGACGTTTATCAATGACAATATTAGCAAAAGCATTTCGAAGTTAGCACTGCAAAAAAATCCATTTCCAGATGTAGATTGGATTTCTATTTTGAACCAAATTGAAGCTAAAACAAAAGCAAAAGATAAATTGCCGAATTGGTTCTCAACCAAAAACATTATTTATCCAAGTAAAATTTCAATAGAACAAACTTCATCCGAAAAAACAGCAGCCTATAAAGCTTCAATTGTAAATGGCGAATCTCTAATTGATTTAACAGGAGGTTTTGGAGTTGATGATTACTATTTTGCAAAAAAAATAAAAACAGTTGCACATTGCGAAATCAATCCAGAGCTGTCAAATCTAGTAAAACACAATTTCAAACAATTAAATGTTTCCAATATCACCTGTTACACTGGAGACAGCTTAGCAACTTTGTCTTCTTTAAATTTAAAATGGGACTGGATTTACATTGATCCTTCCAGACGAAATGATGACAAGGGAAAAGTATTTATGCTTAAAGATTGTTTACCTAATGTTCCGGAAAATCTTGATTTTTATTTTACCAATTCAAATGCTGTTCTAATAAAAACTGCCCCTCTTCTTGATATATCAGCGGGTTTATCTGAATTAAAACATGTAAAAACCATTCATATCGTAGCCTTAGAGAATGAAGTAAAAGAATTATTATGGGAATTGCACAAAGATTATTTTGGAAATATAAATATCAAAACCGTTAACATTGTTAAGGATCAAACCGAAACATTTGATTTTATTTTGGGCGAGGATTCTCAATTTCCAAACTTTAGTTTACCTCAAAGATATTTATATGAACCCAATAGCGCTATTATGAAATCAGGTGGATTTGATGAAGTAAGCTCATTTTATAATCTAAACAAACTACAAAAACATTCTCATTTATACACATCAACTGCCTTAATATCCTTTCCAGGGCGCATTTTTGAAATTCAAAAGACATTTCCTTATAACAAAACGGAAATGAAAAGTCATTTAGAAAAGACTCAGGCAAATATTACAACCCGTAATTTTCCTGACAGCGTAGAAACCATTCGAAAAAAATGGAAAATAAAAGATGGAGGAAATGCATATTGTTTTTTCACAACTGATGAAAATAATCATAAAATAGTTTTAATTTGCACCAAAATATCATAAAAATGAAATACGTTATTACACTAACTTTATTGTTCTTCAGTCTGCATATATTTGCTCAAAAACCTTGTGATTACAGTACAAATGTTACCGATTCTTTAGGCACATACAAATCAACAAAAGAATACATAATTAACGAGAAAAATTTCGCGGGGAATTCCAGTTATATTTTTTATTCTTTGGCATTAACAGATGGATTACCAACATTGAGTGTGCAGTTAATTCAAAAAAGTAAAGACTTTTTGAAAGCGAATTGTTTTGATAAAAATTCTAAATTATTTTTACAGTTAAATAATGGAAAAATAATCACATTGGTACATATCGATCAAGAAAATTGCGGTACCATGTTACGCGATGATAAAGGATTTGATAATAGAGTTAATACCGGTATTTTCATGTTTATGAAAGATAGCTTTGAAGAATTAAAAAGCTCTCCAGTATCAATGATGCGTATTAAATATTTGACAGATACCGAAGATTATATCCTCAAAAAAGAGTTTAAATCAGAATTAACAAATGAAATTTACAATCCGGAAACGTATTTCATTGACAATTTAAAATGTATTGAATAGCGGCTATTTACAGTCCCATTTAGTATTAGAGACTTTATCATTCAAACCTGACTTCAAATTGTAATGCCACCATTCTGAATCAAAAGAATTGAAACCACTATTTGTCATAATTGTTTTCAATACTATTCTGTTTTGTTTTACTTCATCTGAAACATTTGGATAATTGTGGCTCGCTTCAATTCCAAAAAAATCAAAAGAAGTCCCCATATCCAACTCTTTCCCATTGCTATCAACCAGAGTAATATCTACTGCTCCTCCTCTATTGTGGATAGAACCTTTAGCAGGATTTGCAACATATTCCGGGTTAGATACTATTTTCCACATTTTTTTCTGAATATCCAAAGGGCGGTAACAGTCAAAAATTTTGATTTTATAGCCCTTTTTTATAAACTTCTTATTAGCTTCAACAAGTGCAGTAACGGTTTTTAACCGTAAAAAACATTCCGCACAATCATACACTTTTGCTTTTAGGAAATTATCGGTTGTAGCATATTTCATATCATAGATAAAATCCTGGCTGTATTCTTTTAAATTTACAAATGTAGTATCATTGATAATTGAACTGTTTTTTTCTTGAGCATCAGAAATGATGGTTTGCGATTTGCAGGAAACAATACAAAAAACAGAACAAAGGAGTATAAATGGTTTGAAGCAGGAAATCATAAACGCTATTTTTTTATAAAAATAGAATAATTAAAGGAATTTCAGGAAATATAAAAACAAAAAAAAACGATACTATTTCTAGTATCGTTTTAAGTGAACCTCTTGGTACAAAACTAGAACCTTTTATTGGAAGATTTGAACCTTTTGAGTGAAGCGTCAGAAGTTTAAAAGGATTATTGGAGGGCATTTCGATTCCGGTTTCAATAGGGATTACAGCCAAAAACCTTATGCTGATTTTAACATTTTTTGATGCTTTAAAAATTTTGCAATCAATGACTAAAATCATTTCACGCAGCATCATCTAGCTCACCAAACATGCTCACTGATTCTCTTATAACTGACCTTGATAGTGTAATTGCAAACCATTTTATATATGATTTAAATAAATTGGCAATGTGGAATTCAACATGGTTTGCTATTTTAGAGGAAATGCTAAGTATATAATAAGTTTATATAGAGATCAGAAGCATCATTGATAGCAATGTCTAAAAGCAGACAGTTATAGTTTTGGTGTTCTATTAAGAGGTGAGCTAATTGTAGAACAAGTTCATGAAAATTCTAAAAGCATATTACGTCTTTTGTAATCAATTAGCTATGTTCATTTAATTTTTTCAGAACAATTTTAAGTTAAAATAGTTGAATTCTTACATATGTAGCTTGCCCATCAATCTTATTCTAATGATGACTTTTTTTGTACATTTGATTACTTAATAATTACTTCGATTTTATTAAATTTTATTTTTTTTGTATAAGTTATATACCGTCAAAATGATTGGGATACTAACTTCATATATGTTGCAACAACAAAATAAAAATAACAGATACAATAGTTTTATAATAGCATTATTCATTTCAGAAAAACCAAAAAAATATTATATTGAAATTTAAAAATTTATTCATCAGCCTTGTTTTTATAGGACTTGTTTCTTGCAACAATAAAGAAAAATCTGCATCTTTAGATAATTCATTGGCTCATCATCAGAGAGATAAGAGATCTGAAATCCATAATAATAAACCGCTTATAGATTCATCTAAAACTTTAGACCAAAAATATTCCTTGGAACAACTTGATAATACCAAGGGATTGTCAAATAGTTCTGTTAATTCTATTTTTCAGGATTCTGAAAATTTGCTTTGGATTGGTACTTGGGATGGTTTGAATCGATATGACGGAAATAGTTTTAAAATTTTCAGACCTGAATTAGATAATGAAAACAGCCTGAGTAATCAGGTGATCCTTAAAATTGATGAAGATGATAAGGGAAGAATTTGGATATTGACTATTCATGGAATTAATAGGTATGACAAAAAAACGGATACATTTCAAAAGTATTATTTTTCCAGAGAAAATAAGCCTCCGTTGTCAGAATCAGAATTTAATATGGCACTTGATACTTCAAAAAAAGTATTTTGTGCTGTAAAAGACTGGGGAATTGGTTACTACGATGGTGCTGTTTTTCAATTGTTAATCGTTAAAAATTTTTCAAAAAAAGCAGTTAAAAAAATGGAGTTCTCGCCTACAGGCGAACTATTGGTCTTGTTTGAGAACAATGAACTTTATGCTTTGTCGCTTAAAACTACGAATAACGGCAAAAAAATAATTTCAAAAGCGGAATTAGTTTCAAAAAATATTCGGACGTTTGGAATCATATCCAATCAGAAAATCTGCAGTATCTCAACAACAGGAAACGCAGTTTTACATTCTTTGGCGGATAAAAAAACTCAGGCACTTCCAGATAAAAAAATTAAAACCATCATCGGGCATATTTCTGAAGGACTGGTGATTTCTGGCGAATCAGGATATTTTATTATCGATAACTCAGGAAAGAGTATTGCCAAACCATGGTTGAAATACCTGAATAATCAAAAGATCACAACATTAATTCAAGGGACAGAAAATGTGCTTTGGACAGGAACTGATGGCGATGGATTATTTAAAATGTATCCGCTAAAAAAAGCCTTTAATTTAATTTCTAAAGCTCAGGTTCCTGATCTTGATGGAGGTATTGTCAGAACATTTTTGGAAGTGGAAGGCCATTCTTTCTTAGTTGGAATAAAAGGGAAAGGATTATTTCGCTTTCCGTCTAATTTTTATCTAAACCCGGAGAAAGCGTTACAATATGAAAACTTTAATGAAAGTAACAGCTCCATTAATAATGCCGTATTTGCTTTATGCAAAGGGCAAGATAATATGGTTTTTATAGGAACTGACGGAGATGGCATTACTGTTTTTGACTTAAAAAAATCAAGGCTTATCAGTTGGTCAGAAATTGATGGAAATGAACAATGTGATTATTTTAAGTCAACCTATTCTATTTATCAGGATAAAAAAGGATTTATTTGGCTTGGAACTAATGGCTATGGGATGGTTCGTTGTAAAATAGAGCGTTCAGGAGAAAAATTAAAAGTAACCGAATTCAAGAAATATCTGGCGAATAACACTGGTGATAAATCGTTAAGTAGCAATATTGTTTTTTCGATAATTCCGAAGAATGACAATCAGCTTTGGATAGGAACCCGATTGGGAGGTTTGAATCTATTTGATAAAGAATCAGGTCAATTTCGCACTTATAAAAACATCAAGAATGACCCCAAAAGTCTATCCAATAATGATATTTTGTGTTTGCAGAAGGATGCTAATAACAGACTTTGGATAGGAACCAGTTTTGGGTTGAACTTATTGGAAGATTTAAAAAGTGACGGAAGCGCCGTTTTTAAAAGTTTTACTGTTAAAGATGGACTTCCCAATAATACCATTCATGGAATTGTCTCTGATAAAAAATCTAATCTCTGGATAAGTACCAATTTCGGGCTGTCAAATTTTATACTTAATAGTTCTAAATTTATTAATTATACAAAAAACGAAGGACTGCAAAATAATGAATTTGCAGATGGGGCTTTTTACCAAGATCTTAAGTCGGATTTTGTTTTTATGGGAGGAATAAAAGGATTTAATTATTTTTTACCTCAAAAAATAAAAGAATCCTCCCTTGTTCCAGATATTCTTATTGATAAAATTAGCGGACAAAATCAAGCGACTCCATATTATCAGGGATTAGTGATAGCTCCCAATTCTAATACTCACCCTTCAATCGTTTTAAATCACGATCAAAACTTTTTTGACATCGAATTAGCGGCTTTGACCTATATCAATAACGAAAAATGCCAATATGCCTATCAATTGATGAATTTTGATAAGGACTGGAACGCAATTAATAATCGAAGAATTATATCTTTTACCAATGTTCCTAAGGGAAATTATTCCTTGTGGATAAAATGGACTAATAGCGATGGGGTTTGGAGTAAACCGGTTCATGCTATTGATATTCGTATCAAACCAGTGTTCTGGCAATCAAATCTTGCTACTGTAATCTATTTAGTATTGATTGCACTTTTTATACTCTTTGTCTTGAGTTATTATAAAAAACGCCAATCATTGAGCCAAAATATGCTGCTTAGACAAAGAGAAGAAGAACTTCACGAAAACAGGCTTACCTTTTTTACGAATGTCGCCCATGAATTTCAAACTCCTTTAACTTTGATTGTTGGGCCTGTTCAAAAACTATCAGAAACAGCAAATCTCAGCGAAAGAAATCAGAAGTTCATTCAGATGATTCAGCGTAATTCTTCAAGATTATTGTTTCTAACACAGCAATTATTGGAATTCAGAAAAGCGGAATATGATTATTTAGAAGTGACTGCAAGGGAATTTGATTTGGTTAACTTGATAGAGCAAATCGCCGAATTGTTTGATGAATGGGCATTAGATAAAAATATAGATTATAATCTCGATATTCCGTCTTCATTACCCGGATGGTTTGATAAGGATAAAATTGAAAAAATAGTATTTAACTTAATGTCAAATGCTTTTAAATATACTCCTGTATATGGAAAGATTGATCTTAAATTCCACATTCAGGATGAGGGTTCAAAAAGATTAACCATCACTATTGTAAATACCGGTAAAGGAATTCCAAAAGAGAAATTAGATTCTCTCTTTGATCGATTTTTTCTGTCTGACACGAATAAAGGGATTGATCATGATATGTTTAGAACAGGTATTGGATTGGCCTATATTAAAAAACTGGTTACAGTATTAAGAGGCGAAATTTTGGTTTCAAGCGTTGCCAATGAGAAGACCACCTTTATCATTCTGGTGCCTTGCAGCAAAGACGCATTCAGCGAAAAAGAATTGGATGTAGAAGCAAGCCCGATTTTGATTTCTCAGCATCTTAAAAATATCCTTGAAGAAATTCCAAGCAAGTCTGATGATACTCCAAATAAAATTTCATCGCTTGAAGGTCTTGAAGACAATCGTAAAACGGTTTTAATAGTCGAAGATGAGAAAGAAATTCATCTGTTTTTGGATGATTTATTAGGAGAAAAATATAAAATTATTACAGCCTATAATGGTGTTGCAGCCTTAGAAATTCTTGAAAAAGAAATCCCTGATATTATCATTAGCGATGTAATGATGCCTTTGATGGATGGTGTAGAACTTTGCAAAAAAATCAAAACAGACATCAAAACCTGTCATATTCCGTTTATTATGCTTACGGCAAAAGATTCGGTTATACATAGAATTGAAGGTTTGGAAAGCGGTGCTAATTCTTATATTCCGAAACCTTTTTATCCCGATCATTTATTAGTGCGAATCCAAAAATTGCTGGAAGAAAAAGAACTCATATTAAAACATTTTTCCCAAGATACTTTGGTTGAAAATTTATCTGCTCTTCCCATAAATAACGAGGAAAAAGATTTTATAAAAAAGGTGATTGAACTTATCCGTAATAATATTGACAATGAAAATCTTCAAAGTTTATTTATTGAGAAAGAATTAGGGATCAGTAATTCGCAATTGTATCGAAAAATTAAACAGCTTTTCGGGTTTACTCCCGGTGATTTAATTCGGACTATACGATTGAAGTATGCAGCGGAACTTTTGCGTAAAAATGTATTGACCGTTTCTGAAGTTTGCTACCAATCGGGTTTTAATAACCGTTCCTATTTTTACCGTGAGTTTAAAAAAATATATAATACCACTCCTAAAAATTACCAATTGAAATACAAAGCTAAGTTTTAGATTGTTTTTGTAAAATACTGAAAAACAGCATGATTTAATACAGGTGTACACTTTTGATGAAATAGTGTACACCTTTTTTTGTACTCTGAAATTACTTTTATAAAATGATTTTTGAATCAAAAAAAACCATTATTGCATTTAATTAACCAAATTTTTATTAACATGAAAAAATTAACTCAAATTATTAATAAATTTAACACTTCACTATGATGAGAAAAAATATCATTTATAATTTAGTTCTATTAGGAATAATTTTATCAGGGAGTATCATGCATGCCCAAACCGTTAAAGGTGTTGTTTCGGATAGTAGTGGTCCATTGCCACAAGTAAATGTTACTGTCAAGGGAACAGCTATAAATACCGTAACTGATTTTGATGGTAATTATACAATTAACAAAGTAGACTCTAATGCTGTTTTAATTTTTAGTTATATAGGATATTTAACCAAAGAAATTCCGGTAAAAGGAAACAGCATTATCAATGCAATATTAACTAGTGATTCACAAAAATTAGATGAGGTAGTTATTGTAGGGTATACCAGTCAAAAGAAAGCTTCCATAACTGGAGCAGTTAGTACCGTTGATATGGATGATTTATCCAAAACAAGGGTTGCCGATGTAGCTCAAGCCTTGCAAGGACAGATTGCCGGTGTTTTTGTAGCTGCCAATACTGGAGCTCCTGGTGATGGGATAAAATTACGTATTAGAGGAGAAGGTACACTTGGAAACAATGATGTATTGTATGTTATAGACGGAGTTCCTACCCGTGATATTTCTTTCCTTAATCAATCGGATGTGAAAGCAATGACTGTATTGAAAGATGCAGCTGCAGGTGCTATTTATGGATCTAGAGCTGCAGGTGGTGTTGTTTTGATTACGACTAAAAATGGAATAAAAGGGATGACCAGTTTTGATGTTGAGATGTACTCAGGAATACACTTTGCCACTAATCTTCCTAAAATGTTGAATACGGATCAGTACTTAACGGTAAAAGATCAGGCTTGGCATAATACAGCAGGAAATGCGGCATCGGCTATTAGTCCTTATGCAGCAGACAGAAACAGAACCGACTTGGCCAATACCGATTGGCAAGATGAGTTATTCACTACAGGGATATCTAAAAATTTCCAAGCTTCGGCAAGTGGAGCTTCTGAAAACATGCAATATTTAATTTCGGGAGGTTATTTTGGACAAGACGGTATTGTGGTAGAAGACAATGATAAATACCAACGGTTTAATTTTAGAACAAACGTTAATGCGGATATTTCCAGTCGTTTTAAAGTGGGTACCAATGTACAGCTGAGCTACGCAAAACAAGATAAATTATCTTCCAGCGGTGATGCTCCTGGAGTTATACGTAATGCATTGATTCGTCCGCCGGTTTTGGGAGTTTATAAAGATGTAAATGATCCAACGTATTCTCAAAGAAATCCATATACTGATTTACCTTTTTATACCGGTCCAAATGATGGTTGGAGCAAAATTTATGAATATGGTTCAAACCCAATTGCCATTGTTAATTTTACGGATGATAAACGCAATACATTCCAAACCTTTGGAAATTTATACGGAGAGTATACTTTCTTAGGCGATAAATCTTTGAAATTCAAAAGTAATTTAGGTGTAGATATCAAATTTTCTCATAACAAAAATTTTAGTGAAAATTTTGGTGATGCTAATATCAATGACACTTCTAATCAATATTATGGTTTGGGAAGAAACAATAGGCCTAATGGTTTAGATGAAAATAGAGGTCAGGGAATGACATTTACTTTTACGAACACATTGAATTATGTTAAAACATTCAAAGAATTGCATAGCGTAAATGCATTGCTTGGCATGGAAAATATCAATAGCAAAGAGGCAGCAATAGGTGGTAGCAGACAAAATTTTGACAATACTACAGATCCTTTTAGATATCTTGATTATGGAAGTACAACTAATGCTTTCAGTTCAGGATCTGCAAGTAACTGGAGTTTGTTATCTTATTTTGCTTCTGGGACTTATGGATATGACAACAAATATTTTGCTACTGCGACAATGAGAGCGGATGCTTCTTCTCGTTTCGGTCCTAACAATAAATGGGGCTATTTTCCTTCGGTTTCTGCCGGTTGGGTTGTTTCTAAAGAAAATTTTTTGGAGAAAGCAGATTGGATATCTAATTTGAAATTGAGAGCAAGCTGGGGCCAAGCCGGAAATCAAGAATTACCAAATAATGCTTACGAAACATTGGTATCTTCTACAGGAGGAGTTGTAAATGTAGTACGTTATGGTAATCCAGATTTGAAATGGGAAACTACTACGCAAACTAACTTTGGAGTTGATTTAGGAATCTTGAATAACAAATTGACTTTTACAGCTGATTATTTTACAAAAACTACCGATGATATTTTATTAACCGTGGGCTTACCTGCAGTATCAGTGGGAGTTATAGAAAGAACTTACGTAAATGCTGGGGAAGTAAACAATAAAGGACTTGAATTTGGAGTAAATTTTCAAAACAACGACCATGAGTTTAAATACGGTATAAATGCAAACATTGCTACGCTAACAAACAAAGTGAACAAACTTCATGAATTTGTAAAAAATATTTCTGACGATTTTACGCATACTAAAACAGAAGTTGGTCAAGCAATAAGTTCGTATTATGGCTATCAATTTGATGGTATTTATCAAAATACAGGTGAAGTTAGTTCTCATTTATTTTCAAATGCTAATGCAACTCAACCTGGGGACATTAAGTTTAAAGATATAAATAGTGATGGACAAATAAATGCTGATGACAGAACTTTTATTGGAAATCCAATTCCAAAAGTAACTTACGGTGTCAATTTTAATGCGAGTTACAAAAACTTTGACATCTCTTTCTTATTGCAAGGAGTAGAAGGGGTAGATCGTTACAATGATTTGAAACAAATCTTAAATTATGATAGCCGTCCGTTCAATTCTACAACCGCCGTATTGGATAGCTGGAATGGTGAAGGAACAAGTAATACAACTCCTCGCGTTACTTTTAATAATAATGGTGGTGGTAATGTTTCTAGTGTTTTTGTGGAGGATGCTTCTTATTTGAGATTGAAAAATTTAGAAATTGGGTATACTTTTAATAAATCTGCTCTTGGTATAAAAGACATGCGTTTGTACGCGTCAGGTCAAAATTTATTTACAATAACTGACTATACAGGCTTGGATCCGGAATCTACTTCGTTGATTGACAAAGGAACATATCCTCAATCTAGGTCGTTTATTTTTGGAGTAAGAGTTAAACTTTAAATAAAAAATTAAAAAATATAAATTATGAAAAATTTATTTAAAACCGGTATTCTAATGAGCTTGATGGTATTGGTAAGTTGTGAAGATGAGCTTACACAAGAGCCTATCGGATTAACGACTTTGGACCAGGCAAACAGCACTCCAACATTAAATACAGTAGAAAGTTCTGTAAACTCTTCTTATCAACTGCTCTCAAACCGATTGAACATATTGGCACAATGGGATTGGGGCGGAGGTCTTGTTTTTCAAAATGATTACATCATGCAGGATATCGCATCGGATGATATGGAGAAAAAATGGGCTTCAGATGGTGATCAGCCCTGGATGGACGAAATCAACAATTTCAGTTACACTTCAACCAATGGTGGTCCAAACGGATTATGGAAATATAACTATGAAGGGATTAAAAGACTAAATATTGCGATTGAATTATTAACAAAATCGGATATTGAAGCTATTACGGGAATTACTACTGCCAGAAAAAACCAATTGCTGGGTGAGGCATATTTCTTAAGATCGTACTACTATTTCTCTTTGGTTAATAATTTTGGGGATGTGCCATTAATTTTAGCTCCTGCAAAAACATACCAGGAAGCTTTTGATGTTGCAGTGAGAGCTGATAAGGCATTGGTTTGGGAAAGACTTAAAGCAGATTTAGTTTTAGCAAAAGGATTATTGCCAAACAGTAAATATTCGTCTACTCCCGAAAAATGGAGAGTTTCTAAAGGTGCTGTGATAGCACTTCAGGCAAAAGCCGCTTTGTATACTGAAAAATGGTCAGAAGTCGTAACTTTTGTTGACGAGTTAACACCGCTTGGATATAGCTTAAATGCCAATTATTTCGATAATTTCAGTACTTCTAAAGAGTATACAGATAATGAAGTCATTTTTTCTTATGACCATCAAACCAATACAACTCCAAGAAAAGGTAATGGAATTTGTGCTCCTTTAGGATGGGGATTTTTTGCTCCAAGCGCCGATTTCTTAAATTCATTTGAACCAAATGATCCGAGAAAACTTTATACAGTAGATGCAGCCAATCAGAATGTAAATAAAATTCTAGGAACTCTAGATGGTGGCAATAAAGGAAATGATGATGCAGTTACTAATAAAGTATACATGCGTTACGCAGATGCCTTACTTTGGAAAGCAGAAGCACTAAACGAAACCGGAAATTATTCAGTAGCGATTGCTATAATCAACCAAATAAGAAATAGAGCAAGAACTACTGTAACAACTACAGGCGGAATTGCACCAGTTGGGACTTTGCTTAACAGACTACCTTCTACAGATAAAGCGACTATAAAAGGCTGGTTAATTTCAGAAAGAAGAGCAGAACTTGGTTTCGAAAATCAAAGAATGCTTGATTTAAAAAGATGGGGAATCGCAAAAGCTGTTATGACCGCACACGGGAAAAATTTTCAAGATAAGCACATGTTGTATCCAATCCCTCAATCAGAAATTGATGCATCAGCCGGAACTTTGAAACAAAATACCGGATATTAATATTCCAAATAAAGGTTAACCCAAATTTACTCTAATATGGATTTGAGTTAGCCTTTTAAATTACGATAAACATTACTAAGAAGTATGAAAGATATAGCAAAACGTTTTACAGAAAACCCTTTATTATCACCGGCAGATATACCTGCCAGTAGCGAAGGCTTAGAAATTACCTGTCTTCTTAATCCAGGGGTATTTAAATTTGAAGGTAAAACTTGGCTTTTAGTCAGAGTTGCAGAAAGACCTGAGCAAAAAAATAATATAATTTCTTTTCCCATATTAACGGAAACAGGTACTATTAAAATTATTGAGATTCCAAAAGATGATCCTGAATTAATAGCAACCGACGCAAGAGTAATTAATTATAAAGGAGTTGATTATTTAACAACATTATCACATCTTCGATTGTTATGCAGTGAGGATGGTCGCCAATTTTATGAACCTGAGAATTATCCGCCATTAGTTGGTGAAGGGATCCTAGAAACATTTGGTATAGAAGATTGCAGGGTGGCTTTAATAGATGGGAAATATTATCTGACTTTCACTTCGGTATCAGATAATGGAGTAGGTGTTGGTTTACGTACGACTACTGATTGGAGAGACTTTGAAAAACACGGTATGATACTACCAGCGCACAATAAGGATTGTGCCATTTTTGAAGAAAAAATTAATGGTTTGTTCTATGCTTTACACCGTCCGAGCAGTGTTGATATTGGTGGAAATTATATTTGGATTGCTTCTTCACCCGATGGGATTCATTGGGGGAATCATCATTGTATCATTAAAACAAGAAAAGGACTTTGGGATAGTAAAAGAGTTGGTGCCGGAGCTGCTCCCATAAAAACAAATAAAGGCTGGTTAGAAATTTATCATGGTGCCAATGAAAATCATCAATATTGTTTGGGTGCATTTTTAATGGATTTGAATGATCCTACAAAAGTAATTGCAAGAACTGAATTACCAATAATGGTCCCTACGACAGAGTACGAATTAAGCGGTTTCTTCGGAAATGTAGTATTTACAAACGGTCACATTCTAGAACCAGATGGAGATACGGTTACAATATACTACGGCGCTTCGGATGAATTTGTTTGTGGGGCTAAATTTTCTATTAAAGAAATCTATTCACTTTTAAAATTTAGCCATGTTTAAAAAAATCCAAACTGAAATTGATCATTTTCAAAGTCAGACCCATAATTTTCGCATCTTAATTTTTACCAATCTGGTTTATGCTTTGGTGTTACCTGTAATCGATATTTTCGTGGCAGCATACATCATGAGAAACTCCAATGACACTTCTAAAGTGGTTATTTATCAATTGGCAATTTATACTGGGATTCCGCTTACTTTTATATTGAATGGCTTTCTGTTGAAACATTTTAATATTCGTAAGTTATATTCCTTAGGAATGATGATGAGTGGCGTTTCCATGATTATCATGATGTCATTCAAAATATTGGATTTAACTGGAATCGGAATTGCCGGAATCACGATGGGTATGTCTTTTGGATTGTATTGGTCAAACCGCGACTATTTGGCATTGGCTATTACAAATGATAAAAATCGTAACTATTATTACGGTTTAGAGACTTTTATCTATACCATAATAGCTATTGTAATCCCAGCAACAATCGGTTGGTTTATTCAGTCGAAATCAGGGGAAGCAGAGAAACACGATGCCTATCTCATCATCACAGGAATTGTTTTCGCCATTACTATTTTGGCTTCCGTTGTTTGTTTCAGAGGTAAATTTGAAAACCCAGTGCAAAAGCAATATATCTTTTTCAAGTTTCATCCGCTGTGGTACAAATTATTGTCTTTGGCAACCTTCAAAGGTTTGGCACAAGGATTCTTGGTAACCGCTCCAGCTATGCTTATTTTTAAATTATTGGGAGAAGAGGGCGCCTTGGGGAGTGCACAATCTATAGGAGCAATTTTGGCGGCTATTATCATTTATTTCATCGGGCGCTTTTCTAAGCCGTCTGACAGAATAAAAACATTTGCCGCAGGACTTATACTTTTTGCTTTGGGTGCATGTTTAAATGGATTCTTTTACAATAAAACAGGAGTGATTATATTCTTATTGCTATTGCTAATTGCCAAACCATTAATGGATTTAGCCTACTTCCCTATTCAGTTAAGAGTCATAGATATTGTTTCTCATATTGAAAAAAGAGGTGAATTCACCTACATATTGAATCACGAAGCTGGTTTATATGTTGGAAGACTTTGCGGAGCCGGAACATTTTTGGTTTTGTATTACACCCTTTCAGAAGATTTTGCTCTCCGTTATGCCATAGGTATTATTGCGCTTTTGCAATTGTGTTCTATTTACATCAGTAAAAAGATCATTGCCGAAGGGAATATTCTTTCTCCAGAAAAAGAAGAGTCTATTGATATTAAAGCTTTAGATCAAGTGGCAGAGCACATCGTGTAGTAATAAAAATTGATTTTTGATTAACGATTATTATTCGCTATCGTTCAGGTCAAAAATCGTTAATCTTCATTCTAAAATCTAAAATCCAATGAAAAAAACTTATTTTAAAATCGCCATTGCGGGTCTGCTGTTTTTCACCATCAATACAGAAGCGCAAGTAATCCAGAAAAAAATAGCTCGTGTAGAGCAAATGCCCAATATTCCTGCTCAGCTAGAAATCATCGATTATAAAAAATTAGCACTTGATTTTGATAAAACAGTGTTCGATTTTAATGCCAAAGGCAAATATTGGCCACTAGTTTGGATGGACGATAGCCAGAAAAATTACCCTCAAACCGTGGTGGGATTATATACCGCCATAGCAGATGTACGTCAAGGAACGAACAACAAAGGAATGTTCCACGAAGCTTTAGCCACTATGGGTGCCACATTAGGTGCCACTTTGGTAGGGATTGACAAAAGAAATCAGCATGACCTGAATTATGTTGGGATGACAAAAAATTATTTCAACAGCGAAACCAGTTGGGACATTATGATGAATAATACCTGTCCCGAAGTAGCCTTACTGGGTGGCGGTTACGGTCGTGACTGGTGGTATGATGTATACCCAAATTTATTGTTTTATGCCATATATGACAAATACCCAAATGAGCCAGGATTAGAAAAAATGGCTAGAAAAATTGCCGATAAATTTTATGAGGCCGATGTTATTTTGAATGGAAATTACGACTATTCCTTTTTTGATTACGCCAAAATGAAACCCATGATGAACACCATATGTGCACAACCTGATGCCGCAGCTGGACATGCTTGGGTTCTATACTCTGCTTATAAAAAATTTGGCGATCCTAAATATTTAAAAGGAGCAAAAAGTGCCTTAGCAGCTTTAGAATCACAAAAGATAAACCCAACGTATGAATTATTAATGCCGTT
Source organism: Flavobacterium sp. GT3P67 (assembly GCF_004349155.1). Classification (NCBI taxonomy): domain Bacteria; kingdom Pseudomonadati; phylum Bacteroidota; class Flavobacteriia; order Flavobacteriales; family Flavobacteriaceae; genus Flavobacterium; species Flavobacterium sp. GT3P67. The sequence continues at coordinate 72,558 of NZ_SMLF01000006.1, forward strand.
TGGAGCCTACTTATCAGCGAGAATCAATGCCGAAGAAGGGACTCATTATGACACGGATAAGATGCTGGGTTGGACTTTTGACGGAACCGCTATATGCCGCGAAGGTTGGGGTGTATTGGTAGGAAACTGGAATGGATTCGATATTTCAGGTACCGTTGGAAGTACTGTTGACCATGGTGGTTATGGCTTTTTGATGAATACTTATGATATGGCTTGGCCAATGGTTCCGATGGTACGCTACGATCAATCGTATGCCTCCGCTATAGGAAAATGGATGTTGAACGCAGCAAATGCCTCCCGTTATTTTTATCCGCAGTACATGCCAGATGAGCACGAAACCATCCCGCAATTAGCTAGCGCAGGAAAAGGGGTAATTGCCTATGAAGGAATTATCAAAAAATCGAATTACGACAAGTATTCTTATGTTGAAGCTCCGGTAGCACAAGGTGATGGGCCTCTTTGGGTACTGGGACAAAATCCTGAAGAATCTCAGCTAAGTGTTTATGGTAGTGGTCATGTTGGAATCTTTGGGAGTATTATTAAAACAACCGATGTTGACGGAATTTTACAATTAAACTTATTGGCAACCGATTTCTTCCATGATAAAGCGTATCCTTCGTTCTTGTATTACAATCCGTATAATGAAACTAAAACGGTAACTATTACTGTTGAAAAAGGTAAAAAAGTAGATTTATACAATACGGTTTCTGGGACTTTTGTAGCTAAAAAGGTTACCACTTCCGCTAAAATAAAAATTGGAGCGTTGAACTCTGCTGTAATTGTATGCGTACCCGCTGGAGGCAAAATCAAATACAAAGGGGCAAAAATGCTCGTTAATAATATTGTAGTAGACTATAACTCACAAACCCAGAAATAAACCTTAAATACCACAATTTATTCCTGGTAGCTGTCTAGTTTTAATTTAAAATTAGGCAGTTGCTTTTTTTAAAACCTATCCTATATTCTTGAATAGACCATAATAAATCATCTTTTTATAACTCTATGCTATACAGCTATGAAAAAGAAACAATTTAAAACAACCATAATCATCTCCATAATCGGAATCACGGTAGTAGTTACTTATTTGCGTTTCATTTTTACAGGAAAATCCAATGACAGTAATCAGCTTATCTGCATAATCCAAAAATCCAATTTGCGAAAAATCTATCGCAAACATATCTTGATACGTTTTTTCGACATCAACAATACCGCTCAAAATCAATTTTCGTGCTCTGATTTTCAACTCCATTATAATAGGAGCCAAAATATCATAATCCGGATGTTTACTTGAAATCGTTTTTCCGTCGGTAATAAAATGATTCGCTTTACAAAAAGTAATTGTTTTAGATTTACGTTTGTTTTGGTGCGCAATTTCCACTAAAGGATACCATCTTGATTTTCTTTTCGAGAGGTAATAAGCTTGATTTCAATTTTCATGTTTGTGATTTGTTCGTGAAAATGTCGCAAAATGTTGCGTTTTGTTGTTGTAAATTAAGAAACGCAAAAATCATTAAACGCAAAAAACCCACTGAAAACAGTGGGTTTTGTTGTGAAGGCAGAAGGATTCGAACCTTCGACCGCCTGCTTAGAAGGCAGGTGCTCTATCCAGCTGAGCTATGCCTCCATTGCTCATGTAAAAAAATTAGTCGGGGTGGCAGGATTCGAACCTGCGGCCTCCTGCTCCCAAAGCAGGCGCGATAACCGAGCTACGCTACACCCCGAAAAGCAAAATTATAAAGCGGAGGGACAGGGACTCGAACCCTGGCACCGATTGCTCGATGACAGTTTAGCAAACTGCTCCATTACCACTCTGGCACCCCTCCAAGCTCAAAGAAACGTGTCCTGTTTTGCGGTTGCAAATTTAAGACATCTTTACGTTTCTCACAACTATTTAAAGTCTTTTTTTTAATATTTTTTATCATTTTTACAAAAACAGTTCACAATCAAATATATAGAATAAAAATAAATTTAAAAAAAGATAATGACAAAATCAAAATTTGAAATTGTTTAAAAAAGATTAAATTTGCTACATAAACCAACATTATAAAAAGTCATGAACAAAAGAGTTGTTATCGTTTCTGCCGTTAGGACACCTATCGGAAGTTTTATGGGGGGATTATCTACAGTTACTGCTCCAAAATTAGGAGCAATCGCTATTAAAGGTGCTTTAGATAAAATAAAGTTAGATCCGAATTTAATTGATGAAGTATTCATGGGCAACGTTGTACAGGCTGGCGTAGGTCAAGCTCCTGCTCGTCAAGCCGCAATATTTGCCGGTTTACCAAATTCCGTTGCCTGTACCACAATAAATAAAGTATGTGCTTCCGGAATGAAAGCAGTTATGTTAGGTGCACAAGCTATTCAATGTGGTGATGCCGAAATTGTAGTTGCCGGAGGAATGGAGAACATGAGTCTGATTCCACATTACTTGAATTTAAGAAATGGAACTAAATTTGGTCCTGCAACCATGATTGACGGAATGCAGAAAGACGGACTTACTGATGCTTACGATAACAGCGCTATGGGAGTGTGTGCTGACTTATGTGCTGCAGAATATAATTTCACCCGCGAAGATCAAGATAACTTCGCAATTCAATCGTATGAGCGTAGTGCTAAAGCATGGGATTCAGGGAAATTTGATAATGAAATTGTTCCTGTTCCTGTTCCACAAAGAAAAGGAGATCCTATCATAGTTTCTAAAGATGAAGAATTCACAAATGTGAAATTAGATAAAATTCCATCACTAAATGCCGTTTTTACAAAAGACGGAACTGTAACTGCCGCCAATGCATCAACAATAAACGATGGAGCAGCAGCAGTAATATTAATGAGCGAAGAAAAAGCAATTTCACTAGGACTAAAACCTTTGGCTTATATTAAAGGGTATGCGGATTATGCTCAAGAACCAAAATGGTTTACCACAAGTCCTGCAAAAGCACTTCCTAAGGCATTAAAAAAAGCAGGATTATCCATTGATGATGTAGACTATTTTGAATTTAATGAAGCTTTTGCTGTTGTAGGCTTAGCCAATGCTAAAATTCTAGAATTAGAAAACGATAAAATAAATGTAAACGGTGGTGCTGTATCTTTAGGACATCCACTAGGATGTTCTGGTGTTCGAATAATTGTTACCTTACTAAACGTTTTAGAGCAAAATAACGGTAAAATTGGTGCCGCAGCAATTTGCAATGGCGGTGGCGGTGCTTCAGCAATTGTAATTGAAAGAGCTTAAATAATTATAAGTTAAGAGTTATAGGTGTAAAAAACTTATAACTCTTAATTCTTAACTCATAAAAGAACCTAAATGTTCGGAATTTGTAACCTGGCCATAATCCCACTTCGCTTTGAACCCAGTGATAGAAGCGAAATCGTTTCTCAAGTTTTATTTGGTGAACATTTTGAAATTTTAGAACAACTGAGACAATGGTCCAGAATCAGAATACAATATGATGATTATGAAGGCTGGATAGATTCCAAACAACTACAACTGATTTCCGAATCTAGTTTTAATCAGTTATCTAACGAAGCCATCATTCTAAATGCTGATTTAATAGAATACATTACGGCACCAAATAATGTATTGATACCAATCCCGCTTGGTTCTTCTCTATCTTTTATACATCATAATGATATAAATATTTCAAACTTTGATTTTGAAGGGACTAAAACTAGTGGAGAGAAAACTAAAGAAAGCTTAATAAATACTTCATTTATGTACTTGAATGCTCCTTATCTTTGGGGAGGAAAAACTCCTTTTGGTATTGATTGTTCCGGATTTACTCAAATGGTGTACAAACTCAATGGATACAAATTATTACGAGATGCTTCTCAACAGTCAACACAAGGAGAAGCTTTAAGTTTTATTGAAGAAAGTGAACCTGGAGACTTAGCCTTTTTTGACAATGAAGAAGGTAACATCATCCATGTAGGAATAATAATGGCCGATAATTATATCATTCACGCCAGCGGAAAAGTGCGAATTGATCGGCTGGATCATTTAGGAATATTTAATGCCGATACAAACAAGCATACTCACAAATTACGGGTTATCAAAAAAATAATATAAAAAAAGCCTATCCAGAAGAATATTCGAGATAGGCTTTTTTAAATTTAAAAATAAAACTACTGAATCTTAGCTTTCAATGCTTTGTATTCTGCAGTCATTTCTAATGCACTGTAAACTCCTAAAAGAGTTTTCGAAACATCAACATTTTTAGGATCTAATTCTACTGCTTTTTCAAGATAAGGAATTGTTGCTTTAAAAAGATCTTCTCTTTTCTTTTTCAATTCATCATAACGCTTCATATCCTTAGTAGATGTTCCAAGTTTATTCATTTCATCAATGATTACTTTCTCATTTTCTAATTTCAAGGCAGCTAAATTGATATACCCATTAATATATTTTGGGTTAATTTCTAAAACTCTTTTATAATATTTTTCAGCATCTGCAACATTTTTAGCATTTGCACTTAATACTCCCAAGTTAAAAATCAAATCAGCATCATTAGGATTTTTTTCCAATACTTCAGCAATAAGCTTTTTGTACATTTCAAAATCCTTTGTTTCCAAGTAAAGATTAGCTTCTGTTAAAGTCAAAGAAGTATCCTCCGGATTTGCTTTTCTTGCTTCAGAGATTGCTTTTTTAGCTTCTTCCGTTTTACCTTTTTCAACTAAAATCAAAGCCATATTTTTATAAATTTCACCCCTTTTAGAAGAAACAGTTTCCGTTCTTGGTTTTTCATGTGTTCCCATTTTCACCATTCTGTCTCTTTCTTGAAGCGTGATAAAAAAGTCTTCTTGACTTGTTAATTTATTAACCGCAAAATAACTAGTTCCTTTTCCAGAATAGTTTAAGGTTTTTAAATCATCATACAATTTAAGCGCTGCATCATAATCTTTAGCATTTACATAAGTAGAAGCCGCGTAATATAAATTGATAGTGTCTTTTTTATCTAACAAATAAGCGTCATATAATTTTTTAGCACTATCAGAATGCTTATCTACTTTCGAATCAGCAATTGCACCATTAATCAATTTGAATTTAATGTCTGTAATAGAAACTGCAGCTTGAGTTGAAAATTTCACTTTTCCAGAAGTTTTTTCAACAGCAATTAAATCTTGGTATGCTTTTGCAGCAAGCGAAAGATTGGTATTTGCATCAACATTTTTATTTGCTAAATCCAATAAAGAATTTCCTTTTACAAAGAAAAATTGTGCTTTCTCAGCATCTGGAGCATTAGCTATTAAAGATTCCGCCTCCATCAAAATGGTTACTGCTTCTTGAGATTTACCAGCTTTCAAGGCTTTTTCAGCGGCTTTAATTTGATCTTTTTGAGCAAAAGTAGCTACTGATATCAATAATGCTGATGCTAGTAATACATATTTACTTTTCATAATATTCTATTTTTGTTTAATAATTATTCTTGGTTTTCCAATTTTTATTTATGCTTCGTCATCATCTTCTTCTTCTTCTTCTTCAGCCTCATCATTAGCTTCATCTTCTTCAGAATCGTCCTCGTCATCATCTTCAGCGCCTTCTTCTTCAAGAACTTCTAAGACCGGTTTCACTCTTTCGATAGCTTCTGTTTCGATGACATTCCCATCTTCATCAACAACAACTTCATTTACATCGTCTTTCATTACTTTTGTAACCGCTGCAATCGAATCGTTTCCTTTAATATTAATCAGTTTCACACCTTGTGTAGCGCGTCCCATAACTCTTAAATCTTCCACAGCCATTCTGATAGTCAATCCAGATTTGTTGATAATCATTAAATCATCAGCATCTGTAACGGCATTTATCGAAATAAGTTTCCCTGTTTTCTCGGTAATATTTAAGGTTTTAACTCCTTTTCCACCACGATTTGTAATTCTGTATTCGTCTAGGCTTGAACGTTTTCCGTAACCGTTTTCGGCAACAACTAAAATTTCACTGCTCATGTCATTAACAGTAACCATGCCAATTACTTCGTCAGTATCGTCTTTTAGTGTAATTCCACGTACTCCAGAAGCTGTTCTTCCCATTGGACGGGTTTTAGTTTCTTCAAAACGAACTAATTTACCAGATTTCACAGCCAAAATAATTTGACTTTCGCCATTAGTTAATTTAGCTTCCAATAATTCATCGCCTTCTTTAATCGTAATTGCAGCAACACCATTTACCCTTGGTTTAGAATATTTCTCTAAAGAAGTTTTCTTAACCTGACCTTTTTTAGTCACCATAATCAAATTATGACTTTTGATGTATTCTTGGTCTTTTAAATCTTGAGTACAAATAAACGCTTTTACTTTATCGTCACTTTCAATATTTACAAGATTTTGGATTGCTCTACCTTTAGCGGTTTTACTTCCTTCCGGTATTTCATAAACACGCATCCAGAAACATTTTCCTTTTTGAGTAAAGAACATCATATATTGGTGATTCGTTGCCACAAACATGTGTTCTAAGAAATCTTGATCTCTTGTTCCTGCACTTTTTTGACCTACTCCTCCTCTATTCTGAGTTTTGTATTCCGTAAGATTCGTACGTTTAATATAACCTGCATGCGAAATCGTAATAACTACATTTTCATCAGCAATTAAATCTTCAATGCTTACATCTCCTCCTGAATATTCTATTACAGAACGGCGCTCATCTCCATATTTCTCACGAATTTCAGTTAGTTCTTCTTTAATCAAGGCAATTCTCAAGTTTACATCCGCTAATAAAGCTTTCAAATGCTCGATTAACTTCATGATTTCATCGTATTCTGTTCTTAACTTATCTTGTTCCAGACCTGTTAATTGTCGCAAACGCATTTCTACAATGGCACGAGATTGAATATCTGATAATTTAAATCTTTCGATTAATTTTTCTCTGGCTTCTTCGGTACTTTTTGAAGCTTTGATTAAAGCAATTACTTCATCAATATTATCCGAAGCGATAATCAAACCTTCTAATATATGCGCTCTTGCTTCCGCTTTTTTTAATTCAAATTGCGTTCTGCGAGTCACAACATCATGACGGTGTTCGATAAAATAATGAATCAAATCTTTCAGATTCAACATTTGCGGACGCCCTTTTACAATTGCAATATTGTTTACACTAAACGAAGATTGTAATTGTGTAAATTTATAAAGCGTGTTTAAAACCACGTTTGGTGTCGCATCACGTTTTAAAATATAAACGATACGCATCCCGTTTCTATCGGATTCATCTCGAATATTTGCAATTCCATCAATTTTTTTGTCATTAACCAAATCAGCTGTGCGCTTAATCATATCGGCTTTATTGACTTGATAAGGAATTTCAGTAACGATAATACATTCTCTTCCGTCCACCTCTTCAAAACCTACTTTAGCACGCATTACAATACGTCCTCTACCAGTTTTGAATGCTTCACGAACCCCTTCATACCCATATATAATACCCCCAGTAGGAAAATCCGGGGCTTTGATATGCGTCATCAATTCATCAATCTCAATATCATTATTATCCATGAAAGCCAATGTACCATTGATCACCTCGGTTAAGTTGTGAGGCGGCATATTGGTAGCCATACCTACCGCAATTCCTGTTGCCCCATTTATTAATAAGGTAGGAACACGAGTTGGCATAACAGTTGGCTCTTCTAGCGTATCGTCAAAATTTAATTTAAAATCTACGGTTTCTTTATCTATATCAGCCAGGATTTCTTCTGAAATTTTTCGCATTCTAGCCTCTGTATAACGCATTGCTGCAGGACTATCCCCGTCCACAGACCCAAAATTACCCTGGCCATCAATCAATAAATAACGCATGCTCCATTCTTGAGCCATACGAACCATGGCATCATAAACAGAAGTATCACCATGAGGGTGGTATTTACCCAGAACTTCCCCGACAATTCTTGCGGATTTTTTGTGGGCTGACCTCGAGTTAACACCCAAATCATGCATTCCAAATAGTACTCTTCGATGTACTGGTTTCAAGCCATCTCTAACATCTGGAAGTGCTCTTGATACAATTACCGACATCGAATAATCGATATAGGCCGTTTTCATTTCATCTTCTATGTTAATAGGAATTAACTTTTCTCCTTCAGACATAAGTTGTTATATTAAAAAATTATATTAGTTTCAAAACGTGCCAATATACGGCTTTTTGAAATTTTTCTGCCTATTTAATTACACTTATTTCAATGATTTATTAACAAAATTAACTTCGCTTTTGGTTAATAAATTAAGGGAAATTTAACTTTAAAATCATTATTATTTTTGTCTATTAGCTGACACCACTTCTTAAGGGAATGGTTTTTGTTTTTGAATCACTAATTCACTAAATTTACAGTACCAAATTACCAATAATATTATGGATGATAATTTTTCACCAAGAGTAAAAGACGTTATTACTTACAGCAAAGAAGAAGCTTTGCGACTAGGTCATGACTTTATAGGAACTGAGCACTTAATGCTGGGTATCTTAAGAGATGGTAATGGGAAAGCAATTCAAATATTGAACAACCTATCTGTCGATTTAGATCATTTACGCAGAAAGGTAGAGATTCTAAGCCCTGCAAGCCCTAGTGTAGAAGTTAATGTCGAAAAGAAAAACCTACACCTGACACGCCAAGCAGAACGAGCGCTTAAAACCACTTTTCTGGAAGCAAAAGTATTTCAAAGTTCGTCTATCAGCACAGCGCATTTATTGTTGTGTATTTTAAGAAATGAAAACGATCCAACAACCAAGCTATTGAATAAATTAAAAATTGATTATGATATAGCTAAAGAACAATATCTAAACATGACTCCAAACGAAGAAGATTTTACAGAAAATTTGCCACGAAACGAATCATATAATGACGATTCAGGACAAGATGACAGTCTAAAAGAAGGAACTTTCAACAATCCAGCCAATAAATCAAATAAAAAATCCAAAACACCTGTTTTGGATAATTTTGGAAGGGATTTAACTGAAATGGCCGAAGAAGGAAAACTAGATCCTGTTGTGGGACGCGAGAAAGAAATTGAACGCGTTTCTCAAATTTTGAGCCGTCGTAAAAAAAATAATCCTTTACTTATAGGTGAACCGGGAGTGGGAAAATCAGCTATTGCCGAAGGTTTAGCGTTGCGAATTATTCAGAAAAAAGTATCTCGTACTTTATTCAATAAACGTGTCGTTACCTTGGATTTAGCCAGCCTTGTTGCAGGTACAAAATACCGTGGCCAGTTTGAAGAGCGCATGAAAGCGGTAATGAACGAACTTGAAAAAAATGATGATATCATTCTTTTTATAGATGAAATTCACACTATTGTTGGCGCTGGTGGCGCAACAGGCTCACTCGATGCTTCTAACATGTTCAAACCTGCATTAGCTCGTGGAGAGATTCAATGTATTGGTGCTACAACATTAGACGAATACAGACAATACATAGAAAAAGACGGAGCATTAGAAAGACGTTTTCAAAAAATAATCGTAGAACCAACTTCTGTTGCAGAAACAATTACCATTTTGAACAACATCAAAAACAAATATGAAGACCATCACAACGTTACGTATACACAAGAAGCAATCGAAGCGTGTGTAAAATTAACCGATAGATACATGTCCGAACGTTTCTTGCCGGACAAGGCTATTGACGCATTAGACGAAGCAGGTTCAAGAGTTCACATTACCAACATTGAAGTTCCTAAAGAAATTTTAGATTTGGAACGTCAATTAGAAGACGTACGTGAATTGAAGAATGTTGTTGTGAAAAAACAAAAATATGAAGAGGCCGCTAAACTTCGTGATGATGAAAAACGTATTGAAAAAGATTTAGCCATTGCTCAGGAACAATGGGAAGAAGACGCAAAAAACAACAGGATTGAAGTTACTGAAGACAATGTTGCCGATGTCGTTTCTATGATGAGCGGAATACCCGTAAATCGTATAGCTCAAACTGAAAGCAACAAACTAGCTAAATTGCCAGAACTTATTGAAGGTAAGGTGATTGGACAAAGAGAAGCTGTAATGAAAATCGCTCGTTCTATTCAAAGAAATCGTGCCGGATTAAAAGATCCGAATCGTCCAATTGGTTCTTTTATTTTCTTAGGTCAAACCGGTGTTGGTAAAACCCAATTAGCGAAAGTATTAGCGAAAGAGTTATTCGATTCTGAAGATGCCTTGATTCGAATTGACATGAGTGAATACATGGAAAAATTTGCAATCTCTCGTTTAGTTGGAGCACCTCCGGGATATGTAGGATATGAAGAAGGTGGTCAATTGACAGAGAAAGTCAGAAGAAAACCATATTGTGTTGTCTTATTGGATGAGATTGAAAAAGCACATCCTGATGTTTTCAATATGCTATTACAAGTTTTAGATGATGGTTATTTGACAGATAGTTTAGGTCGAAAAATTGATTTCAAGAACACTATAATTATCATGACTTCGAATGTTGGAGCCAGACAATTAAAAGATTTTGGACAAGGTGTTGGTTTTGGAACTGCTGCCAAAGTTGCTCAGGCTGACGATAATTCGAAAAGCATCATCGAAAACGCATTGAAAAAAACTTTTGCTCCTGAATTCCTTAATAGAATTGACGATGTAATTGTATTCAATGCTTTAGAAAAACATGATATTGATTTGATTATCGAAATCGAATTAAAAAAATTATTCGCTCGTGTAGCTGAATTAGGCTACCAATTGAATCTTTCTGACAAAGCAAAAGCTTTTATTGCAGAGAAAGGTTTCGATAGACAATTTGGCGCCAGACCATTAAAAAGAGCCATTCAAAAATATGTTGAAGATGCCCTTGCAGAAGAAATTATCACTTCGAAAATTACTATAGGAGATGAGATTTTTATGGATATCGAAGAAGGTTCACAAGAATTAACTGTCCAGATTCATAAAGCTGGGGAACCAACAAATCCTTAAATTTATAACCAATTATAGCAAAATAGACCCGTTACGTTTTTATAACATAACGGGTTTATTCTTTACAGTAAACACACTTTTTTTGAAAACAAATATTTACATTTGATTTTTATAAAAAAGGTTAATTAAAATTAATTTATGTCAGATAACAAAGTTATTCTAGGTAGTGAAGAATGGTGTTCCTTTCCAGAATTAGGGATTCCTACTATTAAAGCCCGAGTAGATTCAGGTGCAAAAACATCCGCTTTACATGCTATAAACATTGCTCCATTTATTAAAAATGAAAGCAACTGGGTGAAATTTGACATTAACCCGATACAAAATAATCTAAAGACGGTAATTCATTGTGAAGCACCTTTAATTGACAAACGCATCGTTAAAAGTTCGAGTGGTTTTAGAGAACAGCGCTATGTTATTCAAACAAATCTACAAATAGGAAGTTCAAAATGGCCTATTGAAATGACGTTAACCAATCGAGATTCTATGGGTTTCAGAATGCTTTTAGGCCGTGAAGCCATGAGCGGAAGAGTGCTGGTTGATCCGGAACAAAAATATCTTTTAGGGCAGCCTACTTCAGATGCTTTAAAAGAATTGTATAAAAACTCTGAGAAAGCAAGCTCTGGTTTGCGGATCGGGCTTTTGGCAAGTAATCCTGAATTGTACAGCAACAAACGTATTATGGAAGCGGGTGAAATGCGTGGTCACGAAATGCATTTTCTGAACATCAAGGAATGTTACATGAAACTGGATGCAAAAACGCCTGAAATTCATTATCGTGGGGGTAAAATACTAAATCAATTTGATGCCATTATACCCAGAATCAGGCCTAGCATTACTTTTTACGGTTGCGCTTTGACGCGACAGTTTGAGGCATTAAAAGTATATTGTTTAAATTCATCTAACGCAATTACACAATCACGCGATAAATTATACTCTTTGCAATTACTGTTGAATCATGGCGTAGAAATTCCTACTACTGGTTTTGCTAATTCTCCATTGGATACCGATGATTTGATAAAAATGGTTGGTGGTTCTCCTTTAATTGTAAAATTATTGGAAGGCACGCAAGGAAAAGGAGTTGTATTAGCGGAAACAAAAAAAGCAGCCGAAAGTGTTATTAATGCTTTCAAAAGCTTAAATGCCAATATACTAGTTCAGGAATTCATCAAGGAAGCCAACGGAAAAGACATTCGTTGTTTTGTGATTGACGGAAAAGTAGTTGCTGCCATTCAGCGTGAAGCGATGCCTGGCGAATTTAGGGCTAACATTCATCTTGGAGGAACTGCATCGATTATAAAAGTAACTGCGGAAGAAAAGAAAATTGCCATAAAAGCAACGAAAGCAATGGACCTAAAAGTGGCAGGAGTCGATATCATTCGTTCTTCAAAAGGACCATTATTATTGGAAGTAAATTCATCGCCAGGATTGGAAGGCATTGAAGGCGCTACCAATAAAGACATTGCAGGAGAAATGATAAAAGCGATTGAGAAGAATTTTAAGCTAAAACAGTAATCAGCCTCAGTTTTCAGCCTATTGAGAAACTTTGAACTTTATATATTAAACAAAAAAATGAACGAATATCTTGATATAATACTTCGAAGTACTGCCGTTTATTTTTTTATGGTTATCGCCTTGCGCATTTTTGGCAAGAAAGAATTGTCTCAACTGAACACTGCCGACGTGATATTGATATTACTGATAAGCAACTCCGTTCAGAATGCTATGGTGGGAAATAACACGAGTCTTTATGGAGGATTAGCTGCGGCAACTGTATTGTTTACCATCAATTTTATTTTAAAGAAATTGATATACAAATACAAGAAATTCGGTGCTTTTATGCAGGAAAAACCAGAAATTCTAATTCATAATGGCAATTTGGATTTTAAAGTATTAAGCAAATTAAACATTTCTTCTGATGAATTAAAAGAAGCGATGCGTGAACATGGCATTGAATTTTTTAAAGATGTAAAATTGGCGATGCTAGAAATAGACGGAAATATTAGTATTATATCCGGAGACAAAAATTTAAAACAAACCCATTATAAACGCAAACGCAATCACAAAAATTTGAGTGGAATAAATTAGACCTAAAGAACACAAAAAATATTTAAAGGAGTTATAAAAAAATATAAAACAGAAGTATCACTGTAGCCCTGAAATAATTATGCTCGATTCCTTCAAAACTTATTTTCAATCGAAAACAGATTTAACCGATGAACAATTCCATTCGATTACGGATACGTTGCAATCCAAAAAAGTAGAAAAAGGTTCCATCCTACTCCATCAAGGTGACATTTGTCATCACTCTTTTTTTGTATCCAAAGGATTATTGCGTTCCTACACCATAGACGAAACCGGAAAAGAACATATCATTCAATTTGCGCCTGAAAATTGGATAATTTCGGATAGAAGCAGCTTTTATTTCAATGAACCTTCTGAATTATTTATTGATGCCATTGAAGAAACGGAAATTGTTTTTATCGATAAAAACTTCATTAATGCCGCAGCAGAAATCAGCGTTTCTTTTCGACAACAGGACAATATTGCTTTGCACAATCACATTCGCCAACTTCAAAAACGAGTCAATCTTTTACTGGGAGCCACAGCTGAACAACGGTATTTGGATTTCATAGCCATTTACCCAAAGCTTACTTTACGGATTTCGCAGTGGATGATTGCTTCCTATTTAGGCATTACACCCGAAACTTTAAGCAGAGTTCGCAAGGAATTAGCCAAAAGGAATTTTAAACCTTATTAACCTCCGTTAGATTATCAATTTTTAACCAGATACATAGAAAAAATATTTTTAAACATAATTATACTATCTGAAATAGAGCAACGCGACTTTTTTAAAATGCAAAATTCTATGTTTCTATGTGGTTTAGATTTTTTTTTTTACAATGTGTTTTACATTTTGATATTAATCAAGTTCAGGTTATTAATTTCCTTGCCCATTCATTTCTTATCCTACATCAATGCGTCTAGTATTAAATCATAGTAAATTTGTACTATAATTTAAATACTATAGAAATGAAAACAAAAAACGTAGAATTAGTATTAGCTCCGCCTACACCACATATGGTTGGTGACGGATTTAGAGTCCATAACTTTATTCCGAGTGGTCGTAATTTAGATATGAAAAGAATGAGTCCATTTATTATGATGGATTATAATTCTAAATTTTATTTTCCTCCAACAGATCAACCCAGAGGCGTAAGCGTCCATCCACATAGAGGTTTTGAAACCGTTACAATTGCCTATAAAGGAAAAGTGGCACACCATGACAGTTCAGGAAATAGCGGGATTATTGGCGAAGGTGACGTACAATGGATGACTGCAGCTTCGGGAATTTTGCACAAAGAATACCATGAAGAAGAGTTCAGTAAAAATGGTGGCGATTTTCAAATGGTACAACTTTGGGTCAACCTTCCGGCAAAAGATAAAATGTCAACCCCAAAATACCAAGGAATTACCAACGACCAAATCAATAAATTTGAGCTTCCTGAAAATGGCGGTGAGATTGAAGTCATAGCAGGACAATACGAAAATGTGAAAGGTACCGCTTCAACATTTACACCAGTGCATTTACTAAATGCCAAATTGAATAAAGGCGCAAAATCATCTTTTAATTTTCCGGCAAACTACAACACCGCATTATTGGTGATTGAAGGAAGTATAAAAGTTAATGATGTGAAAAATGTTCCTGCAAACCATTTTGCATTATTCGAAAACGAAGGAGAAGAATTTATCATTGAAGCCACTGAAAATACAATCGTTTTGATTTTAAGTGGAGAACCCATCGATGAACCTATTGCAGCTCACGGTCCGTTTGTGATGAACACCCAAGCCGAAATCATGCAAGCATTCAATGATGTGAATATGGGCAAATTTGGATTTCTGGAAGATTAATTCCTTAAATTTATAGTTTAAAAACAAAAAAAATGTCAAACATAAAACTGATAATAGAAGAACGCCCAAGCAACATTGGCAACTTTATGGTTGGGCGATTGCTTCCCTTTAGAGAAAAGAGAATGGTTGGACCATTTGCATTCATAGACCATATGGGACCAACCTGCATGAGCGATTACGAGAACCTAGATGTCCCGCCGCATCCACATATTGGACTTTCTACTTTGACCTATTTGTTTGAAGGAAGTATTATGCACAAAGACAGCCTGGGAACTGAAATGGAAATCAAACCCGGGCAAATCAATTGGATGACCGCTGGAAAAGGAATTGTTCATTCCGAACGAACACCTCAGTATTTGCGTAATTCCGATAAAATGTTACACGGACTTCAAATTTGGGTAGCATTACCAAAGGATTTAGAAGAAATGGAACCTTCCTTTTTTCATGTTCCGGAAAATGAAATTCCAGAATGGAAAAAGGATAATGTTTCATTTAAACTCATAGCAGGCGAAGTTCTTGGCAAAAAATCTGCCGTTCCGGTTTACAGTCCGCTTTATCTTTTAGAATTAAAAAGTACCACCCGCCAAACAGTCACTATTGGTGACCATTTATTTGGCGAAAGCGGTTTGTATATTTTAGAAGGCAGTATAGAAAGTGAAGGAAATGTTTTTGGTCCAAAACAACTTTTAATAGCCAAAGACAGTAAACTCTGCACTTTCGAAATGGCAGAAAATACCACCATTTATATTTTTGGAGGAGAACCTTTTCCTGAAGAAAGAATTATCTATTGGAATTTTGTGGCTTCAAGCAAAGAATTGATTGAAAAAGCAAAAGAAAAATGGCTAGCGCAGACTTTTGATAAAGTTCCGGGCGAAAACGAATTTGTTCCGCTTCCGGAGCAAAATAAAAATTTTCGATTATGAATAAAATAATAGCACATACTGGCACAGAACTGTACAAAACAGAAATAAAATCGGCTAACCATACTATTATTTCTGATGAACCTGAAAGTAGTGGAGGAAAGGATTTAGGCTTTGAACCTAAGGAATTATTGGCTTCATCATTGGCCGCTTGCACGAGTATCACAATACGGATGTATGCGAACCGAAAAGGATGGGATTTAACCGATGTAAAAGTTGAAATCACTTTTGATACGGATCCAGCAGAAAACAAATTTAAAATAATTCGCAACATTCAATTCTTCGGAGATTTAGACAATGATCAAAAAGCCAGATTATTAAACATAGCAGATAAATGTCCTATACACAAAATTTTAACCAATCCTATCGAAATAACAACAGAATTAAATTAGAAACTCATGATAATTGAACAAATAAACGAAACCAAAAACGGCTATTTTAAAGCTATTCTTAATGAAATAGAAGCCGGAAGAATGACGTATACCTGGGCTGGAATCGATAAATTCATTATCGACCATACCGAAGTAAACCCCGGTTTTGCAGGTCAAAGTGTGGGTAAAAAACTGGTAATGGCAGCGGTAGAATACGCTAGGGAAAACAATCTTAAAATCATGCCTCTATGTCCTTTTGCGAAAAGCGTTTTTGACAAAACTAAAGAAATACAGGATCTTCTGTTTTAAAAAATTTAATTTTTTAGAGCATAAAAAAACCATTCGTTGACGAATGGTTTTTTTTTATGATTGTTATTTTAGCATTAAAGAAAAATACTAAAAATATAGTACAATATTGCAGCCAAAATTGCCGAAATTGGAATAGTTAAAACCCAAGCCCATAATAAGCTAACAGTCATCCCCCAACGTACGGCTGATACTCTTTTAGTAAGTCCAACACCAATGATAGATCCAGTAATAGTATGCGTTGTACTTACAGGCACTTTAAAATGTTCTGTAAAATATAATGTCAATGCTCCAGCAGTTTCTGCGGCAACACCTTCAAAAGAAGTCACTTTTGTAATTTTTGACCCCATTGTTTTGACGATTTTCCATCCTCCGCTTAAGGTTCCTGCCGCAATAGCAGAATAACAAGCTAAAGGAATCCAACCTGGCATTTTAAATGCACCTTCATCGTTTGGCAGTACTACATCTAACCAAGCTGGTAAGGTTTCTTGTGCTACTCCACTAGTATGAATATAAACAGCAACAGCTGCAGCAATAATACCCATCACTTTTTGTGAATCATTCCCACCATGTCCTAAACTAAAGGCTGCTGAAGACAATAATTGCATTTTTTTCAACCATGCCGTAGCTTGATGTAAATTTAAACTACTGAATATTAAACAGAATGTGCTTATTGACAGGACTATAAAAGCCACCAAAAACCATTTGATATTATGTGCTTCAAAAGCGACACTCCAAAAATGAGATTCGAAACGAGGATGTCCTTTCTTTATTATATCTTCATAATAATGCATCTGACTTTCCACAAACCAAATTGTCAAGACCATTAAAGAAGTTGTAAAAATCTTTGGGTAAATACTCTTTTTAGAGGCATTAAGAAGCCATATCGATATCAAGTAAGAGATTAAAGCTCCTAACAATGGTGCCAATATAATAAAAGCAACAATGATTAAAACTCCTGAAGGCATACCACCATCTTTTCCTTCTTTGTACCAAGAAACTACACCAAAACCTGCATGAGCAATTGCTGCTCCGGCAAAACCACCAATTAAGGTATGTGATGAACTGGATGGAATTCCTTGCCACCAAGTAAATAAATTCCAGATGATAGCCGCTATTACACCGGCCAGGATTACAACCAAGTTGATATCCATGGTATTGGCTGTTTTCGCAACAGTATCTGCTACACCAAAACCAAAAACCCAATACGCCAAAAAGTTAAAAAAAGCCGCCCAAACTACTGCTTGGAAAGGGCTTAGTACTTTTGTGGCAACAACGGTTGCTATAGCATTGGCAGCATCATGAAAACCATTAATGTAATCAAAAATTAAAGCCAGGACTATAATAACTATAAGTAGAGTAAATTCCATAATTATAATTTCAGAATAAAACCGATTGAATTAAGAATGTTTTACAGAAATTGATTCTAAAACACTCGCTACACTTTTACATTTATCCGCTGCAGTTTCTAAAACTGACAACACTTCTTTGTACTTAATAATGTTTTTCGCATCCGTTTCGTTTTCAAATAAATCAAGAACTGCTTTATCATAAACATTATCTGATTTATTTTCTAACTTGTTAATTCTAACACAAGCATCAGTAATATTCTTAATTTTTTTCAAATCTCTTAATTCTCTTACCGCAACATCAATATTTTGACAAGCTTCAAGATTGATTTCAGTCAATTTTCTGATCGATTTTGTGATTTTATCCACTTGATACAACTTCATTCTACTTGATGCACCCTGAAGGTTATCCGCAACATTGTCTATTGAAGTAATTAATGCGTGTATATCTTCTCTATCGAATGGAGTAATAAAGTTTCTACTTAACTCTAAATTTGTTTGACGAGTTATGTCTTCTCCTTTTTGCTCTAAAGCATCAATTTTTTGAAAAAGAACATCACGTTCCTTCAAAGGAAGATTTACTGCTTCATGCAAGTTTGTAGCAATTTCAATTAAATTACTAGAAGCTTCCTCAAAAAGAGGGAAGAACTTTTTATCTTTAGGAACCAAAAATTGGAAAAAATTATTTATATTCATTTCATTAAAATTTAGTTCGGCAAAATTACTTCATTATTTAAAGCTAATGTTAAGCTAATGTTAACAAATCGTCTTGGATTTGAAAACTATTTAAAAAAGAAACCGTCTTCTCAATATCGTAATGTAAAATTCGGTCTTCTTTTATCAATGGAACTTCCTCTCGATACGCACTTAAAAACATTTCTATAAAATCACTGGATTGCAACGGTCGTCTGTATTCTATAGCTTGAGAAGCATTCATCAGTTCGATAGCTAAAATTCGTTCTAAATTATCCAAAACGCGTAAGGCTTTTGTAGCAGCATTTGCTCCCAT
The DNA here is from genome assembly GCF_004349155.1 of Flavobacterium sp. GT3P67. Classification (NCBI taxonomy): domain Bacteria; kingdom Pseudomonadati; phylum Bacteroidota; class Flavobacteriia; order Flavobacteriales; family Flavobacteriaceae; genus Flavobacterium; species Flavobacterium sp. GT3P67. Next base: position 91,298 of record NZ_SMLF01000006.1, read on the forward strand.
GCTTACATGATCTTCTTGTCCGTTACTGGAAACAATACTGTCAATACTGGCAGGAGTCGCTAATTGTTTATTTTGACTGGCAATACTCGCTGCTGTGTATTGCGGAATCATCAAGCCGGAATTCAATCCCGGATTATCTACTAAAAATGCAGGAAGATTTCGCAACCCAGAAATCAATTGATAGGTTCTACGTTCCGATATACTTCCTAATTCAGCCAACGCAATTGCCATGAAATCTAACGCTAATGCCAATGGCTGTCCATGAAAATTACCTCCGGAAATGATTTGATCACTTTCAATAAATATATTTGGATTATCCGTAACCGAATTAATCTCTGTTTTGAAAACTTTCTTTACGTAATCAAAAGCATCTTTTGATGCTCCGTGAACTTGCGGCATACATCTGAAAGAATACGGATCTTGAACATGTGTTTTTACTTGTTCGATGATTTCGCTTCCTTCCAAAAATCCTTTTATACGATTTGCCGTTACTATTTGTCCTTTATGAGGTCTAATAAAATGAATCAACTCATGAAAAGGTTCTATTCTTCCATCAAAAGCTTCCAATGAAATAGCTCCAATCAAATCTGCTAAATAAGAAAATTTGCTGGTTTTCATCAAAATATGCGCGCCATACGCACTCATAAATTGGGTACCATTTAATAAAGCCAATCCTTCTTTAGACTGCAGCACAATTGGTTTCCAGTCAAAATGTTTTAAAACTTCACTTGAATGTACTTTTTTACCTTCAAAATACACATCGCCTTCACCCAATAATGGTAAAGATAAATGTGCCAAAGGAGCCAAATCTCCCGAAGCTCCAAGAGAACCTTGCGTATAAATTACCGGAAGAATATCATTATTATAAAATTCAATTAAACGTTCCACGGTTTGCAATTGGATTCCGGAATGTCCATAACTCAAGGATTGGATTTTTAGCAACAACATCAATTTTACAATTTCGGCTGGCGCTTCCTCTCCCGTCCCACAAGAATGCGATTTAACTAAATTTTCCTGTAGTTTGGATAAGTTCTCATTTGATATTTTTACATTACATAGCGAACCAAAACCTGTATTTATACCATAAATAGGTTCAGAATGAGAAGCCATTTTTTTGTCTAAATAATCCCTGCATTTTTGGATATTAACTTTGGCTTCTTCAGACAAAGCCAATGATTTATTATGCGAAATTATTTCTTCTAACGTTTCAAAACTGAGTAGCTGAGTACTTATATAGTGTGTATTGTCCATTTTTATTTTCTAATTAAAGGGTAAAATTCAATAAATCTATATTAATAAACAACATTTATTGATGATAATTTAAAATTCAAATCTAAAAACTAACTAACATTAGGTTTTATGCATAAACAGTTACAAATTAATTAACTTAAGATCTGAGATATAAGGTCCTGAAATTAATACGAGTTGCCATAATAAATTTTAGAAATAGTCAATATAACTATTCAAATCAGCTTTATTAAAGGAACTAAATATTTTTATTAAAGTCATTAAACGAATTGCAAATCGTTTAATGACTTTAATAAAAATACGAATAACTCCAACATAGACGCTAAAAATTAACCAATATTCAATAATCCTCTAATTGGAATTAAAAAATTAAAATATTCGCAAAAAACACAATTAAAGGCTTCCCTTTTTATAAAAAACTGTACTTTTGAGAAATCAAATGACAAACAACAGAACAACATATCACACTTCGATAACAACTCAACTTTGGGTTGCTTCTTCTGTTACATTTACTACAACAACTACTACCCCTTAGGGGTATACATTTTACATATAATCCTATTTGTTATATTTTTTTTCTAAAGAAAGAAAGTATTTGAATATATAATAAACATTTGCATTTTTAAAATAAAACAAACAAAAATGAAAGTATTAAAATTTGGTGGGACTTCGGTTGCCAATGCACAAAACATAAAACTGGTTTTAGATATCGTCATCAATAAAGCAAAAGAAGAAAAATTAATCGTTGTAGTTTCTGCTTTTAGCAAAGTAACTGATTTGCTTCAACTTGCTTCCCAAAAAGCCGCTGCCGGCGATGAAAGCTTTAAAGAAATTCTTGCCGATTTAGAGAAAAAACATTTAGACGCCTTAAAAGAACTTATCCCAGTAAGCGAACAGAGCAGCCTGTTAAGTCATATCAAAAGAATTATCAATCATCTTGAAACACTGTTAGACGGTTGTTTTCTTTTAGGTGAATTATCTCCTAGAACCTCGGATACCATTTTAAGTTTTGGTGAATTATTGTCTTCTTACATTATCGCTGAAGCATTAAAACAAAATCTAAAAAATAGTGCTTATAAAGACAGTCGCGAATTGATAAAAACAAATAATCATTTTGGAAAAGCGGTAGTTAATTTTGAAATTTCTAATCAATTAATTGCTGATTTTTTTGCTTCGAATGAGAATCAAGTAGTTGTAATGCCCGGATTTATTGCCGCATCGCTGGACGGAATCAACACTACTTTAGGTCGCGGTGGTTCTGATTATACTGCCGCCATTCTCGCCGGAGCTCTGAATGCAACTGACTTAGAAATTTGGACTGATGTCAACGGAATGTATACTGCCAATCCAAAAATTGTAAAACAGGCACAACCTATTGCATTCATTTCCTATCAGGAAGCTATGGAATTGTCACATTTTGGTGCCAAAGTTTTATATCCGCCAACCATTCAACCGGTGTTGAAAAAAAACATTCCAATTCTTATCAAAAATACTTTTGAACCGGAAGCCGAAGGAACCTATATTTCAAATCAAGAAATGGATCACACAAATCCTGTAAAAGGAATTAGCCATATTGACAATATAACTTTAATTACGCTTGAAGGGTCAGGAATGATTGGTGTTGCCGGTTCATCCAAAAGACTTTTTGAAGTGTTGTCATATGAAAATATCAATGTGATTTTTATTACACAAGCCTCATCGGAACATTCTATTTGTATCGGAATTCTAAATTCTGACTCTGATGTTGCTGAAGATGCGATCAACTGCGCTTTTGAAGTGGAAATTTTACAAAACAAAATCGATCCTTGTATTGTTGAAAAAAACCTGTGCATCATTGCTTTGGTAGGCGAAAACATGAAAAATCATCAAGGTTTAAGCGGTCGAATGTTTAGTACTTTGGGTAAAAATAACGTGAACATTCGAGCGATTGCGCAAGGTGCTTCCGAAAGAAATATTTCGGCAGTAATCAACGAAAGAGATGTAAAAAAAGCACTGAATTCGTTGCATGAAAACTTTTTCGAAGAAAACACCAAACAATTAAACCTATTTGTAATGGGTGTTGGGAATGTGGGGGAGAAATTCATCGAACAAATTTACCAGCAAAATAAATTCCTGAAAGACAATCTGAAAATAAATATAAGGGTTATTGCGCTGTCTAATTCCAGAAAAATGCATTTTGACGAGGACGGAATTTCCTTAAAGAATTGGCAATCAATTTTAGAAAACGGCCAAGCAGCGGACAAAGAAAAGTTTCTTTACAATGTAAAAGAGCTCAATTTACGCAACAGTATTTTTGTTGATATTACTGCAAATGAAAGCGTATCTAAAACCTACGAACAGTATTTAAAACGCAATATTGCCGTAGTGACTTGCAACAAAATTGCCTGTGCATCAGAATACGACAATTATAAAAATCTAAAGAAATTATCCAGAAAATTCAATGCCCCTTTCCTTTTTGAAACCAATGTTGGAGCTGGATTACCCATCATCGATACCGTAAAAAACCTGATTGCTTCAGGTGATAAAGTGAATAAAATTCAGGCAGTTTTATCGGGAAGTTTGAACTTTATTTTCAATAATTTCAATGAAAATAACACTTTTCATAATGTCGTTAAAGAAGCTGGCGTACAAGGATTTACAGAGCCTGACCCAAAGATTGATTTGAGCGGAATTGATGTTGCCAGAAAGATATTGATCCTGATACGAGAAAGCGGTTATAAAATGGAAATTGACGAAATCACAAACGAGTCATTCATGCCTGCTGAATGCTTAGATACTACAAATAACGAAGCCTTTTTTAACTCTTTAATTACACACGCTTCCCATTTTGAAACCATTTATAAGGAAGCATTGAGTAAAGATTCCCGTTTGAAATACGTAGCGCAATTCGAAAACGGAAAAGCAAATGTTGGTTTGCGTTTTATCCCGAAAGACCATCCTTTTTACAATCTGGAAGGAAAAGATAATATCGTATTATTTTTCACGGACCGTTATGTTGACCAACCTTTATTGATAAAAGGTGCCGGTGCCGGAGCTGCAGTTACGGCTTCAGGAATATTTGCTGATGTGATTAGAATTGGAAACATATAATTCAGTCGTAAAGTCGAATGTCGTAAAGTCTGAAAGTTAACCACTTGATTTTATCCACATTCCAAAGACTTTATGACGTTAAGACTTTAAAACTTTATGACAACTATTAAAATATTTTGCCCCGCTACAATCGCTAATCTTTCCTGTGGATTTGATGTCCTGGGGCTTTGTTTAGAAACTGCGGGTGATGAAATGATTATCCGAAAATCACCTATAAAAGGCATTCGCATCACTAAAATAGTGGGTGCCGACTTGCCTTTGGAAACCGAAAAAAATGTGGCTGGAGTATCTGCTTTGGCGATGTTGGAAGCTGTTGAAACGGAATATGGATTCGAAATAGAAATATACAAACACATCAAAGCTGGAAGCGGAATTGGAAGCAGTGCAGCCAGTTCAGCGGGAGCTGTTTTTGGCATCAATGAATTACTCGGACGACCATTTACAAGAAAAGAATTGGTGCAATTTGCCATGCAAGGCGAAAAACTAGCCAGTGGAAACGCACATGCCGATAACGTTGCTCCTGCCCTTTTGGGTGGATTTACGTTGGTAAGAAGTTATAATCCTTTGGATATTATAAAAATTGAAAGCCCGTCCGAATTGTATGCCACTGTCGTTCATCCTCAGATTGAATTGAAAACTTCGGATGCCCGTTCGGTATTGAAGCAGAACGTTTCACTCAAAAGCGCCATCATGCAATGGGGAAATGTCGGCGGATTAATCGCTGGATTGTACACGAAAGATTATGAGTTAATCGGACGTTCGTTGCACGATGAAATCGTGGAACCGTTGCGCAGTGTCTTGATTCCGGGTTTTGATTTAATCAAGCAAACGGCTTTAGAAAACGGAGCTTTAGGTTCAGGAATTTCGGGTTCAGGTCCTTCTATTTTTGCTTTAAGCAAAGGAAAGGAAACCGCTGATAAAATCGCCAAAGCCATGAGTGCAGTTTATGAAGAAATGAATTTACCGTATGAAATTCACGTTTCAAAAGTAAATGATGAAGGGATAAAAATAATTAGTTAATACAACAATAACGAGATTGCTTCGTGCCTCGCAATGACAAAAAAATGAAATATTACAGTTTAAACCATAACGCACCCAAAGTTTCTTTCCAAGAAGCCGTAATACAAGGATTAGCTACAGATAAAGGATTGTATTTTCCGGAAACGATTACCCCTTTAGCACCCGCTTTTTTTGATACTATCGAAAATTTAAGCAATGAAGAAATCGCTTTTAAGGCGATTAAACAATTTGTTGGTGACGAAATCCCAGAAGCAACTTTAAAACAAATCATCGCCGAAACTTTATGTTTTGATTTCCCAGTGGTTGAAGTCGAAAAAGGCATCTATTCCCTTGAACTATTTCATGGCCCGACTATGGCTTTCAAAGATGTAGGCGCGCGCTTCATGTCGCGTTGTTTGGGTTATTTCAATAAAGACAACAAAGATAGCAAAAACACGGTTCTTGTCGCTACTTCCGGTGATACTGGTGGTGCTGTAGCCAGCGGTTTTCTTGGCGTAAAAGGCGTTGAAGTGATTATCCTGTATCCGTCCGGAAAAGTGAGCGATATTCAGGAACGGCAATTGACCACTTTAGGTCAGAATATTAAAGCGCTTGAAGTAGACGGCGTTTTTGATGATTGTCAGGATATGGTAAAGAAAGCGTTCTTGGATGACAGCTTAAAACATAAAAACTTGACTTCGGCGAATTCGATTAATATTGCACGCTGGTTGCCACAAATGTTTTATTTTTTCTTTGCGTACAAAGCATTAAAAAAACAAAACAAACCGTTAGTTTTCTCTTGCCCAAGTGGGAATTTTGGAAACATTTGCGCGGGTATCATTGCTAAAAAAATGGGATTACCAATCGAACATTTTGTAGCGGCTACGAATGTGAACGATACTGTGCCGAGATTTTTAGAAAACGGAATTTATGACCCAAAACCTTCTATCGCCACAATTTCGAATGCAATGGATGTTGGGAATCCAAGTAATTTTATCCGAATTCAGGAAATGTACCACAATGATTTGGAGCAGTTCAAAAAAGATTTTTCATCCTTTACTTTCTCTGATGAGGAAACTTTAGGTGCGATGAAAACCATCTACAATACAGACGGTTACATTGCAGAACCTCACGGAGCAGTTGGATATCTTGGTTTGAAAAAAGAATTACAAAACCACACGGATGCGATTGGGATTTTCTTAGAAACCGCCCACCCAATTAAATTTTTGGATATCGTGGAACCCACTTTAAACGTAAAACTGCCAATTCCTGCACAAATTGAAAGTGTTTTAGGAAAGGAAAAAGTAAGTACTAAAATTAAAACCTACGAGGAATTGAAAGCTTTTTTAGGATAAAATTAGTTCCTCTAAAACAAATAAAAAAACGACTAAGAATTCAATTTTAGTCGTTTTTTTGTACCTAAATAAATCCAGTTATAAAATGGTTCTAAACTTGTATTTTAGAACACAAAAAACAATTCTACCGGTTTTATACATCAATTTTAAATATATAATTATGAGTAATTTACAGGAAAACAAAGCAATAAATTTCGTCACAAAAAAATAAAATTCCAGTTCTGAAAATATAGCTTGAATAATGATTTATTATACCTACTTTTGCAAAAAAATCGAGTTGTCCATTCAAGTCTTGTACGAGGCAAAAAAGCAACTTGAACCCCATTAAAAAAACAACTAAGTATTTAAGAAGCTGTTTGAACTTTACTAAAAAGCAACAGATTAAAAAAATACTTCAAAAAAACTACCTGATAAAGTAGCTTCCCATATCAACATAATTTATTAAAAGAAGGAGAAAAAAGTGTATGACGGATCATAGCATGAATGCTGTTAGTTTTGAAATTGAATTATTGGATAAGCATAAAGATTATAGGAATCAATATAGATCAAATGATTTGTATTGGGGCATAGGAATCGAAAATGAATGTTATTTAGAGTTTGAAAATCATCGTGTGGTGGACAAACATTTTTTGCTGACTAAAGGACTTCATGAAAAGTATAGTGTGAATCATTTTAAGAATTACAAAGAAAATATATACCAGAATTCATTGCAAAAAATATTATCCAATAAAGAATATTATTTGCCGGTACTGATGAACTCCCATTCGTTTACAAAAACGGACATCAACAATCAGCATAAGACTTTTGACCCCATAGACAATGAACCAAATCCTGAATATTCAGGGGAAAGTATCTTTGAAATATTACAAAAAAACAACCCTTATTTTATAGACGAGCTTCAAAAAGAATTCATTTTTGACGGCGACACAGTTGAATTTGTTACACAAAAATTTTACAAAACAGATATTGACTCGGCCATTACTGAACTGGCTACAATAAAACAAGGTTTCATAAACAATTTGCAAAGCGCTTTTCATAAAGAGAAAATCTTTACGGAATACGGCCCCATAAAAATATGTTCTGAAAACCATCCCTTTGCCATATTTATTTCAAACGACACTAATTATTCTGTTTTTAATAACATGACTTATCATTTCAATTTAACTATTCCTACAGAGTTAAATAAGGACGGTGAAATTAAGGACAAAATAGATTTTATAAAAAAACACCAGAAGGCTATTCGATTATTCCAATGGTTGAGTCCATTATTTATGATAAAATTCGGTTCTTCTGATTATTTATCGCATAATGACAGCAGCGTCAATTTAACAAAAGCATCACAACGATGTGCTATGTCAAGATACATTGGGGTGGGCACTTATGACACCAATGTGATGAAAACCGGAAAAATTGTCCAGATGAATTTTGACGAACATCCCATGCATGAGAATCCAATGTGGTGGGTGAACCGTTATTCTGAAATATCAGATTATGAAAAAATTGATAAAATTGGGCTTGACATCAATTTTCACAAGCACAAAAATCATGGCATTGAGTTTAGAATATTTGATTATTTCGACGAAAAACACTTGCAGGAGGTTTTGAATTTTCTTGTTTTTATTATGGATCATGCCCTGTTAAACGAAATCGAAAATCCTATTTGCGATTTGGAATGGAATAACTTTGTCTACGAATCTATTATACACGGCAAAGAAACCTGTGTACCATCGAACCTTATCGTTCTTTTAGAAAAGATATTGTCTATTAAAATAGAATCGAATGATCCTTTATTAATTTACGATCAAATATACAGCAGTTTACACGTTGCCTATTATGAAAAAGGCTTTTGTAGTTCTTTACTAATTAAAAAACAAGCCGCATTACAAATGCAATAGCGCCTTTTTAAAACAAGCCCTACATAATTACACTTCTTGCAGACCGAGACCGCAAGCCTGCAAGAAGTGTAATTGTTCGCAAGGCTTTTATCTAATCGTGATAATAAAAAATCACAGAGGAATACCCTTTTTCCGGATCTTTATTGTTCCACCAATCTTCTCTGATCTCTGAAAAATAATTATAATTATCAGACCCTGCTTGGGACTGTAACGGATAAATTACTTTGCCGTCTTTCCTATAGGCTTTGTCAGTATCAGTTTCCGGAACCACCACTACAATATGCCCTGATTTATTCAAGACAAATCTTTTGGCACAGATGATTCCCACTCCACCATTGGCATTTACTTTCTTTTGAAGTTCATCAACATCATCGATTCTTTCCCATCCAAACTCCTTCGATGATTGCAAAAACCAATCATAGATATAATTTGAATAAAAAGGTTTTACCGTACCATCAAAAACCACAGCCACTTCGTTGCCTTTTTCAAGCTGCTCGATTGCGGTATCAGTCCATCTCAATCTGGGGATATAGACCTTGGCAAAAAAACAATAATCAAAAGTATAAATATTACAATAGGTATCCGATGCATCTTTCTGATACCGGAAACTTTTTGAAACATTCAGCACATTGATTATCTTACGAATTGACGTCAGTTTAGATTCAAGACTTGTTAAATCCCTAAAAGGAATTGAAGGATCGCCAATAGGTTTGTATGTTTCCTCTTTGCTATCCAGACTTGCTTTCGCACCCGGTTCAAAATTAGGTACTTCAATATCCGTACTTTTTTCATTGGTTTCATCAACGAGCTCAATGTCTTTTGAAAACACAAATCCCTCTTTTTCAGTGTTTAAAAGTTTTACTTTCCACCAATCCGATGCTGTTTTCTCAATTAATTTAACGGTATGTCTAAAAGGTATTTGTATTAAAATTTTGGAATTATCATGCGTTGCCGGAAAATCTCTGAGATTTAATGACGTGGTAGCGACTCTATATTTCATACTAATCAGTTCATTATAAATGATTCTACTGCCAAAATACTAAAAACAACCAAGAAAGCACCATAGATAACCATTATTTTAAGATTTTTTTAGAACTAATTCTAAAAACCAATAGTGCCAAACGGCAATAATGAGTCCTATTTAGCCCGAAGAAAAAGGGGAGCGTGCAAGTTAAGATTTAGAAGGAATTGAAAGCTTTATTTGCATAGTATTTAAAGATTTATTCTAAAACACAAAACGGCTGAGAAGTGATTTTTAGTTGGTTTTTTATGAGAATTAGTTTTCTGTAAGTAAAATCATTAAGTTTGAATTTAATATTATTAGAAAGCACGATGTAACATGAATAAAGAACTAAATGGATACGTAATTTATTGCAAAGACACTAACAGAGATGTTCCGTTCGGTGTTGTTTCTGATAAAAAACCAAAATAAGCTACTGACTTAAAAGGATCTAGCTTTTTTTATACCTTGGCTTTAAAATAAAACCATAACTACACTCATAAAATAGGCATTCAGCAATTTTAATAACTAATTAGGAAAATTATGAATACAACAGAGCAGACAACACAAAAGCAATCAAAGTTCAGTATCAAAAATATTTTTCTTCCTGACTACGAAAACTACGAAGGTGTTCGCAGAATCAATATTTATGTCATGCGGCTGTTCTTCGCCCTTATGTTTGTTTTTCTTGCCCCAGAATCATGGAAAGTTATTCTTAGCCATGAAGGTGCGTGGGATCCTACAAGAGCTGTTGCCTGGTGCACTTGGACGGCTTACTCAACACTTGCGATTTTAGGCGTTTTCCACACACTTCGAATGTTACCCATTATGCTTTTTATGATTTTCTACAAAGGACTTTGGCTTATTGTTGTCGCTTATCCTTTATGGTCAGCCGGCACGCTCAAAGGTTCACCAGCCGAAGAAATGACCTATGTGTTCTCGGGAATTATCATACCGATACTTTTCATGCCATGGAAATATGTATTCCAAAAATACATTTTGATAGAGAAGAAATGATTTATAAATAAAATTACTTCTTGTGGAAACTAAAATTTACTCGCTAAAAAACAAAACGGCTGAGAAATATTTCTCCCAGATAGGACCAGCGCAATGTCATTAATTTAAGAAAAAAAATCCAATGATTGCTGATTTTTGATTAACGATTCTTGATTTCAGACGTGATAGTCCCCTTAAAATCGACAATCTTATATTTACCAATACAAAATCAGAAATCTGCAATCGTTACTCTTCAATCTAAAATATCTTAACTTACTGACATTGCGTTCGCGCTAGCAGAATAAAACACATTTTTTGCCTAAATCGCTCGGATTTCAACAGCAAAAATAGTGTTACAGCTTATTAAACTTAAACTTCTGCCCACCAATCGATGCCTCATACATCAGTCCACCCTTCTGCATGGTGAACACCATAACGCCTTCCGTATATTTTACATTCGCTGAGGCGCCTTCCGTCACGGCTACTGCGGAAGCTTGTGCGGAAAACTCGAATTTGCTCTCTTTAAACCGTTCCAATTCCTTTCTTGACTCAAAAAATATTACCTCCCGATACGCTTGTCCACCGGCCTGGAATCCTATGCTCACTTGTGTCAACTTTGCCATGCCTATCCTCTTGTTCTGTTCATAGACAACCCCGTTGCCTGCTGCTCCTCCAATACCGATTCCTCCCTTTCCAACATTGGGAAAGATGACATAGCCAGACGCTTTTTCAAAAAGTGCTTTCATCAGCGGGTCACTTTTAATGAACTCCGCCTTTGCTGTTTTGCTGTCAGCAATAATTTTATTCTTTTTAGCGGTCGATTGCCCGAATATTGGCGCTATGCTTATTACGCAAGCCATCACTATTACCCAAATAATATTTAAATTTTTCATAATTATATATTATTAAATTGTTGTAAATTCTCTTTATTCAAAGGTAAAAAAAAAATTCTTATTTAATAACTAAATATACTGATTATCAATACTATATAAATCATTTTATTCATTTAACAAATAATTATTTTATCAAAAAAAGGAAGTGATTAATCCCTTTTTTCTACCTTTGAAAAACAACAAAGCAATAACCCAAGAATAGAAGTATTATCTATGATTACAAAAGCAACAGTAGAAGACGTTTCCCTATTAAATACATTAATCAATTCAGCCTATCGAGGGGAATCGTCTAAAAAAGGATGGACCACTGAAGCAAACCTTTTAGAAGGACTCCGAACCACTGAACAGGAACTGACTGAAACGATTCAAGACCCAAAAAATACCATTCTAAAATTTACGGAGAACAATCAGATTATAGGTTGTGTATTGTTGATTGAAAATGAGCAGCAATTGTATTTAGGAATGCTGACGGTTTCGCCTGAGTTACAAAATAGTGGCGTAGGAAAAAAATTATTGCAACAGGCTGAAATTCATGCTTCGGCATTGGGATTACCTAAAATTGTAATGACTGTAATATCTGTTCGGGAAGAATTGATTTCATGGTACAAACGCAACGTTTATATTGACACTGGAGCAAGAGAACCTTTTCCGGTAAGCGATGTTCATATTGCAATTGCGGAACAGCCTTTGGAATTTGTTGTTTTGGAAAAAAGGATTTCATAGTCTTTATTAATTGATTATTCATGAATTAGATGCTAATTTGAGTAAAATAAACTAACTTTAATGGTTCATTTTCATTCCGAAAAAAAAGGAATGACAACTGCTTCAATCAATTAGACCAAGTAGTAATCAATCATAAATCAAAATAAAATGGCAACTAATAGCAAAACACTTGTTGTAAAAGATTTAAAAGAAAAATCAATTCTTGTATCCAGAACATTTAGTGCCCCGCTTGAAAAAGTTTGGCGTGCGTATACTGAAAGTGAATTATTGGAACAATGGTGGGGACCACAACCTTGGAAAGCCGTAACCAAAACGATGAATTTTTCTGTTGGCGGTTATTGGTTGTACGCTATGGTGGGTCCCGAAAATGAAAAACATTGGGGACGAATGGACTATACAGCCATAACACCCAATTTAAGTTTTGAAATTAAAGATAGTTTTTGTGATGAAGAGGGAACTATAAACAATTCCTTGCCGGTTTCTACAGGAACTATTGCTTTTGCTAAAACAGAATCGGGTACTTTGGTTGAATTCAAGATGTTTTATTCCAATGAAAAAGAGATACAAACCATGATTGAAATGGGCTTTGAACAAGGTATTACCGCTTGTCTCGAGCAATTGGAAACGTTATTTCAAGAAAATAAAATCTAGCGATAATCAATCGAATATCGATATTTCTATCCATCTTCGGGTTGCTCGCGTAAGGGATTGCGGCGGCATCTTTTATTTTTTTCTTTAAAAAAATAAAAATACAGCCAAAAGCCCGACCCCAAAGCTGCAGATACGTAAATGGAAAAGGGAATTTTCTGCTTTGGGGTTACGCCCAAATAGGGTTTCATGGTTTGAAAATTACTATTCTGCTTTCCGCTTTTTGTCACTCTATTAAAAAGCAATATATTAGTGCTTTCAAAATTGTATCAGAAAAACAGTATTGAAATACCCCAAACCAATCTCTTTATGAAAAAAACAGTACTATCCTTGGTCTTCGTTGGATTTTTTGCGGCTTTACATGCCCAACCACAAAAAACACCTACAACACCTGTCGTTCCAAAAGAAGAAAATTCTGCTTCAAATCTTACTTTCAATCCGGATTCGCAAGTGGTAACGGAACATAGTACGACTATCAAAGGTCAAAAAGTGCCCTACAAAGCCACCACTGGTACGATGCCGGTTTGGGACGAAGATGGAAAGGCAATTGCCGGTTTATTTTACACCTATTACGAACGCTCCGATATAAAAGATCGTGCTGCCCGCCCTTTGGTTATTTCCTTTAATGGTGGTCCAGGTTCGGCTTCGGTTTGGATGCAGATTGCGTATACAGGTCCAAGTTTGATTAATATTGATGATGAAGGCTATCCGTTACAGCCTTATGGAATCAAGGAAAACCCGTATTCAATTTTGGATGTTGCCGATATTGTTTTTGTAAATCCGGTCAATACTGCGTATTCAAGAGCAACGAGTAAAGAAATACCAACTACTAAATTCTTTGGTGTAAATGCCGACATTAAATACCTCGCCGATTGGATCAATGGATTTGTATCCCGAACCAATCGCTGGGCTTCGCCAAAATATCTTATTGGCGAAAGCTATGGTACCACACGAGTTTCAGGACTTGCTCTCGAGTTGCAAAACAGCGAATGGATGTATCTGAACGGTGTTATTTTAGTATCGCCAACTGAATTGGGAATCACTCGTGGTGTCGCTTCTGAAGCGGCATTGAAACTGCCTTATTTTGCCGCTACGGCCTGGTATCATAAAATGCTGCCTTCTGATTTACAGAATAAAGATTTAACAGCCATGTTACCGGAAGTAGAAGACTTTACGATAAATGAACTGCTACCCGCATTAAGCAAAGGAGGCGCATTAGACGACCAAAAAAGAAAAGAAATGGCTGCTAAAATAGCACGCTATTCCGGACTTTCGGAAAAAGTGGTTTTGCAAAATAATTTAGATGTTCCCTATGATTATTTTTGGAAAGAATTGTTGCGCGATCAAGGGTTTACCGTAGGAAGATTAGATTCCCGCTATAAAGGAATTGACCGTAAAGCGGCTGGTGACGGACCCGATTTTAACGCAGAACTTACTTCTTGGCTCCACTCCTTTACTCCTGCCATTAATATGTACTTGCGCAATAATCTAAACTACAAAACCGATTTCAAATACAATATGTTTGGCTCCGTGAGACCTTGGGATGATTCAAATGATAAAACCGGAGAAAACCTGCGTCAGGCCATGGCGCAAAATCCGTATTTACATGTAATGGTTCAGTCCGGATATTATGACGGAGCCTGCGATTATTTCAACTCGAAATACAACATGTGGCAAATGGACCCAAGCGGAAGACTAAATGACAGAATGTCTTGGAAAGGCTATAGAAGCGGTCACATGATGTACTTAAGAAAAGTAGATTTGGAAACTGCTAACGAAGATATCAGACAATTTATAAAACAATCCTTGCCTAAAGCCGGAGAATCTGCAAAATATTAGGTTTGGTATTATTTTTATAAAAAGGCTGTTCAAAATGATTTTGAACAGCCTTTTTTTTTGCTTTACAATTACAATAACTAATATAAAAATCCATATCAGCCTTAATGGGTAAAACAAAGCCTATTTTTGTGGCGTGAAGAAATCAGTTTCAATTATTGGAGGAGGACCCGCAGCACTTATACTCGCTGCATTACTCGATTGTCAGAAATTCAAGGTTACCATCTACGAAAAAAACAAAACACTGGGAAGAAAATTTCTGGTGGCCGGAAAAGGAGGATTTAACCTCACCCATTCGGAACCGATTGCTGAACTTATAGCACGGTATACACCACCGCATTTTCTGGAAAAAGCACTCCTTGATTTTGATAACGACGATTTCCGGAATTGGATTGATTCCATTGGTATTCCAACCTTTATCGGCAGTAGTAAACGTGTGTATCCCGAAAGCGGCATCAAACCCATAACGGTGCTCAACGCAATTCTGAATGTTCTCGATAAACAAGGTGTTGTCATTCAATATCAACATACTTGGACGGGTTGGACGAACAACGATGATATCGTTTTTAATACGGATACAGAAATAAAATCAGACTATACCATTTTTGCCCTCGGCGGTGGGAGCTGGAAAGTAACCGGTTCAGATGGTATCTGGCTTGATTTATTCGAAAGGCAAGATATTGCTATCGTTCCTTTTCAATCATCAAATTGTGCGTATCGTGTGAACTGGCCGGAAGATTTCATCTTGGAACACGAAGGCAGTCCGCTTAAAAACATAGCCATTAGTTGTTTGAACAAAAGGCAAAAAGGCGAAGCGGTTATCACTCGTTTTGGTTTAGAAGGCAATGCTATTTATGCTCTTAGTCCACAAATTAGGAAGGAACTTGAAAGCCAACAAAAGGCCAGCATTTTTCTGGATATGAAACCAACATTGCGTTATGATGATTTGCTTCAAAAGATCAAAAAATCAACCTTAAAAAAGACGAGCGAAACATTACAAAAAGGGGTAAAATTGAGCCCTGCACAGATTGGGCTTTTGAAAAAATACCTTTCGAAAGAAACCTACCTGAATCCGGAATTATTGGCCCAAAATATTAAAAAATTGAGCCTAGAAATCACTGGTTCTGCCCTACTGAACGATGCGATATCCACAACAGGTGGTATACAACTGAATGCTGTGGATGAAAATTTTCAATTAAAAAATAAGAAAAGTCATTATTGTATTGGCGAAATGCTGGACTGGGACGCGCCCACCGGCGGCTATCTTCTTCAGGCTTGCTTTAGTATGGGCATGCATCTTGCGCGTCACCTGAATAGCATCTCTTAAATTTTATGGATTATAGTGTGGATTCCAAAAAAGTATTTTAATTGCGAAATGACTTTCCAACAGTTTTAAAATTTATTTACAATACCATTTCTTCAAATAAACGTTGCGCTGTTTGTTCCAAATCATCACACAATCCCGGATGTGGTCTTGAGGTTTGAATGGCAGAGCTGCGAAGTGCAGTCAACCAACGGAAACGTGATGGAATATCAAATTGTCCTATTGGTCCGCCTGATTTTTCGCCATGCGCCACTTTCTCAAATGCCTGTAAATTTAAATGCAATTGTTCTAAATCTAAATCGGCTGAAAATAGTTGTAATTTGGCTTCATTCATCGAGCAGAGCACTTTTATAAACTTCGCTTTTTTACAAAAGAGAATAATACCCACATTGAGGAATTCTTCGCGTTCTACCCTTGGTACAACCCGGATTACGGCATACTCATATAAGTGCTTCTCTTGCATTTTGTGCTTCGTTTATAAAAATTTCGGAATGGTTCAAACGTATGGATAAAAACTGAAAATAGACTTCCCGAATGGCTTCGGGAGTTTCATCGGTATCTTCCCAATTTAACCATACTTCTGGAATAAGATTCACGATATTCTGTAATACCTCTTTCGTCAATATTTTTTTGAATAGTAAATCAGTTTCTGGCAACAAGGAAGCTTGAGGCAACAATACATGGTCTTTTATCAATGCAAAAGGACTTTGTGCGTGCTTTTCCCAATTGGTCCACGAATGATGAAAATAAAGACTGGCACCATGATCGATCAGCCATAATTCTTTATGCCAAATCAACATATTGGTGTTTCTAAATGTTCTGTCCACGTTTGTAATAAAAGCATCTAACCAAACAATTTGGGAAGCTAGTTTTGGGTCAACCAAAGTGACAACAGGATCAAAATTTATGGCCCCCGATAAATAATGCAATGCCAAATTGAGTCCCTGACTGCCTTGAAGCAAGTCCTGAATTTCTTCATCGCCTTCTGAACGTCCAAAAGCTTCGTCAAGATTTGCGAAAACAAGTTCCGGCATTTTTAGATTTAAAACACGGGCAATTTCCCCGCCAATTAATTCGGCAATCAAGGCTTTTACACCGTGTCCGGCACCTTTGAATTTCAATACATATTTAAAATCATCATCGGCTTCAGCGAGCGCAGGCAAAGAACCGCCTTCCCGCAAAGGAGTGATGTATCGCGTAACATTTACGGTTCTAAGATGGGGTGTTTTTTCCATAATCGAATTGGATAAAGCAATTTTGCTTGGATACAAACTTACAAATAAGTAGGATAAAATTCATTTATGAGTACTATTTACTCCAATTTTTCTAAACTCAAAAAGGCTTTTCCAATATTCGCAATAACATCTGAAGCGATAAAAGATTGATAACCGGTTTCCGGTAACGCAATTTCAGCGGTTAATCCGTGAAGGTAAACACCTAGAATTGCGGCGCTAATGGGTTCATAGGATTGCGCCAGTAAACTGGTAATCATTCCCGTCAAAACATCGCCACTTCCTGCGGTTGCCAAAGCGGCATTTCCGGTGGTATTTTCGTAGAGAGTTTCTCCATCTATGATACGGCTTGGCGCACCTTTCATTACGATTATAACTTGGTATTGTTTTGAAAAGGAGATTGCCATACTCCTTTTTTCTTCCTCGGAATGCCATTTTCCTATCAATCGTTCCAGTTCTTTGGGATGTGGCGTTAAAATAGTTTTGGGCGGTAATAACGAAAGCCATTCTTTGTTTTGGGATAAAATATTCAACGCATCGGCATCGATTACTAAAGGCGTTTTATTTGTTTGCAAAAACTGATGGAATGCGTTTTGGGTTTCAATTTTCTGACCTAAACCAGGACCAATTCCGATGGCTTGTGGCGTTATGTCGAAAGTGATATTGGAGATTAATTTCTCTTGATTGTCTGTTATGACCATTACTTCGGGAATGGCAATTTGCAGAATATCATAACCACATTTGGGAATAAAAACAGTGACTAATCCGCAACCGGTTTTCAAGCACGCTTTGGCAGACAAACTCACTGCTCCTATTTTTCCATAACTTCCACCAATGATTAAAGCGTGTCCCTGAATTCCTTTGTGAGTGTGTTTGTCTGGCTGTTTGTAGTGTTTGAGGATTTGTTTTTGGTCGATGTAAATGGAATTCGTCATGGAAATTTGTTTGTTTAAAATTACGAATTTAATAAGAAACAAATTCGTTAATTGTACCGAAATTCCCTAGCCCTGATAAAAGCGGCATCCTTTATTTAAAGCTTCCAGCCTTTTGAAGACTGGAAGCTTTAAATAAAGATATAGCGAATAGCAGGAAATAGCTCCTAAAAATAATTGTTATAAATCCTACTGTACGAGTTATTCCGAAAACGTTTGAAAGTTTAAACTTTGCTTCGCTCGGACTTTGTCACCCGAAATAAAATCAATAAATTAGCGACTTCAAATTTTATATAAAAACACAATGAAAAATACTGCGCTTACGCACATACACGAGAGTTTGGGAGCAAAAATGCTTCCGTTTGCCGGATACAATATGCCAATTTTATATGAAGGAGTGAATGCGGAACATGAAACGGTGCGAAATGCCGTGGGTGTTTTTGACGTTTCTCACATGGGTGAATTCTTGCTTACGGGTCCAAATGCATTGGCTTTGATTCAAAAAGTGACTTCGAATGATGCTTCGACTTTGACCATCGGAAGAGCGCAATATTCTTGTTTACCGAACAATGAAGGTGGAATTGTAGACGATTTGATTGTTTATAAAATGAAAGACGAGCAGTATTTATTAGTGGTAAATGCTTCGAATATTGACAAGGATTGGGATTGGATTTCGGCTCATAATGATTTGGGTGTGGAGATGAAAAACTTATCCGATGATTATTCATTATTGGCAATTCAAGGACCAAAAGCGGTTGAAGCGATGCAATCCTTGACCTCAAAAGATCTATCTGCGATTCCGTATTACCATTTTGAAGTGGGTGATTTTGCCGGTATCGAAAACGTAATTATTTCGGCTACTGGATATACTGGTTCCGGAGGTTTTGAGATTTATTGTAAAAACTCAGAAGCAGAACAAATTTGGAATAAAGTATTTGAAGCGGGTGCGGCTTTTGGTATCAAGCCAATTGGTCTTGCGGCTCGTGATACGTTGCGATTGGAAATGGGTTTTTGTTTGTACGGAAATGATATCAATGACACGACTTCTCCATTAGAAGCTGGTTTGGGATGGATTACAAAATTTACTAAAGAATTCACGAATTCTGAAAACCTGAAAAAACAAAAAGAAGCTGGTGTTACTAAAAAGCTAGTCGCTTTTGAAATGCTGGAACGTGCGGTGCCAAGACACGATTACGAAATTGTGGATGCTTCAGGAAATGTAATCGGAATTGTAACTTCTGGAACAATGTCGCCATCGATGAATAAAGGAATTGGTATGGGTTACGTAACAACGGAACACAGTGCTTTGGACAGCAAAATTTTTATCAGAATCCGTAAAAATGATGTTCCTGCGAAAGTGGTTAAACCGCCTTTTTACAAGAAATAAAAATAAATGAAGAAACTTTCACTCGTATTGTTGCTGGCTACATTTTCACTTTTTGGTCAAAATGAGGCAAAAACTTGTGAAACACTTTCTAAAATAAATGCATTAATACAACGTGAACATTATCATCCAAAACCGGTAGACGACAGTTTATCGGTTTTTGTTTTTGACAATTTTATGGATGCTTTAGATTCTAACCGAAACTTATTTACCAAGATTGAATATCAAAAACTAAGTGAACACAGACTCCAACTAGACAATTATATTTTACAGAACAATTGTTCCTTTATGAATGATTTTGTTACTGTTTATAAATTGGCTTTGACCAGAAAGAAGAAAGTTTTAGAGAAAATACAAAAGGAGACTTTTGATTATACTACGAATGACTCCGTTAAATTCTCGAAGAAAAACTTCCCATTTGATTTGGTTTTAACTGATATCGAAAGAGTCTGGAAAAAGAGAATTCGGTATGATATTCTGGAAGATATTTCGAAGTTAAGTTCTAATTTAGATTCGCTCACTCAAAATTTTTCAAAGCTCGAAAAAACTGCCAAAGTAAAAATATTTGACACCAATTTATGCAAAGTAAATAGTATTCTTGAAGGCAATAACAGATTGGAAAATGACCTTCAAAATAATTTTTTGAATATTTTTTGCACCTATTTTGATCCTCATTCCAATTATTTTTCAATGGATGCCAAATCCAGTTTTATGTCGGGTTTATCAATGAGCAATCTTTCGTTAGGATTGAATATTGGATTTAATGAAAAAGAGGAAATTATTATCGAAGAAATTGTCCCAGGTGGTCCGGCCGCTAAAACGGATAAGTTTGAAAAAGACGATGTAATTCTAAAAGTATCCAATACCAAAGGAGATGAATATTCTGTTTCATGTGCCTCAATAGAAAAAATTGGAGAATTGATTTTTTCTGATTCGAATATAGAAATTGAGTTGACCATTCAGAAAAAAAATGGGACGATACAATCTGTCCTTCTCAGAAAGCAAGTAATGAAAACCACTGAGAATGCAGTTTTCAGTTATATTGCCGAAGCGGAAACAAAAATTGGTTACATCAATATTCCTAGTTTTTATTCTAATTTTGACGGATACTCCTTTCAAGGCTGTGCCGATGATGTTGCCAAAGAAATCGTGAAACTTCAAAAAGACAATGTTGAAGGTTTAGTGATCGATCTTCAAAACAATGGTGGAGGATCGATGGAAGAAGCTATTAAATTAGCCGGAATGTTTTTAGATATTGGTCCTGTATCCGTTTTGGTTAATAATAAAAATAAGCAAACCATTTTAAAAGACGGCAATCGTGGCAGTGCTTATAATGGTCCAATCGTACTGTTAATCAATGGGAATTCAGCATCAGCCAGTGAATTTTTTGCTGCCTCAATGCAGGATTATAACAGGGCGATCATTATTGGAAGTAAATCATTGGGCAAAGCTTCTATGCAGACCATTTTACCATTGGACGAAAATAATCAACAAGATTTTGTAAAACTAACCATTGAAAAATTCTACCGAATTACCGGTGACAGCCATCAAATAAAAGGAATCATTCCGGATATTGTACTTCCGGTTTTGTTTGACAGTATAATTCAGCGGGAGATTAGTTTTAAAACAGCTTTGAAATATGATGTGATTGCTACAAAAGCCAGATTTAATCCATTTTCAAAAACCTATTTTCCAAAAATAGTCGAATTAAGCAATTCAAGAGTAAAAACTGCCTCTTGTTTCAATGAAATCAGTTTGGCTAACGAGCAAATAAATGCACTTTATAACAATCCAAAAAAACCAACACGCTTGATTTTTAAAGATGTATTCAACGATATTCATGAAATTGATTCGCTTTGGAAAAAAGTAAAAAAGATTGTAGACAGCCAAAGTAAAAGTACGATTTCAAATAATTCCTATGATTTGGAAAAATTAAAATTTGATGTTTTCCAACAGGATATTAATCGCTATAAAATCAAAGGGGTGAAAAACAATCCCTATTTAGAAGAAGCAATTGCCATAATAAACGATTATAAGAATCTGAATAAATAACCAGCAAAAAAATGAAATTAACCTTTACTTCGATCCTGTTTTTAATTACGATTACCTTTTCTAATGCGCAAGAATTCAAAACTCCTGTTGACTATTTAAATTACATTGGCAAAGAAACCGATGCCATTTCTCGAACAACATGGAAATACACTTCGGCAGTTGCGCATAGTAAAAATGCCCGAAGAATTGATATAACCCGTAAAACATTAGTAAAAAGTATTCAGAATACCACTAAAAAAATTGAAGCTTTAAAGGATGGCTATAAAGGCGATGTTGAATATAAAGATCAACTGCTGGCGTATTTATCAATTTCTGAAAAACAAATCAATCAGGAATATGAAAAAATCATAAACATGCAGGAAGTGGCTGAGCAATCGTATGATTTTATGGAAGCTTTTATTTTGGCAAGAGATTTAGTCAATACTAAAATCAATGAAGAAGTAGATAAATTGAATGCCAACCAAAAAATATTTGCAACTAAATACGGTATCCAAATTGGAGAAGACAAAAGTGAACTGGGTAAAAAAATGAAAATCTCTAATGAAGTTTTTGAAAATCATACTCAATTATATCTGATTTTTTTCAAAGTAAATTTCACAGAATCACTTTTGATGAATGCCGTTGCTCAAAACAATTTGAATGCCATTCAACAAAACAGTAATGCATTAGAGCAATATTCGAACGAAGGTTTGGACAAGCTAAAAACATTTAAAGCCTACAACAAGGATTTAATGCTGGTAAATGCCACCAAAAAAGTATTGGAATTCAGTAAAAAAGAAGCATTGGAATTTAGTCCCAAAGTAGTTGCCTTTATGATGCTTAATCAAAAATTTCAAGAGAGTAAAAAAACAATGGATAACAAATCAGCCACTTCCAGATCAAAGGAAGAAGTCGATAATTTCAATAAACTGGTAAACGAGTTGAATAAAGAAGTTGGGAATTATAATGCTATCAACAACAAATTCAATTCAGAGCGAGCCAATACAATCAATTTTTGGAATGTAACAGGAGATGCTTTTATTTCAAAGCATGTACCAATTGATTGATAAAAATTTTTGAAAAAATAACTAATAGCTGTATTTTTGCAGTTCAAAATAATAAATTAGAAATGGGAAGAGCGTTTGAGTTTAGAAAAGGAAGAAAAATGAAACGTTGGTCGGCAATGGCCAAAGCATTTACCAGAATTGGTAAAGATATTGTAATGGCTGTAAAAGAAGGCGGACCTAATCCTGATGCCAACTCCAGATTAAGAGCCGTTATTCAGAACTCCAAGGCAGTAAATATGCCAAAAGAAAATGTAGAACGTGCCATTAAAAAAGCTACCGATAAAGATACTGCCAACTATAAAGAAGTTTTATTTGAAGGATATGCGCCTCATGGAATTGCAATTCTAGTTGAAACGGCTACTGATAATAACAACAGAACTGTTGCCAATGTTAGAAGTTATTTTAACAAATGCAATGGAACTATGGGAACACAAGGTTCGGTTGAATTTATGTTTGATCATACGTGTAATTTTAGAATTCCGGCAAACGGAATCGATCCTGAAGAATTAGAATTAGAATTAATCGATTTTGGCGCTGAAGAAGTTTTTGAAGATGAAGACGGTATTTTAATATATGCTCCTTTTGGAAGTTTTGGAACCATTCAAAAAGAATTAGAAAACAGAGGTTTAGAAATTCTTTCTTCCGGATTTGAAAGAATCCCTCAAATCACTAAGAAACTTACAGAAGCTCAGGTAGCGGATGTAGAGAAACTAATTGAAAAAATAGAGGAAGATGATGACGTGATGAACGTATATCATACTATGGAAGAAGAATAGATTTTAGATTTCATTTCAAACTAACTCCAGATAATTCTGGAGTTTTTTGTTTCTAATTTTATCTTGTATGACTCTGTTAAAAAGAAAAACTCCATTCAAATAAGTATGAATGGAGTTTTTTATGTCTAAAAATCAAAGAATTCTGATTATCTGACTGTCTAAGAAAGTCTATTTAATAAATTCGATTTTTTGAGCCTCTTCTTCATTGATACTGTCAAAGAAACCTTGTTCGTTCATCCAGTTATCACTAAATACCTTACTCATATAACGAGAACCGTGGTCTGGAAAAATAGCAATTATATTACTGTTCTCATCAAATTCTCCCTCTTCGGCGTATTGTTTTATGGCTTGCATTACTGCTCCCGATGTATATCCTACAAATAGACCTTCTTTTCTAGTTATTTCTCTTGCAGAATGGGCACTTTCTTCATCGGTAACTTTCATGAACTTATCAATAAGATCAAAATCAGTTGCTGATGGAATTAAGTTTTTACCTAAACCTTCAATTCTGTAAGGATAAATCTCATCGTTATCGAATTCTCTGGTTTCATGGTATTTTTTTAGCACTGAACCAAAAGCATCTACTCCAAGAATTCTAATATTAGGATTTTGTTCTTTCAAGAATTTTGCAGTTCCGGAAATTGTTCCTCCAGTTCCACTACAAGCAATAAGATGTGTTATGTTACCATTAGTTTGTTTCCAAATTTCCGGTCCTGTAGATTTATAATGTGCATCAATATTCAATTGGTTAAAATATTGATTGATATAAACAGAACCTTTTGTTTCTTCGTGCAAACGTTTGGCAACATTATAATACGAACGTTCATCATCAGCGGATACATGTGCAGGACAAACATAAACTTTTGCTCCTAAACTGCGTAACATGTCTATTTTATCTTTAGATGATTTAGAACTAACCGCAAGAATACAATTATATCCTTTTATGATACTTACCATCGCTAAACTAAAACCAGTATTCCCAGATGTAGTTTCTATAATGGTATCACCTGGAGATAAAATTCCTCTCTTTTCGGCTTCTTCTATAATATATAATGCTATTCTGTCTTTTGAGGAATGTCCCGGATTAAAAGCTTCTACTTTTGCGTAGAAATTACCTTCTAACTCTTCTGTGATTTTATTTAGCTTAATAAGTGGAGTATTACCTATTAATTCTAAGACATTATTGTAAGCGTTTATTTCTTTTTTCATAAAAAAATAGTTAGTCGTGGGCAATTTTTAATTTAACCACGAATGTTGCAAATTTAACAAAAAAAATCTAATTACTTTTTAATTTCTTCTAAATCTAATAAAAAACTAAATTCCTTTGCTAATTCCTTAATGGCTTCAAACCTTCCAGAAGCTCCACCGTGACCTGCGTCCATGTTTGTATCTAAATATAAAACAGTATCATTATTTGTTTTCAAAGTTCTTAATTTTGCGACCCACTTAGCTGGTTCCCAATACTGAACTTGTGAATCATGAAGACCTGTAGAAACATACATATTAGGATAATTTTGCTTTTTTACGTTATCGTAAGGGGAATAAGACAGCATGTAATCGTAATATTTCTTTTTGTTAGGATTTCCCCACTCATCATATTCACCTGTAGTAAGTGGGATACTATCATCAAGCATGGTGGTCATTACATCCACAAAAGGAACTTGCGCAATAATTCCATGATATAATTCAGGCGCAATATTCACGACAACTCCCATCAATAACCCTCCCGCTGAACCACCTTCGGCATATAAATGTTCAGGTGAAGTGTATTTTTGATCTATTAAAAATTTAGAACAATCAATAAAATCAGTAAACGTATTTTTCTTTTTTAATAATTTTCCATCGTCATACCATTGCCTTCCTAAATCTTCGCCACCGCGAATGTGTGCTATCGCATATATAAAGCCTCTGTCTAATAATGTCAGTCTCGTAGAAGAAAAAGTAGCGTCCATGGAGTGTCCATAAGACCCATAAGCATACTGCAATAAGGGATTATTTCCGTCTTTTTTTAATTCTTTTCTATACACCATAGAAATTGGTACTTTGGTACCATCTTTGGCAGTTGCCCAAACTCGTTCTTCGGTATAATTATTTTTATCGAATTTGCCTCCAAGAACCTGCTGCTCTTTTTTAATTTCTTTCTCTTTGGTCCTCATATTGAAATCAATAACCGAAGAGGGAGTTGTCATGGATTGATATCCGTAACGCAAGATTTCTGTTTCAAAATCTACATTGGTTGTCGTATATGCTGTATAGGTTTCACTTTCAAAAGGCAAATAATATTCCCCTTCTCCACTCCAAGGCATAATCCTGATTTTATTCAATCCATTAGAACGTTCTTCGACTACTAAATAGTTGGCAAAAATTTCGATATCTTCCAATAAAACCTGTTCTCTATGCCCAATTACTTCTGTCCAATTCTCTTTTGAAGTGGCCGTTTCAAGGGTTTTCATCAACTTGAAATTTTCAGCCTTGTCCGCATTAGTCATTATATAAAAACTATCCTTGTAATGATTAATGCTATATTCTACACCACGAATTCGTTTTTGAAAAATTTCAAATTCTCCATCAGGATTGTCTGCATTTAGAATTCTATATTCTGTTGTCAGTGTGCTTCCAGATTCAATTGCCAAATATTTTCTAGACTTAGATTTAGCAATTTCAACATTATAGGTATCGTCTTTTTCAAAATAAACTAAAACATCTTCTGCAGATTTTGTACCTAATTTATGTTTGAAAATCTTATCTGATCGTAAAGTAACTTCGTCTTGACTGGAATAAAAAATGGTTTTATTATCATTTGCCCAAACCGCAGTTCCGGTAACTTTTTCTATTTTATCTTCTAAAATTTCATTGGTTTCTAAACTTTTTACCTGAATGGTGTAAATTCTTCTTCCAACAATATCAAAGCTATAAACTGCCAATTTGTTATCTGGACTCACACTCAAACCTCCTAATTGAAAGTACGAATGCCCTTTGGCCATTTCATTACAATCAAACATAATCTCTTCTTTTGCCGAAAGGCTTTCTTTCTTTCGAGAATAAATAGGATAATCTTTCCCTTTTTCAAAACGAGTGATATAGTAATAGCCATTGTATAAATAAGGAACTGATTGATCATCTTCCTTAATTCTTCCTTTCATTTCCTCAAACAATTCTTTTTGAAAATCTTTGGTATGATCCGTCATTTTATGATAATACTCATTCTCTTTATCCAGGTAATCAATAACTTCAGGATTTTCTCTGTCATTTAACCAGAAGTAATTATCAATTCTTGTGTCATTATGTTTTTCTAATGTTTTAGGAATTATTTTAGCTACTGGAATTGGACTATTTTTTAACATTTGTTGTGCTTTTGTATTAGTAAATGAAGTTGCAAAAATAACACAAAGAGAACTTATGATGAGTTTGTTTTTCATGAATATTTTATTGAATATAACTATGCAATATAGTAATTTTGCAATTCAATTAATTTAAAAAAATTAAAACATGGATTTAATGGGAATGATGGGTAAACTTAAAGAAACCCAACAAAAGATAGAAGACACTAAAAAACGTTTAGACACCGTTCTTATAGACGAACAAAGTACCGATGGTTTATTGAAAGTGACACTAACTGCCAATAGATCTATTAAATCAATTACTATTGATGACTCCTTATTGGAAGACAAAGAGCAATTAGAAGATTATATGATTTTGGTATTAAACAAAGCTATCGAAAAAGCTACTAAAGTAAATGAAGCTGAACTTGATGCTGTTGCAAAAATGGATATGCCAATGATTCCGGGAATGGATAATTTGTTCAAGTAATTATGAATTATAAGTTATGAATTATGAGCTCTGACAACTTGAAAAACTCATAATTCATAACTCATAACTTTTTTTAAACCAATTTTTGCAGGGTTTCCAGAACATACGTATGCATCACTTCACGATAATCAAGATGTGTTACAATCCTCAATTTTCCATGTCCCATAGAACTGATTGAAATATTTTTCTGTTTTAATAATTCAATTAAATTCTTTTCAATGCAATTTGGAACCAATGAAAAAATCAAAATATTAGTCTCAACAGGTTCTACTGATGCTACCCAACTTAGCTTTTTTAATACTTCGGCAATTTCTTTAGCTCTTCGATGGTCTTCAGAAAGGCGTTCTATGTTGTTATCTAAAGCATAAATTCCGGCTGCTGCCAAATATCCTACTTGACGCATCCCTCCACCTAATATTTTTCGGATTCGCAACGCTCTGTGAATAGTAGCTTTATCAGCCAATAAAACCGATCCAATTGGCGCTCCCAAACCTTTAGACAAACAAACAGAAATAGTATCGAATAATTTCCCAAATGCTTTTGGATCTTGATTTTTGGCTACCAACGCATTCCAAATTCGGGCGCCATCCATGTGAAATTTTAAATTATTGGCATCGCAAACCTGCTTTATTTTTTGTAAATCTTCCAGTTCATAACAAGCTCCTCCGCCTTTATTGGTTGTGTTTTCCACACAAACTAAACTCGTCAAAGGACTGTGATAAAATTCAGGATCATTAATCGCTCCCGCCACTTGTTCAGCAGTTATCATTCCGCGATTTCCGTCTAATAAACAGCACGAAACTCCACTGTTAAAAGAAACACCACCACCTTCATAATGATAAACGTGTGCGTATTTGTCAGCTATTAATTGTTCTCCAGGTTGTGTATGTAATTTTATAGCCGTTTGATTCGCCATTGTTCCTGAAGGGAAAAAAAGCCCTGCCTCCATACCAAACATAGCTGCAACTTTAGCTTCTAATTCAATAACAGTCGGGTCTTGTTTATATACATCATCACCCACAACTGCTTTGAACATGTATTGCAACATTTCGTTAGAAGGCTTTGTGATTGTATCGCTAATTAAATTTATTTCCATATTTTTTTTTTATCAGTACGGACAATTCGTGAATTGTACCTTCGTAAAATTTTTCTATTTTTGTGCCACAAATTTACATAATACCATTTGTTAATTCAAACTAGTTCAGTTAAAACTAAACTAAATATATTACACAACGGAATTTTTTATAAATATTTGAAAATAGACTTATTTAATTAATAGAATTTATGACAACTACCGAACAAATTAAAGGTATTGTAGAGCGCCTTGGTGCGTTGAGGAGGTATCTTTGACGTTGATGCCAAACTAATTGAGATTTCAAATGAAGAGGAGAAGACTTTTGCACCCGACTTTTGGAACAATGCAAAAGATGCTGAAATCATTGTAAAAAATCTTAGAAACAAAAAAAAATGGATTGAAGATTACAATAAAGCTGTCGAAATGACGGACGAATTGCAACTCGCCTATGATTTTTACAAAGAAGGAGAACTTACATCTGAAGAATTAGACGAACAATATTTGACTACTGCCAATCATATAGAAGCGATTGAATTCAAAAACATGCTTTCGGACGAAGGCGATACTTTGAGTGCTGTTGTACAAATAACGGCTGGCGCAGGTGGAACCGAAAGTTGTGATTGGGCCGAAATGCTGATGCGCATGTACATGATGTGGGGCGAAAAATACGGCTATAAAATCAAAGAACTGAATTTCCAGAAAGGAGAAGCTGCAGGTATAAAAACAGTAACGCTCGAATTTGAAGGCGATTATTCATTTGGTTATTTAAAAGGTGAAAACGGCGTACATCGATTGGTTCGAATATCTCCTTTTGACAGTAATGCCAAGCGCCACACTTCGTTTGCATCCGTTTATGTGTATCCGCTTGTAGATGATAGTATCGAAATTGATATTAATCCTGCTGATATCGAGATTACAACTTCGCGATCCAGTGGTGCGGGTGGGCAAAATGTAAATAAAGTAGAAACCAAAGTACAATTGTTTCATAAACCAACCGGAATTCAAATACAATGTTCCGAAACGCGGTCGCAACAAGATAACAGACAACGTGCGATGCAAATGTTACGATCACAATTATACGAAATTGAGTTAAAAAAGAAACAAGCACAACGCGCTGATATTGAAGCCGGGAAAATGAAAATAGAATGGGGATCACAAATCAGAAATTATGTGATGCAACCCTATAAATTAGTCAAAGATGTTAGAACCGGTCATGAAACCAGTAATGTTGATGGCGTTATGAATGGTGAAATTGACGAATTCCTAAAAGCATATCTAATGATGATGGGACAAAAAGAAGAGGAATAGTTATCAGTTTGCAGTGGTCTGTACATACTCTAACAAGGTGAAATAAATAACAAAATCCCCTCAACATTCGTTTATCGAAAGGTTTGAGGGGATTTTTTTTGCATCTATTAAAGAGTCCTTTTTTTACAATGCAAAAAAAACATTTGCAATTTCAACGTTAAATGATTTTATTTGGAAACGATAACAAAACCAAATTCAATCCATACTTAATGAAATCCTACACAATTCAAGAAATAAATGAGATTCTAAAAGGAGTAATAGTCGGGAATACTTCCCAAAATATTACTGCACCTGAACAACTTGAAGTCGCTAATGAATCTGAAATTTCATTTATTGGAAACAAAAAATATGAGAAATTTTGGTCTGCATCCAAAGCTTGTGTAGCAGTCGTTAACGAAGACATATCTATAGAACCAGGAGAAGACAGGGCTTTTATAAAAGTAAAAAATGCTGATTTGGCAATGTCTCAAGTATTGGAACTTTTTGCACCTCCAACTCCATTATTTACTATTGACATTCACCCAACCGCAGTAATTGACCCAAGTGCAACTATTTGTAATGGCGCCAGAATTGGTGCAGGTTGTTATATAGGACCTAAAGTTATTATTGGAGATAACACGACCATTTATCCAAATGTGACTATTCTTGATGAATGTACTATAGGAAAAAACACCGTGATTTGGTCAGGAACTGTCATTAGAGAGCGCTGTCATATTGGGAATGATTGTATTTTGCATCCTAACGCAACAATTGGTGCCGATGGTTTTGGTTTTCGTCCTGACCCACAAAGAGGTTTAGTCAAAATTCCTCAAATTGGAAATGTGATTATTGGTAACAGTGTTGAAATTGGTGCCAATACTTGTGTTGACCGAGGAAAATTCAGTTCGACCGTTTTAGGAGATGGTTGTAAAATTGATAATTTAGTTCAAATAGGTCATAATAGTAAATTGGGTAAATTTTGTATTATGGCTGGAAACAGTGGACTGGCAGGATCCGTAACTTTAGGAAACGGCGTGATTATTGGTGGAAGTGCTTCTATAAAAGACCACACCACTATTGGCGATGGTGCCATTGTAGGTGCTGGTTCCGGTGTCACAGGAGATATTCCGGCAGGAAAAACTATGTTAGGATATCCTGCAGTAGAAGCTCGTGACGCATTAAAACAATGGGCAATTTTGAAAAGACTGGTAAATGAGTCTAAAAAATAAATATGACTATCCGTTATTAATACAAAAAAAATCAATCTCTCCGCCGTGGCGGATTCGAGCTTACAAAAATACTTTGTAAACCCCTGTAAATATTCAATCCGCCACGGCGGAGAAAAACATTATAATTTTTAAACAGTGAGGTTTAGAGGTTAAGAGATGCTGGCTTTGTTCTGTTTTAAACCGCCGCAGCGGAAGGTTTAGCTTTTTTTTTAAAACAAAGAAATAAAGATAGCAAGTGGGGTTCAAGATATTCAGTATTTTTTTTAAGATTTTTTTGATAACATTGACTCTTAATCTCTTAATCTCATTGTTGATGATAGTAAAAAAAATAATGATGGTTCGTTTAGCGTACAGTCCTACAAATAAATACTCTCTTTTTTTATTAAATTCATAAAAAAACAGAGATAAACTTCTGTTTTTTTGTTTTAATAGTAAACATATATTCGATTTTCTTCACAAACCAATTAAAATAATAAAATTTATTTAGTTGGATTTTGTATTTTAGCGCAAACTTTTTTTAACACTATTTCATCATGGATTTGAACTTCAACAAAAACGAAGACCACAATAAACTTTTACTTTCAGCATTACGACAAAAATTAAGCATAGTCAAACTTGGAGGTGGTGAAAAACGCATCCAAAAATTACATGGCGAAGGCAAAATGACGGCACGCGAACGTATCGATTATTTATTGGATCCAAAAGCAAAATGTATAGAAATTGGAGCATTTGTTGGTGAAGGAATGTATGCAGAACATGGTGGCTGCCCATCTGGCGGAGTTGTGGTAAAAATAGGGTATATCAAAGGAAAACAATGTATTGTTGTGGCCAATGATGCTACCGTAAAAGCGGGAGCTTGGTTTCCTATAACCGCAAAGAAAAATCTACGTGCGCAAGAAATTGCAATGGAAAATCGTCTGCCAATCATATATTTAGTGGATAGTGCAGGCGTTTATTTGCCTTTGCAAGATGAGATTTTCCCTGATAAAGAACATTTTGGCCGTATTTTTAGAAATAATGCACAAATGAGCAGCATGGGAATCACCCAAATTGCTGCTGTAATGGGAAGTTGCGTTGCCGGTGGTGCCTATTTGCCAATCATGAGCGATGAAGCTATGATTGTGGATAAAACGGGAAGTATTTTCTTAGCCGGAAGTTATTTGGTCAAAGCTGCCATTGGCGAAAGCATTGATAACGAAACGTTAGGTGGAGCAACTACACATTGTGAAATTTCGGGAGTTACAGATTACAAGGCCAAAGATGACAAAGACGCATTAGACAAAATAAAAAATATAGTTGACAAAATAGGTGATTTTGACAAAGCCGGCTACAGCCGAATTAAAGCAGAAAAACCAGCATTGGATGAAAAAGAAATCTACGGTGTTTTACCAAAAGCCAGAAATGAACAGTATGATATGATGGAAATCATCAATCGTCTGGTAGATAATTCCGAGTTTGAAGCCTATAAAGACGGTTACGGTCAAACCATTATTACCGGCTATGCCAGAATTGACGGTTGGGCAGTGGGAATTGTTGCCAACCAACGAAAAGTGGTGAAAACCAAAAATGGCGAAATGCAATTTGGCGGTGTAATCTACTCCGATAGTGCGGACAAAGCCACCCGTTTCATCGCTAATTGCAACCAAAAGAAAATTCCTTTAGTTTTCGTACAAGATGTTACCGGTTTTATGGTGGGATCCAAATCTGAACATGGCGGAATTATAAAAGACGGTGCTAAGATGGTAAATGCTGTATCTAATTCAGTTGTACCTAAATTCACAGTTATCGTAGGGAATTCCTATGGAGCCGGAAATTATGCCATGTGTGGAAAAGCGTATGACCCAAGATTAATTTTTGCTTGGCCAAGTGCAGAATTAGCCGTTATGGGTGGAACACAAGCAGCGAAAGTATTGGCGCAAATCGAAGCTTCTTCGCTTAAAGCAAAAGGCGAACTGGTAGATGAAGCTAAAGAAAAAGAATTATTCGATAAAATAAAAGCAAGATATGACGAACAAGTTTCGCCTTATTATGCGGCTTCACGATTATGGACAGATGCAATCATCGATCCTTTAGACACCAGAACCTGGATTTCTATGGGTATTGAAGCGGCAAACCACTCGCCTATTGAGAAGAAATTTAACCTGGGTGTAATTCAAGTTTAATTACTCATTTACAAACACTTAACTCTTTATTTTGTATATTTATAATGCTTTTAGAAACTATTAATATAGTTCCTAAAAGCATTTACAGTGCCATAAAAAGTCTTAACCTAATTCGTTTTAATTATTTAAAATTAAAAGAAAATGAAAAAGATTTTGGTTTTACTAACAACAGTATTATTGTTAGTGGGGCAGTTTATATATGCACAAAATAAAACCGAAAATGCTATTTTGTCAATGGATAAGAAACCTTTTTATCTAGAATCAGGTTTAAACTTATCACTGCCCGTACATATAGAAATGTATCGAAGTCACAGACTTGCTGTAGGCGTAAATGTAAGAGCTGGAAAAATAATTTCCAGAAAATTAGAACTCGGAATTCGATTCGATTATGATTACAGATTCATTAAAAAAAATAGTCGAATACTTACTCCCGAAAGCACATTGGAAGAAAGAGCTTTACACAGTAACTTTAGCTTGTTCAGCATCAAACCAAATGTTCAATTTAATTTAAATTCAAATTGGTATTGGGGAGTCGAAACCGGCGTAGGGTACGCACTTTCAGACGAAGACGGTAAAATTGGATTGGGTTTTGTATCTGAATATGCCAGTGACCAACAATTTGGATTATGTTCGGGTCTGTATTTTGGGAAGTCATTTATCATTGGTGCTAAAAAAACCAAAGTAAACTTATCTATGGATTTGACTCAGTTTTTGGCTCATGGACATGCTGAAAACAGCCTTGGTTTAAGAATAAATTATCGATTCCTAAATTAAGTAAGGCTTACTTTATTATTAAAATTACGAAATCATTTTTTAAAATTTAACATCTTTACTTACGCTGCAATTATAAATTAAGTTGGTATTAGTAGTGATTTATTTACAAAAGCTAGATTACTATTCATTTGAATAAGAAAAATATTCGAAATTTAGTTTTCTTTAACAATTTTAAATTATTTAATTAAAAATCAGTAACTTAGTACTACATATTTTAAACTATAGTATTATGAGCAACGTAAAAAATTTAAACAAATGGGCGAATGCGCACACATATTTAACCGTAGATTTGGTACGAATAGCACTTGGTGTATTTTTGTTTATGAAAGGAATCTCTTTTATAACGAACATCCAATATTTAAATGATCTAATATCCCCAATTGACAGAATTGGAGGTGGAATGTTCCTCATTCATTACATTGCTCCAGCACATATGGTAGGTGGTATAATGATTGCATTTGGTTTATTGACAAGATGGGCGATAATGGCGCAACTACCGATACTAATAGGTGCTATTATAGTAAATTTCATGGGAGAAATGCATTCACAAAATTTACTTTTGGCATTACTGGTATTAGGATTATGTGTGTTTTTCTTATTCTACGGAAGTGGAAAAAATTCAGCTGATTATTATTTTAAAATGCAACAATAATTAAATAAAAAAGCATCCATTTAGAGGATGCTTTTTATTTAAAAACAATTTATATACTTTCTACAATTTCTTTGCGTTTTATCTTCCCGTTTTCGGTTTCAATAAATTTAGAAACATAAAACACCTCTTTAGGCTTTTCATATTTGTCTAAACCATCAAAAATAGTCTCGTCTAGTATTTGTTTTTCACCTTCTATAACGATAACTAATTTTTCTCCTAAAACAGCATCTTGTTTTCCAGTTACAAAAAATCTTGAGTTAATTTTATCGGATAGCTTATCTTCAATTTTCTCCGGAATTAATTTGATTCCACCACTATTTATTACGTTATCAATACGTCCTAAAAATACAAATTGATTTTCGCCCACCAGTTCCACTAAATCATTTGTGACAATGGGCTCATCTGAAATTTTTAAAGCATCAATCACCAGACAATTTCTATCATCTTGGCTAATTTTAATATTTGGCAAAATTGAAAAAGCCTCCTCCCCTATCTTTTTGGCTGCAATATGAGTAATAGTTTCAGTCATACCATAGGTTTCATAGACTTCCGTTTTTAATTTAGAAAGTCCTTTTTCTAGTGTTTTGCTCATTTTAGCTCCTCCAATAATCAACTTTTTCACATTCTTTAATGCCGACAAAGAGTTTTGAGCTTGTAAAGGGACCATCGCTACAAAATCATATTTGGTATCATTTTGCAACATCGGATGAGAACTTGGCGCAACAAAATCAATATCGAGACCAAGAATAAAGCTCCTCACAAACATCATTTTTCCAGCTATATATTTTGTGGGTAAGCAATGTAATACCTTATCTCCAGGTTTTAAATCGAAAAAATCACCCGTAGCAATTGCCGAATTGACCATAGCTTGTTTATCGACACGAATCAATTTAGGAGTTCCAGTTGTCCCGGAAGTATTCATTTCAATATACGATTTGTTATCAAACCAATCGAGTATAAAATCTCCCACTGATTTTTCGAACTCCTCTCCTTCTTTTATAAAACTGTACGCTACTCTGCATAAATCATTTCGATTCAGATGATATCCATTTAGTTTAAAGAGGTTGTGGACATTATGGTACTTTATTGTATCGATCATGATTCCGGTTATTTTAAATTATTGAAGCGTTTTAATGTTTAAATAGTTCCTGTTAATTTTTCTTTCCAATTAGTCCAATTGTATTTTTTACTAAAGATAAATAAAAGTATTGGGTAAATAAGAACTACCGGTACTATTACATCTAATCCCGCTGAAGGATCCGAAATGTCCTTAAAAATAGAATTAGTTTGGAACGCTGACCAATCTGATGTAACGAGTAAAGCACCAACTAAATTATTGGCTGCATGAAATCCTAAAGCCAGCTCCATTCCTTCATCCATCAACGTAATAATACCCAGAAACAAACCGGTCCCGATGTAATACACTAAAACAATATGACCAATTTTGGATACTTCAGGATTAAAAATATGCATTCCTCCAAAGATAACCGAAGTCATTAATAAAGGAAACCATTTATTCTTGGCAAGATTGGCAAATCCCTGCATCAAGTATCCCCTGAAAATATATTCTTCGGAACTGGTTTGAATAGGAATTAAAAGTACACCTATTACAACTAAAATTGCAAATGGAATTGGTTTAAAATTGACTACGAAATCGCTGGGATTAGAAAAATAAAATAGCAATGTGGAGACAATTGTAAAAATGGACCAAATCATAAAAGAAAATCCAACTCTTTTCCAATCTATTTTATCTCTCGATGTTGTTATCGAAAGCATCGTTTGTCCGTGCAAATAACGTACTACTAGCACAATGCCAACCATAATAAAAACGAATGAAATCAGTATTAAAAACAAAGTCAAATTAGGGTCAAAAAAACGCATTACAGCTTCATTACTCGTTGGATAAGGCTTTCCATTGAAAAATGCTTCATATAAGACCCCAATCAAAAGTGGCACCTGACCCACAAATGAAGCGAAAATTATTAATAACGATCCTAAAATATATTTCCAAAACTTATTTTCTGCTTTTATTCCTTGTTCTATGAACATCTATTTTTCGTTTAGTTTTTATACTGAATTAGTTTGGCAAATGTTACTTTTGTTACATCAATGATAACCCTTGATATGCCAATTTACAATAACCCAATATAAATAAAATATGATACAAATATACCATAATTCACGCTGCGGAAAATCTAGAAATTGTCTGGCATTTATAGAAAAATCAGAAAAAGAGTTTGAAGTCATCAATTATTTGACAAACCCTCCTTCATTTGAAGAGTTGTCTGCTATCATTCAAAAACTAAATATAAAACCTATTGAATTAGTTCGTCAAAAAGAAAAAATTTGGATAGAAAATTTTAAAGACCAAGAAATGAATGATAAACAAATTATTCAAGCCCTGATTTCTAATCCAATTCTAATTGAAAGACCAATTGTAATCAATGGAAATACAGCAATTATAGGCCGTGAATTAGACAAAGTAGCAGCTTTTATTTTGTAAAACCTCGAATTTTATAATTAACATTTTTTTGTGATTTCTAGTATTAAACCAAATTCTACTTTTACAATCTAAAGTTTGTAACCAAAGTTTTTAAAAATGAAAAAAATGAAATCCGTTTTAATTCTTGTTCTCTTTTTTACTACCCTGTTCGGTTTTGCTCAACAAGGTCCAAGTTCAAAAATTAAAATTACTGGAAAAGTGCTTGAAAAAATAAGCAAGCAACCCCTTGAATACGCAACAATAACTTTTTTGATTCCCAATAATCCAAAACCAGTTGCTGGAGGTATTACAAATCCAAAAGGAGAGTTTGATATTGAGATTAAGCCCGGTATTTACGATATAAAAATTGAATTCATCTCTTTCAAACTAAATGAAATCAAACAGAAAAATCTTAAAGCAAGTACTAATTTAGGGGTAATTAGTTTAGAAGAAGATGCCAATCAATTGAATGAGGTTATTATTCGTTCCGAAAAAACAACCGTTGAAATAAAATTAGACAAAAAAGTATACAACGTAGGAAACGACCTTATGGTAAAAGGAGGAACTGTTAGTGATGTTTTAGATAACATTCCTTCAGTTGCTGTTGATGTTGAAGGAAATGTAAGTCTTCGTGGAAACGAAAACGTAAGAGTACTTATTGACGGAAAACCATCAAATGCTATTAATATTGCTGAAGCCTTGCGATTAATTCCAGCCGATGCGATTGACAAAGTAGAAGTTATTACCAATCCATCTGCAAGATATGATGCCGAAGGTGGTGGTGGTTTATTAAATATCATCTTGAAAAAAGGAAAAAATCAAGGTTTAAACGGAACTTTTATAGCTTCAACTGGCTACCCTGAAACGTATGGTTTAAGCGGTACATTAAACTATAAATCAAAAAACTTTAATCTTTTTACTACTCAAGGATACAATGATCGTAGTAACCCCGGAAATGCATTTACAGATTCAAGATATTTAAATGCTGATAATACAACTCGTAATTATGTAAATGAAACTCGAGAAAACGAAAGAGACAATAAAGGATATAATGGAAACTTTGGTATGGAGTGGTATCTAAGCGAGAGTCTTTCCTGGACCAATACCTTCAACTACAGAAAAAGTAATGGAATCAACGTTGATAACGTTTTCCAAAATAATTATGATGCAGGTTTTAATTATGACTATACCCGTAATCGTATCAATTTAGAAAATAGCGATAGTGAAAATGTAGAATTTGCAACAAACTTCACTAAGAAATTTAAAAAAGACGGTCATAAATTAACAATTGACGGTTCCTTCTCTACAAATGATGACATCAACGATGCTATAATTACAGACACAGCCACTAATACAAGTGTGGTGAAATTTGACAATACAATCAACAATCAAACTCAAAGCAGAAATTTACTTCAAATGGATTATGTATTGCCTTTTGGAAAAGGAAGCCAGTTTGAAGCAGGATACCGAGGTGATTTCTCAGAATTACTTACCGATTATAGCGTTGAAAATGATGGCATAATCAATAATAACTTCACAAATACATTAGAATACAAGGAGAAAGTTAATGCGATTTATACACAATATGGTGTAAAAATCAATAAATTCTCAGCCCTTTTCGGATTGCGTTTTGAGGATTCCAATATTGAAATCAATCAATTAGCAACCAATGATTTCAACAATAAAAAATACAATAATTTCTTTCCAAGTGCTTTCTTCACTTATGAAATCTCCGATAAAAGCAGCGCTTCTGTAAGCTATAGCCGAAGAATTCAAAGACCTAGAGGAAGAATGTTGAACCCATTCAGTAACTTGTCGAGTAACATTAATATTTTTGTTGGAAATCCAGATTTAGATCCTGCATTTTCAGATGCAATTGATTTTGGTTACATCAAAAGATGGGAAAAATTGACCTTCAATACTTCTTTATATGTGAATAAAACTACTGATGTTTTTCAATTTGCAAGAAGAGAATCAGGAGATTTCGTTAACGGAACACCTATCTTAATCAGTTCACCAATCAACTTGGCAACTGAATATAGAACAGGATTTGAATTTACATTAAACTATTCTCCATACAAATGGTGGAAATTAAACAGTAATTTCAATTTCTTCAGAAACGAAACTCAAGGCGATTTTACCTATACAGATTTTAACAATAATGTGATTGTACAAAATTTTGATAACGTAGCCACTTCATGGTCCACAAGACTAACCTCTAAAATTTCGTTACCCTATAAAATTGACTGGCAGACAAATGCATCCTATAATGGTCCGCAAAATAATGCACAAGGAAGAAGCTTAGGGATTTTTGCAGCAAATATAGCATTCAGTAAAGATGTCTTAAAAGATAAAGGAACACTTTCATTTAACGTTAGTGATGTATTCAATTCCAGAAAAAGAATGATGGAAAGTAATCTTCCTGGAATTGTAAGCTCTTACAGCGAAATGCAATGGAGAGAAAGACAGTTTAGCTTATCGTTCACGTATCGTTTTAACAAACCGAAAAACGAAAAAGAACAACCTAAGCGAAATCAAAATGAAAATGAAGGTGACTTTCAGGGATAAAAAAATAAGGACTCGTGAAAACGGGTCCTTTCTCTTTTTATACAAAAAGTAAAATATTAAGCATAAAAAAAGGACTCATTTTCACGAGTCCTTTTTTTATTTAACAAACAGATTAAACTGATTGTTCTTTCTTTGCTTTTCTTTCTTTATACATTTCCCATAGAGCACCGCCAATCCAATATTGAACGAAACCTACAAGAAAAAACATTAACCAAAATCCTATAGTAAGAATGGTTAAGAAAAGTAAAAAGCCTAAGTACTGTGAAAATTCAAACATGTTTTCCGGAATTTTTGAATGTAGCCACAAATGTAAGTTTAATTCTTTTTCGCACCAATAAAAAAACATAAAAACTACCAATCAATTTTTATAAAAAAGGAATTATCCGTATTTTTGAGCTCAGAATTTGGAGATGTTTCCCGCTGTACACTCTAATCTTTTCTTTTTGGCAGCAAAAAGAAAAGGATTTCCGTTGCCATCGGGGCTAAAAACGAATTAAACTACATAATTACTTATAAATAACAACAAATGAAATTCAGAATAGAAAAAGACACCATGGGTGAAGTGCAGGTTCCTGCTGACAAGTATTGGGGCGCACAAACAGAACGTTCCAGAAATAACTTCAAAATAGGTCCATCGGCTTCCATGCCAAAAGAAATTATTGAAGGTTTTGCTTATCTTAAAAAAGCGGCGGCTTATGCCAATTGTGATTTAGGTGTTTTACCAGTCGATAAACGTGACGCTATTGGAGCTGTTTGTGACGAAATTCTAGCTGGAAAATTAGATAACGAATTTCCATTGGTGATTTGGCAAACTGGTTCAGGTACGCAAAGTAACATGAACGTAAATGAAGTTGTTGCAAATCGTGCGCAAGTATTAAAAGGATTCAACATTGGCGAAGGCGAGCAATTTATCAAAGCCAATGATGATGTAAATAAATCACAATCTTCAAACGACACCTTCCCTACCGGAATGCACATTGCAGCTTACAAAGCGGTTGTAGAAATCACGATTCCAGGTGTTGAAAAATTGAGAGATACACTTCATGCGAAAGCGGTTGAATTTAATAATGTGGTTAAAATAGGTCGTACGCATTTAATGGATGCTACACCACTTACATTAGGACAAGAAATTTCAGGATATGTAGCGCAATTGAACTACGGTTTGAAAGCAGTTAAAAATACCTTGGCACACTTATCAGAAGTAGCTTTAGGAGGAACAGCGGTAGGAACAGGATTAAATACTCCTGATGGATACGATGTAAAAGTGGCTGAATATATCGCTGAATTTACCGGACATCCATTTGTAACTGCCGAAAATAAATTTGAAGCTTTAGCTGCACACGATGCAATCGTAGAAACACACGGAGCATTAAAACAACTGGCGGTTTCATTGAATAAAATTGCCAATGATGTACGTATGTTAGCTTCAGGACCACGTTCAGGAATTGGAGAAATCCTTATTCCAGAAAATGAGCCAGGCTCTTCAATCATGCCAGGAAAAGTAAACCCAACACAATGTGAAGCATTAACGATGGTTTGCGCACAAGTTATGGGGAATGATGTTGCCATTTCTGTTGGTGGAATGCAAGGTCATTATGAATTGAATGTTTTCAAACCATTGATGGCTGCAAATTTCTTGCAATCAGCGAGATTACTTGGTGATGCTTGTATGTCTTTTGACGAACATTGCGCACAAGGTATTGAACCTAACTACAAACGTATTAAAGAATTGGTTGACAATTCATTGATGTTAGTTACGGCTTTGAATACTAAAATTGGGTACTACAAATCAGCTGAAATTGCTCAAACAGCACATAAAAACGGAACAACGCTTAAAGAAGAAGCCGTTCGTTTGGGGTATGTAACTCCGGAAGATTTTGATGCTTGGGTTAAACCAGAAGACATGGTGGGAAGCCTGAAATAATTTTTTATATTGTAGAGATGCACTGCAGTGCATCTTTACTAAATTAAAAACCCTGCAATATAAAATTGCAGGGTTTTTAACTTTTAAAGCTATCAAACTATCAAACGTTATTTAATAGTGTCAATAACTTCTTTCATAATTCGAATGCTTTTCAATTTATCTTCATGATTAAAAATTGGGCTGGTAATCATCAATTCATCAATTTGCGTATATTCGATAAACTGCTTCAATTCTGTTTTCAATTTCTTCTTACTTCCCACAAATGAACAAGAAGTCATTTGGTTTACATGAAAATGTTCTTCTTCACTCATAATTCCATC
Source organism: Flavobacterium sp. GT3P67 (assembly GCF_004349155.1). Lineage (NCBI taxonomy): Bacteria > Pseudomonadati > Bacteroidota > Flavobacteriia > Flavobacteriales > Flavobacteriaceae > Flavobacterium > Flavobacterium sp. GT3P67. The sequence goes on from NZ_SMLF01000006.1 coordinate 133,010, forward strand.
AAGGGAATCAACTGGTGCCTGCAATGGTTTTCTATCATTCCGAATCAAATTCAGAAACATTTGAGTCAAACTGGTCGATAATTTTTCGGCATCTTTGTCGGTATCGGCAGCTATCGCGTTTACACATGCCATCGTTTTGGGTTGGTCTAAATATTGCGAAGGTTCGAAATTATCTCGGTAAAATTGAAATGCCTGTTGCATTTGTTTTGGTGCAAAATGTCCCGCAAAGGCATACGGCAATCCATTGGCAGCTGCCAAAGCAGCGCTATCCATACTGGAACCTAAAATCCAAATGGGAACTTTAGTCCCTTCAGCAGGAAAAGCTCTCACTTTTGCAGTAGCATTATCCACTGAAAAAAAATCCTGAAGAGCGGCAACATTTTGAGGAAATCGCTGCGATTGCTCGAAGAAGTCTTTCCGAATGGCTTGTGCTGTTAAACTATCTGTTCCGGGCGCTCTTCCTAATCCTAAATCAATCCGGTTGGGATATAGTGTTTCAAGCGTACCAAATTGTTCAGCAATAATTAGCGGAGCATGATTAGGCAACATGATACCGCCTGAACCTACACGGATATTTTGGGTTTGACTGGCAATATAACCAATCAAAACAACCGTGGCAGAACTCGCTACGTGCGCCATATTATGATGTTCGGCTAACCAAAATCGTTTGTAATCTAAACTATCTGCCAGTTGCGCCAGTTCTTTTGTTTTTTGTAATGTTTCGCTTGCATTGCTATCTTCGGTAATTATCGCTAATTCTAATAGGGAAATTGGAATATTTTTAGTCATTATAAATTTTTAATTTTGAACAAAATTAGGCATTTAGACAAACTCATTAAATTCTGAGGTGTTAATTGATTTATAATATTTCAAAACCAAGCCAATTTATTAACCTATAAATTTCCATAAAAAAAACCTGCAACATTACATTGCAGGTTTGTCTATTATATTAAAGAAACAGCATTTACTTCCCATCTACATAATCTTGTAAATAACTAAATCTTGGAGTCAGTTTTCCTTTTTCGGTAATTTTAGCTCTTTGTAAAATCCCTTCTATATCTCCATTGAAAAATGCAGGAATTACATGCTCCATAAACATTTCTCCAAATCCTTCACTGGCATCTTTTGGCAATTCACAGGGTAAATTATCAACCGCCATAACTACAATTGCCGCAGGATGAAAAACATCAACTTCTTTATCTTCATTTGGCAAATACCCATATAAAGGTTCCGCAATTGTTGATGATCTTAGCGTGCATGCTATTGGACCATTGACATCACAGGAAACATCTGCAACTACTTTGATTTTGCAATCTTTGGACTGTAGCATTTCACGTGAAAGAATCACCGGAGCCTCATTGGCATGAAAATGTCCCGTAATATAAATATCCGAAACTTTAGTGAATCGTTCAAAATTAGAAACATATTCCTGTGGATTATCATAAAAATCAGTGAAGTCTAATATTTGGCCGTCTTTACGTTTGTTATATTCCAATACATCAATTTGGGTGTAAACGGGTTGTGTGTAGTTTTTTGTTAAATAATTTTCGACTGAAACTTCTTTTATTTTTATGGCATCCAGAATCTCTTTTGCCCCATTACCAACTTTTCCTGTACCCGTAATCACGAATTTTAACGGTGGCAATACCAATCTTTTTAAATGTGTGATTAAGGCTTCTTTACCAGAAAGTGTTTCTGCTTTTGGCAATTTAAATAATTCGAATTTTATTCCAAAAGCTCTTATGCTATTATATGCACCTACTATTCCGGCATAACGTCCAAAACCAATTAACCTGCGATTATGAGAGTCTACAATAGTTTCATGATCGTATAAATCAATATTTTTTTCTAAAATGGCCTGCAATAACTTTCTATTGTAAGGCTGTTTTTTTATGGTATGAGAGAAAAAGAAATACGCTTTATTAGGAATTAAATTTTCTACAGGAACTTCTTTTACTCCAAATAAAACATCACAATCACTGATATCATTGGTCACTTCAATTCCTGATTCTTTATATTGTATATCAGTAAACACCCGAATATCAGAGCTTTCTACTTTTATAGTAGCGCCTTGAAATAGCTGTTTTAATCTGGCCAATTCATCTGGTGAGAAAATAACTCTTCTGTCAGGCGGGTTCTTTCTTTCTTTTAATATTCCGAATTTCATATTTTTTTATGCTTTTGATTTGTTTTTATTATAACTTTATTTGGTTTATTTGTTACAAATATAACAATTTAAACTAAATTGCATTTATTTTTTTATTAAAATCTGCAGGCTGTAAACTACTATTCACTGATGTACAAAATGATACAAAAATTGTGATTCCTATCTACTGATAAAATAGTGTTAAGGTTTGGAAAAAACAGCGTCCAAAAAGACATTGATTCTATATATTTGCCTTTCTAGCACCACAGAAATGAATTTTATAAAAAAAACAAATATACTACATATATTCCTCCTCTTTTTGGTTTTGAGTTCATGCAATAAGGAGAAAAAGAAAATAGAATTAAATGATGCCCAACTCCCAAAGAGTACATTACCTAAGATGAAGCCGTTAAGCAAACCAGAGACAAAATTAACTGCTGAATACATTAATTCAAAAAAGACATCCATTGACTCTTTTTATAAAAAAAACTGGCCTAACAATAGTGCAAACGGAAGCTTTCTAGTTGCTAAGAATGGTCAAATTATTTATGAAAAGTACGAAGGCTACGCTAATTTCAGAGATAAAACATTAATTACTAAATCCACTCCTTTACACATTGCCTCTGTGAGTAAAGTAATTACGGCAACCGCTATTTTAAAATTAATAAATGCTAAAAGACTTGACTTAGATCAAAAGGTGAATACCATCTTGAAAGAGTTTCCTTATCCGGATGTTACGATAAAAACATTGTTGAATCACAGAAGTGGTATGCGTAATTATGCCTATTTTACGGATCGTGACAAAACTATTTGGGATAGGCACAACATACTTACCAATCAAGATATCCTGACTATCATGGCTACAAAGGACATTGGTTTAGAATTTAAAACCGATACTCGTTTTAGTTATTGCAATACTAATTATGCCATGTTGGCATTAATAATTGAAAAAACCACAAAACTCCCTTACAAAGAGGCTATGAAACAGATTATTTTTGAACCATTAGGCATGAAAAATACGTATGTTTTTGACTATGAAAGGGATAAAGATACTGCTGTTACTTCCTATAAAGGAAATAAAGTAGAGATAGGGAAAGATTATTTAGATGCGGTTTATGGAGATAAGAATATCTACTCTACACCGCGTGATTTACTAAAATTTGACAGAGCGAGAAATAGTTCTGATTTTTTAACACCTGAGCTGCAAAGTCAAGTATACAAAGGATATAGCAATGAGCGCAAAGGCACTAAAAACTATGGTCTTGGCATTAGAATGGTCAATTGGGAGACAGGGCAAAATTTTTATTTCCACAACGGTTGGTGGCATGGTAACACATCGGCTTATATTACTTTAAGAAAAGAAAGCGTTACCATTATTGCACTATCCAATAAATTTACCCGAAAAACATATGACGTTAGGAAGTTAGCCGTTTTATTTGGGGACTATCCGTTCAAATTAAAAGACGAATAAATAAAGGAATGATTTTTGAAATAGAGTTGGTAGTTTAGCACTACTAATTCAAGTTTAAAAGTGTACATTTGCAAATTCAAAATTCAAGTTTGGATTTTGAAATAAAAAAGGGGTCGACTGGTTTTGACAGCAAGTCGAATTGAGAAGTAAGCACGTCGAGAACTGGGACAATTCTCGTTAATAAAAGGTTTCAAAACACATACACGGCGAAGGAAACTACGCTCTTGCTGCATAATCTGAATCATAGTAAGATTAGCCTCGTCCCTATCAGATAGGGAAGCAGGATTTACCTCGAAAGCTTTGGTTTATAGCGGTCGATAAAGGTGAATCGTAAATTTAAACCTAGATTTCCATAAGCTTCGGGTGGATTTCGAAATTAAGAAGATAAGTATTGTGTGGCTGTTTCTGGCCTAGCACATTATCGAAAACCCAATCAGGAAATAAACGCGTAGAAAGCTTTTTAGTTGCTTGTTTGGACCCGGGTTCGATTCCCGGCGACTCCACTGGACGGGATGATTAACAAATCATCCCGTCTTTTTTCGTAAACAAGACATCCTTTATCCTTCATTAACAAGTGATTATGAGAAAAAATACTTAACATAGTAGGTGTTCGATACACCCCATCTTCATAGTATAAGTTAGTGTCGAACACCATACTAATAAATTCTCTTTTTTGAAGAGTTGATGCTTTACTGTAGACATAGGGTATATCGGTAAGTAAATCCATATTTTTTCGCAAGATTTTATATACGTCTCCTACATTGGAACTCAACCGTTCTATAGCCCCTTTTAAGTTTAAGGAAGAGTAATTATAGTTTGCGTACCATCTATTGTATGTTTCTCTTGAAATTTCATTACTGATCCACTTTTCCTCAAGTGTATATAATTTTGCCTCTACATCTAATAACTCATCCTTTCTTAGAATCAATTTTTCGCTATTATTTTTAATCTCTTTATCTACTGCTGCCGTGCAACCTTTTTTTATATCCAGTAGCATTTTTTCTGAAATACTCATCAAGTGCAAAGCATTTAATAATTGAGTATGTGCTTTAAGAGCACTTATATTATTGTGCTTAGGACACCTACATTTATAATAATAAAAATATTTACCCGATTTACCACGAGAAGGAGCACCAGTTAAAATATTGCCACAATGGCATTTTAATATTCCTCTTAAAGGAATTTGGTCATCTATTATTGATTTTACTTTTTCTGGCTTTTTCATTTTACGTTGCACCATCTGCCATGTTGTAATATCAATTATAGGTTCATGTATCCCAGGAAAAAGCCCTCCTGGATGTTCTTTAAAAGCCTCAACGTTTAATAGCCCTGCATAAGTAGGGTTAGTAAGTACTCTTTCGATTGCGCTATTTCCACTCCTATTAAAACCTAATTCTCTTGCTTTTTCTTTAATTATATAAAGCGGTGTATCTCTTAAATAAATATCAAAAATGAATTTTACTATTTTTGCTTCTTTCTCCTCTACCACCAGACCACGTTCTTTTCTTTCACCCTCCTTCCGATATCCAAATGGTGGTGAATTATGAACAAATCTTCCTTCTTTGGCTCTTGCTGTATATAACCCCCCTCTAATTTTGACACTTCTATTTATATTGTCCTCTTCCGCTAGAAGTAATTGCAACCCTGCTCTAAAAAAGCTTCCTGGAGTCTCGTAGTCAAATGTTATTCCCTCAGTCACACTTACTATTTGTATTCCATATTTCCTTTGCAGTGTTTTTACCATGCTCATTGCTTCCCCCGCATTCCTACTAAATCTATCCAATTGATCTACTAAAAGATAATCTACATTTTTGAAATGGATGGATATAAATTCCTGCAACTTTATAAAGTCAGGTCGGTCAAACGTTTTAGCACTCTTACCTCTATCAATAAAAGTATCTACTAACTCAATGTTGTTTGATTTTATCCATTGATCAGTATAAAGCTCTTGCCTTTCAATCGACCCATTACTCTGACCCAATTGACTGAATCTCAAATATCGTATCGCTCTTTTCATAATATTCTTTTAAGGTAATTGACACTATTATTTCAATAAATAAATTTACAATTTTTTGTTCTTTTTCTTCTTCCATTGATACAAAGTTTTTAGAAATTAATTCATCGACATTCTTACATTTCTCTTTTACATTTTTCATAATTTCATAATTTTAAAATAAAAAAAGCCCACTAAGGGGCTTTTACAAATTATTAGTATACTAACTTAACTTCCTTTATCTAGAAAATAAATGGTACTCCCCTGATTTCGCTTGCGAGTTGAAACGTACTTAATATAACCGTACTCGCTTAATTCCCGCATGCATTTGTAATATGTTTTAGGTGAAGAAATCTTGGCTATATCCATAATCTGATACCGATACACTTGTATAGGATTGATAAAACCTTTATCTAATCTAATCTAAACTGCAACAGTGCGACATAAATACCAATATGCGTAATGCTTATTCGATAATCAGTTGTTATTGCTCTGAAGAAATCAGATAAGGGTTTCATTAGTTCCATCAGAAGCTACATTGAATTAAACTGCTTTTTTTTTCTTTTTTTGGCCTCTTGGGGAGCGGCAGGTCCATCTTCCTCGGCACTTTGATTCTGTCTTTTATTCTCCTGCTTCATTGATGTATTTTGTCCTTCAGATTGCTTCTCATCTTTGGTCTGACGGTTGTCAATACGTTTCAGATTTCCATCATACGCTTTGATGGTTTTGAACTGAGGATTTGCCTCAATATAATGCTTCACCTCTTGACCGTCTTTCATGAAAGTGACTGATTGTACGTTTCCTTTTTTTAGGGAATCCATTAAGTCATCTTTAAATTTAGCAGTATCGAGTTCCTTGATGGGATGTTTAGATAGTGCAGCCTCCAGATCATATCCATAATTCTGGTGGTACTGGTTCAGCTTAAAATTACCATTGCTGTCAGCTTCTTTAAAATCCATTTGTACCCAGGAATTATAAACCTGACCTTCTTTACTGGTCAAATCCTTATTCACCGCCCGTCCTTCCATAAGGTTGTAGGCTTCCTTCATGGTAATATTACTACCCTTATTGATATAGAAAGTCTGCTCCAGCGATTCTTTAGAATTGTCCTTTTGCAAATCCACCTTATAAGAATTAAAGAAATACATATCACTCTGATCCGATTTCTTAAAATTCAAAGTTACGGTAGCAGTATCAGTGCCATAATGAGCATTGTGTGACAAACTGAAACTAGGTTCTTGCTGTTGCATTTTTTCCTTTAATTCGCTTTCTAATCCTTCACCGAAACCGGTGTACTTTACCTGATCGCGCAGGTATTCAAAATTTTTCTCGTTCATGACTTTTTAATTTAAGTGATTAATTTCTACAGTGTAGGTAAAACTGTAACCTTTTCAATTTTTTTGTTCTTTACATCCAATTCTAAATGCCTCCCTCCATTCTTTTCCAATAGCTGTATTGCCAAATACTTTTCCTCTGGAATGGTAAATTTAGGCAGAGCAAACACGAATGTATTTTCCGATTCTTCATCAATTGCTGCTACATCATTAAGAATATAAAATGGTAAAATTTCAATTTCCTGTGAAGCGGTTCGTTTAACTTTTTTAGTGTCCCGAATAAAAAAACGGAGTTGGTCAATATCATACGTTATAGTAGAGTTGTTTCGGACTGCTATCCTGAAATACATCATATTCTTCTGAATAAAAATTCCATTCAGCTGCAATTTGATGTCATGTTTATTTTCGTTTTCACCTCTTATTTTCTTCTTATCATAAAAAGCCAACTTGGAATACTCCTCGATCTCCTCTCCGTTCCTACTTTCATCTGAAAAATAAATTTCCTGTCCTTCCGCCTTTGTTTTATTGATAGAAAGATTCAATTGGGGTGATTGCTCATTATAACTCAGAACAAAAGAATACAATTTGCCATCAGCTGTTACTACTGTAAGATTTGTTTGGATAAACTCCCTTTTTGCGGCCTTAATCTGCAATATGTTTTCAAGCCCTTTCGCTTTTTGAACCAATATATCCTGACTGCCGAGATCGACACTTTTAATTGCATATGGGAATACAATATTTGTTGTTTTTGAATACCCAATCGATACAGAATCCGATTCGATGTTCACAAAATAGTTTTTACTTGTGTGCTGCGCAAATGCGCCGATGGTAAAGAGTATTACATACATCATAACCACTGTTCTTACTTTTTTCATAATTTATAATTTTTAGTTTTGATTAGAATTATTTTGCTTTTGCTGTTCATCGTGAAGCAAAACTTGGTAACCTGCCTTTACCACTACTTTAATGAGCTTGGCTTTTTTGCTAAGAAGGGTTTTAGCGGCCTCAATACCTACCCCCGCGGCTTGTGCTCCCCAAGAATCATCTAAAGATGCAACACCTAAGGTCTGTACTGAACGATCCGCAGTTGCTTTGGCCACATCACGGTTAATAGCTCCCGGAATATAAATTCCGCTGATTCCGTCTAAATCGAAAACGTTTAAGTCCACCGGAAACAACGAGTTGTTATATTGAATGCTATTAATCTTTACTAGGAGTCTTTCTCCCTTTAGGGATGCTAATCCAAATAGAAAGGTATTCTTCGGAATCTGAACTCCGTTAATAAAAACAGCACCAACAAGCCTCAATTTTACTGTAGAACCATTCACAATTGTTTGTGTATTATGAATAACTGCGGCTATTGCATTTTTAAGAAAATCTGTACTTGCAGGTTCTTCTAAGGAATAAAATGAATTTCCTTTAGACCATTCGTCAGAATCTGCCTGATTCCTTAGTTTAGTATTCAAGGAAGAAATATGGTTCTCCTCACTTGTAGCTGCAATGCTAAACACCTGTCCTCTTTGTGCTTGAGAAGCCTTTCTTAATTTATCTTGAACCCTATTAGGATGCTGTATATCCAGAATACTTTCCAGCATGCCGCTAAGTTGTTTCAATTCAGGATCTGGCTCGTTATTTTGAGTATTCATGGACTGCATCATTTCCTCCAGCTTGATAACCTCTTCAGAATGCAACACACTTCCGTTGCTATTTGCATAGTTTCGTCCTGTTCTTGAAGCAGTAACAGGCGTATTAATAACTCTTTGCAACGCTTCCAACTTTTCATGCACCTTTGCTTCGTTTGGATCACGGTACATCAGAGAATTTAGTCCCTTACCGCCTTTTTCTAGACGGTTGCGATTATTAGTAGTGCCTCTCTCTTTAGTTGAATCCATCGGAAAATCCCCGCTGAGATAGTTAGGATCTTTGCTGATCAGCTCGTCGAGCTTTATCGAGTCAAGCGTTGCCTGATCATAGTAATGCATTTTGTCCAAATTCAGACCTTCCTTTAAGTTTGCATCAGGAAGCTTGATATTAAAGCCTTCTTTTTCAACCGCTACAGAGTTAGCAGCATCCATTTTCCCGCCACCGCATACCCAAAAAATAATAGTGATAAAGGGTAATACCAGTAATGGCATTACTAAGAGTATTTTGCGCTGTCTCAACATTTTTGCCGATTTCATTTTTGCTTCCATGCTATTATTTTTTAAATTGTGATTGATAATACTTTTCTACGATTGTTAGACTGTCCAGTAAGCCCGGTCGGTATTGGATGACGCTATCCTTTATTTTTTGTCCAGTTGGGCTGCGCAACAAACTGTCCAAATACCTGCGAAAGCGAACTATCTTTTCAAATTCAGATGAACTGATTGACCCTTTTAGCAGGTCCCTTTTACTATCGGCTTGCCTACTATTTACCAATTTTGTAATTGGTATAACACGGATGGCTTTAACCTCACTTTGTGAAAGGCTTTTTATAACTACATAAACACTGCTTCCACTGGTTAATATTGTAAAAAGAATTAAAATTAAAATCCAACTTTTACGGGACCAGGTCACAGTCTTGCGTTCCAACCAATGAGCAAACCTATATTGAAGTCGAAGATTGGCCTCATCAAATTGTTGCAGTAGTTTGCTTGTAACACGATCCTTTTGAAGAGGGTCTTTTGTAGTCCCATTTTTAAATTTGTAACGCATAGCAGAACTGTTTTTATTTTCGGTTCTCAGTACTCAAATCTCGATTTTCAATTGTATTCCATCGCTCGACTAAAAAGCCATGCGGATTATTGTCACTCCTCGATACATTCCGAAGATTCCCTTCTGTAATAAGACTACGGTGTGCAATACTGGTTGTTCTAATGATATTCTGAGTAGCATAACATCGGAAATAATAGGGATACTTATTGATGTCTACAGTAACACTATCCACGTGCAATGTTTGACTGATATTTCCGGAAATAATACCGGAATAATACCCATTCTCTTTTAGATCATCGTAAATCCGTTTTGCGCTGTCATCTGCGAGGTACAGCGCTTTGGTTACATTGATTTTTATGACTTTGTCATCGGGATCTAGGGTGAAGAATAACTTGTGAAAGGTTGTTACATGATCTTTTGCCTCTACCGGTATATTGTCTTTTCTATCCGAAGCATACGCTTCTAATGCTTTACCATTGGCCAGTATATAAACTTTACCCTGCATTTGAGCCACCATACCGAAACTCTTATACAGAGCAAAACAGCTCATTATAATACTTCCGACTACCACCACGATAGTAAAGCCTCGAACATGCCGAAAGGCGGTATCAATATTTTTCATTTTGCTAAACATAATCCGTTTTTTAGAGGTTAGGAATTGCCTTTTAATTTATTTCCCATATAACTGTCTTTATCTTTGAAGTACGGTGAGGAGCCACTAGATTCAGATAGACTTTGAGACGTTCGTCCAGCAGCATTACCCATAGCATCCATCACCATTCCCGCACCTGAAGACGCGCTGTTAACTGCAGAATTTGCCGAGTTGTTGAACATACTGGTCACTTTTTGACCTAATGCCCCGCCACCACCTGCATGCACTATATAATTAGCTACGGAGGGAACGGTGAAATACCCGATAATGCCAATAATCATAAACACCAGATAGGCCATATCTGTTTTACTAAAAAAAGTATCTCCATACTCGCTCGCTTGTGTAATATCCAGTTGAAGCATCTTTTCTTGAATTTTTCCTATGATACTGCCAAAAATATTCGCCACGGGAAGCCACAAATAGATATTTATATACCGAGCCAGCCAAACCGTCAGTGTGTGCTGAAAACCATCAAAAACGGATATACCAAAAACCAACGGTCCCAAAATAGAGAGTACCACAAGCTGAAACGTTCTAAGGGTGTCAATACAAAGTGAAGCAGCTACAAAAAGCACCATTAATACTTCACTCATCCATTCCTTTACTGAATTACGAAAATTGAACGAGGCCTTAGACATAGCAAATTTCATATCATTTCCAATTCCTTCCATAATTCCTTCCTCAGAAGGATTGGCATCATCATACGTGTATTTGTACCATGTGTCTCGATCGCCACTGCCATCTGCTCCCACATACATTTTCCAGGAGTCCGTTTCTCTGATCGCTTCTTCTTTTTTTCTAAGCAGCAGCCCAATAGCCTTATTAGAGCCTTCCACCATAGATGCGGTTGCTGTAACCGTGGGTTTCATCACTCCATTAATCAAATCCAACACCGAAGGAAAAATCATTATGCAGAATCCGATCACAAATGGACGGAAAAGCGGATAAAAATCGATGGGTTCAGCACTTGCAATATGCCTCCAAACCCGGGAGGCGATGTACCAAATGGCTCCAAATCCTGCTATTCCCTGCCCGACTCCGATAAGGTTGCTGTAGAGAGGCACCATTTCGTCATACAATTGGTCCAGTACACTATGCAAGCTGCTCATGTCATCCGCCATTCCTTGTGCATGGCTGGTTACTGGCAACACCAACCCTGCGGCTACAGATAGTATAACCTTGCTCCTCTTCATCATAACAATTTGTATTTAATTATTTACTTTGTAGATGCTACGCATTGCATTGATGTCATTGCGCTCTTTAGTTCGTTGAATGCCTAATACGGAAGTACTGTTGTTAAAATTTCGTAGAAAAGAGAGCTTCTCCTGCATGTCTGCATATACCTTGTCAATAGTGGCAAGTCTTTCATCATCTGACATTCGCAGGGTATTGGCAGAAATGACCGAGGTCAACTCATCCAGATTTCTTATGCTCTCTTTGAATAGCTTAGAATAGACCTTTTCGAGATAAGCAATCTCTTCTGGATTGAAATTACCACTATTCCTGAATCGGTTAAATGCAGCTTTGTATTCTTTTACTAACAGCACTTGATATAGGATGATATCTCCTACCCGCTTATACTTTCGAACGGTAGGACTGACCTGCATCAGCGCATCAAGGAATGTTTCATGCAGACTAAAGTTTCCTTTCGACAAATCCTTAACAATGTTATAGCCTCCGTTCAGAATTTGATAGCCTTTTTTCATATCAGTCAGAATCTGTTTGAATTGAGCTAGCTTTTCGATATTCAGAATTAGCTGTTGCATTTCTTGAGATTGAGCAGCAGCTCGACTGGGAAACAGCAGTCCCGCCAGTATGATCAGTACGATCAGTTGTCGTTTCATGGTATATTGTCTTTTACGCCCTGCAACGCATGGCTGGTTTTTACATCTTTATATTCAGCGCTCCTGGAGAAACCCATCATTCTGGTTTGATTGCTGAAATCCTCACAAAAGCTTTGACTGTCCAGCATGTTGCGATACAGTACATCAATCCGCTCCAATCGCTCATCATCTTTCAGCTCCAGCTTACCTTTTGTCAGTACTGCTGTAAGTTCATCCACTGTCGCATTGCAGTCTTTAAGCAGTCCATCCAATACCCTCTTAACATACGCCACTTCGTCACCGTGAAATAAATCGTTTTGATTCACATAGCTCATGGTGCGACCATAACTCTTCAGAATCTTTACTTGAAGTGAAATGATCTGAGCAACTCTGGCATAGTTATTTATCTTTGGATTAATTGCCTTTAGAGAATTGAAATAATTAAGATGAAGATCCAGTTCCCCTCGTTTGAAATCACCTATCACGTTAAGCCCTTTCTTTGCGATGGAATACCCTTTTTGAGCATATTCGATATACACTTTAAAGGCTGCAATTTGCTTTAAAAGTTCTTCTCTTTGTTTTGCCTGTGCCTGCAAGTTTCCATTAAAAAGTCCCATAAGGAATATCAAAACCGTTATCTTTTTCATGACTTTAGTTTTTTAATTGTGAATACCGTAGAATTTCCTAATGGCATTCACATCGTTATTTGATTTTGCTCTTTGAAGGCTCAATTGTATGTTTTGCCTGTTAAACCGAGATAGGTCATCATAAGTCCCATCAATCTGATCGGATGCTGTATTGATGATTTCAAGTCTTTTAGCATCACTCATTTGCAAGGTAAAAGAGTCTACAACTGAAAATATCTGATCAATATTATTCATACTTTCATTCAAAATCCCAGAATATACTTTTTGTATGTATGCCAATTCATCGGTCGTAAAATGATTGTCCTGCTGAAACAGTTTCCAAGCTCTTTCATATTCAGCAACAAGTCGGATCTGCTTTTGGGTGATGTCTCTTATTCGCTGATAGTAAGTAATAATAGATTTGACCTTTGCGAGTTCATCGTAGTACTCTTTATACAACTCTTTTTGTTTTTGTGTCCAATTGGAAATCTCATCCAGTTTCACTTTGGACAAGACATTTTCCAATTTCTTTTGGGCATTCTGCAACCAAATCGTTTTGTTTTGTAAGCGCTGGATGCGGAGATCAATTGCTTTTATCACTATGGCTACGGCATCTTTTATTATTCCAATTATTGGAATAGCTGCCAACGTTGTTGCTGGTCTAGCAGGAGTACTAAGGAGCAATAGACAAAGTAAACCCACCATCATATTTTTCTTTGCTTTCATAAGTAGTAATTTTAGTGTTTGTCAAGTATTTAAAACTGCAACTTCGTTTTTTCTGTCATTGTCTTTGACGCAAATCATTCGCCAGTGCCGCAATCCCTTTTTTTATATCACCATCGAATTTCTTGGCATAAGCTTGCACTTTCATTTTTTCTGTTTCTTCAGTTGTATACGCTAAATACTCTTCAAGGGATACTTCTGTCCGATAGACTTTAGAGAGCATGCCTCCCAACGAAATAAAAACTTCTTTGTATTTTTTATCTGGATCATTTGCTTTGTTGACCGAAAGTACTAATGCTTTTTCTTTCTCCGTAAGTCCCAAAAGTTCCTGAATTTGGTCGAATTTATTTTGGTATTTACTTTGGTCCAGCAATATTTTGCAATCGCTGTTATTAATGATTGCCTGCTTGACCACCGGCGATGAAATAATGTCCTCTACTTCCTGTGTAACCACTATAGCTTCTCCGTAAAATTTTCTAACGGTCTTAAATAAATACTTTATATACTCAGCCATACCTTCTTTAGCAATAGCTTTCCAAGCTTCTTCTATTAATATCATTTTTCGAATCCCCTTAAGCTTGCGCATTTTACTGATAAACACCTCCATGATAATAATGGTAACCACTGGAAATAGTATCGGATGATCCTTGATGTTATCTAATTCGAACACAATAAAACGCTCTTTCATTAGCTCCAAATTTTCAGTGGCATTGAGCAGGTAATCAAACTCTCCGCCTTTGTAATACGGACGCAACACATATAGAAAATTAGTTACATCAAAATCTTTTTCCTTCACCTTATCTACTTCTAGTACTGTAACAAAATCAGTTTTTAAGAATTCGTAAAAACTATCAAAACACGGAAAAAGTGCTTTGTCTGCCTCCAATTTTTCATAATACAATTGTAACGCATTGGACAGGGCTACATATTCGCTTCGGTTAAAAGTTTCATTGTCTTTTTTCCACAGCGCCAGCAATAAGGTTTTAATACTTTCCTTTTTCTCTGTATCCAGCGTATCGCCTTCACTAATGTAAAAAGGATTGAAACGGATAGGATTCTTTTCATCATAAGTGAAATAATACCCATCCACCATGTCACACAATCCCTTATAACTGTGTCCAACATCCACGATTACAATATGAGTTCCTTGTTCGTAATAACTTCTCACCATATGGTTGGTGAAAAATGATTTTCCACTTCCCGAAGGTCCAAGTATAAACTTGTTTCTATTGGTGCAAATTCCCATTTGTATGGGCTCATCGCTGATATCAACATGTACTGGCTTCCCAGTCAAACGGTCGCCCAAACGAATTCCAGTTGGGCTGAGTGAGGAACGGTATCCGGTTTCCATATTCAGGAAGCACACCGCCTGTTCCGCAAACGTATCAAAAGTGTCATTCATTGGAAAATCAGCTGCATTACCCGGAATTCCTGCCCAATATATTTGAGCGGCTCCAACTGTTTCCTGCTTAGCGGCGGAGTCTATTTGCGCCAATGCTGATGAAACTTTATTTTTTATAGTCTTCAGTTCTTCTCTATCCGCTGTCCATGCTAAGACATTAAAGTGCGCCTTAACGGGTAAGCGTTGCTGACCGATTGCTTCATTTAAAAAATCATTGGTCGCATCGCGAGCAATCAAATTTTCCCTGCTGTATGCCGATAAGGACTGCAAGCGCAATCTTTTACTCTCTAGCTTCTGCAGTGTTTTTTGAGCATTCTCAATGAAAATATACTGGTTGTAGATATGATTGCAGGAAAGCAACTGTCCTAATGTGGATGCAAAGCCGATACTGAATTTGGTCTTGTCTGTAGAGTATCGATCGTAGTTGATTCTCGAACCACAGAGAGCCGGAAGATCCGCTGCATCTCCTAGCGTATACATTTGACAATGTTTATCACCAACCTGCAGACCGTCATGGAAAACGATATCTTTATAAACAAAAGAGTCTTCCTTTTCAGAAAGCGAACAGTAACGCTCGATCACGCCAATCTTTCGGCGCTGACTTCTGAGTTCGTCATTTCCCAGACGGGTTAATTTTATGAAACCACTATCTTCTAAGATTCGTCTAAATTGTCCCGTATTATCTATAAACTCCTGTCGCAACTGCGCTTTTAATGTTACTTCAGGAACAATCGAACTCCTAACTAAATTAGAGAATAAAGAACTGGATGTTTTCCTTCCTGCTGGTTTTTTAGTCAGTAAAATGTAGCACGAATGATCCAAAAAAGGGCGCTCGTTAAAAAACCGCTCACTACTACGAGTAAGGAAACTTGTGTCCTCATTTGTAAAATCTGCTTGATACTTGCTATCAATAAACCAGTCTTGCTTATGAAACACGCAAAACTTTGGAAGCAATTTGACAGCCTTAAGCCAAGCTTGGTGAAACGCCTCATACTCTTGGTTGGACAAGGTGAATATCTCTGGTAACTCAGCCTTAAACACAACGGTTACATCACCCTGTTTGGATAGAATACAATCGTGTTCCACATCCATAATCGGTAAAATATCATCTATCCTCTTTTCCATCTTCATCTCTATTTACCAATTCGTAATTTTTGAAATAATTTTATTTTTCCATTTTGAAAATTTTCCTGCTTTGCGTTCTGACCACTTTTGGCACCTGCCTTTTAGCTAAAGCTTTCATCATTCCATGTTCACCGTATTTATGACTCATCCTATACACTTTGAGAACCAATACTGTTCCTGAAGTACCAACGATACCGACACAGAGCAACGATGGTAAACCAATGATGTACAACACAGCAAACAGGCACAGTAAAGCAATAACACCCCCGCCTAAATACCAGATATATTGTGCTTTAAGACCTTTGAATTCAATGCTCTGATTAATGCCTTTATTGATTTGATATACACTGTTTTCCATGCTGTTATTTCGTTAAATAGTTCCTTCTTTAATACATTGAGGTAACATACTCATTCTACTAAACCCCAAAGAAAGATTTGATAACCGTAGCTACCACTACTAAAAAAACACAACTTCCAAACCAGGCGGCGGCCACTTTTCCAGTGTCAGGATCACCAGCATTCCATTTTTGATAGACCTTTACAGCGCCAATTAAACCCAGTAGCGCACCAACGGCATACATTAGTTCTGTTCCTGCATCAAAATAGCTTCTTACCTTTTCATTGGCTTCGTTAATACCAGCAACCCCATCTTGAGCATGAGCAGCAGCATAACCAACAAACAATAGCAGCACAACAAAAACAAATCGTATTTTTGCTACTCTAAACTTCTTTAATTCCCTCCCTCGATTTTTCATAAGATATCATTTTTAAAGTTTTATTTTAAGTACTAAAAAGCAGAGGAATACCGCTGTTAATGAACTCTTTTTCCTGTCACATAAAGCCATACCGCATAAGAGCAAACAGGGGTAATTCCTCCGCAATAGAATTTTAATTTATGTATCCCATAACACTTCCACTTCCTGTTGCGTTACATGAATCAATTCCAGTTTGTCACATTCCGAGACTACTAGTTCGCATATTGAAGATCGAAAAGGCGAGTTTTTTACAGTCGGAAATTCATTGAAAACCAAACTCAGATAATACATGAATTCCTTTTTGGGTAGTTTTCTTCGCAATGCATCTCCTGCAAGGTTTTTCAATTTTTCTACTAGATTCTCTACATCCTGAAACGTTTGGTCGAATTCTGTTGCTTGAGATTGCGATGGAAGGCTATCATAAGAATCCTGATATCCGAAATTAGATGGAACCTCCGAAAAAATTCGGAATTGAAACTTCCGTTTGCCTGCTACGATACTTTTAACTTCTGCAAAGTAAAATTGCAATCCAACAAATAAATACCAACTTGCTATTAATAGTAAAACTACAAATACATAATTGCCCCATGAAATGTTTGTAAACATACGCTCTTCATTTTTATCGTTCTACATTAGTTCTTACTACTCGGATAATTGAAACGTATTCCAAATCCGGGATGTTCATCATTACAGTCCAAAGAAACGATAGGATACAAAACCTCACAAGTCCAACTTTTTGTTGTACCCCTGTTGTTCCCACTGTACCCTCAGCAAAATCAAGTAAAAAAAAATAAAAAAATACATGAAATAAAAAAAACCTCCGATATGGAGGTTTAAGAACTAATTTAATGGAAACAAATATGCAACGAAAAAGAAAACTTATCTTCGTCTACTCCATCTTCTAGAAATAATCTAAATCAGTAGTTAAGGAGCAATAAATCAACATCCGACTGATCCATAATCTGCCATCCGTTTTGTGTTAACAAAAAATAGGCTTTATGTTGCTTTATAATTGGTGAAGCTTTCCTCAATAATTCCCCAAAAATAGTATTCTTTCGCACCGAACTAAACGTTACAATTGCCATTTTGCCTGAATTCCAAATTTTAATATCCTCAATTTTACCAAATTCCTCATCTGCAATCTTTACTTTTTGAATGTCACTTTTTTTATCATCTTCAGAAGTAATTAAGAAATAAGGCTTTGCTGCATCTGTAAAGTAGATTAGAGGGCTTCCAATATCCTTTAGTTCTTGAGTACGCTTCACGGTGACCATTCCTTTTTCTTCAAGTCCAGACTTGAGTACCTTTTGAGCATGTTCCGGATCACTACAATAAATATCATAATCTATAATCCGAGGATAGTGATACTCTTTTCTAATAAGTTCGATAACCGTTTTGTCTTTTAAAGTTTCAGTAGTACAACCAATCACTGTGATGATTGCAATAATTAAAATGTAACTAAGCTTTTTCATCTTGTAAATTTTAAATGTATTGGTATCAATTAATATTCTTTTATTCGCGTAATCATGCGTTCTAATGTTTCAATTACGATTTTCTTATCTCGATCTTCTGCCACATATGATTTACTGCGCATAGCGTCGTAAGAAAGGTCTACCTTGTGAGGCGTTGATAAGAAAGGGACTATTGTTTTAAATACATGATTCATTGATTTGGCAATGAGAATATTTAATTCATTAGAAGCCCGTAATATCAATGCCGTTTGGTCTGTGGAGAGCTTACATAAAACTTTGTCTTTAGTCGCATCAATTGCAACATAGTTATGTTGATTCTTATCTATATCTCGTAGCGTAGCAGCCGGAAAAAGGAACTTCTTCTCCAAATAAATTATTTCATGTTTAAACCAATCACTGAGGACTGTTTTTAAATCTTGATGATGCGAATTTAAAATTACCCCGTCCTTTCCATGAATCTGATTGAATTCCTTAAAATACAATAACAGATTTTCCATTTTTCCGGTTAGACTGTCGAAACAGTTTATTTTGTCAACCACGCACTGCGTAAAATAGTTTATGAATGACCTGCTATTAAAGTTCATATAAATTAGAATCTCATCTAATTTAGAACTGTTGAGGTCTTTATTATCAAGAAAGTTTAGTAACTCCAATTCTTTGATCAATTGCTTCCGGTAAAGCACTTGTCGGAAGGTGACTTTTTTATTTCTTTTGGAGTTCACAAAAGAGTACAAATTATTAAAAAGTATTCCCGTAGCCTTTTGATTGTTCACTGTAAAAGTTGCACTATTTTGCAATTTATCAATTTTATGTCTGAGTTTCTTTTTTGATACAACCAAATAGGTCGCCGGTACTAGCATATCTAAGCTTAAATAACTGGAGAATCGTGTTTCTAAAAATGACAACAATTCATCAAAACATGAAATTAATGTATGTATTACTTGCTTCAAATCAAATCTTTCAAAATCCACATGATGACTTCTTTCAATAGCATTATCTAAGAAAATTATTAAGGAGGAATGATAATTCTCAACGATAATCTTAATTTGTTTTTCCTTATTAAGTGAGAAAACTTTAATCTTGAATTGGGACTGAATAAATAATGTTTGCTCTATTGTTTTTTCAATAATCGCTTTTGACTGTACTTCTGTTAATGCATTAACATCCGTTTTACTTGGATTTAGGGTACAAGTTACCAGTAAATCTAGCCATTCTAAAAGATATGTCTGATTCATACTTCTTACTTTTATTTACTAAATAGCACTTTTGACTTATTATCAAAAGCACTCTAATTAATATCTATAAAATATTTAGAACCTATATTTCATACCATTCAATAGATATTGAACTTTAAACGATATTCTGTTGGGGAAATGGAAGTATATTTTTTAAAAAAATTGCTAAAAAATGAAACATTGCTAAATTGTAATTCTTCCATAATATGTAAAATGGTTAAATCTTCGTTTTGGAGCAAGATCTTTGCCTCTAAAACAAGAGCTTCCTCAATAAATTGTTTAGTAGTTTTTTCAGTTACTTCCTTAACCATTTTAGTAAGGTGACCTGTTGTAATAAATAAAGATTCGGCATAGAATTTTACACTATGTTGCTGCCTACAATTAATTTCTAAACTGCTAAAAAATTGCATGACAATTATTTCTTTTCTGGAATACTTTATTTTAATTTCTCGGGAGTACCTGAAATACAGCGCTGCTAATTCATATAGCAAAAGATTAAAACTAAAAAGCAGTACTTCATTTTTAAAAATATGTTTGTCTGAACTTCTTCGTTTACTATCTATCAATTTAAAAAGATCAAGCAATAGTAGTACATCTTTACTTTTGAGAAAAACCTTAGTGGGCGCTTTTGTAACAAAAAATTCAAAATACCCGACAAATGGTCGTCTGATACTATTTTCAAAAATAAATGCAGCACTAAATGATACCAAGGAAATCCGAAATTGATTACTCGAACTCAAAATTTTACAATAACTCTTTTGTGGAATCAAAATAAGTTCATTTACGTCTAGATGAATCGCTGCATCTCTTATCAGAATACCTAAAGAACCCGAGTTTACAATCAGTATAGAAAAGCAGTCCTCTTTAAGTAATTCCTGAAATTGAATGTTAGAGGTCAGCATTTCTTCAATGTGAACATCCAATCCTGAGGGTCTATATTTTGAATTTTTATATACCAAAATAATATTTTTGCTAGATTATTACACTATATATAGATTGCTACGATTACCTTATATTTTACTTCATCTATTTTATCGCATTTTTAGAAAATTGTTTCACTAACAACACGACTGTTATAAACAATAAATTTGAAACAGTAGTCAAAAAAAACAGAAATGCTAAATTCCGTGGACTGCAGCTTTTCTCCTCTCCGTTTGTGAGGTAACCAATTATTTCATCGTAGCTCAATAAGTCTACGATGAAATAAAGGTCTACTAAATTGAAAATTATGAGGAAAACACAAAATGAGTCTATTATTTTCTTTTCAATCAATAGCATTCTATCCATTACTAATCTGTTACAACATTATTTTGACTAATACCTATTATTAATGCCTTTTTAACCGACGTAAGCGATTGATCAATAGCGCCGCTCACTCCACCGATACGGTTTCCTACAGAGGTTTCCCAATCTTTATCTTTACGCTCCTTAGCATAGTAAAGCGAATGCCTTACTATGGAAGATGACGTTAAGATTATCCTCTTGTCCTCGATGTTAAATTGAGAATTATCAATCACGCTTGATTCAAAAGAAATTATGGATTGGTAAATTGTTCCGTATTCCTCATTTTTCCATAAAATTATAGCGTCCATAAAACTAGAAAGACTAATTTTTGCATCAGTTGTCATAGATGAGTTTGCAATAATTTGCTCCAGTGTAGCCTCGGGATTGTTTACAATCGCTTGCATCTCTTCAAGATTCAAGGGTATATTTGTTCCTAAATTTAAAAGAGCAGGATTATTATTCGCTGCAGTTATAACTTCTATCTGCTCACTGATTTGAGGAATCGTACTGTACTGATAGTTACCCGCAAAATAAGTATCCAATAGCTCATTGTGTAACTTACCGACCATATCATAATCGTTTGCTGGATTATCTGGGGTCACGTTCTGTTCTCTACGGGCCGATTTCTCTGATTTCTTAGTGATAACTTTATTCTCTGAACGGTCAATAACATCAATACTGTCAGAAGTACAGGAAATAATTAGTAATGGTAAAATAACGAAGCATAATGAAATATTTTTCATGATTTAAATGTGTTAAATGGCACTGAGTACTTTATTCGTCAGTTCATTTCACCCGGGTAAGCAGAACTTTAATCTAGCACGATGCTAAATATTTTTGCTTTTGAATTCAAGGCAAATCTAGAAGTCGAATTTCGACCTCGCAACACATTGCTTGTGGGTTTCCACGATTTACCGTATGGATTTTCATGAAATCCACAACCTGTTTTCTGTTAAAAATTCATCATTATCAATTGTTTAGCTTATATTTGAGGTAATTTCTTGCAAAAGCATCCAAGACATTTTTGTAAAGCATTGTCCCATGCCGAAAAATGATTTTGTAGAGAAAAATTGTTCTCCATTTTACTTAACCTATGATTAAAAAATATCTATTACTCCTATTTCTATGCTTAGGGAAGGCGATTTTTGCGCAACAAAATTCATTTATAATCCCCGATACACTTCGAAATAAAAGTTACGATTATCTATTTGAGCGCGTTGAAGATTTAGAAAAAAACAAGGTGAAGCAATCACTATATCTTAAATCATTTTTATCTAAAGCTCTATTTGAAAAGAATACAGAAGAAATCGTGAACGGTTATAAAAATTACGTTCACTACTCCCCTGATCATTTAAAACTTGTGTATGCGGACAGCATGATTTATACAGCAAAAAAATCAAAGGATAACGCTTTAATTGGCTCTTCGTATCTTTCGAAAGGAATTGTATACTATGCTCAGAAAAAACATAATTATGCATTAGACAATTACCTTCTTGCCAATACTTTCATTTCTCAAACTAACGATAGTTATTTACTGTATAAAGCGAAATATAATATTGCCAATATAAAATACTATCTCAGATTTTATGATGAAGCGATATCACTCTTTAAGGAGTGCATCACTTATTTTAAGGATAAAAATAGTAGAGCATACCTAAATTCCATCCATCTATTGGGGCTATGTTACAACAAAATTGGTAACTATGGTCTGTGCTCAGAAGCAAATGAGGAAGGTATTGCAGAAGGAAAAAGACTGGACAATCTTGAGATGGAGTCCTATTTTTTTCACTCAGAAGGGGTAAATCAATATTTCAAAAACAATTATGCAACGGCTATTAAAAAAATAACCTATTCGCTACCTGCCATTCGGGAGAACGAAGATTTCGCAAATGAATCTGTAGGCTATTTTTATATTGGAAAAAGTTACTGGGCACTTAAAAAACCTAAAATAGCCTTACCGTACTTTAGAAAAGTAGATGGGATTTTTGATGCTAAAAGTTATATTCGCCCTGATCTCCTGGAAAACTACGAATTAATAATAAAGTATTATAAGTCTCAAAATAATCTGAACGCCCAACTGCATTACATTGAAAAGTTACTTAAAGCGGACAGTATTTTGGACTATAAATACGAATACTTATCCGGTAAAATTCATAAAGAATATGATACTAAAGAAATTCTTTCGGAAAAAATACATATTACAAACCAACTCGATAAAAGAAAGTACAATGACTACATATTTATGACAATCATCACAATTTTATTTTTTGTCCTCCTTTTACTCATCTATAGACATATTAGAAACAAACGTTTGTATAAACAAAAATTTGACGAGCTTATGAAAAAAAGCCAGGTTCCTAAAGTTGAAAACAAAAATATAAAGAAAGGATTACGCGATATCAATGAAGATACCGTGTCATTACTTTTGAAACAACTGGAAAAATTTGAAAAGGATAAAAAATTTCTGGAAAAAGATTTAACATTAGTAAAACTTACCGCAGCTTTTGAATCTAACACTAAATATCTATCGAAGATAATCTACCATTATAGAGGAAAAAAATTTGTAGATTATCTGAATGATCTAAAGATTGAATATCTAATTTCATTACTAAAAACAGATAAAAAAATAAGGAATTATACTAACAAGGCATTAGCTGAAGAAGCGGGTTTCAGCAGTACACAACGTTTTGCTAATGCTTTTTTGACCAAAACCGGGATGCCTACCTCCTATTTTATAGGGAAAATTAAGAAAGAACTGCCCTAAACTAGGGTTCAAATTAAATAATTACAAACAGAATAGAATTCTCTTAAATGGAGACCTAATATACTAACGTTTCAAAGCAAAATGCCTCCTTGACTGTTGTAAGTTAAAATTACTTGTGGAACAACCTCACTGATTCCTGATGGCACCGCACTAGGAATGCTGTAGCTGGCTCCTCCGGTGAGTGAAACTGATAGTTGTCCTTCGGTTATTCCTACTTCAGTAGATGTTCCTGTCGGAGTTATAGCCGAAGCAGGCAGTATTTTAGCGGTTTGATTAACTCGACTCCCGTAGTATTCGATATTTTTTCTAGTGGATTTGTCGTTCTTTTTATAGGCTTCAAACCTTGCACAGGTGTTCCTTCTAAATCTTGTACAGAAACAAAAAAAGAGAATCCCACAAATAGTAGGTTAAAGTAAAAATTCTTGATATGCTATTGCTTAATGATTTTAATGTTTTTTTGTTCCCCGTAGGTGTAAGACAAAACAATTAAATATGTTCCTGATGGGTATGTTTGAAAAGGAATGTTTTGAGCATTATTTTTCTCTAGTCCAGAATATGACTTTAGCAATTGCCCACTCAAACCATATACCTGTATAGAAGTAACTAGATTGCCTTCTATAAGTTCCCATTTAAGATACAATTCTTCTTTTACGGGATTGGGATAATAGGAGATGACATCTTCAGGAAAAAATTTTTGTAAATCTTCTTCTTTGAGGGCAGTTACTTCTTTTGAGTTTGTGGTTTTATAATTGGCGTTTGTACAATTTAAACACAGATCCCTTTTTATTTGATTACCGGCTGCATCATAATCAAACGTAATTTTGTTGTTTTGGGCTTTACTGAAAGTAACACTTAACAATAGCATTATGTAGATAATTTTTTTCATTTTAAGTTATTTTTAGTGATGTTTTACTATGAAGTATTATGAATTCAGAAACGAAAGTAACCACTTGAAAAACAATAAAAAAACAACTCCAATCTACTTTAACAAATGAGGTAGTTTTACAGTAAAAAATGTTAAAATTTTAAATGTAAAGTACTAAACATAAAAAAACCGCCGACAGCTACATCGAGGGTTGTACATATTCAGACAAAACCAGCTATCTACAATTTCTAGATAACTTTTTACAATCACTTCTGTAATAAAATAAATTTATTGATTCAGCAAGCTATTCTTCCCTTACGAAATTCTTGTTGAAATAGAGAAAGGCTTTTAGTTTGTGTGATATTTAATTTGATAACTTCAATAAAAAAAAATGCCATAATTATAGCTATAAGAAAGATAATTTTATTCATAAATAATTAATTTTAAATTAATTATTCGAAAATAGCGACTCAAAAAAGAATAAAAAAACTTCATCACTAACCTTTAACAAATGATGTCTTTTATAGGTAAACTATGTTAAATTCGAATAGTAGTAATAAAAATATCTTAATATACTGTCCTTATTAAAATTGAAAAGAAACATTAGTTTTGCTAGATAAACCAAATACAAAAAAAAAATCAGATTTAAAATTATAGAGTTAGCTACCTCTTAAAAACATCACGAAACTGATATAATAATCGTTCGACCAAACGCAAATCTTCTGTAACAATTTCAGCACTCCCACTCATTTCTTGCTGAAACGGAATTATTTTATGATAGGAAGTTTCTAGTTTTTGCGGCAAGGATACATCAATTAGTAGATTTCCATCCTTATCTGGCGTTAATGAAATATTATCGATTTTACCATTCAACGTACCGAATTGGCTATCAGGAAAATTAGCCAATCGAATATTAACATCTTGACCTATTTTTATTTTTCCTGAATTCAACGCAGGTGCTTTCAATTTCCCAACATATCCTTTTTCTATTGCAGGAATTATAGAAAAAACCTTGTCACCCGCATTTATAGTTTGATTCTCTGTCCAAATTTGTAAAAATGAAACTTTACCTGCGACAGATGACTTTAATACATAAGTCAATTCCCAGTCTTTTATTACTTTCTTTAGTTGATAAAAAGATTGAATTTTGTTATTTTTTAAATTAACTTCCTCTTTAGTTCCGCTAATTTTAGTGCCTTCGCTATTTCTGTTATTACTAATTAAGGATGATTTTAATTGTGAAATACTACTCAAAAGGCTTTTATAATTCTTCTCAGCTTGAAGATATCCTAATTTCTTATTTTCAAAATCTTGTGCAGACACTACTCCTTTATTAAATAAAATTTCAAAGCGATTCACATCATTCATCTGAAGCTGCAATTCAGATTCGTTTATGTTCTTTTGCTGTTTTAAAAGGTCTAAACGCACTCTAATCTGAATACTTTCTGAATTATTAGCCTTATTTTCAATTTGGTAAGGATGCAAATCCGAATTAAGTTCATCAGCAATGTAGGCTGCATGAAAGGTTGAAAAAGCACTCTCAATATCACCCAATTGTGCATTTCTTAATAACCCAAAAGGAAAATTACTTTTTTTGGAATTAATATTTATTGTATCCATGATATTTTTCAATACATAAACATCTTTATAATTAGCAGGATTTTCTATTATCGCCAAAGGTGTATTTGCTATGACTTTGGTCTTGTCAGTTATTAAAATTGCTTCAATTCTACCAGAAGTTTTCGCTACCAACTTTTCAGGGGGAATATTTGTGGTTATCGTAACTTGTGTTGTTATAACGTCCGGATATTTAACAAACCAAGAAACAAAAAAAAGCATCAAGATAATTCCAAAAATCAAAACTGTTCCCCAACGGATCATCCAATGCGGAACACGTGTAAGAATATCTTGAACCTCTTCGCTTCTCAATTCGAATGTCGTATTATTTTCAGTCATATTATTAATTTCCTAATTGCAATTGATTTCTAACCAATTCAAAATAATTTCCTTTTTGTTCAACTAAAGCAGAATGGCTTCCCATTTCAATAATCTTTCCTTTATCCAAAACAACAATTTGATCTGCATTCATTACTGTGCTTAATCGATGCGCAATCACTACCACGGTTTTATTTTTAAAGAAAATATCTAATTTCCCCATAATTTCTTTTTCATTATTTGCATCCAATGCGGAAGTCGCTTCATCAAAAAATAACATTTCAGGATTCTTATACACCGCTCTGGCAATCAATAGTCTTTGTTTTTGCCCCGTACTCATCCCCAAGCCTTCAGAACCAATTTTTGTGTTGTAGCCTAATGGCACACCCGAAATATATTCTTTTATATTAGCAACATCGGCAGCATAAACCAATCGCTCTTTATTGATACTATCAACTCCAACGGCAATATTATTAGCAATGGTATCATTAAAAATAAAACCTTCTTGCATAACTGCACCAATATTAGCGCGCCAAGCCTTTTGGGCAATGTTTTTAAGTTGTGTATTGCCAATGTTAACTTCTCCTTTATCTGGCTCGTAAAATTTAAGCAACAGTTTCATCAAGGTAGTTTTTCCGCTACCACTAACTCCTACAATTGCTGTTACTTTATGAGCAGGAATAGTCAAATTCAAATTTTCCAGTACTGGAATATCTGACCCCAAATAACGATAAGAAAGATTTTCAATTACAATATCACTATCCTTTGGAATCTCATGAGTTTGATGCACTTCTTGCTGTGCTTCATCTTCTTTTTCATGAATCTCAGATAGTCTAGCTAGTGATATTTTAGCATCTTGCACCTCCCGAACAAATTCGATAAGTTGTGCAATAGGACCGTTCAAACTACCAACTATTGAACTTATTGCCATCATCATACCTAAAGTAATTTGACCATCGATAACCAATTTTGCCGAAAGGAAAATTATGAAAATATTTTTTAGTTCGTTAATTACAGACGATCCAATGGTTTGTGTCTGCTCCAGAACCAGACCTTTTATAGAAACCCGGAATAATCTCGCTTGGACGTATTCCCATCCCCAACGTTTTTGCTTCTCGGCATTATGCAATTTTATTTCCTGCATCCCGTTGATGAGTTCCATAACTTTGCTTTGTTCTTGGGAAACTTCGGAAAATCGTTTGTAATCCAGTGCCTCTCTTCTTTTTAAAAACATAGTAATCCAACCGAAATACAATAAGCTTCCGGTAAAAAACACGAAGAAAATCTGAAGGTTGTAATATGCTAAAACTCCTCCCATAATAAACATATTGATCACCGAGAACAATACGTTTAATGATGAAGTGGTAAGTATGCGTTCTACACGATGATGATCGTTGATTCGTTGCATGATATCGCCTGTCATTCGCACATCGAAGAACGAAATGGGCAAGTTCATTAATTTAATGAAGAAATCTGAAATCAGGGAGATGTTGATTCGTGTCGAAAGATGGAGCAATATCCAGCTTCGTATGAGTTCCAATCCCGTTCTTCCCGCAAAAAGAAATAATTGCGCAAACAGAATTAAATAAATAAAATGAATATTTTGATTTTGAATCCCAACATCTACAATACTCTGCGTAAGAAAAGGAAAAATAAGCTGCAACAGACTACTGGCAAGCAAACCAACACTTAACTGCATTAAAAATGATTTGTATCGCAATACATATTGAGACAATAATCCAAAACCTAATCCTTTTTTGTCTGCTGCATCGAATTCAGATTGAAAGAATTTTGGTGTAGCTTCAATTAATAAAGCAATGCCTTCCTCGGTAGTTTCATTGGCATTATTTCCAATCCAGAATTTCACAAAATCTTTCTGGTTGTATTCTATTAATCCAAATCCAGGATCTGAAATATAATAACTGCCTTTTTTTATTTTATACAAAACCACGTAATGCTCTTTATTCCAATGCAATATGCAAGGCAATGGCACTTCATTTAATCTTACTGCATTAAGTTTTACGCCCAATGTTCTGAATCCTATTTTTTCGGCTGCATCGCTTATAAATAACAAATTACTGCCTTCGCGAGTGGTTTCACTGAAATCTCTTAGAGCTTGAATATTTATTGCTTTGCCGTAATACTTAGCAATAATTTTCAGGCAGGTAGGACCACAGTCTTTATAGTCGGCTTGTTTATAGTTCGGGAAAATTTTAGACATAAATTATTCTTTCAAATATTTGTTTAATTCAAGTCTAATTTCATTACTATCTGGACTAAATGCATTTTTAGGAGTTAATTTTCCTTCTTTATAATAAATAAAATATATTGGAATTGTTTTCAATTGGAGTTCTTTATTAAATAATGCGTATGGGTAATTCAGGGCTAATATTTTTTTTTTTACTAAAAGACAACTCTTCTTTTTTAGATGTAATTTGCCATTTCTCGAAATCATTATCAATATATAAGTATATAAAACAACATTTTTGTTTTTATATTCTTCTCTTAACTTTCTTCATGAAGGCATAGCAGAAAGACATGGGGGGACAGCTTGCCCAAAAAGTAATATAAAAAACTTTGCCTTTATATTGAGACAGAACATCATTGATACTGAATTTGTTTTAAATTATTTAAAAGATATACATCTGTAATTGTTTTTTTTAATTTGTGTAGCCCAAAAGATAGGTGTTTTTAATTTACTATTTGTTTAAAGATTCCTCAATGAGAATTTTAAGCTTTGGATTTGAAGGGCGTGGTGCATCAGCGTTAATAATTTTACCTTCCTTGCTAACCAAAATATAACGAGGTATACTTGAAACATTAATTTCTTTTAGCAATGCATCTCCTGATGTTGTCCCTAAAAAAAAATTATTATCCTGATTAAGTATATCGGGATATTCTTGCGAAGCTTTTTCCCATGAGGTCCTGCTTTTATCAGTAGAAATAAATGCAAATGATAATTTAGGGTACATCTCCATGAGCTTTTTTTCATAAGGAAACTCTGCTCTACATGGCGCACACCAAGATGCCCAGAAATCTACGAAAACTAGCTTTCCATCGTATTTTTTTAAAATATCATTCAAAATCACAGACTTTTTATCCGTACTTAGATCCTTACTTATTTCTTCAACGAACAGCGTGTTTTTGCATTTATTTTGAAATAGCGCTATAGACTTTTTATCAATTTTTACATTCTGATAAAGCAAACAAAATTTCATTCTGTTATATAATAGACAATCTATAACACTTTGATTAGAAAATTTTGCTGAAATAAACTGAAGGGTATTAAATAAATCATTCTTAATCTTTAATTTTTTCATCAAACTAAGTGTGTAGTTTAACAAAACTATGCGGTATTCGGGAATATTTGTCAAATAGTCCGAATTCTTCAAACTGTTGTTTATTTCTAAAAATGTACCGTGTACTTTTTTTGGATTTTGAATTTTATTTATAATTGATAAACTCCAATATAAAGACTTAAAATACTTATAAAATTGATTTGAAATGAGATCGTCTTTGTGGTACTTATCTAATAATTGTATTTCCTGATAATAATTTTCATCCAAAAAGTCACCTGGATTAATTTGTTTATGGTTCAGAAGCCATCTTTTTTTGGACAAGAGATCTTTAGCTGGCCCGTATTTTTCATAGCAGGAATTTATAAATTCAGACTCGATTTTTCGATAAACCGAATTTTTGCTGCTATAAGTAATCAAGCCTTTTTTATTTAGATCTATTTCAATTGTGTCGTTGGGCTGTGCATATATTAATGTGCTTCTTATTGCATCATCACACATTATGGTTTGTTCTTTATTAGACTTTATAACTAAATATCTATTGTCCTTATTCAAAACTGTATAATTATCGCTTAATTCCCTGTAATTATATCTTAGATTAATTGAATTACTCGAAGAACCGACATATTTAACGACTATATTTTGACTATATACTAGATCTAAAGAAGTGACTGATAAAAAGACAAGTATGGGTATCAATTTAATATTTAAGAATATATTTGCCATCATTTTTACCTTATTCAATACAGATACTTTACGCATATTATTTTGGTTTTAATAGAGCCTACCAATGTGATAGGCTCAATCCTTATTTAATTAACATGATGCACAACACCAGTATGCGCGAACTCCACCCCAACTTGCAACTGTGTTTGCCTCTGAAATGGCTTCACTTTTACTCATACCGCATTGCCTATCTGTAGATACATTTCCAACAACCGTAACACAGCAACTTCCAGAATCTGCTTCTAAACTAGCATCCACTCCACCGTTAATGCTTTTTTGTTGCACTTTACTTAAAACAGCAACACCTTCTAAATTTAAAATGTTTTTTAACATAAAATAAAAAATTTGTAATTAATTTTGCTCAAACATTTAAAGACACTTGAGTTTGTGTCTATTCTTGCAAGAATATTTTGTACGTAGCTAGCGCGTTTGGTGTTTTTTATATTGTTTCTAAAACGATTTCTTTCGGTTCCAATAACATATCGTCCACGAACAGCAACAAATCATTTATATTATATTCTGCTGGGAAATAGTAATTATCTACAAAAGTAGCAGGGGTATGTTTTATGCTATTTATTTGTAACCAATTTTGATGTTCTTTTAGTATAGTCAATATGTTGTCATCAATATTTTTCGATATTTTATAATAGCCTTGCCATTTATTGAATGACCTTTCTTCATACCAATCATTTAATGCATCTAAAGCTCTTTCTTTACTGTTGTTCAAATATATATCCAATACAGTAACTACAATTTGAGTGGCAGTATTGTTAATGTCTTCAAAAGGTACGTTAAATACAAAATTTATTTGAACATCTTTGTGAGTCTTTAGTAGTTTAAAATATGTTTGAAATGACGCAACACAAAAACCACATAACGGGTTAGTAACTGCATCTATAGTCAATAAAGGATTGTCTGAACCAAAAACAATTTTATTTTCTTTTGCAATTAATTTGTTGTTAATTAGTTCTTGCTTTATTAGCAAAGTATCAAACAACTCTTTATTGCGTTTGAACTTTAAAAATTCTATTTCCACCGAAGCTAATTTTGAGTTTTGGGCCCATAGTCGTTTTAGATTGTACCAAACAGTAACAACCAAAAAAGTAGTAAATAAGTATTTCAATAGGAAATTAATGTCAAAATATAATCCTTCAAAAGCTACCCACAAAACAAGAAATTGCATTATCAAAACAATTGAAATGCCCAAACATAAAGCGCACCATTGTTTTAAAATAAATGCCTGATAATAAAGTGTAATTAAAACAATTGGAATACTAAAAACTGAGATACAGAAGAGCACACTAAAACTAAATCCAGTACCAATGAGCGTTAAAAGATTAATTATGAAATAAACAATCGAAGCATCACTTAAAGAAATTGTATTGAATAATTTACCCTTTTTATGATTGATAACACCGCTACAACCATTGGCTTTTGAAACGGTCTCGCAAACTTTAGCTACAGTTTTATTGTGAATGCCAAATGCTTCTTCAACAATAAAATAACTGATGAAAAATCCAACTAATGAAAGGGTATTGTAAATAAACACTTCAATCTTATCAAAGTTAAATAAATTGATTAACGTAATAATGCTAAAAACTAAAAAACCTATTTTTTTAAAATTAGATGAACTCGATATATCACTCTCCAGTTTATTATCTTCAATGGCTATAATTGTTCCGTCCCAACTTTCTTTAAAATCATCAAAATTCAACGTTTGCTTATTTAAATTTTCGTCAGTTACTGTCATCCTGTTTTTCTTTTTTTCAGCTAAAAACAGTTTTGAATCATGATCTTTTTTTAATAGTGCAATAAAATATTTAGGCAATTTTTCTAACGCCTCCTTAGGTACTTTTGCAACTAAATTTTCAATATTAAAATAATCAAAAGTGTCTGTAATAGACTTAATACTTGGGTAATCCGGGTGTGTTTGGAGTTGCAATTCAAAATTTTCTATATCAATGGTATAGTTTGATAACTTTAAATATTTATTGGTAATTTGTGATTTCAAAATATGCTAATTGTTTTTTCTTTTAATTCATAATCTAGTTTCTACTTATCTATGCAATTGTTTTTATTAAAAGCAAAAGTCTTTCGAAAGCGAATTTATGTATAAATGATAAAGCAAAATAGAAATATATTAATCTTTAACAAAAGGTGTTCTTTTTAAGTAAACTATGTTAAAAAATGAATTTTTAAATAAACCCTTGTTAGATGGCTTCTTTAACCAGACCCGTGTCATCTGTTACCTCAAAGACTTTTTTCATACGGATAATGCGCTTTTGGATAGCGCTTGTTGTTAGACATATGATACCATCCAACTCCTTTATTTTGAATCCTTTTGATAAATACAAAAGAATTTGACGATTGGCATCTTCAATCATTATTTCTTTTTTCCATATTTCATTTATACAGCTTTTAACTGTTGGACTTTGGTATTGATTGTCCAGCAGTATTTCATACACAGCTTGCTGTAATTTTTCAGGCGTAATGTCATTTTTTATTATAAGTCCTTTAGGTCGGACTTTCTTAACTATATCAAAAACAATTTTAGCTACGGTATGCGTCTTAATTATAATAATTTTACATTAAGCATCATTTCTCGTATCAAAATGGTTAAATCACTGCCTTATAAGATAGATTTTGCACCATAACCCAGTAAAACTTTAATCAATAATGGCTACATCATATAATTAGTTTAAAGATAATTTTCTTAATAAAAAAGGACTAAATAGATAAAATGAATGTCTGATTTTGAATCCTAACATCTATAATACTTTGCATTAGAGAAGGAAAAACTTCGCCAAAAGACGGGCGTATGTCACATAATTTAATCGGCTGCTCAATATCTAGATCAAAACTAAAATGATTCCCAATTATCAATTTAAAATCATTAAAACTAATTTCAATAATTTTAATGTTTTGATGATTTACCGCTATTCCTTTTATATCTGTAAAAAAAACAAAATCAACATCCTTATTGGCAATACACGACTGAATAAAATAATCTAGGTACCACGGCGATTCACCAAAATAAAACGTAAGAATTATTATTTTTTTCATCTTAAAATTTATCTTCGACCAATTCATTAATATAAAAAGGCAAATTACTTCTATCGTAAACTTTTGGATATTCGTATCCATTAACAAAAATAGATGGTGTGAAATTATATTCATTTTCTTCACACCATTTGTGTTGATTATCAAACATTATATCAAATTCCAATGTTAAATTTGTACGATACAAATCAAACCATTCATTAAGACTTATGTTATCAAACCAGCTTCTTAAAGCCGTCAAAAAAGCTTCTTCGCCATGATACTTATATATGAACATCAAGTTTCTGCACAATTCTTTTCCTTCTTCACTCTCTGTTTCAAGATTTGTTTTTAGAATTACTTGTATCAAAATATTGTTGTGATGTTTTTCTAAAATTCCCTCAATAATTTCATGAGAACCTTTACAATGTCCACAAAAAGGACTTGAAATAAGTGTAATTATAGTATTACTTTCTTTATTACCAAGTAGTATTAAACTTTTTGGTAGTTGAACCTTTTGTTTTGCCAATAAGGAATTTTTGAATATCGAATAATTTCGTTCAAAACGAATCGCTTTTAGTTGACCTTCTTTCAAATCTTTTTGCCTAATAAGTAATTTCTTGAAAGCCAACCAAGTAAATACAATTGACACAAAAATGAATGCAAAAACAACTATTATCTGGGAAGAAATAGCAAAATATGAATTTTGAAAAATAATTACATAACCCAATTCTAAAAAAATAACTGCGATAATAGCCAAACATATTGGACACCATTTATTCTCAATAAATCTTTGATAATAAACTGACAATAACAACACAGGAATTGACGATAAAAGCACAATTTTCTGAATTATAAAGTAACCGATCACATCTCCAGAAAACAAGAAAACTAGAAATCCCAGAAATTGAGAGGTAAAAAAAACTAAACTCAGGTCACTAAAATTAATTATTTCAAAAATTTTCCACTTAACAGAGCCTACTACCGCAGAGCAACTTGTAGAGCTTGTCATATTGCAAAAGCTATTTAATAATTCATTTTGTTGTGTATCAAATAAATCTTTTAAAGCTGCAATAGAAAACAACATTCCTAATATAGGAAATAAAAAAAATAATTTGGTTTGCAAGCTTCCCTCTAGCCCAAACAAAACCAATGTAAAAGTTATTAAAAAAGATAAAGCAAATATCCATGATAATTTATTGCTAGATTTAGTTCTCTCTACTTCTGATTTTTCGACCAAAAGTACTATGCTTTCCCATCTTGCTTCAATTTCTTGTTGAGACATGATAAAAGTTGTTTTATCTTGTATTTGAATATATTCCTTCCCCTTTTTTTCAATAAACGAAAGTCGTGGTATGTTATTTTCTTCTTTAAGAAAAGCCATAAAACGCTCGGGCAGCAATTCGATTTCGGAACTAGGTAAACGGATAGCATCATTATCTATATTCAGGAAGGACAAAGTATCTACAAGAGCCAAAAAAGATGGATAGTCAGGATGAAATTTTATTTGAAACTCAAATTCTTTTTTATCAATATTAATTTTTTCTTTATGCAAATATTGGTAGAGGTAATTATAATTTTCGATCATAAATAAAAATTTCAGAGAAAATAATTTAAATTAATAACTTGTTTAGCATAATCACTAATTGTGCATTGTCAAATTACAGAAATTGATCACATTTTTCTAGTTGACAGTAATGATTTTTGAAATTAAAACGCTAATATTATTTGTAAATATTTATTGATTATTAGTAACCTGAAGATTTTAGGAATTAAAACCTAAAATATTCAACAGTTTTGTAAATTTTACAGTGATGCAAATTATTCATATTTATAAAATTCAATATCTTCAGTAAGTTTTTCAAGTGATAAACCATAAATCTCTAAATCTTTTTTCATATCCTCTAACGAATTATTTTTTAAGATAAAATCATACTTCCCATTAAGGTTAGTTTTATTTTTTACTATTACTTTATAGTAAAGACCAATACTTTTTATAGCATCATCCATACCAAGATTTGAAAAAAGGAAATGGGTACCATTAAACCCATTTTTTACTTCTGTTTCATTTATAATTTCTTCAAGTTTATTTTTGTTTTGTACTTTAAAAACATAAACATCAGTTTTTTTAAGGATCACGTTTTCAGTAAGGTGTAAAGATTTTATGAGGTTCATTTTAACGTCTTGTTTAGATTCTTTTTCAGTGTTAAAATTTTTGTTTTTATAAAACAAGCTATAGTTTTGTTCTTTTAAATTCTCCGGTAATATGATTTGCGACTCGGAAATATTAGATAAATTTGATATAATTGAAATCAAATTTTTGTTTAAATCAAAATACAAGCCTTGCTCTCTTAAAGTATTTACATTCATACTAAATTCGTTTTTTTTTCCATTTAATAAAGTAAAGGAATACATTGATGCTTCATCATATATCATTTTGTAAGCGATATCTGTGATTTTTTCTTCTCCTGATTTAATAAATATAGGGCCTGACTGTTCATCAATATTTGGATAATCGGAACCACTTAATTCTTTGTTATTAATAAATTTCTCTAAAATCGAATCATTAAGGTCATGTGGGGTACCAATCCATTTAACTATTCCTTTAGTATCAATTAAAATGGTAGCTGGAATACTATAGCTACCATCTTTATCTCCTATAAAATTTTTAAATGTTTTTCCTGTTTGATCACTTACCACAATTGAATTAAAAGGAATTCTCTTTAAAGTCCTTAATACTTTATCAGGCTTTTCATCAGTAATTGATATGAATACAAAATCTTTTTTGAATTCAAATTTCTTTTGCAAAATATTCAAATTAGGAACTTCTTCTAAACATGGTCCACACCAAGTAGCCCAAAACTCCAATAATATTAGTTTGTTTGAGAAATCTTTGTCAATAGGAGTATTTAAAATATAATCTGTTATATTAATGTTTGGTGCCCTGTAACCCACCTTCAATTCATTTTGACCAAAAGCTATAGTAGAAACTAAAAGCGCAATTACAAACAAAAAATTTTTATTTTTCATAAAATATATATTTTTTAACATACTCATTAACTTTATTTATTCTTTAACAGATTGATAATTTCCCTTAGAATCAACAATTTTTTTTTAATATTCTTAAATAATAATCACTATTAACCGACTAATTTTTTCTACCGGAGGAAATAGCTTTACCTACATTGAAAATAAATATTAGTCAGTTAACAGTAATTTTTAAATCTTACCCTAACAAGCAGTCAATGTGCCACTAGAACAATAAGGTATTCCCTGGCCATTAGACCATTGTCTACAACTACTTGTTCCTCCGCAAGAATAACCACAACCACCAGTTATAGCTCTCATTTCATCTCTTTTAAGACTGTTTTTAACGTCTTTTAAACTAATTTTTTTCATCTTGTTCTTTTTAGTTAATTAATAAATATTTTTTTTAAAATCACTCCCAAATCATTTTTGATAAATTTTCCAAGTGCACTTGGATTCATTTATGAAAACGAATGTAAGATAATTCCGTGCCGAAAATCTAACTTAGAATTGAAATACAGTTACAACGACAACGACCTTTAACAAAGAAGGTTGTTTTTGAGTAAAATATGTTAAAAATTAAAAGAAAAGCTTTTAAATAAATCCCTGTTTTATGGCTTCTTTTACCAGACCAGTATCGTCCGCAACATCAAAAGCCTTTTTCATGCGGATAATCCGTTTTTGAATGGTGCTTGTAGTAAGGTGGATAATACTTTCCAACTCTTTTATTTTAAATCCTTTTGACAAATAAAGTAGTATTTGACGGTTGTAGTCTTCAATCATTAATTCCTTTTTCCATATTTCATTGATGCACTTTTTTACAATTGTGCTATAATATTGCTCTCCTGCAATGATAGCTATTACTGCTTGCTGCAACTTTTCAGGTGTAATATCATTTTTTATGATAAGTCCTTCCGGGCGGACTTTTTTAACTATATCATAAACTATGATAACTTCAGTGTGGGCAGTAATCATAATGATTTTACAATTAGGCATTTTTTCTCGTATAAAAATAGCTAAATCACTGCCAGATAAGATAGATTTTGCATCATAACCCGGTAAGCCTTTATCAATAATGGCTACATCAAATAATTCGTTTAGAGATAGTCTTCTTAACAAAGTAGCATAAGCCTCTTCACAATTATACGCTTTTGTAAAAATGGGGTTACACAATCCAAAAGGAATTGCTAAAAGAGCATTACTATAGCCCTCTACAGTCATTGGATGATCATCTACTAAAAAAACATTCATGGATTGGATTATTTAACTTTAACAAAATAGGCAGTTTTTCTGCAACAAAAAAATAAGGTACTTGTCTAGCTTGCAATACTATTACTTTAGATCTACGATATGCGTTTTCCTTTTCTCATTATTAATGATGATACTACTAAAATTAGGGAAACTTTAGAACTCTTCGAGAATTTTCCAAATTATTTTTGTGTGGGAATTGTCAAAGATAGTCAAACTGCCATAAATCAAATTATAAAATTAAAACCACAACTTGTCATTACACAAATTCCCATTCAAAATACTGACACTGACTTTTTTCTTAAAACTATAAATGACTTTTTCCTGTACGCAGAAACTATACCCTATTTCATTGCCATAGCTTCAGCTCCCGACTATGCGCTTAATGCCTTACAGGCTGGATTCTCTGATTATATAATAGCACCTTTACAATTACATGAATTAGGAAAAAGTCTTTTTAAATTCGAGAAAAGAAACCCTTCCACTTTATATTCTACTATTTGTCTCAAATCATATAGTGACTATCAATTTGTTGCTTTACAAGATATTGTGTTTTTAAAAGCGGACAATAATACTACAGATATTAAATTGTTCAACAATAAAACAGTAAATGCGTATAAAACATTAAAACATTTTGAAGAGACCTTACCATTCTATTTTCTAAGAATTCATAAAAGTTATATCGTTAATATTAATCATGTTTCACGGATTCATTTTAGCAAATCAAAATGTTATGTCAATTATAATGAAATCCTCCCTTTCTCACTAACATACAGGGATAATGTGGATGCCATAATCCGGAAAATCAATATTTAGTTCGCTTCAAAGCACTCTTTCCAGACTCTTCCCTACGCAATATATTCAAATTATTATTCAAAACAAAGGGTTTCACCCTTTAGATTCATACTAAAACTATTCTAGCAGATCGGTTCACTATAACCCTTTGAAATTATAAAAACAAACAAGTTTTTACTTGTTAATTTGCCCTCGTTATCATTAAACAGAAGCTTCTAAATAAATATTGAGAATGGGGAAAATCTGCTTTTTTGCAGTGTCACTTTCAATATTTCAGAACAGCTATTTCCCAGCTTTTCTTAAAAAAAGGTACTCCATTTTGGATTCGTACCAGTATAAAATTTTTCTAATTTTTTAAACACTTTTTATGAAAAAGCTATTAATTGCAATGGGCTGTATTTCGGCTATAATCTTAATGTCATCATGTACAACAGACAGTCTTGAATCTGATAAAAAAGAAAATTCAAACAATTACAATAAAATTTCTGTATCGGCTACTGATGAGATCGCTTCCCCTCCTCCTCCATTAATAGATGATCGAGATAAAACTAAAGGCTAATTATTAGCTAAAAGCCAGATAATAAAAATTATCTGGCTTTTAATATTTATTTTTGATGAAATAAATAACAATTATCCCTTTTAGAAATTGAAAACAATACTTAGAATAATCTTTTTTATAAATTTATTTTTACTAATCATATCCTGCCAGAAGAAAAAAGAAAATATTGCCTCTGAAAATCGAGTCAAAATACTTTTAAAAAATTACGATTTATCATCGTCGATAGGCAATTATAAAGAAAAAACATTAGACACTGTATCTCTATATTTACTAAAACATAAAAATGATTCAATAAATAGAAATTTACTTTTTAAAGTTGCCAATAAGTATTATGAGTTAAATAAATATAACAAATATCTAAAATTAACGCTGAAAGTTAAAGAGTTTGCTTTAAAGCAAAAAGATACCTTCCATATGGCTAAGTCATTGTATTTTTTGGGAGAATACTATGAAGATAAAGCGCAATTAGACAGTTCATTTAGCTATTATAGTCAGTCTGAAAAACTCTACAGAAACGTAAAAGACACATTGAATTCAGGAAGAACAGCATTATACAAAGCTGGTATTTTATTTGACTCCGGTAACTTCACAGAAAGCGAAATTGGAGCTATAAATGCTCTGAAATTTCTTTCAAAAACGAACAATACCAGATTAGTTTACGAGAGTTACACTTTACTTGCTCTTTCATTAAAAGAATTAAACAATTTTGAAGAATCTTTAAAATATTTTGATCTGGCTTTAAATCAATTGCAAAGGCTTGAAAAAGAAGATTATCCAAAGGATAAATTACTAAAGTCAAGAATATCATGTTTCAATAACATAGGAAGAGTCTATGAAAAGCAAAAAAATTATAAACAAGCAATACTCTTCTATGAAAAAGGCTTGGCATTACAGGATTTAAAACTTAACTATCCAAAATCATATGCAATGTTACTAGACAATATGGCTTATTCAAAAATGAAGGAAGGAGACTTTAAAGATATTGATAAATTGTTGTTTGAGTCATTAAAGATTAGTGACAGTATGGATATAGCTCAGGGTATTGTATCCAGTAAAATTAACATTGGAGAATATTATTTATATAAAAATGATACAATCAAAGGATTATCTTATATCACTGAGGGTTTTAAACTAGCTAAAAAAATTGA
This sequence comes from Flavobacterium sp. GT3P67, assembly GCF_004349155.1. NCBI lineage: Bacteria > Pseudomonadati > Bacteroidota > Flavobacteriia > Flavobacteriales > Flavobacteriaceae > Flavobacterium > Flavobacterium sp. GT3P67. The sequence goes on from NZ_SMLF01000006.1 coordinate 173,147, forward strand.
AGCTGGTCCTTTTATAATACGATCATTAAAATTGTTAACGGAAAATGATTCCAAAAATAAAAGCTATTATTCCAATTTATACGTCAAAGTAAATGACAGTATTCAAAATGTAGAGCGAATTACCAGAAATAAATTTGCAAGAATAGCTTATGAAACGGATCAAATAGAGGAGAAAAATGAAATCCTATCTCAAAAAAATACCAATATTATTCTTGGTTCTGGAATTATTATAATTTTCTTGGGGGTCTTTTTTGCTTTATATCGTCTACAATCGAAAAACAAAGAGTTGCAATTTATTAAAGAACAGCAAGAAGCAAACGAAAAAATCTATCAGCTGATGCTAGCACAGCAATCTGAAACAGAACATGCCAGAAATGAAGAAAGAAACCGCATAGCAATGGAATTACATGATGGCATAATAAATAGCGTTTTTACTACCCGTTTTAATTTAATCCAATTAGAATCGAATTCTCCTAGTAAAAAGCAAGAACTAATAAATGAACTTGAAAAAACAGAGCAAGAAATCAGAAGAGTTTCTCATGATTTAACTCAAAATCTTCTTTTTGAGGATAAAAGTTTACCGGAGATTCTTAATTCCTTGGTCGACTCTCAACAAAACAAATACAATACAAAATTTGATCTCTCAGTCGATAAATATATTGATTGGTCTGTTATAACGGGGGCCAACAAAATACATATTTATCGGATCATTCAGGAAGCCATACAGAATAGTAATAAATACTCCGAAGCTGAAAGATGTTTCATAATGCTACTAAAAACAGGAGATAAAATAACCATCCGCATTTGGGATAATGGTATTGGTTTTAATACTGAAAAAGTGAGACACGGAATAGGGCTAAAAAATATTAAAGACAGAGCAAAAATATTAAAGGGTGAACTAAAACTTAATTCAAGTCCAGAAAATGGGACTACTATAGAAATAGTATTTTAATAGATAATCAATACTATTATACAACCTTCCAATTTATACGTTTTTCCCAAAGTTCTCTCAGGCTTTTTTAACTAAAGCCGTAGTTACCGCTAAAAATACTACTAATTTTAACAGCAAATTATTTCTGACTATGGAGCAAAATTCTATTTTTGCGCCCTAATTTAATAAATACTATCATGAAAGATTTAATTGCAAAAATCAACGCTGAATTCGAAACATTCAAAACAGAATCTGAATCATTAATTGAAAAAGGTGTTAAAGCTGCTGGAGCGAGAGCTCGTAAATCAACTTTGGAGCTGGAAAAACTATTAAAAGAGTTTAGAAAAGTTTCTATAGAAGAATCAAAAAAATAAATTCTTATTTAATGATTAACCCTCTGGATTTTCTGGAGGGTTTTTTATTAGCCACTACTTTACCTCACCACCTTGTTGCAACATGCGCTACTCTGTTGAAACATAACAATACTTCTTGTTCTTGAATCTATTATACAATGGCTATTTCTTTGTTCTATTTTTTACTATCATTTGCCTCTGTTAATCAACCGCTTTAATTCCGGCTTCGATTAATTTTGGATTAGTAAACTCATAACCTATCCAACGGAGGGACAAGAACTCATAAATCAACTTTGAAACTAGAAAAATTTTAGTAGTATCACATGCAATTCCGGAATTGAATACTTAAAATTAAGATTTAAACTACCTCAAATCTAAAGACACTCCTGTATTATTTTTTGTTTGTGAAAAGCAATTGTAATTGTGCTTAATTCTTACATTGACCATTATAAATTTAAACTTAGAATACTTCAAATACAACGTTGCTCCTTCCTTACTCTTTTATCTATCAAAAAGTGAAAATCATAGTGTGTAATTCGCGAATTGAATACTTTAAAATTAGACTAAAACTACTTCAAGCCCCAAGCTTTCTCTAACGTTATCTTTTTTATAAAAAGCAAATAACAAAGTGTGTAATTCGCGAATTGAATACTCCAAATTCACTCTTAAACCAGTTTAAATCCAAAGCTCACTCTATCATTTATCTTTTTTTGCAAAAAACAACTAGCGCAGTGACCCGTCCTAAAATAACTATACCAATTATTAAATAAATCCTATTCTAACCATGCAACTTTGATCCTTAATCCTGAACTTTCAATACCGCAGATTTTTCATAGTTAATAGGTTAATTAATAGTTAAATCGTTTATTTCTAATTATTTACTATTTATATAATTGTATCTTTGAGTGTGGTTTTGATTCATCATTTGAGTAAAACTATCTGAAAAGAAAAGCTAATTCAAATAATCATTTCATGCTTAACGGTATGAGTTGATCAATGGTAAATCAGAATCTACAATCGGAGGCCCTTTAAAAGGCCTCCTTTTTTTTTCTATACTGACTGTTATATAGTATTACTGATACACTCCACATGTGCTAGATAAAGCTATTCTCATACAAGCTCGAAATGAGAAGAATACAACGTTTTAAAAGTAAAAAAAAAATAATACCAAATAATTCACTTCACATCCGTGAACTACCAAGATATACAAAATTGTTTTTTATCATTTAATACGCTATCGATTTCAAAAAAAAAGTCTTTCTGCAATACAATCATTTTATTTCTTTTTCACTGAATAATTCCTTATATTTAGATTTAATTAAAACCTATTTATGTCAAATAAATCCAATTTTATACAAAAAATAATCGATTTACTTTCTGAAAATAATCCAATTCAAAAAGAACTATTAGGCAATGAGATCATTAATGTATTCTCAAAAGCAAAAAACAAAGAATGCTATACCGAAATATTAAAAACTGAATCTATTGAAAAACTACGCTATTTCATTAAAGATTTTCTACTTCATGATAACACTTTAACTAGAGAACGTTTAACTATAGCTGCTCAATCTGAATGTGTTTTTATTACCGACTGACCCTTATCTTATAAATAGCAAGTCTGCTTCAACTAGTTTCTATAAATTATGTATTTACTTTTTATAACTTCGTTTTTAGAATTACCTTACGGTTTCTAGCTCATAATGTTATTATTTGAACAAGGGTGTTATTTACACTCGTTTTGTATACAAGTGTGAGAATATGAAAAATTTAATCTCGTTTTGTTTTTGACGGTAAAATTTACCCTCGTTATTTTTTGCGTCCGTTTTTTGCAGGTAGGGAAAAGGAAACCTGCTTTTTCAGAGATCTATTGAATTTGCAGGTATAAAAATATATTCAAATTAAGCTAATTGCACAAATCCGTTGTAGTACCTGTTAGTGGCTGTCATCTTTTAGGATAATTAGATGTAAAGTCTTTTGTCGTTACCGTAAAGAATCACTGAGCCTTCTTCGTTTTTTCCTAAATGACAAAGCTCTTTTCGAAATCTATCAATAGCACTAGGCTCTTCAATTATTTCTAATTTCAACTTGTTTTTTCTTCCTGTCGGTATTCAGTTGCGACATTACTTTCAATGTTTATTTCCACTCCAATTATATCCACTTTTTCCAATAGAATAATATTTCATTGAAAAGTAGTCATAAGTCAATTCCTTTTTTTCTTTAATTACATTTCCTGCGATGGCTCCGAGAAGGGCACTTGCTTCTTAAATTCAATTATTTCTTTTCCAGTATCCATTCTGTTTTTCAAAAATTACCGCAACTTTCCTAGACCAGCCAGTAACGTCTCCCACATTTTTGAGAATGTTCATTAGCTTTTTCGTTTGTATTATTGTCTTGAGATAATGATACAAGCCTATGGTTTCCCGCACTGTGTTGCACTCCGCTCGTAACGACGTACAGAACTTCTAGTACGTGATTATTATTTATAATTCCATCTGGCTGGTGAAAAACCTATAGTTACTGCTCCCCAGTTATGAAATGATTTGCCCCCTTCAAATTCCCTACTTCGCCCAAAATGGGCATATTTTAAAGACAGGAAGTCACATATCGTCATATTGAAACCTGCATTAAATTCAAATAATACTCTTTTAACATCAGAATGATCAATGGTATAAGCACTTTTATCATTAAACATCAGGCCTTCAAGCGTCGCGTTATACCCCACAAATCTAATATTTGGTTCAGCAAAAAAACTAAATCTGAATTTTCTGTTTTGCTCCTTATAATCATACTTTATTTCCTTACCCTCTTTTATCAAAGTGGGCATATTTACATAACTGTCCTGAAATATCCCGGAATTTATATTAATGAAATTAAATTTCATACCGGCTTGCAGGTTGATCATATAGTTTCCAATATCAATTTTCCCAACACCACTTGCAATGAAACAATTAAAGTCTGTGTCTGATCCGTCAGCTCTAGTTATTTGTTTTTGAAAACGGGTATTATAATTCAAAATCAAACTCCCGTTATAGCCTATTTGATTGTCCCATCCTCTGGGAATTGGTCTTTCTGATCCGAACCAATGATTCTCATGCAGATGGGATTGGGCATTTCCGGGAATAGAGGTACCCATTAATCCAACAATAAATTCAGATTGAACCATTTCAGCCCGGTCCATAGCATAGAAATTGTTTCCGAAATTTAAAAATAGTAAGGAGGCGTACGGTCTGTCTCCGGTTACAACCGCTGCTTCTGCTAAATCCTGAGGAGTATAAGCAGTGGCACCCAGCCCAATCCTACTAACATTTAAGGAATGTTCACTCTTGTATTTTATAAAAAGCCATTTTGTTTTCATTTCCGGAAATAGCGCTTCAACTTTTAAACCACCGGTGTAATTTTCATCTTCATTGCCCAAACCAAGAAAGTCATTGTCATGAGTTATTACAACCTGAAAACCTTTAGTCCCTTGCGACATATTTTTTGACGCGCTGAATAAAAGCAATAGTAGCATAATTTTTTTCATCCTCTTTATTTTTTAGATTTTGAATATAGGGTCAACAAGGGAATATCAATAAGAATTGAAAAGCTTAGACGTGAAACATCTTTTATACCTTCTGGTACGGTAGTAGTATCGTTAGTGTACTCTATTTCTCTAAGATTACTGATATAATTGTATTTAGCGCCAATGGTAATCGGAGTCTTATTGAAATTATAAAAAAGGCCAACACCCGGAGTCAAAAAATGCTCAAAACGAAGTTCAGCATACGTAGTATTGTCACCTTTAAACCGCGTATTGACCAAAGAACCCAGATCAATTAGCTCAAGAAACAAAGACACTGACCCTAATCTTCTTGGCATAAATGAAAGAGAAATACCAATTGGAGCGGTAATTCCGGCATAATAGGAATCTTCTGAGCTATTGTTTTTAATGGATTCATAACCACCGGTTATTCCAGCATAACTATTCACTGAAATATTGAATGGTGCAATTCTCTTTTGGCTGGATGTACCTATCGGCTCAATATAGGTTTTAAGAATATTTTTTATCTGTGTACCATCTTTGTCACCGGCAATCTGTGCGGCAACAAGCAGTAATTTGTACTCCGTGTGGTCTTCCTGCATAAGCGTTCCGAAATCGGTCACTATTTGTGAAATGGCGGTTGGATATTCTTTTAGGGTTAAAGCTTCAAAAATGGAGATACAGGCTGCGGAAGTCCTGATGATTTTTTCATTAAGTTCATAGATCTCATTTAGCTTTTTATTTTTATATATCGTATGGAACAGTTCATAAAAACTGTCGTTTATCAGTTTCACATAAGCCAGTTGATCTTGAAAGGTTTCAAGCTTATAACCTTTACTTTTAATAAACGAATAGGAATCATTTAATTTTCGGACAAACAAAAGTAACTCCTGTATCTCCCTTTTTCTTTCGAGTTCTTCTAAACTGTCTAAATGAGTTTTCAACTCAGGAAAACAGCTTAATTGTTGGTACAATAACTCATAAGTGTTTCTAACCCTGTCTTCTTTTGATTCTGGATCCAGTTGTGTTATGGGGTCAAGCCAGAAAGTGTCATTAGGGGCAGTAGGTAATAAAGCATTGGAAAGAATGGCTGCAATGCTCGTTATTTCGTTTAGCTTGGGTGACGTATATCGTTTTGCAGAAACTTTATTGAGAATGCTTTGCAAATTATAGCCCTGCGCGCTGGAACTTACTATTATATCTCCTAGGGTAAGCATGTCCTTTACTTTTGGATAATCGTTTATTTTTGGGAAAAGGAGTTCAGGCTTTTCTCTAAATAGGATAGGGAGTTCCTTAAGATCGTTTTTAATCAGCAATTGTACTGCAGCAATGTCTAAACCGGTATACGAATTACCTGACTCGTATATTTTACGGATGTGTTCAGTGGTTTTAGGGAACAGCGCGTAAAAAGAGTTCGCCTGCACTATTTTAGAGCTATTGTCATTATCCGGTTCTATGACGTCTTTAAAAAAACGGTTCAGGGCCAGATGAAACATTTCTTTTTCAAATTGTTTCGCAATAATCAGGGATAATTCATTAATGACGGCAGCCTGCCAGTTAAAAGAATTTGCAGGTTCGGGTTGCTGAACTTCCACATCTAAACCCTTTTCCAATTTCTGTGTTGATTGTGAAAATTTCCTTATCAGGTCAGCTGTCTTAACCTGCTGACATCCGGTATATTTCTTTAAGATATCCTCAGCATACGTGCCGTATTCCTTTGAAGTTTTGTCGGCAGTCATCAATTTTAATACATCTCCATTTACATTATATTTTTCTCTTTTTATAATATTCACATCTTTACGCAGTTCCGGCAGTGTCATATATTTCAATGCATTTTGCCTCATCTCTTTTGCCTGTCCTTCCGTAAAAAAATCACGGGAGGCATTGTATCCCATAAAATTGGTTACCATCGTAGCATCAGTACAACTTACGTATGGATATTTTTTATCACCAAAGAATTTTTTCTGTGCCTTAGTATCATCTATTCCGTCACTATTGTTGCAGCCGCCTTCAAAAATATGACGCAAGCCTAGCCAATGCCCAGTTTCATGCGTTAGCGTCTTACTTTCATAATTCACGTTGTCATAATGGATTACGATTCCGTGATTAGCAGTTTCTACTGGCGTATACGCTCCCGTATTCGTTTCACAGATATATACATTCAGATATTTGTAAGGGTCATAAGGCGGACTCTCGGCAAACGCTTTTCTTTTTTGATATCTAAAAATCCCTGTTGCCGTTTTCTTTCTGATGATTCCGTTGGTTCTTGTCCCATCAGGTAATACTTCCGCTTTTCCAAAACGAAACTTAGTGTCCGTTCTGTTATACGCAGCATCTTTAGGCCTTTCTGCCGGATACAAAAGTGTACTTTCACCCTTAAAATCCTTCTGAAGTGATGTGAGCATTGCTTTAATAGCATCATCACTAACGTTCTCCTTATCATTTTTATAAAGGACATGGAAAATTACTGGAACAGGAATGGTAGTAATTCCTGCCTCATCAATAGATGTTCCAGCAGGTAACTGTACTCCGGTACCAATATGATCATCAGTGTGTCCTCTTCTGGTCCCACAACTGGTTATAAATAATGAACTAAATAATAATAAAAGTACTTTTTTCTTCATTTCAGATAGGTTTAGGGGTATTCTGCGTAATTATTCGATGAGTTTTTCTGCAAAATTTTTAAAATGAAAATTATTTTCAATATACTTCAGCCAACTGTGTGATCGTTGTTTCCTATTCCCATCGAAATAACTGAAATCCTCATAATCAAAAATAAAATCCTCGTTCATAAAAATTCTTCGGGTTTTTTCCAGTTCATTTCTCTTACAACCTAAAGTAGTTGAACCTAAAAATCTAGATAACGAATATCCTTTACTGTTCACAGGATCATAGGAATTAAAGCCAGTAATAAAAAAATAATTGGAGTCTGTCGTTCTGATATTTTTTCCCTTAATAGTCCGATTATGATACTCAAGAAATGTATTTTCTCCTGGAATTGCAGGAGCTATCATTCCAATATGAAATTCCTGTGAGGGTGAATTGTATACAGGATTTTCAAATTTCATTTTTAATTCGTTAAGTTGTGCATTCTTTAGTTTTTCAACATTAAATAGCGCAGTAGTAATTACAGAAGCGCCAAGGCTATGAGTTAAAACATATTTTTTTTTCTTGTTTAATTTTGAAAACAATCGTCGTAATTCGAATCCTGTGTTACTCGCGCTTGCCTGAGCGTTATCCCATATGTAGACAGGGTTATATAGTAATATTTTATTACCATTTTGTCGTGAAAGACCATCCCAATACACTTCAACAAATAAAAACCGATTGGGATAGTGACTTTCAATCCACTCTTTGGTTTTTTTCATTCCCATAGAAGAACTGTCGTCATCCGGTTTCGAGGGATGCTCGTTATAGCCATGAATAATGAAAAAAAGTTCTTTCTCTGAATAATTAAGCTGGGAAGCTTTCCTTGAAATTAAAGCTTCTTGTAGAGGACTATTGGTTACGCTGAGATTATGGATGTCCGGTTTAAGATTATATTGCTTGCAAATAGCATTATAAGTAACCGAATCATTTTCATAATATTGCTCCAGTCGGGAATCTGAAGCCCTTAAAAAAGAATCATCAATAGGATAATCAGGATACATATTACCTTTCCGATCAAAAAAGATCATTGCCACATCCGAATTGGCACTCTCAAATTGCTTTTTAACAGTTCCATAATTAATGTATAATCTATCAATGCTGTTGCAGCTTATGTTTAAAACAAAACTGAAGAGCACTGCTACCTTAACTTTACTATTCATGTGAAACCCTCTATTAATTGATAACTGGAAGAATTACTTACTTTCAAATATAAGAATAAAAATTAAAAAGTAAGAAATTAAATGTTAACACTTATTTTGATAAACTATTTAACATAATTTGATCTTATCATAGTCAACGGTCACATAAACAAAAAAAACGCTGTTATAAGGCAGTTTGACGTCCCGTGGCTTTGCGACAGCTGCGGACATTGGAACTGAGTTCTGTCGGTCAGACGAAACGAAGCTATTAAAAAAGTATGTTCCAGCAACCAGAAAAACAGCAATTGCGCAAAACCGCTGTTAGGAGACGTTTTTCATGTACGCCTTTTCAATTTCCTCGAGTAGCTTTGAAACGATAATAAATGATTCGTTAGAATTAAAATCAATAAACATTTGTCCTATTTCATCCCAATCTCCATGAACAAAAGCATTTCTGACATTTCTTGTTTGATCTAAAAAAAGCAAAATCTCTTGCGATAATTTAATTTCAAGATTACAAACTGTTTTTAGATAGTTGATGTAAGTTTCGATTTTACTTTTCCTTTTCGATTGCAAAACTATTTTATAACCTCCATAAAAATCAGAATTGTTTTCGGGTGAATATTCTGAACACAAAGATTTTAAAGATTTTTCCAAAAATATAGATATGAGTAATAACTGATTCAGCGGAACGATAAAATTATAGCTATTATCCCAAGTTGGGATTTCGAATTCCTCAAGACCATGGATAAAATCAATACTTCTAAATTCTAATCCATCATACTCACATTGAATTTTAAATAAATCAGATTCTAAATTCGTTTTTTCTTCTTTTAGACTATTTATTTTATCAAGTGTTGAGCTTTGAAAATTTAAGCAAAAGTTATAAAGTTGATGAAGGTCTTCATTTATTACGGAATATTCAACTATACAGCTTTGTGTGCAAAAAAGTTTTTGCTCTAAATTGTCTGAAAGTGGTGTAAATTTTAGCATTGAGTTCAATAAAATGTTACCTAACTTGTATATAGGTCTGATAAAATCATACCTATGCCTCGTCCTAAAATAACTATACAGATTATTAAATAAATCCTATTATAGCTATACAAATATAATTTTTAATCCTGAACTTACTATACAACTGCTTTTTCATAGTTAAATTTTTTATTGTAATTCTTCCATTTGTAGATGAGTGTCCCGTCCTTGATAAAAAAGTGAGTGAGGATATGGATTTTAAACAGGATAGTAATGTCTCGAATGGAACTAATTCACGAAATGCATAAATTAGTTCCTAATCATAAAGAGGACTTTGAAGATTATCCTAAATGATTTTTTTTTTGCAGACAAAATCGGCTTATTTATCTGAAATAATCATTATAAAAATGAGTAGTAAAAAAACTTCAACTTCCTTAAGTACCAAAAGGTGTTGGAACAGATGGGAGAAAAATAGTTAGACTGAAATCTAGATTAACATTCTAACTGTATCCTCTCTCCTATTCTTGAAAAACTGAATAGAACATCCTCATCAATAAAAAAGTCGCCTACTATTTTTGATATAATCCTAGCTCATCATTAGGTTCTCCTTGAAATGTTATTTATATTTAGCAGTAGTTTTAAATATTTAAAAATAATGTACCGTAATGACAGAAAAAATATTTAATAAAAACATATTTAAGTATGGTACTGAAAGTTTTTTAATAATGTATTTGAATCAATTTCAAATCATATTAGGAGCTGATTTGGAACAATATGCAATCGAACAGAAAACCTTTACGGAAAAAAATCCCTGTAATATCTATTTTATTCTCAAAAGATCCAAAGTCACTGTCGCCCCAGAATCAGTTATTATCAACAAACCAAATATTTCTTTTGATTGTCTGATCCAGAACAAGAACGAATTTAAGCCATTAAAGATCAGTATGGATTTTGAAAATGCAAAATCAGAACTTTTTTTTAAATCCAATTATCCCCATAATATTTTTCATATTTATGATAAAAATGAACACCACATAACAGCTCGACCTGCTGTATTATTAGACGAATTATATACTGAAGAAAAATTAGAAATACCACTATTGGATTTTGAAGTTTTATACGTTGGGCAGGCGTACGGAAAAGACGGAAAAAGAACTGCCATTGATAGGCTTATGTCTCATGAGACGTTACTAAAAATATATTCTCAAGCATCAACTCAGCATCCAGATTCCGATGTTTGGATAATGTTAGCAAACTTTTCCCGGAAAAGTCTATTAGCATCCTTTGGCACTAACCTAGTTAAAGTTAAAGAAGAAAATAAAAAAAAGGAAGACGATAAATCAGAGCATTTTTTCAATAATAACGGATATAAGTTTACTCCAAAACAAATTATAAATTTTACCGAAGCAGCCTTAATCAAATATTTTCAGCCAAAATATAACATCAAATATAAAGAATCTTTTCCCTCTCGTAAACACAAATCATATTCAGAATGTTATGATTTAGACATTAGAGCTATGAGTCTTGAGTTGGATACTTCTGAAATCCAAAGAATGCTCTATACCAATCAAGTGGAAAGAAGAAACTATCACTTTAAGACATTTGAATTTGAAAGTAATGAAGACAGGTATAATTTGTTGAATTCAATTGACACGGATACACTCTAAGTATAATTTAAAAACAAAAAAAATATTATGGAATTTACTCATGAAGAAAAATTGACAATCCAAGAATCCATCAGTTTAAGAAAAAAAATTAGCGATGATAGTGCAAAACATATTAATGAGTTAAATGCAATTTTGGCTGAAATTAATTTTCCTATTTCAAATTTAAAAACAAGACAAAAAGCACTTATCAATGGTTGTATTAAAGAACTTTTAATTTATCCAAATGAAAATTTAATAGGATTGTCTGATTATGACATCTTACTATTGAATGATAAATTTAAAGACGAATTTAAAAGGATTGATGTCGGTTTTCAAATATTAAATAAGTTTAAAAAAAGAACTGAGCGAAAACACCGCTTATTCAAATCAACACAGGAAAAGATAGAAAAACTAAGCAAAGTAAATTCAGTTTATTATTCTGTTAGTAGTGGAAACATATATAAAGTCGGAATCAAAATGAATTCGAATAAGGGATTGTATATTTCATTATCTGGAAACTCAACATTATCAAACTTTGAAATTGTTGAATTATATAAGAACCAATTTACCCAAATAGGGAAACCTGCTGAAGTTATTGAAACTCTTAAGCATTATTCAAAATCATACACATTAACTGAAAGCCAACAACAAGTAATTACTTTACTAGAAAAAGCAGACAGCTTTTAGAACATAAAAAATGAAGATAAAAACAGATATTTTAGTTTCTTTCTGCCCTGATAAACAAAATCTTGATGAGATCATAAATTGGATGGAGAATGAAAAAAAATTACCCAAAGAATCACAGGGCAATTGGCTGGCTATAAATTCTGCATTTAGTAAAAATCGATTGGTTACTGCTTCTATTGAAAATAAAACAATTGGATTTTTTGCACTAGAAAAAAATGATTCAACTGCCACAATTAGCGTAGCCGAAATTCATCCTGAATACAGAAACAAAGGGGTTGCAAAATTTTTTTTGAATCAAATTATTGATTTTTTATTAAAACATAATTACTATGCTTTGGATCTAATGTGTGCCCCTGCTTCGTCTGAAACTATATGGAAGAAACTTGGATTTGCCAATATTCCGGAATCAACTGAAAATAAAAAAAATAAAAACATAATATTATACAGAATAATTACACCTATTCTTGAAACAACAAATAAAATAAACGAAGGTGAAACTATTGAAATTTGGAATAATGAGCCATATAGTACGGTAGATGATAAGCCAACATGGTCATGGGAATTGAAATTCAGGGAGGGCACAAGAATTCTTATAGCCCCAATAATTCAGTATGTAAATTACAAATGGAGAATACGATGGAAAATTAGAGATAGAGTTATTAAAGATTGTATGTTACAGCACTTTGATGAAAACATCATCGATTATGTTATTATCAAAAATTTGTCGGAAATAACGTAATCATATTTTTATTATCACCTGATAGCAATCGCATGCTACTGCACTTCTTTAGTATAAAATCTCTCTATTATTCTAATCTCATTCTTAAATCCACGTTGCTTAAGCAGTTCTAACAATGCATCCCTATCATAGCCCGTATTTAAAACAACTGATTTTAGCTTCCCCTTATCCATATTTGCTAAAAATTCTTTCCCATCTTCCCAAAATCCTGCCGATGTAATATAAACACCTTTTGCCACTTTTCCTTTATCAATATCAGCTTTATACTCTTTTATAGCAAAAGGAAGCGTCTTTGAAAAAAACCATTTTAAGCTTGCCTTTGTCTTATGGTCTCCCAACGGTATAGTTGCACCAGAATGATATCCCTTAAGTTCTACAAATACAATTTCAGGAGGATTACTCGAATGAATTATGTAATCATATTCATAACCTTCTTTCTCACCCCTTTCATTAAGTCTTGTCAAAGTCTTTCCTCTTTCAATAGCAGCTACAGGGTAAAGGCTAGATAACAATGGATACATCAAAAATTCAAACAATGTACCTCTTAATTCTTTAAGTGCATCATCTTGTCCTGCACTACTTATAGTTTTTAAAATACTCTCGATTGTTCGATCAATCTTCTCTGTTTCTTTAAAAAATACAGACAATTCTTGTGTCTTATTTAGTATATCATAAATTCTTGTTCCAAAAATCGCACTTATATCGAAAGCAATTATACCAAGTTTGCTTATTTTATTAATGGTAAGCTCTGGGCAGGATTGATATATAATAATAGGCAGAATTTTTCTTTCATCACCCTCCACTGAATTCCTGTTAATCTGAATCCTATTGTAAAATGCATCTAAATTAATTTGAGAATATTCACTAGAAAGAACTACATCCAAAACTACTAAAGTTTGTTTTTCAATAGTATCAGCTTTTGAACCTAGTATTGGGTTAATTCCAGTTGCACGTGTATAAGTAAAAGCATCCCAAACTAAATTATTGTGTTTAGCACCTATTGCCGGTGTTTTTTTATTGCGATAAATTGCATTTGAATTTCCAATCAGATTAGATTTACCCAACCATCGCAAGATATCCGGTAGAACGCTACAATCCATCACCATTTTTGCATAATGACCACCCATTAATAATTCTTCAATCCTTTCTGGCAATGTTTCCTTATTCTGCTTGTATAGTATATAAACAACATTGTTATGATCCCTTTTTTGGTAAACAACATCTAACTTCATAAGCAAATTCAAAATATCCTCTAATGAAGAGACTTTAGTCGAGCTATTTTCCAACGGAGAAGCGGTAATTTTCAACCCTTCATAATAAGATATAATCCCATCGTTTAGATCCATTAATTCAAGTAATCTGAATATCGGAGGACGGGATTTTTCCGTTATAATTTTTATACTTGATTTATCCAATTCATATTCACTGTAAATATAAATGTATTGCTTCTTACCAAATGTATAAGGAGATGACGATTTAATGACCTTATGTGACACAGCTCTCTTAACAATTTGTCGAGCATTATCGGCGGACACAATAAAAGTATCTACTAGCAGCTGATTTAAATTTATTCCAGATTCGAAAAGTCTTTCCTTCAACACTTCGTTGAGAAAAGAATTATATTTATCCTGTATTGAGAGTTGTTTTGTTTTCATTTTGTCACACTGCCCTTATAAATTTTATTTTTAAATTTTTATAAGCATCGCTTTTTTTAAATTCATTGTAAAATATTTGTTTTAAAACAATGACAGTCAGCGTTTTGAAATATTTTAAAAACTAAATAATTAAAATATTGTTACTATATATTGTCACAATATAATACATTTTATTTGTTTTGAGAATCGCAATTTTTTAGACGTCTACTTTTATCCGTTTTATTAAACTCGTTTTTTTGTTTTTTAAATTCCAATAATTACACCCAAATCTTTCAGCTTCAATAATGTTTTATCAGTAATCTTTTCCAGACAAGCTATACATAATAACCGTTCAGCCCGGCTAAATGCAACGTAACCCAAGCGCGGATAATCAGTTTTTTCATCTGTATCCCGCTTGCTTTCTCTTATTGAATGGTCAGTTTCTATCCATAATAAAAGTTCCTCTTCAGTTTTCGCAATTGCTAACACAGCTTCCGATTCCAAGCCTTTGATCGTATGTATATTTGCAACAGTGATAACATTACCAACTTCTTCATTATGAAAATCAAATCTTAAATTTTCAATTTTTACAGGTAATCCTTCTTTAATTTGCAATTTGAGAACATCAGTTACAAATTTACCATATGTATTTTCATTAGTTATTATTCCATCACGCATAGCTTTAAAAATCGAAACAGCATGTTTCCTAAGTGTAAAAATATTTGTTTGATAATAATTACAAAATTCAATTTGGTTCATTTGCAAAGTGGAGAGTAATGTATCTTGTATTGTGCTCATTGGCAGTACACTTGAATTCTTTTTAGGATTCATGTATCGGCCATTTACTGCTGCAATAACCCTCTTTATAACATCATTTTTTTTAGCAAGGATGCATCTATTTGAAATTGAAATTGATATACTCTCGCACTTAATATAAAATTCCTCAATAATTGGCGTTACAGTTTCCCATTTTGTGATAAATAATATATCCTCTCCAATTTCTATCTTTGCTGAAGGATCTGTCTGTTTTGGTGAAGCCTTTTGCGTAAATTTTTGAGATTTAAAATATCTACCATTAAAATTATTTAGGAAATCAACTATCTTACTTGTCGATCTAAAGTTTCTGCCATTAATCTCAATATTGTAATTATTACTTTCTGATGCTTTTAAAATCGGAATATTTTTAAAGGTTCTGATAGATGAGTCAAAACTCTGAATATATTGCTCTGGATCACCAACACAATAAATTTTAGTTTTATTTTGCCTTCTAATACTATCAATTATACTGAAAACATCATTTCCAGTATCTTGAAATTCATCCACGAATAAGAACTGCAATCGATTACTGATTATACGACTAATAGAATTATTGGACATGCAATTTTTGGATATTGATAACGTTTGATCGTATGTTATGTAACCTTTTTTATTCAGTTTTTTTAAAATATTAGATTTGACAATAGCTGAATCTTTTGGAGATTTACTTCTCTTATCTTTATCTTTCATTTTTTCAACCTTTAGAAAAACATCATCTATTCCACATTGAATAAATAACTTTTCTTTGCCTACCATATCACTACCAAAAGAAGCAAAAGGAATTACAATAAATCGATTCAAGAAAGAGTGCATTGTTCCAATAAACAAATTTTCTGGTATGGTGCTGATTCTTTTAGAGAGCCGTTTGTAAATATTATTAGTTGCGGAATTTGTATATGTGATAACGACCAGATACCTACATGGGGATAGTTCTGGAAGTGCTTGAAGGATTGATTCAACCATATTATATGTCTTTCCCGCACCTGGTCCCGCAATAATCAATTTTCCAGAAACTTTTTGCTTTGCCATCAAGATAAGAAATTTATTCCATCAGAAATATATAACGGTATTACAAATCCATCATTAATATCAGTTAGATTAAGCATCAGGCTATATGCAAATTCTGATTTGTATTCTTCAATAAGTCCAAAATAATCATCGACTAAAATAGATCCTTTGCCCAATTTAGTAAAATATGCTTTTCCTGAATTAGGCCTTACATCCTGTATCACTTTTAATAATATATCACGCCCCTTACCACTGCTATTTGCTACAATCAAATCCTTTTCAAAAGTAGAATGAGTTGTGATGCCAACATTTATCTCAGATACACCCGCATATTTAGCAGCTAAGTTATCAGCACGATCTTTTGTCTTAGTGTCTGAATCACGATCTGTTAAAACTAAGCATTTCTGAAAGAATCCATTTTTTATAATTTCCAAAAAATAGCTAAATGCTAGACCATTAACATTAATCACGCAGCAACTGGATTTTTCTGTAGAGTGTTTTGCTATTCTTTCAAAAAATATGGGAATCAAAAGTTTTTCTGATATACCCTCAACTAATATTATTTTACGCGAATAAAAAAGATTCGCATTAACGGCATCTAAATATTTATTCAAATACTTGATTTGTTTTTTTCCTAATGCAGTATCACTAAAACCATCAAGAATATAATGTGATATAATTTCTTTATCTTTTTTGTATAGAACAACTGTATTTTCAAAATCAATTTTGGTCGTGATATGCGTCGAATGAGATGTAATAAGCAATTGAATGTCTTTACGATAATCTTTTTGACCAGTAACTTTTATTAATGATTCTATATTGTGAGCCAAATGGTCTTGAAGGTTTGGATGCAAATGTGATTCAGGCTCTTCTAAACCTACTACTCTAAAATACGAGCTTTGCGCCCTCGTTACATCCTCTATGTAAGATAAAACCAGAGATATAAACAGAAGGTTATTCCTGCCTGTTCCATTTCTCTCAATTTTTATAGGATTATCACCGTAGATTAAGCTGATTTTTTTTAATAAATCAGATACATCGGGAAGTGTAAATATTAAATCAACAATATTAGACGTTTCATCTGTTGCTAACGAAATTTTGTCTAGCTGAAACGAAATCCCTTTTTTTATTTCCTGCAAAGATTTGTTATCGTTAATTGCTTGTTGTAAACCTACGAGTTGTCCCTTTAGATCCTGGTATTCATTTTCTTCTTTTGAATTCAGGATTCTGAAAAGCAATTTATTATTATGACTAGCAACCAGTTCTGTACAGGCATCTCTTAAAGCATCTAGCAGTTCAAATTTTAATTGATTCAGATGATAGCCATTAGCAAGGGTATTATTACTCGCTCCACCATAGATATTGTAATGATACTTAGAAATAGGAAAATTGATTAAATCTAACTTTGCACTATCAAGCAGTTTATTAAAAGCTTCTGTCGTGATTTCATTTTTATAATTTTCAATAAAATCCCTTTGTTGCTGAAGTTCCTCCAGTTTATTAAACTTAGAAGCCGGAGCAAAAATATAAGTCAAAGTCGCTTCCGTAAAACCTGCATTACTGTACCAATCAGATATTACAGATTCTTGATCATCATCCCAATCAGTTAAGGTGGCCTCAATCAATATCTCTGGAAATTCAATTTGGTCTATTGGAATACTGAAATCAAGTATTTGCTTTTTAAAATTCAATAAGACATCGTAATTAAAATCAGCTACTTCTAAAATCCTCCTTTTAAAAAATGACACGTCCTGCCCAAATATTAGTCCAATAGAATCCAAAAGATTTGACTTTCCTATATTATTCTCACCAATTATAAGTGTCAGCGGTTTAAGACTGATTGCAAAATCTTTAAAGGTTCTGTAATTTTTAATTACAAGTTTTGATATGTACATAAAATTAGAGTAAAGGTTTGGTTTATAATTGTCAGTAAATATATTATCATAATTAAATATTGATATATATATATATATGTTTATATCGAACTAATATATTAATTATAAAGTAATTACTCAAATAAAAAAAGACACCTCATCAGCATCTTTTCCTTCATAGTATTATTTCAGTCTTAAAAATCCGCAGCTTAAAACCAGTACTTTTTAAACTGCCTCAGGTTTCCTTCAATACAAGTTTCATTATTGGCTTTTCAAGCCCAACGAGCCTTAACTGTTAGCGGTATGCTTTTTAATTATTTTCAACTTCATTCTCTTCCTCTACTTCAATACCATCTTTTGCTAAACTATCATAATACAGTTTTGTAAGTTCCGAAGTTAGCAAGTCATCATTTAATATTTTAATTAGTAAATCTTTTGAAACACGAGTATCTAAATTAAATTGAGTACCTTCTAGATTATATCTCATTTTCTTTTTAGTGAGAGGATGATTTTTCGCGAAATTTATTATGTCTGCTACTGGAATGTTAAGCTTTATTACAGGAGAGAATTTTGCAACTTTGGTAAGCTTTCTAGCAAAACTAACATTGTTAACTAATTCATTTAAGCTATCAATGTTTGCAACAATTTGCATATCATTAATTGCCTCAATACTTAATAAAGCTTCTCGTGTTATCACATCGTGAAATCCAAAACTTCTTTCAATTGATGCTAAATCTATAATTATGATCTCTCCAGCAATTCTCATTACTTGAAACTTCGCAGTAATTCTTAAAAGCTGATCTTCAAACTTTTCAAGTCTTTGATTTGATTTTTTAAATATATGTCCACCTCTTCCAATTACTTCAACAGGAGATAACTTTTTATACAAGGTCAATTCGTTATTGTCATCTGCGAGTAAAATGACTAAAGACTTGATTGATGAAAGTTGGCTTACTTGAAAATTAAAAGTTTGCAAATTATCATTTCCAATAACACTTTCCAAAAGTTCTAATTCTTCAGGTATTTCCAAATCATATTGATAAAAACATTTTCCTCTTTCATCTGCTGCTGAAAGTTGTAAAATAGTGTAGTCGTTTTTGCCTATTATAAAATTATTAATTCCATCAATAAATATTTGTTTGATTTCAGGTAAATCATCAGCTTTAATATCCAATTTTTTTGGTTCATCTTCATCCTCAACATTAGCATAAATAATTATCTGCAATTCGCCTTGAGGATTGTTAATAAAAGCTAGGGCATTGTCTAATTCAATTTTAGTCATTTGAGTTTACTTTAGTTGCGTAATATATTCTTTCGTCAAGTTTATAATATTTTACTCTATCTTCTTTTTCAATTAAGTCTTTACTAATTAAAATTTTATTTTGCCTAGTTTCTCCATTTCGAAATTCTCCAGAAACTTTATAAATACGGAAATTTAATATAGCTAGCGTTGGGTTCGCATAAAACAAATCTGTTCTTATATATATAGAACCAATAACAAAAAGAATAATTAAAAAGGCGAATATATATCTTAGATTATCGAATTGAAAGCATACCAACGGAATTATGTATGTCGTTAAAAAGGTTAAATGTTCATAATCAATCTTTTCAATTTCTTTTACTTTAAATGAAAGTTCTGGAGTTCCTTTGATTTGATGTATAAAGTCTCGATACGAAATGTAGCCGATTATCAGCGCAATTAGGCAAAAAATTGGGATTATATTATTTACTACAAGAAAACGCCATCCGACAAAAACTGCATTTAATGAAACGTCAAGTGGTATTTTGGCTGTAATTAAAATTATTAGAATAAAAAGAAGCCAAAGTGATAATAAGAATAAGCCTATTTTTCTAATCATTGATATTGATTTTGTTTGTTATTGAATTCTCGATTTCTGCTGTAAGCTTGCCTATAACTAGTATATAACCTCAACAAGTAACCCTTTTTTAAAGTTTTACCACAACGTAAGCTTATATATACTAGTTCGTAAATAAAGGTTTTTTTAACTATTGTTACAATACCCACATTTAGTGATATTACTAAAAGTGTAGGAATTAAAAGTATTCCATAATAATTTTAATTCTTTACGGTTTCCCACATTATCAGTAAAAAAAAAGACACCTCATCAGCATCTTTTCATACATAGTATTACTCCTGTCTTCAAACCACAAAGCTTAAAAACAGTACCTTTTAAAACTCCCTCCTGTTCCGTTCAACAGGATTTCATTGTTCGTACTACGCGCGCAACGAAGCTTAGCTGTTACCTGTAGTTTTATTCATTATTTTTCGCATCACTTTCTTTTTGTAAATCCATCACTTTACCTAGAATAAGGAGACATCTAAAAATTGTCATTATAACAATTGTAAGCCCGCCAATATTAAAATAGAAAATATCTATTTTTAATGATTCTGGAGAAAATAATTTCAATATAAAACCAATAATTGCGACGATAATTAATGATTTTATGCAATTTTTTAAATGTCTTACTGTTTCATGATAAAAACCTGTTGCAAAAAAAAGTTCAAATAAACTTTCCTCACTATCAATTTCAACTTTGGCAATTTTTGAACCACTCTTAAATGTTATCAAGACGGTCAAAAGAGTTAAAATAAAGCCAGACATTGTTAAACTAATATTAGTGATATCAGTGGTGACTGAAATACATTCTTCAGCTGTAGGTTTGGTAATTATCTTTTTATAGAATAATACAAAACCAAATATTGACAATAGTATTGCTGTCAAATAATCCCATAAAAACGGTCGTTTAAAATATATATCTACAATCATAAGGTTGATATGAATGTACTAAAATCTTCCTCAACTAATGAATACCAATCTTTAGATTTAGTAATCTGTTTTAAATCTACATTGAGTATAAGTTCACGCTTACTATTTAACAAATTAAAGATTTCTTCGTTTCCTTCTTTATCTTCATATCTAACGACAAATGCATCAAATGCATCTATATTAAATGAACGTCCCTTGAATCTTTGGAGCATTTCAGTAACCATTTTGTTTGCTTCTTTATTCAATTCTCGACTTGCAATGCCTTTTACAGGGGTTTGAAATGATGTTTCAATTTTTATAAATTTTGGTTTTAATATATTCGCTATATTATTCATTCCACTAAAATACTTTCCTTGAATATCAGTATCTAGTTGTGGTAGGTTTTTGGGTTGAACTTTAATATCCATATTTAAAACATTTTTTAAATTATTTAATGCTTTATCTATCGAAATATCCATATACATGTTGACTTCTGTAGCTTTACTTTGTTTGAGAACTTTATGCGCAACATTTCTAAAGTAATATTCAATATCAGATAAGCGAGGCCCATAGTGTTGATATTCACAGCACACAACTGAAAAACCTTTATTATAATCTATAAAAAAATGTGTTTCTTCAGCAATACTTCCAAGAGAATCAATTGCGACTAATTTAAATTGTTCTTTCGGTTTAATTAATGGCTCTCTACCGGTTCTTAACAAAGCAATGGAACATCTAATTCTACGTTCTTTTGGCAGAAATACAGCTCGATTCATAAAAAGTTCTCTACGACTATTTGGTCGATCTTCATGTCGGTCAATTAAATGTCCTTGTTTGTCATTAATAAGTTTATTTGAAATATAAGTAATCACATTTTTCATAATGTCGTTACTATCGATTTCAGTACTATAAGAATTTAAAGGTGTGAATTTTAAAGAAAAATATTGAAATTTGACTTCCGTAAGATTGTTTTCAGTACTTTCCATTTGCCTATTTTAGTAGTTTTTAATTTGCGTTTTGTATGTTATAAAAGTTTTTTTTTAATTCTTTGTTGATTTCTCCCGCAGCTAAAAAATTATAGGTAACGTCACTTCGTCTAAGACCCTTCAAACGAACTTTATTTAGTTAATCAGAAAGCAAATATATTAGATCTAAACTACAATTATTTTTCTTTTAAACTACCTCCAGTTCCGTTCAACAGGAGTTTCATTGTTCGTGCTGCGCACGCAACGAAACTCTAGCTGTTAGCTGTAGTGTTTTTTAACTCTATATTCTATGAACTTTATTTATTGCTTGCTTAATTTTTGTTTCCAGTTTATTAAAAACTTCATTGTGACTTCTATAATAATTTTCAGATACTGTATTAAAATTTTCAGACATAATTTCTGCACCTGTTGCAAATCTCCAATAATTAAAATATTCGGTTTTAATTTCTTCTCTTATTTTTTTTGTTTCATTATTATAAGATTCTTTAAACTGCTCATCTAAGCAATTTAATTTTAAATCTGTTTCTTCAAATTGAACTATTATTTGTTGTTTATCCCTTTGAGAAATAGCATTTTCATTAAAGCAATGTTTAATTTTTGATTTAACAATAATAATTTCAGAAAGAGTATCTTTTAATTCATTTATTAAATTATTCTTGACATGTCTACTATCTTCAATCCAACGTTTTATAAAAAATGGAATTGATAGACCAATTGTTGCGGTTAAAATTAGATTGAATACTTCATATATTTTTAATTTTCTATCAAATTCGATGATTGGGTAGCTTTTTATAAAATATCCAATCGCAACTGCCCCAATAAACAATAATATAAACAGTAATATTTTTAAATATTTCATTTTTTTGGAGTTGGATTTTTTATTTCATTTAATATTTTATCTATTCTTACTGGATTTTTATCTGATTTGAATCTTAAATGTTTTAATAATATTTCTGAACCACGTTCCATAGATAATTTACCAAAGGAACCACTAACAAACGAAGATGGATAACCCCAAACTCCGTCTAAATCGACTAACATTAAGTAGTCTTCTTCAATAGCTTTATTAAATCTTGTTAAAAAAACATCTTCCAAAAATTCCTGTCCAGAATTAGGTCCATCTTCTCTATCTCTTGCTCCAGGATTATCTTTAAATTCTAAGGCAATTACTAATGTATCTTTAATTTTCATTTTGATTATTATTTATTTCCCAATAGAACAACGTCCCTTCAAATGGGGTTTTAATTATTTTATTTTCCTTACTTTTCAAATCTGCATAAATATCGTTCGAAATTAATATAAATTTTTCAAATACAGAATCCTGACTACACTCGAATACTTGAGGAATACCTTTTCCTCTTTCAGGTCTTGCTGTCCTAGATTTAATTTCTCCAGCAAACAATTTAGGTACTAAATCTAAATTGGAAGTAAGACCTACTAATTCTAATATATCTCTTTTAAATGATTTAACAGGTAAGCTTTCAAAAATCCCTACTCCAAGGTCTAAAAAGCTATAGCTAGTTTTCAATGAATCGGGATGATTATAAACATGAAGCCACCAGTCGTATTTTCCTCTAATATTGCCAGCATGATTATTTGTATTTTGCATAATTTCAATTAAAATATCATATAATGGTTCGAAAATTTCTTCGTTTTTAAAAGTATGTTTCAAGCCAATGAGACAAGCTTCTTTTGCTATATCTGGTTCAACTCGATTGTTTGTGATTTCATGTATTAATAATTTTTTATCATTTTTTTCATGTTTATTTGTAGTATTAACATATTCATAAAATCCACTTTGCGTAAATAGTTTTTTTAAATCTACGTCATCAGGTTCGTTTCCTAAAATTCGTCTGTTTAAATGAAATCGTTCATCTTTAATTTTTGCAATTTGAACAGCTATAGCATCCGTTGTTAAAGTTGTTATTTTTGATATATCAAATAAAACACCATTGTTTGCTTTTATTGCATTGTGTACTAAATTAAAGTAGTTTATTGTTTTTTCAGTATTATTTATTAAGCTAAAATCGCTTGGAGCACTTAAAGGTATTATTTTGGGTTTTCGAACTTCTGTATTGTAAAATTTACCTTTGTTTCTTTCCTTGTTTTCTGTTTTTTTCTGAACAAGTGTATATTTTTTTCCTTTTCTCTTTTTATATTTTCTAAAGGCATCCAAAGACTTTTTTTTATTACGCTTTTTGAATTTAGATGTTATGTAAAGTTTCTTCATATATTTATTTAAATCTTTTGGTGCAATTTTTGGGCAACATTACAGCTAACTTGTATATAGGTATGATAAAATCAGACCTATCACCCCTAATTCAGAGAGATAGGTCTGACAAACATCATCCCTTTTGCTTTTGCTAAAATAGAAATAAATTCGCACAAATAATCAAAAGGATTATTATTTACAATATCCCTAACGCTGTCAAAGACTAATGCTAGGAAGTAAGCACACTAGTATCAAAAAATAAAAGAAACCTCATCAGCATCTTCTCACTCCTTCCTCCTACTCTTCCAGCTATCATTATAATGTCTATTCCTCAAATACTCATAAAACTTCCCTTTTAGGTAAAGCCCCACAAACCATAACACAACTAGCCCTATTATCTCATACCATTCCATACCTCAAATATAGAACCTATAAAAAATCCTTCTTTAGCATGAAATCAATTCCTCCGTTTTTGACAAGCTTTAATCCCGAATTGACAAGTATTCCGTATCACTATAAAACAGAAAAAGATACCTAGGCATCTTTTTCTGTTTTATGTGTTATCAATAAAAGCTTGTATAATTATTAATACAATACCCACTATTAGTGATATACTGAACAATTTATTCACAATTAAAGTGAAGAATAACTTTCTACATTCTCTAATAGTACTTCTCGCGATCAGTATAATGCAAAATAATAAAAGCTACATATTAACCCTTCAGGTAAAGATTCTTGCTTCCTCTTTTCTCTTTCCTTAAAATACTGTCTTCGACTAGATTCCTCATAACTCCAGCAATCTCAGTTGATTTAACTGTGTTAGTAATTTCATTTATTCTGATTAGTTCACCCCTTATTTCAGCTGTTGTTTTTCCAGCACCTAAAAAAGAAGTATTTACAATGTTCTTACGAATTTTCGCTGTCAATTTGGTAGCTTGTTTCCGCAAGGCAGATAATTCGTTCAAAGGCTCTAATTTAATTTTAAAATCAATTAGAGTCTCAAACGGGTACTCAACAGCTTTTGCGTACTCAACATAATTGTCAATATCTTTTGCTTCTCCTTTTTCAATTTTTATAATACTACTTTTAGATATGCTCGTCATTTCAACTATGTCTGAAATTGAAAAACCTTTCATAAGTCTATTTTCCTTAAGTTTCATCCCAAGTTTTATTCTATATATTGACGCGTTATTTTCCTTTTTTTCAAATTTATGAGTCATTTTAATTACTTATTTTTAATGTTATTTGGTATTTATTTTAAAACTAATTTGCATGATTGAAATAATTTATTATATTTGTATTAGCGAATTGATAATTAGCCTTTTTGGCATAATTAAAACGATGTTTTCTCGAGTCAAAACGACCAATTTTACTATCGAGAGTATCGTGAAGTCGCTCCATGTCATAAAGTTCCCTACTTTTGCAAACGGCATGCGAGCGGTTCTCACGTAAGCTTTAGATAGTACCTTTTCAATCGAAAGATTATAAAGATGGGTTTGGTCGCCCTTGACTCTAAAGTGTGAGGCCGCTCCTTGCTTTTTTTGCAAGTATTCTTCATACCACGAAATACATCGTTCATAACCATAAACCTATAAATTATGAGAACGATTTTTTTATGTACAACCGTCACCAAACCACCTTAACTACCTGCTAAAAGCAAGCTGCCTTTTGTTATCCCAAAACTGAAACAAACATTGTGTTAGGATAGGAAAAATAACGAGAAGTACTTTTATCAGAGACACTTCCAAAATCAGAATTTTAGTACTGATGTGTTTAGTCCTACCTTGATATAAAAAAAGAGAATTATAAAAATAATAATCTCCTAATATATCTAACCTTAACCCAATCCTAAAATGCTTTTGGCACTTAGATTTAAGCTTTTACTATTTTTAAACTCGCACTTTAAAAGTATTGCCTTTATTTCTATTTTCCAAATGGTATATTAAAATTTTTAGAGTTTGTTTCAGAAAGGGGAGCAAAAGGAGTTTTTTTAACCCTAAACCCGTTATTCATTAATCCCAGTTAGGAAAAACACCCTTTTCTTAACCGGTCGGGAATACCTATGTCAACTTTAAACCAATAACAGACAACAGATCACCCAAACCAAATAAATAATTCGCGAATTCGCGGTAAAACCCATAACCCATAACCCATAACTAAAAAACACCTGCACTGAAAGGTCCTTTGAATAAAAACACCTAGTTAATTTAATTTGAATTTGTTAATAAAGGTGCAGGTTATTTAGTCGCAACAACACCTCATAACTCTTAACCCCTTAACTAAAAAAAATATCCATGAAATATTACAGACAAATACAAATAGGAATAATTATACTTTTTATAGCAACGATGTGCCTGTGGATTTATGGTTGAGATACAGGTTATTTAGCTGCAACATCAACTCATAACTAAAACGCCTATGATATAACAAAAACTCAGTGCCTATGATAGAATGATAACTAAGCCCTTCGACTGTACTTCGACTTCGCTCTGTATAAACTATCAGGGTGACAAAAAGTAAGCGCATAAAAAAAAGGCCCTCTAACCCGTCAGCAAACTAGTATAGAGGACCATCGCTAACAAAACTAACGTTTCATTTAACTAAACCAATATTATGAAAAATTTTTCATTTTACAAGGGGGATTCGGCTTTTTGGTACCTGATTATTATCGGGTTCTTATTATCCTGTACCCCTGCTCTAGCCAACAAGCTACTGAGGCAAATACAGTCCTTACCTCAACAAATCCAAATTAGTGGCACCATCACTGATGGTACAAACCCATTACCGGGTGTTAGCATTACTATAAAAGGAAAAGCAACAACTGTTTCTATCTCTGACTTTAACGGACAATATGCTATAACAGCATTGCCTGACGATACTTTAGTCTTCACTTATATGGGCTTTAAAACCCTTAGTATTCCTGTTGATGGTCGCTCCGTTGTAAATATTCAAATGCAAGAAGATGCTACTGCACTGCAGGAAGTCAAAATTAATGCTGGTTACTATTCCGTGAAAGAAAGTGAACGCACGGGAAGCATTGCCAAAATCGTTGCAAAGGACATAGAGAAACAACCGGTTAACAATCCCCTTGCCGCTATGCAGGGTCGAATGTCAGGAGTAAACATCACTCAGTCCACAGGTACTCCCGGCGGTGGTTTCGCGATACAAATTCGTGGTTTGAACTCCATTAGGGGTACCGGCAATGACCCGCTCTACATTGTCAACGGCGTGCCTTATGCTTCCCAATCTTTGGGAAATGCTGAACTCACCAATGGAGTACTCCAAACCCAATCCAGTCCGCTAAACAGCATCAATCCTTCCGATATCGAAAGCCTTGAAGTATTAAAAGATGCCGATGCAACAGCAATTTACGGCTCACGCGGAGCCAACGGAGTGGTATTAATTACAACCAAAAAAGGAAAGGCAGGAAAGTCCCGTTTTAGTGTACAAGCTTCCACAACAGTCGGCAAAATCACAAATCATTTAAAGCTATTAAATACCCAGCAGTATCTGGCGATGCGCCGTGAAGCATTCCAAAACGACGGGTTAACCCAATATTCAGATACCGATTACGATCTCAACGGGACATGGGATCAAACACGCAGCACCAACTGGCAGAAGCAACTTATCGGAACCAATTCCTATATCAGCAACGTCCAGCTCTCGCTTTCCGGTGGTAATGCTGAGACACAGTACCTCTTGACAGGGACTTGGCGTGATGAAACCACTGTTTTTCCGGGCGATGCACACTACACCAAAGGGGCTGTGCATAGCAGTATCACGCACCGTTCCACTGATGAGCGGTTTACCTTGCAATTCTCCGCGGATTATTCCAATGACAAAAATACACTCCCAGGAGCCGACCTCACACGACTAGCCTACACGCTGGCACCAAATGCTCCCGCACTCTATGACGAATACGCCAACCTGAACTGGGAAAATGGGACTTTCGAAAATCCTTTGTCCTATTTGGAAGGGACGTACCATACCAACACCCAAAACCTTATTGCCAATACGCTGCTATCCTACAGGCTTGGCAACGACTTCGAACTAAAATCCAGCTTTGGTTACACCGATACGCGTCTTTCCGAAATCAGAACGCGACCAAGCACCATGTACAATCCGATTTTTGAAGTTACAAGCGCCGATTCTCAACTCCTACTAAATAAGGGCGCGCGTCAGTCATGGATTGCTGAGCCCCAAATAACGTGGGCCAACAAATGGAATAAGGCAGCTATTAATGTACTGGCGGGAAGTACCTTCCAAAGTCAGCAACAGGAATCTTTAGCCCTTGATGGCTACGGTTTCGCTAGTAACGAGGTTATTAATAGCCTTGTAGCGGCTACCACAATTACCATTCTGAACCACGACATCACGGAATACCGTTATAATGCCCTTTTTGGCAGGCTCAATATAAACTGGGACGGTCGGTATATTATAAACCTTACTGCACGCCGTGACGGCTCGAGCCGTTTCGGCCCTGACAGGCGTTTTGCTAATTTTGGTGCAGTCGGTGCGGCTTGGGTATTCTCTAAAGAAAAGATCCTGCAAAACAGCCACGCTATCAGTTTTGGAAAACTGCGTGCAAGCTACGGAATAACCGGCAACGACCAAATTGGCGATTACCAGTACCTCGATACCTATGCGGTGACGGCAAATAACTACGACGGTACCATCGGCATGGCACCAACTCGTTTATTCAATCCTGACTTCGGTTGGGAAACCAACAAAAAACTCGAGGCAGCGATTGACCTTGGCTTTTTAAACGACAGGATTTTCTTGACTGCAGCCGCGTTCCGCAACCGCTCGGGCAACCAGCTTATCGGTGTACCGCTTCCGGGCACTACCGGGTTTCCAAGTATACAGGCAAATCTAGGAGCAACAGTTGAGAACAGCGGTTTAGAATTTGACCTGCGCACAGTAAACGTAACAACCCAAAACTTTAAATGGTCCACTTCTCTAAACCTCTCCCTTTTGCGAAACAAGCTCCTTGAATTCCCCGGCCTCGAGGGTTCTACCTATAAAAATACCTTTGTAATTGGAGCGTCACTTAATATCCGTAAGGCCTACCAATTCACGGGAATCGACCCTGAGACCGGACTGTATTCTTTTATGGACTTCAATAACGACGGCATAATTAGCTCCAACGAAGACCGAAAAGTAATTATCGACACCACACCCGAATACTTCGGAGGATTATCAAATCAAATGAGCTATAAAAATTGGTCGCTTGATTTCCTATTTCAGTTCGTTAAGCAGCAAGGAACTGATGTCTTGGCAACATTTCCGATAACGGGAGCCTTTTCCAACCAGCCCACCAGCGTATTGAACAACTATCCTCAGAGCGGCTCAGATTCCACTATACAACAGTATACGACGGGCGAAAACGCTGAAGCAATAACGGCTTTCAACAACTTTACCCGAAGTGATGCCGTAGTAACGGATGCGTCCTTTATCCGCCTGAAAAGTGTTGTGCTCTCCTATGGGCTGCCCTCTCTAGGGACCAAAGCCATTTCGGGACGCATCTACCTGCAAGGTCAAAATCTTCTAACACTCACTAACTACAAAGGTCCAGACCCCGAAAACCAATCCGGCGTTTATCTTCCGCCTTTACGCCAAATAACCTTGGGTGTTCAGCTTTCCTTTTAAGCCCAAAATCAGCTACTTTTTAACAAACAACTATACATCATGAAACACATTATAAAATCCGTGATTGCACTATCGATATGTCTTTTGCTGCATTCCTGCGAGTCTTTCACCGAAGTGGATGCACCCCAAACCCAGATCACCTCCCCTGCTGTTTTTGAAGAAACATCCAGTGCAAATGCCGCGTTAGCCGACATCTATTCACGCATCCGTGAGGAAGGAGTTGTCACCGGCAACAACACAGGAGGTACGGTCTTGCTGGCTAACTATTCTGACGATCTCCAATTCTACGGAACAAATGTTACTATTGAGCAGTTTGCCAAGCACACTCTTTTACCTTCCAACACCTACATCAATACACTTTGGCGTTCGACGTACTCGCACATTTATGCTACAAACGCTTTTCTTGAAGGCGTACGTGCATCGGTAAAGATTACTGGTGAAGACCGCAACCGCTTTATGGGCGAGGCGTTATTCATCAGAGCCTATCTACACTTCTATCTGGTCAATATGTACGGTCAAATTCCGTATGTCACTACAACTGATTATGGAGTGAATACCGGGATACCAAAAGCAGCGGTACCAGAAGTTTACCGCCTGATTCTTGCCGATTTAATCGAAGCGAAGTCGCTTATCCCTGATGCGTATCCTACGTCCGAACCAGTACGTCCCAACAAGGCGGTGGTTACCGCCATGTTAGCTCGAGTCTCGCTTTATACACAAGATTGGCAAAATGCCCAAGAATATGCCACAGCGGTACTTAACAATGAACTGTACCGCTGGCAGGAAAACCCTTCAGTTGAATTTCTAAAATCAAATCCGGCAATAATCTGGGCTTTCCATCCCGGTGTAGCAGGGCTAAACACTCGTGATGCCAGAAGTTTTGCGTTTACCGCCGGTCCTCCCTCCCGTTCCACTTTATCATCTGACTTACTGAATACCTTTGAAACCGGTGACCTGCGCAGGACCTTATGGATAAAAACAATCGCTTCCCAAAACACTATCTGGTACCATGCAAATAAGTATAAAAAGACGACTAATACAGGAACATCGGTAGAATATACGATACTGTTCCGTCTGGCAGAACTATACCTGATCAGAGCAGAATCGCGTGCGATGCTAAACAATCTGGATGGTGCAAAAGACGATGTTAATACCATCAGGAATCGTGCAGGACTTGCGGATACCGATGCAGTTACACAAGCGGAAGTAGTTAAGGCTGTTGCAAAAGAAAGGCGATTAGAACTTTTTACCGAACAAGGGCACCGATTTTTCGACTTGAAACGTACCGGAAAAGCTGACGAAGTACTATCCATCACAAAACCCAATTGGCAGTCCACCCATATCGTTTTGCCATTACCCGAAAATGAACTTTTGCTAAATGAGAAGTTGCTTCCGCAAAATACCGGTTACTAATATGAAATCGCCATGATTCAAAAATCACAAACACAAATGAAGAATGGCAATACCATATTCCATTAAAAAACAAATATTATCTACATATGAAAACATTGCATTTTAAAATCACAACGGTTCTACTTTTGACAGTCCTGTTCCTGCAGGCGCAGCCTAAGAAAAAAATCCTGCCCGAAGAGTATAATACATGGGGCGAATTAAAAGACGAGAAAATGGCTCCCGACGGCAAATGGATTTCCTTTACAATGGATTATAGAGTAGGAACAGACACTTTGTTTTTACAGCATGTAGCCACCGGCAAGAGGCGGAAATTCCCGAAGGGCAATCAGGCAGCATTCACTCCCGACTCCAATTGGTTCTTGTATTCAATCGATAATGCGCTTGCAGTGCACAACCTTAACGACAAAACAACTATCAGGGTTGAAAATGTAAAGAAACACGCATTCAATAAAGCAAATGGAATCTTGGCAATCCTAACAGCAAATGATTCAAAACTACTCCTGTACAAAACAAAAGAAAAAAAACCACAGGAAATACCAAATACTAAAGATTTTGCATTCAGTTCCAGTGGAGCATTGGCTTTGTTTACTAATAAGGGAATAGCGTTAATGCAAGATTCCAAATCCCCAGCCATAACAATTCTAGAGGATACTGAAAGCAGCTTCAGTGGCCTTACTTGGGATGATTCCGGCAGCACTCTTGTGTTTTTTAAAACCGCTTCGAATGGTAAAACAACCGCCGTCAGCTATCATTTGACTACTGGAAAGATGCAATTTCTAAAAGAGGAAGCGTTGGCACAAATGAAAGTGGAACTTCAATCTTCAAAACCGGTTTTATTTGATCTGGTAGCCCAACGTATTTTCCTTTATGCAAAATCAACCGAAAAGCCAGCACTTATTGATGATGCGCTGGTTGAGGTCTGGGAAGCCGCTACGCCTTTACATTATCCTGCCCAAAAAGAGACAGAGCGTATTCCCTATGTCCCCAAACTTCACATCTGGGATTTGAAGGACAACCGTTTGAAAAAAATGGTGTCCGACACCGTTCCCAAAATAAGATTGTTGCCTGATCGGAATTATGTATTGGCATACAACCCCAATCAGGTAGGAAATCTGCATCTTGAAAACCCCGTGGCTGATTATTATTTATTAGACCTGCAGACTGGTAGTACCAAACTCTTATTGCCATCGCAGTGTACTGCCGCAGGCCTCCTGGCACCCTCACCAAAAGACTCCTATATTGGTTATTTCGATGACAGCGGCTGGAACATCTATAATTATAAAACAGCTGTACATCGATTAATTTTTGACAAGGCTTCGGTCGAAAAAGAAGAAGAGGATGAAAAATACAAAAGCACAAGCCCTGGCTGGACTCAGGATGGAAAGTATATGATCCTTTACATCGGTTTGGACATTTGGCTTATCAGTCCTGACAGCACCCAAAAGAAGCGGATAACAAACGGAAAAGAAACGGGTATAAAATTTCGTCCGGCAAACGAAATTCACAAGTCAGACAGACCGTTTTTAAATGAGGAAATAGCTACAAAATATTTTAATCTCTCGGAAGGTTTAATCTTGCAAGCGTCGCTACCTGATAAGACCACCGGTATTTATAAATGGACTCCCGCTAAAGGCCTTATCCTGTTGTACAAGGACAAAGCTAAGGTTTCAGTATGTTGTAAATCAGCAAACGGACAAAGCATTTTGATAGAGCGACAAACGGCAACAGTACCACCAAGCTTATGGCTTATCGACAGTTCTACAAAAAAAGCTGTACTGCAATACCAGTCAAACAGTCATTACAAAAAATATGAAATACCGAGGGTAAAACTATTATCCTACAAAAATAAAAAGGGAAAGGATCTAAATGCCGTATTGCATTATCCAACAGGATATGAAGAAGGTAAAAAGTATCCGATGATCGTGTACATTTACGAACTGCTTTCTCAGCACTTGTATACCTACAACAGTCCGTCTCTATGGCAAACGACAGGCTTCGCACCTGCAAATTATACGAATGATGGTTATTTTGTGTTACTGCCGGACATTACCTATACTGTTGGAGATCCAGGAACATCGGCTGCAGATTGTGTACTGAAAGCAGTTGATGTCGCACTTCAAGCCGCTACAATTGATAAAAACAAAATCGGCCTGATTGGTCATTCCTATGGAGGCCATGAAACATCGCTTATACTAACTAAAACACCCATTTTTGCAGCAGCAGTTGCAGGCGCAGCCTCAACCAATATGATCAGCGATTATCTAAGTCTTAATGATATAACACTAGGCAATAAATTCTGGAAATTCGAATCACAGCAGTACAGAATGGGGATAGCTCCATTTGACAACTGGGAAGCCTATATAAAAAATTCTCCTGTTATGAATGCCGAAAAAATTTCGACACCGCTGCTAAGCTGGACTGGTAAAGCGGATGGTACGGTCGACTGGAGACAAAGTGTTGAACTGCATCTTGCGCTCAAGAGGTTGAAAAAGACAAACACCTTACTGGCCTATCCAAACGAAGGGCATATCCTCAATAATCTCGAAGCACAATTTGATTTGACCTCACGGATAAAGAAATGGTTTGACACGTACTTGAAATAATAAAATGTAATGAAACCGAAATTAAAGAAATGAGTAAAGCCGCAATCTTATGGATGCGGCTTTACTTTTTAAATTGGAACTATTGGTCAATTTCCCACAATAGCTCTGGGCAGGCAGTACCTCCTGAATTGATTTTTCGGAGCTGGGTTACTCCAAACAGACAGGGCCTACCATTGTTTACATCCTGGCAATCCACTTCCTTGCTTTCACAATTTCCGGGAGTTACCTGAATGTGTCCTTGAAAAACGGCCAGTTCTGCATCACTTTTTGTAGTTTTGAACGCAAAGGCACTAAAAATGGCAAATCCGAATACGGCCACCATTAAAGCTGGTTTTAAAATTGTTGTTTTCATGATATATTAAATTTAAATTATTGATCTACTCTGTTCCAGGTTTTCGATCTTTCCCCTGACACTGCGCGGTATATTTTTAATGGTGCTGCTTACTGTTTAATAAAATCCTTTTTTGAATCGATAGGCCCGTAGATAATTCCCACTGAGCGTATAGATTAGATTGTTTTCGATACGAAAGTCTTTTATTTTATTTTTCATCTTATCATCTATATAAAAACTGAAGCTATAAGTGTTCGTTGTAAAATCGTAAACGTCTATTATCGACGTACTGTCCCAAACCTCCCGAGGCTCGTATTTTCCTAAAAGGCCAGCATGGATGTACAAATATTTCCCATAAGTAGCGGTTCTTTTATTTACCGTAACGACTGGTACACTAATTTTGGAACCTTGAAGAGACTTCACATATTTAACTTTTATAGCGGCTCGTGAAGTAGTATCAATTGTTTTACCCAGCGTTTTTGTAGTCATTAGCGTATCTGCAATCACATACTGATTGCGGTAGTAATAGGTATAGATGATTTTATGATATTGGTTGTTGTATAAAAGTGTTCCGTCAGTATCAAATAGCCCATCAATCTGTTTATTTAAAAGATTGTGGTTGAGCTGCACAGCTATACTGTCTTTTACAGTTATGCTTCCAAGTACGTTTTCTTTTGTGGTGCTACTTATCGCGCGGATAGCTGATCGGTTGCCGCTGATTGGTGCAAAGGCGGTAAAGAAGGCTTTTTGATCAATCCAGATTGTAGCTTTCCAATTGATTGTTGAACCCCGATAGACAAAAGCTTCTGTGCCGTCCCAAATGTAAAAATAAGGAGGGGCTACTGTCAAAGTTAAACTCCGGTACTTTTTGTCGGTTTTAGGGATGTTAATGACATGCACTTTCTTTTTTCCTAGTGCTGAATCGATTTCCGTGACGGTCAAGGGAGCAGTACGATTCCCCAGATACACTTTGTCCTTGGTCGTACCTGCAATATAGTAGGAATTAAAGCCCATGTCCATTTCTTTTATAAACTTTGTAGGATGATGGGGAAACCTCCTTGTAAAGTTATTTCGTTGATGCGTCATTTTCTCTGAACTGATATAGACCAGAAAAATAAATCCTGCACTGCCGACAGCAAGTAATAGCAAACGCAAAGATGATTTTAAATAGGGTTGCTTAGTGGTACCATCATTTTCAAGCAGCATTATACCGAGAGCTCCTAAAAGTAAAAAGGCTAAATTGAAATACAGATGGGTATTCCATCCCATTTTTTCAAGAATTCCACCGCAAGAGCAAGGCACAAAAGGGCTAAAATTGATCATTATAAAAATATAGGCCGAAAACATTGCCATTAACATAAAGCTACAATAAAGCCCTGCTTTTCTAAATGTTGGTACTGCTAAAAAAATTGAAATTATTATTTCTAATACAGGAACCAAGTAAGAAACCCATCCTGCAAAAGCACTCATCAATGGTGATTGTCCTAATTGAACCTGAAAATTTTCAAAGTCTAACAGTTTACTGACTGCCGCATAAACAAACAATACAACATAGAGTACGCAAACCGTTTCAATACTAATCCTTTTTATGTTTTGAGTAGCTTTCATTTCGTCAGGTGATTAAAATTAGTTCTGTAAATTTCTCGAACAATAATGACATAAGTATTATCAAATCAAGATATTGAAATATCAAATCAGGATTTTTTGATTCATGAAAGTCCTCCGTTTATTTCATGGGCATTCGTACTAATCTTGAAGAGCTGGAGTCTAGATCTTTGGCATTTGTCTTTCAAGGTCAGATGGGGAATACCCAAACTTAATTTTGAAAGCTCTTGAAAAATTTGGATAGGTAGAAAAACCAGTCATAATGGCAATCGTTTTTAATGGTATTTTGGTGTACTGGATAAGAAGCTGTGCCCGCTTGAGTCTTTCGGTATTATAAAATTGCTGTATGGTCGTCTTAAACACATGCTTAAAACCATTCTTTAATTTATATTCATTGGTCCCAAAAATGCGGGAGAGTACTTTTAAGGTTGGCACCCCCGAATCTATATTGGCCAATATATAATCATACACTGCCTGTGTGGATTTTACATCTAAATAGTTGTGAATTTTCTGTTCTTCAGCCGTTAAAATTTTCTTTTCTGTCGTAAAATTTTTCATGTTGTCATCTGCAGTAGCAGCAATAAAACTAATTACTACCTCAGCACTTCCGTATAGCCTCGAAATAGTACAGTTTACCGGAACAACTAATTTTTTGAAAGAAGCGAGCTCCAGCGCAATACTCGTTTGAAAGGATTCATTTTGCAATACTTCAGGCAGTATCGTTTCCAACAAGGGAACCGATTCTTTTACCAAAAGCTCCATAAAATCCAATTCCAGCAGTTCATTGGAGGTACATCCTAAAAGATCCGTTACATTCTCAGTAAAATCTTTTATGATGAATTTATTGTCTACTATGAATGAACTTTGAGCTAGATACTGATAGCTAAGGTGAGGGTTGGTAAAACCCGCATGAAATAGAGACCCTTTCATTTCTTCTGCCATCCAATTCACCAATACGGTCAATGCTTCCAGTTCATCATCCTTTCTTGTCCTTGGTATGCGGTATGCAAAATTCCCTTCTGCCATTTCGAGAAGCATTTCGTAGATAACATCTATTCTCTGTTGGTCTATTTCCTGATCCATATCCTATAGTATTTAAATTATTACTTCTAGACAAATGTTTTCAAAAATTCTAGCGCTTTGGCCTTATCATTAAATACCTTGGTTGGTACTTGAGGCTTACTGATTTTGAGATAAAATGAAATCATTACAATCGATAATGTTTGCTGCGCCAATATACTTACGGCTTTCGTCAGAACAGAGCCATGTTGCGCCAAATAATCCCTGGCGGCTTTGTCAGAATCTGCAATGCCTCTGATATCACATAAAACTGGATACGCTTTCCCCTTTTGCATTTGTATCCTATCTGTCACTATGCGCTGCGCTGCTTCTAAATTAATGACCACACCCGGTTTATACTCAAAAAAAAGTAGGTTCCCACTAATCCAGAATAGGGCAAATTCATTTTCAAAATAATCATCCATAGCTTCTGATTTTTTTATTAGAACCTGCCAAATTAGCTATTCCTTTTCTACCATTAGTTACCAAAAAAAGGTAAAATGTAATAGTAATCAATCATTATTATTATTCACATAGCAATTCGGGATTATTACTTATCAAATCGGGATTATCTACAAAGCGACTTCTATTCTACCTTTTTAAATTCAGAACTTTAACGAGCTACAGTCTAGCACTATAGCTTTAAAAAACGTAACTAAAAATGAAGTACTCATGGCAAAAATAAAACACAACAATTTTATCGATACTGTCGATGAAATATTAGCGACGGCTAAAAATGAAGGCACGATTCATCTCTATGCGGAAGACAAAATCCTTAGTGGACGTACCCTTCTAATTAACAGAAAAGCCCTATTTCATTTTGCCACAACCAGCTATCTTGGACTTGAATACGACAATAGGCTGAAAGATGCAGCAATTTCTGCTATTACAAAATACGGTACGCAATTCCCACTTTCTAAAACGTACCTTTCGCATCCCTTATACCATGAACTGGAAACCAAAATTGAGGCCATGTATGGCGTGCCCGGAATTGTAACCAAGAACAGCACATTGGGACACTTTGCTGTCATACCAACTGCAATACGAGATGAAGATGGAGTACTGCTAGATCATCAGGTACATTGGAGTGTCCAGAATGCCTGCCAACTTTTAAAACTAAGGGGGATTCCTGTCGAGATGATTCGGCACAACAACCTGCAAATGTTAGAGGAGAAAATCAAAGAGTTGTCATCCAAATGCAAAAAAATATGGTACATGGCCGATGGTGTTTATTCCATGTTTGGTGATTATGCCCCCATACCTGAGCTACTGGAACTCTGCAAAAAATACGCACAGTTGCAACTCTATTTTGACGATGTACATGGCATGAGTTGGAAGGGAAAAAATGGTACAGGCTACGTTCTTGACATGCTAAAAGAACTACCGGAAAACATCATGATTGTAGGTATCCTGAGCAAGACATTTGGTGCCAGCGGAGCCGTCTTCATCACCTCTGATACTGCGTTGCGCAATCGAATTAAGAATTTTGGAGGACCGCTCACTTTTTCAGCCCAATTGGAGCCTGCTTCGGTGGCTGCTGCGTCGGCTTCTGCGTCTATCCATCTTTCACCAGAAATAACTATTTTACAGGAAGAGCTCGAGCATAAGATTATGTATTTCAATTCATTGATTACAGCAACATCACTTCCGATAATAGCCCCGAATAGCTCTCCCGTTTTTTTCCTTGGCACAGCCCTGCCCCAGACTGCCTATCGACTAGTGCAGCGTCTTTTCAACGAAGGTTATTTTGTTAATCCAGGACTTTATCCGGCAGTACCTGTAAAAAATTCAGGCATCCGTATTACCGTTTCTCGCAACAATCAAAAAGAAGATATAAAGGGACTCGTTCAAGCGCTGGAATACCATTTCCCAAAAGCACTGGAAGAGACTTCCAACACGCTGCATCAAGTTGCAATGGCATTTGGCATTCCTGAAATTATGCCGAATGCGGAAAAATTAATTCCGCAGACCGCATTTAATTTCCAATATGAGACATCGATACAACATATTGATAAGGCTACTTGGAATGCACTTCTTGGTGGACAAAGTACGTTTGACTGGGACGGACTTTGCTTCCTGGAAGAGGCTTTTAAAAATTCTGAAAATTCTGAAAATAATTGGAGTTTTCACTACTATCTCATCAGAGATGCAACAGATGTTCCGGTACTAGCCACTTTTTTCACCTTTGGGTTGTGGAAAGATGATATGCTTGCCCCCGAATCCGTTTCTCAGCAGCTAGAAGAAAAAAGAATTCGAGACCCCTTCTACCTGACCTCAAAAGTTTTAGGGATGGGTTCGCTTTTTACCGAAGGCCATCATTTCTACTTAAATGATGCCCATCCCTTATCTGAAAAAGCAATCGGATTCCTTTTAGAACAGATTGAAATCCTGAATCATACGTTGAATGCCGACATGCTTGTATTACGGGATTTTGACGAAGATGTATCACTGAATCGCATCTTCCACAATCAAGGCTTTATCAAAATAAACATGCCCGAAACCTGCATCATCGAAAACGTTTCTTGGAATACTATTGAGAAGTTTGCCACTACCCTTTCCACTCGTTCCAAAAAGCATTTTATGAAAGAGATTTTACCTTTTGAAAATGCATTCGAAATCCTCATAAAAGAACAATTGACAGCCGATGAAATGACTCAGGGATACCATCTTTACCAGCATGTGAAAAATAATAATTATGCCGTCAATACCTTTACGTATTCGATCGATGTCTTTACAAAAATGGCTACTAATCCCCATTGGGAATTTATACTGCTGTATCTAAAAAATACTGAGGATTCACAAAATGAAAGTGCTCTGGTAGGAATCCTTTTCTGCTACAAAAACTCAGGTCGAACGTATGTACCTTCCTTAATTGGTATGGATTATGCTGTTCCTAAAAAATTCAGCCTATACCGCCAACTATTATTTCAGGGAATTAAACGGGCACAGGAACTGGGTTATAAAAAAATTGATTTGGGAATTACCGCCACATTTGAAAAGAGAAAACTGGGAGCCAGAGTACTTCCAAAAGTAGCTTACGTTCAGGCAAAAGATAATTTTTCGATGGAGTTTTTGGGTACCATGCAAACCAAATAAAAATGGATTCTAGTTAACAAAATAATGCCAATTTATCTTGTGGTTTTTTAGCGAGGTGCTAGATCAAAATCCAAAGTAATTATATCCCATTTATTAATGCTTATACTAAACGCCAATCCATTAGGAGCACTTAATACTGTACTTACTTCATAATGGACTGGCGGCTTTTTGTTTACTTCCCGTCGCCCAATGTATTGAGCTTTTCGCTCAATTCTATAAGCCCGGCTTTATGCAGGCATTCGTCTGCCAACACTTTTAATTCCTGTAAACTCTCTTCAGAAACATTCCCTAATAGTGACAAAGATTTGTCATCATCTTTAACAGACAAACCACGTTCAATTACATGGTTTAATAACAGTACATTTTTTCGTGAAATCTTCAAATCTATTTTCACCATCTCATTCATCCCAGGCGTGCTCAATATTGTATCAAACACTTTGGCCACATCATTTGTTGTAAGCATAATTTTCACGTTTTAGTTAATAATTTACTATTACAAAGGTATAAAGGCGGTTCTGAATTATCATGGGCAAAATATACCTATGATGGGTGAGATTGCTACCGCTTACTTAACTTCGTATTTGATTATACTAATGAACTTAAAAGCAAATTATTATGACACTTTTTCCCTTTAAAGAAAGTACCAAAAACCTTCCTGAAAACAGTCAGGACTTTGCTACTTTAAAATCGAATAATTGCTTTGAAAGAGCACGCTCCTTTAATCGAAAATTATGAACCAAACCGGCTATGTGATTACTAGGAAACAACAGTACAAAATTTTACTCAGCGTGCACTTTCCTTGAGTACTAAATACAAAGACGAAGATACGCTTTGCAAAAACTATAAAATTTAATGATTATATCAGTAGCGCTTCTGACGCTTCGAAATACTTTTTTTACTATCTCAGATTTTAAAAAGAGGCTATAAATGAGAAATCAGCTTTTTTAAGATTTCAAAACTATTGAAAAGTCTAACAGACATTAAAAGTATCCGGAAGATTGCCACGTTCCTGCAATCGGCAAGATGTCCGGTTGTATCACAACCGATATCTTGCTGCCTGTTAACTCGGGACTCGTGGGCAGTGAAACTGAAAGGTTAAAAGAGTTTAAAAACATGAAAATGATAGATGATGGAAGAGCAAAACAACAATCGCACCAAGTGGCTTCATCTACGGTTAACCCCTGATGAATATCAAAAAATAGTGAAAGAATTCAACAAATCAACATGTCGAAAACTAAGTGATTACTCCCGGAAAAACCTGTTACAGAAGCCTATTGTAAACAAATACCGAAATCAGTCCTTAGATGATTTTATGGCGGAAATGATCAGTCTGAGGACCGAACTTAATGCTATTGGAAACAACTTTAATCAGGCTGTAAAAAAGTTGCATACACTCCAGCAAATTTCCGATTTTAAGCACTGGCTCATCAGTTATGAATTGGAAAAAAAGATTCTTTTTAATAAGGTCGGTGAAATAAAAAAACACATTCAAAAATTTGCGGAATCATGGTTGCAATAATCAAAACGGGACACTCTATCCATCGGATTTTAAACTACAATGAAAACAAAGTTATACAAGGTGTTGCGGAATGTATCGGCGCAGGAAATTACCCTGTCGATATCGACAAAATGGTCTTTACCATGAAACTAAACCGGTTGTTGAGACAGGCAGATTTAAATGAAAATGTGAAACGAAACAGCGTGCATATTTCGCTCAATTTTGATGTGACTGAAAAAGGAATTTCAAAAGAGAAACTAATGGAATTAGCAGACACCTACATGGATAAAATTGGCTTTACCGAACAGCCCTATCTGGTCTATCAACATCATGATGCGGGACATCCTCATATTCACATCATTACGCTAAAAGTCAGGAATGACGGCAGTCGTATTGACATGCAGAATATTGGTCGCAACCAATCTGAAACAGCCCGGAAAGAAATTGAAATAACGTATGGATTGGTTCCGGCAGAAAAGCATAAAAGAGAAAAAGAATTGATCACAAAACCGGTTGACGTCAGCAAAATTGAATACGGACGTACCGACACCAAACGGGCTATAACCAACGTATTGGATAAAGTGATTCAAAATTATAAATACACGAGCCTACCCGAATTAAATGCGGTACTCCAACAGTATAATGTTACAGCGGACAGAGGAAGCGAAAATTCAAGAATTTTTCAAAATAGAGGATTGGTTTATCGGATACTGGATGAAGTCGGCAGTAAGGTCGGTGTTCCTATTAAAGCCAGTGATTTTTATAGCCATCCAACGCTAAAATTTTTAGAAGAACGATTTATTCAAAATGAAAAGGCACGAACGCCCTTTAAATCCAGAATAAAAAATGCAATTGATATTGCGTTACTGGACAACAAAAAAATGTCGATTCAGGAATTGGAAAAAATAGTGGAATTGTCCGGAATCAATATGGTTTTCAGACAAAATGCAGCAGGTTTACTGTATGGTATTACGTATGTAGATCATCAGACACAATGTGTATTTAATGGAAGTGCTTTGGGCAAATTATACAGTGCAAAAGCCATTCAGGATCGCTGTGGTTTAAATGAATCGTTGGACCAAAAGACTGCAGTTTCCAAAATTGAAAAATCCTATGGAACTATCTCGCAAGAAAACCCTAAAGAAGTTAATCGAACATCAATCGGCAGTGGTTCACAAAAAAATATGGCAGTTGATTCTACTACCGAAATTGGGAAATTAGTAAACGCACTCACACAGTCGGAACAAGATTCCGCTTACCTGCCGAATCAACTCAAAGAGAAGCGAAAAAAGAAGAAGCGAAAAGGTCAATCTGATAACCAATAAACAAAATCATTATGGCTATGCAAACAGGGGAAAACGAACAGGCACTGCGGAAAATACTCGATATGACCCGACTCATCAGTATCGTAATTTTACTACTCCATTTTTATTATTACTGCTATACTGCTTTTCAAGAGTGGGACTTCGTTAGTGGATTCAGTGATACTATTTTAGGCAACATACAGCGTACAGGATTGTTCCGTAATTTTCATACATCCAAGATTTTTGCATTGGGATTTTTATTGATTTCCTTACTTGGGGCAAAAGGGCGCAAAGAGGAGAAATTGAATCATAAAACAGCCTTTGCCTACATCATTACAGGAGTATTGATTTACTTTTTAAGCTATCTATCCTTGGTAGTAAAAGCAGATAGCACTATAGTAGCAATTATTTATATCGGTAGTACCATTATCGGATTTTTACTGGTACTTTCCGGAGGGACATTACTATCCCGGATTATAAAAAACAGGTTGAACAACAAAGATATTTTCAATAAAGAAAATGAAACTTTTCCGCAGGAAGAACGATTGCTGGAAAATGAATATTCCATCAATCTTCCGGCGCGCTATCATTTGAAAGATAAAGTGCGAAACAGCTGGATCAATATCATCAATCCCTTTCGGGCTCTAATGGTTTTGGGTACACCCGGATCGGGTAAATCTTATTTTGTAATTCGGCATGTTATTACCCAGCACATCCGCAAAGGGTTTACCATGTTCATTTATGATTTTAAATTTGATGACCTTTCTAAAATCACGTACAATACATGGCTTAAATACAAGCACCTCTATCCTATCCCACCTCAATTTTATGTAATCAATTTTGATGACTTGACCCGCACACACCGATGCAATCCACTGGAGCCCTCCGCCATGACAGACATTACGGATGGAGCGGAATCAGCCAGAACCATTTTATTGGGACTAAACAAAGAATGGATCAAAAGACAGGGAGACTTTTTTGTCGAATCACCTATCAATTTTCTGACAGCTATAATATGGTATTTAAGAAAGTACAAAGATGGAGAATTCTGTACGCTTCCGCACGTTATTGAACTCATGCAACTGGACTATGACAGCCTATTTACAATATTGCGTACAGAGAAGGAAATTGAGGTGCTGATTAATCCTTTTATAAATGCCTATCTCAATGACGCTATGGAACAACTGGAAGGACAAATTGCTTCCGCGAAGATTGCAATGGCCCGGCTTTCTTCTCCCCAATTGTATTATGTTTTATCTGGAAATGATTTTACATTAGACATCAATAATCCTGATGAACCAAAGATTGTCTGCATGGGTAATAACCCCCAGAAAATACAAATTTACGGAGCGGTATTATCACTGTATGTTTCCCGCTTGGTAAAACTGGTCAATCAAAAAGGAAAACTGAAAAGCAGTCTGATTTTCGATGAATTTCCGACCATCTATCTCAACAATATGGACAGCCTCATCGCTACTGCACGAAGCAATAAAGTAGCCACTTGTTTAGGGATTCAAGACTTCAGTCAGCTTCGCAAAGATTATGGACGCGAACAGGCCGATGTGATTATGAACATCACCGGAAATATCGTTAGTGGTCAGGTAACCGGTGACACGGCCAAGCAATTGTCAGAACGTTTTGGAAAAATTATGCAGGACCGGGAAAGTCTCTCGATTAATAGCGGGGACACCTCCATCAGCCGTTCCAAACAACTAGAGTCAGCCGTCCCTCCTTCCAAGATTTCTTCTTTAAGTTCCGGTGAATTTGTAGGCATGGTTGCCGATGATCCTGATTGCAAAATTGAACTAAAAACGTTTCATTGTGAAATTGTTAATGACCATGATGCGCTAAAAAAAGAAGAAGATCATTATAAAGATATTCCGGTAATTAGGAAGATTGATACCGCAATGGTACAACGAAACTATTTACAGGTAAAACAGGATATTCAAGAGATCATGCAGTCTGAAATGGAGCGCTTGTTAGGTGATCCAGGGCTGGCTTATTTGGTATTGAGGAAATAATTTCCATCGCTTTTCCAATCTCATCTAGGTTGGAAAAATTCACTTTACCAACACATCAAATTGGTACAGCTGGCACAAATGCCATATAACGAGGAAGAATTAATCTATTTACATGATGTACAAAGCTTAATAGATCTATAATTCACAAAACTCATTCTAAACCGTAAAAACAGCTTGGTCCTATAATTTACATACCACATGCGATAAGAACTATATTGTTTTTCACACGTTACCATTAATCAATTTGTTGGGCATAGACAGAAAATCAC
This sequence comes from Flavobacterium sp. GT3P67, assembly GCF_004349155.1. Classification (NCBI taxonomy): domain Bacteria; kingdom Pseudomonadati; phylum Bacteroidota; class Flavobacteriia; order Flavobacteriales; family Flavobacteriaceae; genus Flavobacterium; species Flavobacterium sp. GT3P67. The sequence continues at coordinate 217,929 of NZ_SMLF01000006.1, forward strand.
ATAAATAAACATAACGCAATTACAATCAAATCAATACGAATAGCATTGCTTTATGTTTCATAATAAATATTTTGAAGGCAATCTCTTGGAAAAGAAAATTTACGACTTTAAAAACCTTGCAAGAAGCAATATCCTGCAAGGTATCTAAATATTTTCAAACGTGATTCTATGGTTTAATAATTAATATCGACGGTGTATTATTGAGCCAAATACTGTGAGAATCTATTAGTTTTTTCCAACTGTCTAAACTGATAATCATCAAATTCTGCTGTTCCAAAAACTCTTTTTTAATCGTTCTTTCGTTCATCATCATAATATGGTTGGGTGCTATTTGTTCTATGGAACGAACCGCTTCTTGAATTTCTCGATTGTTTCTTATCTCCCCAACTACATCCATAACCGAAATTTGAGAACCATTATTGTGAATCAGTTTTTGGGCAAATTCAATTAAAAAAGCATCTTCCTTGCTAAAAATAGGCATAAAAACCCGATTGATTTCTTCCAATTCTTTGTCCACAAGAATCCCAACCTGCATTTTGCTATTGGCAATAATTTGTCTGGTCCTTTCATCAAAGGGAGAGTTTTCAAACAAGCCTTCTTTACCAGTAATTTTATCAATCAAACGATCCGGATTAATAATTCTGGTTGTAAAACCAAGTACTTTTCCTAGCAGTGTTCCTTCAAAAATAGATTGTCCCAAACCTACAAGGAGCAAGTCATATTCACCGTGATTGGCCGTATCGGTTATATCAGAATCAATATCATTTGACGCTTTGAAAAGAGTTACTATTTTTTGATTCAATTTTTCTGATTCAGAAATAACCGGTAAAAATGTATCTCTTTCATAATCTTTAACGTCAAAGGAATGCAACTCCGTACTTAATGACAAATGCATTGCAGTAACAATAGTATTCCCACTTTGTTTCTTGACAAAACTATTGGCTACTTTTAGCAACGTTTTTCCTTTTTCTGGTGTGGCAAAAGAAATCAGAATCCTGTATTTGCTTTTATTGCTGATCTCATCAGGGATAATACTGTCCTTAGTTTTGAAAATGTAATTGATTAAATCCAAAGCCGGACCCGTCATAAAGGTCGTCGCCAATGCCATAATGACCATCATGGTGAAAATTTCAGTTGATAAAACACCTAAATCGTATCCGATATTCAGCACTACCAGTTCCATCAAGCCCCTTGTATTCATTAGTGTCCCAATAGACATACTGTCTTTCCAGTTGTGTCCAACAAACTTTGCCGCAAGTGCGCTACCAAAAAACTTACCTACTACAGCAACTAAAATAATCAAACCTGTAATTTTCCATAAATGAGGGTCGTCAATCAATCCTATTTGAGTTCTTAAACCTGTAAAAACAAAGAACAAAGGAAGTAAAATCACAACTGAAACATCTTCAACCTTCTCGATAAAAATAGTACGGAATTTATTGTTTTCCGGCATAATTGCACCAGCCAAAAATGCTCCAAACAAAGCGTGAATCCCAATTAATTCAGACGCATAAGAAGATAACAATAATGTCAAAAAGAAAATAGCCACTACCGGTTTGCTCAGGCTTTCTTTTGTAGCATTCAAATCACCAACTCTTTTTAGGAAAGGTCGAACCAATTTTAGCATCAGAATTACATACAATACAGCCAATGCAATAACATACAAAGAACTGGTGAATGAACCTGCTTTTACAATGGCAATTACTGCTGCCAGAATACACCATGCCGTAATATCATCGGCAGCGGCACAGGTAATTACAATTGCCCCTAATTTCGTTTTATGAATTCCACGTTCCCTAACTATTCCAGCCAAAACCGGAAAAGCTGTAATACTCATCGCAATTCCAAGAAACAATCCGAAAGAAAGAAATTCAACCCCTGGAGGCGCGAAAGAATGGTATATAAAATAAGCAAGTCCTAAACCTAAAGTAAACGGAATAATAATACTGGCATGACTAATAACGACCGCATCATGTGCTTTATTTTTAAGTACCTTCAAATCCAGTTCCATTCCAATAACAAACATGAAAAGGATTAATCCAATTTGGCTCAAAAACTGCAAGTTGCCTAACGAATCTTTTGGAAATAACATTGCTGAAAATTCAGGAAAATACATCCCGATTAAAGAAGGACCTAAAACAATTCCCGCAATCATTTCCCCTATTACTGTAGGTTGTCCAATTCTTCTGCAAACCCATCCAAAAAATCGAGCGACTAAAATAATAGTGACAATTTGAGCCAGAAGGATAGCTAAAGGATGTTGCAAATTGTGGCTCATCGAGGTTATAAAATCATTCCAATGGCCGTTTTCTTTTTGGTGAGAAACAATATTTTGTCCTTCTTCCAACATTTTTCCTTTCAGAATAATCCAATATATTAAAGCCGAAGACACCCCTATAATTACCAGATAAAAAAACGAATTTTTAATACTTCTCATGCAACTTTTTTTTAAATTTTCATTGATAAACGATGCAAATATGGGAAGTGATTTTTTGGAAATAAAGAGAAACCCACGCTAATTTTCGTAGAATGTAACAAGATTGGAAAACTTTGTAATAAGTTAGATTTTCACTTTTATCAAAAAATCAGAACGGTAGGTTTCACTCAAAATTAATATCGTGAATTTTGCATTCTTTTCCTGACGATTGAGTGTAATTTCATTGTGATTGAAAAACTTTACAGCTGTTATTGCAATGATTTCTTTTTTATTCACCCTGCAAAAATCAATAGTAGGAAGCTGGCTTAAAAGCGAATCAAAATTAATATTTTTCAAAATCAGAGAACTGCCATCAACTAGGAATACTTCCTTGTCTCTACTATCTGTCAAGGCTGTTCTGATGTACTGAATCTGATGAAAATACAACAAAGCTTTCCCTTTATCGGTATTCAAATAAATAAATTTTTTAGCAGGTGCAGCTGTATTGAATCGCTCCAAAGCCTTTGCAACAGCTTTTTGCAAACGCTCTTTTGTAACTGGTTTTGTAATGTAATCGACGGCGTTTATATCAAATGCTTCGGCAGCGTAGTCTCTATATGCAGTAGTAAAAATGACTAATTTATTCTGTAGTAAACTCGCAAGAGTCAAACCGTCAATTCCTGGCATTTCAATATCTGAAATACACAAATCAAAATCGAGTTCCGGAATTTCAGCCAGTAATTTTTCCGGATTATTGAATGCTTTTACGATTTCTAATTCCAGGATTTGCTCACATAGCATTTTCAGGTATGTCAATCCTGGTAATTCATCGTCCAGCAGCAAGCATTTGAGTTTTGTATTCAAGAAGATTGATTTTTAAGTGCGCAATATAAATGTCATTTTCGACAAATTTATCCAGTTTGAACTGATTTTTATAGATAATTTTCAAACGTTGTTCCAATGTAGATGCTCCTATACCGCTTCGTTCTTTTTTTAATGCTTTTTTCTCTGAAATTTTGTTGGAAACGGTTAAAGAAAAACAATTGTCTTTAAATTCAAATACTACCGAAATAAAAGCATCGGCACTCTGCAAATCGGCATGCTTGAAAGCATTTTCTATTAAATCAATCGAAATTAAAGGCGCCAAAATCCGTTGCTCATAAAGCTTTTCACCGTCATTGATTTTGGTTTTTACTTTCAATTCAAAAAGTGGACTTACTTTAATTTTATTGATTTCGATGAGATTCAGTGCAAATTCAATCTCTTCTTTTGGCGAAACAAACTTTTTTTGGCTTTCATACAATATATAATCCAGAACATTCGCTAATTTATCCAAGGCAAAATACGTTTGGTAGGCATGGGATTGAATCGAATTGAGAATGTTCTTGAAAAGATGCGGATTGAGTTTAGATTCCAGCGTTTCCAATTGCAAGTCATTTACTTTCATTTCAAGCAAATAAAATTTTTCTTCAACCTTTTTTTGGCTCTTTCCCGACTGAATTAAGCGATACACAAAATAGCAAAGTATGATTACGAGGCTCAAAATAATAGTTAGAAACAGATAAATCATAATATTGCTTTCTTGAATTTTATTCATCCTTTAGATTTGATTCAAAAATACTAAAAAATAATCTTCATACTATTTTATTTCTTTTCTTTAACGATGCGTTGAAATTGACCAAATAATTAAGTCAGTTATTTAATTGAAAAGGGGTCCTTGTAAAAAACACAAGCATCCTTTTTTATAAGAAACATGCACTTTCTTTACTGGCACAGAAGGAATTTCCACTATCGTTGAAAGGTTCATATCAATAAAGCTCTCATTGAAAAAATTGGGCTCTAGAGAATAAATGCAACATAATTCGTATAGTGCTTTATACTGCACTTATCCACAAACAAAAGCCGTATACAGAGCATAATACACAATATAGTGCATTTTAATGCTCTTTTTGTTAAATTTAATAATATATAGTTTATATTTGTACAAAAAAGAGTCGTATAATGCACTTTGAAGAGTTAATAAAAACAATAAAAGAACGTAGAGAAGTACTGCAGGTAACGCAAGAGACCTTAGCAGAATTATCTGGCGTTGGCTTAAGAACCCTAAAACAGTTTGAAAGCGGAAAAGGAAATCCTACTCTACTTACTTTATCAAAGTTAGCGGATGTCCTGGGCATGGAAGTAAATCTAAATGTTAAAAATCTATCCCGTAAAGAATGAGAAAGGCAAAAATAGTATACAAGGACGAAGAAGCTGGGGTGCTAACCCAACACGATGATGGTTCTTTTACATTTCAGTATCATGATTCTTGGATGGCTGATAGTAATAAACCAGGCATAAGTCTTACTTTGCCTAAAACCACGCAAGAATTTCATTCAAAATTCCTATTTCCGTTTTTTTTCAACATGCTACCTGAAGGCTCTAACAAACAAGTAGTCTGTAAATATAATAAAATTGACCGAGATGATTATTTTGGATTACTGATGACTACCGCAAAAAACGATAGTATTGGTGCCGTTAGAGTTATTAAAATAGAAAAACAATGAGTTTACCTGAAATACAATATTGCCCCGGTACCTTAGCAGAAGGTTTCAATTCTTATAGTAGAACTTGTTTGAATAGAGTGTTTCAAGGTAAGAAGGTGCATCATGTATTACCTTATGATTCGCCAGCATCCAATCCTGAAACAGATGAGCTATTTGAAGAAAACCGAAAGCGCATGTCCATTTCAGGGGTTCAGGAAAAATTCTCTGTACTACTTGAAAAAAATAAATTAAGACTTATTAATGAAGGAGAACGTGGTGCCTATATCCTCAAACCAATTCCTAGTGCAGGAAGAAAACCAGACCAAATGCCCGCTAACGAGCACCTAACGATGCAAATTGCACGTCAGGTTTATGGAATTGAAACAGCCGAAAATGCACTGATTTTTTTTAAAGACGGCTCGGCTGCCTATATCACCAAACGTTTTGATGTAAATGAAGATCGTACAAAACTTGCCCAAGATGATTTTGCCTCCTTGGCTGGCAGAACTCCACAAACACATGGGGAGCACTATAAATACTTAGGAAACTATTTGGAGCTATTTGAATTAATGCAGCAATATTTACCTGCTTATAAGTTGGAAGCACCTAAACTACTTAAAATATTGGTATTCAATTATCTATTTTCAAATGGTGATGCTCATTTTAAAAACTTTTCTTTACTTGAAACTCCTATGGGAGATTTCCGATTAAGTCCTGCTTATGACCTACTCAATAGTCGTATTCACATAGAAGATAAAGAATTTGCATTAGATGACGGGCTGTTACCTCGAAATTTAGGTCAAGGAAAAATTAGTCGACAATTTGCTATACTGGCTGAACAGGCAGGAATTAGTGAAAAAAATTTTAATGATATCATAACTTTGATGGTATCACAGTCAGATAAGGTAGAAAAATTGACAACAGCTTCTTTTCTCAACGATACCACGAAAAGAAATTATTTACAATCGTATCAGGGTCGTTTAAAACAATTAATGAAAATGTAAGCTAAAAATCTTTAGAACTACTAAATCTAGAACTTATTTGTTTAGCATTTCTCTTCTAAAATCCTCTCCAAATAGTGTAATAATAACCTTCACAAACGTGCTATACTTTGTAAACGAGGGAAATTATTATAACGCTACAAAATTAAGTTGCATTTAAAGTAATCCTTTTTATTTCCTTAATATCCCTTTTCAACTCCAAAAACATATCTTTCACACTTACAGTTTCAGAGATTTCCTGCTTCCTGTCACTTCTCCCAATATTACACTCATATTCCCAAATCTCAAGAATATTCGAAGCCTTAACTTCATAAGCGGGGTAAAAACTATTGTCAGATTCTACAACCAGTGCATTTTTTTTGTTTTTATTCAATCGCTTATATACCATGCCTTCACTTTTGGTTATAAATATATAGGTTTTACCATCCATGACGTCTCCTAACTTTTCAATATACCGCCCAACAATGATGCTACCATCCTCATGTGGTGGCATCGAATCTCCTTCCACCGGAAAACCCCTATGCTTTCCTGGACCTAAAAAAGGCAAGGAAATATGTTGCAAACTTTCTATATACTCAGGATCGGCATAACCATTCAAATAGCCAGCCTTAACTTTTTGCGTAACAATTTCAATAAAATTCTCTCCGTCGGTATCAACAGTAATCGGTAGTACCAATCTGTTATTTTCCAATTTCAACAAATCATCCGTCGGAATTTTCCGCACGTCCACAGAAAGTAACAGATCAATACTGATATGGTAATAATGGGCTATTTTCTTCAGTATTTCATATGGTGCTTCTGAAGTTCCGTCTTCATATTTGACATACCTACCCCTTGTTATCGCTAATGACTCCGCTAGCTTTTCCTGTGAAATTTTCTGTTGCACCCTAAGGTTCCTGATGTTGTCGGAAAATAAAGACATAGCTATTTTGTTATAATTTGTAACAACAAATATAATAAAATTTGTTACTACCTGTACTAATTTTGTAAAGTATAAAAAAGAGAGGAGCATGGAAAGAGCAATTGTACACATGGATTTGGATACGTTTTTTGTATCCTGTGAAAGATTAGGCAACTCAAAATTAGAAGGTATCCCTTTGATTATTGGTGGCGGGGATCGTGGCGTAGTGGCTTCTTGTTCCTATGAGGCCCGCACCTTCGGAGTGCGTTCCGCAATGCCCATTAAAATGGCGCTCCGCCTCTGCCCGCAGGCAAAAGTGATGAAAGGCGATATGGAACTATACTCCAAATTATCGCATGACGTAACCGAAGTCATCCAAGAAAAAGCACCAATCGTGGAAAAAGCCAGCATCGATGAATTTTACCTCGATATTACAGGTATGGATAAGTTTTATGGGGGCTACAAATGGACCAACGAACTGGCACAATCCGTTACCAAAGAAACAGGATTACCGATAAGCTTTGCGCTATCGATAAACAAAACCGTTTCCAAAATTGGTACCGGCGAAGCCAAACCCAAAGGAAACCTGGAAATACCCGAGAATAAGGTACGGTCTTTCTTAAATCCGCTTTCCATTCAAAAAATACCCATGGTGGGTGATGTAACGTTTCAGTTATTGTCCCGAATTGGAATTCGTACCATTCAGACACTTTCTGAAATGCCTGCAGAAGTATTACAGCGGATGATCGGTAAAAACGGCATCGAGATATGGAAAAAAGCCAATGGTATCGATAATAATCCCGTGGAACCCTATACGGAACGGAAATCCATTTCAACGGAACATACTTTCAATCAGGATACCATCGACATTCCTAAATTAAAATCAATACTGATCGGAATGGTAGAAAAATTAGCCTTCCAACTGCGTTCAGAAGAATGGCTGACTTCCACTGTAGTCATTAAAATAAGATATTCCAATTTTGATACGGAAACCAAACAATGCAAAGTACCCTACACCTCAGCTGATCACATGTTGACCAAAACCGTTACTGACTTATTTGATAAAGTATACCAGCGTCGCATGCGACTCCGTTTAATAGGAATTCGTTTTAGTGGACTCGTCAGGGGTACCTATCAAATCAATTTATTTGAGGACACCGAAGAAATGCTGTCTTTGTATCAAGCCATGGATAAAATGAAAACTCGTTATGGCTTTGATGCCGTAATGCGGTGTGCCGGAGCAACGTTCAAACCCAATAACAAATCCGAAATTTTAAAACGTAAATTATAACCCTATGTACCTCAACTGTCATTCCTTTCATTCCCTACGCTACGGAACCATTCCGCTGTTGGAACTTGTACAGCAGGCTGTTATTTGTGGGGTAAAAACAATGGCATTAACGGATATCAATACTGTCACCGGTATTTATGATTTTATAAAAGCATGCAACGAGGTTGGGATAAAACCAGTAGTGGGTATCGAATTTCGCTGCAACCATCAATTGCGCTATATTGGCTTGGCTAAAAATGCCGATGGTCTAGCCGAAATGAACCGCTTTCTGACCAAACATAATTTTGATGGAACTTCATTGCCATTGGCAGCACCTTCTTTTAATGACGTATGCGTTATTTATCCTTTCGAAAATAAACCAGCGGTATTAAAAGAACATGAATATATAGGCATTGCTCCCGATCAGCTTCCCAAATTGTTTCTCCCGCAATGGAACGAATTGCTTAACAAAATGGCGGTTCTGCAATCCGTCACCTTTCGTACTAAAAGAGAATTTAATTTGCATAAAATCCTAAGGGCTATTGATACCAACGTTATTTTATCAAGACTTTCCGATGCTGATTATTGCAAGACGTCTGAAGTAATGATTTCTTTGGAGGAACTACTTTCGAAATTTGGGGAGTATCCGCAAATCATTGAAAACACTCAAAAACTGATAGATCAGTGCCATTTTGAATTCGACTTCAAAACACCCAAAAACAAAAAACACTATTCTGGGAGTGGGGAAAGTGACATACAGCTTTTGACCCGATTGGCTCAGGAAGGATTATTCAAAAAGTATGGTGCCGATAATCCGCAAGCAACAGCAAGAGTGGAAAAAGAATTAAAGGTGATTCATCAATTGGAATTCAGCGGCTATTTCCTGATTACGTGGGACATCATTCAATACAGCATCAGGCAAGGCTTTTTGCACATTGGTCGGGGCAGCGGAGCCAACAGTATTGTAAGCTATTGTCTAGGCATCACGGACATCTGCCCTATTGAACTGGATTTGTATTTTGAACGCTTCCTCAATGTGAACCGCAAGAGCCCTCCCGATTTTGACATTGACTGGTCTTGGAAAGAACGCGATACCATTCTCCGATACATTTTTGATAAATACGGTGCCGATCATGTCGCTTTCTGTGGAACCAATGTGGAATTTAAATACCGCTCTATATTCCGGGAAGTGGGTAAAGTTTTTGGTTTGCCCAAAGAGGAATTGTATCAATTGGCTAAAAACCCCATGCAGTTGCATGATACAAATCAAATCGTAAAGCTAGTTCAGGAATACGGAATGTTGCTCGAAAAATACCCCAATCAACACAGCATGCATTCCTGTGGTATTTTGATCTCGGAAGAGCCCATTACGAATTACACGCCTTTGGAAATGCCTCCGAAAGGGTTTCCAATCGTTTTGTTCGACATGCACATTGCAGAGGATATTGGTTTTGAAAAGTTTGATATCCTCAGCCAGCGCGGTATCGGTCATATCGATGACAGTGTCAAGCTGATTGAGAAAAATCGGGGGATCAAAGTGGATATCCGAGATACTTCACTGTCAAAAAATGAGGCCAAAGCCAATACATTTTTAGAACGCGGAAAAACAATTGGGTGTTTCTATATTGAAAGTCCGGCGATGCGTGGCTTATTGCGCCGTCTAAAATGCGATAATTACAAAACTCTTGTAGCAGCTTCCTCCATTATCCGCCCAGGTGTGGCCCAATCTGGTATGATGAAAGAATACATTTTCCGGCACAACCATCCCGATAAGTTCGAGTATTTTCATGAGGTGTTCAAAGAACAGCTCGGCGAAACCTATGGGGTGATGGTCTATCAGGAAGATGTAATTAAAATTGCTTTACATTATGCAGGGCTTCAGGCAGCCGATGGTGATATTCTACGCCGTGCCATGAGTGGTAAAGGACGTTCCAAAGCTGCTTTGCAAAAAGTGAAGGACAATTACTTTGCCTGTTGTACACAAAAAGGACATCCGCTTAAGTTGAGTGAAGAAATATACCGACAGATCGAATCTTTCGCTGGATACTCCTTCTGTAAGGCGCACTCGGCTTCTTACGCTGTGGAAAGTTACCAAAGCTTATATTTGAAGGTCTACTACCCTATTGAATTTATGGTAGCCGTTATCAATAATCAGGGTGGTTTTTACCGTACCGAAGTATACGTACATGAAGCCAAAATGTCGGGTGCAACTATTCAGAATCCTTGTGTAAACAAGAGCGACTATGAAACTACGGTTTATGGTATCGAAATTTATTTGGGTTTGATGCATCTGGAAGGTTTGGAAAGTAAGTTAGCGCATGGTATAGTTAAAGAACGGGAGGGAAATGGTGGATTCAAATCTTTGGAAGATTTCATCAACCGCATTCCGATAGGTATAGAAGGGATACAGATTTTGATTTTTATCGGAGCATTCCGTTTTACCGGTAAAACAAAAAACCAATTGCTGGTAATCGCCAGGCTCATTTTGGTAAACTTTAAACCCGAAAACAGAAACGGGATGCTCCTTCAGGAGCCAATAAAAGAATACGAACTACCCATACTCGAACGCTCCCCTTTTGAAGATGCTTTTGATGAAATTGAGCTATTGAGTTTTCCGGTCTCCTGTACCCCTTTCGATTTATTGCAGACAAAATATCGAGGGGACGTAATGGCGAAAGATTTATTGAGTCACCATAAAAAAACGGTAAAGATGCTGGCCTATCTCATTTCCAGAAAGCACGTGCCCACCAAAATGGGAACCATGTATTTTGGAACTTGGATAGACATAGAAGGGGAATATTTCGATACCGCACATTTTACAAAAAGTCTTAAAGAATATCCGTTCCAAGGCGGTGGCTGTTACCTGGTTCTGGGAACTGTAGAAGTAGATTATCATTTTCCTACCGTTACCGTTACCAAAATGGCAAAAATGCCGTTCATTCCTGATCCGCGGTATTCCAATACAAGCGACAGACAATATAAAGTTCACCAACAGATTCGGGAAGATGTCAGCATGACCCATCGGGCACCATACCCACAGGAACATGAAATCAACCTGCCAAGGTATAAAATGAGTACATGATAATTAGTAACACTTTTTCAAGATGATACTTTTCAACACTACTATACTAGTGATATGGGATCATGACAAAAAAAGTTTTTTGACTCTTTGAATACAAAAACAAATAAATTAATTTAGCCCTGCGATTTTTCAGTGGCAACATACATAAAAAAATGAGGGACAACAACCAATTAATCCGATTTTTAGAAGCACAAAACCAAGTGTACCTAAAAGCGCTTTCTGAAATAAAAAAAGGTAAAAAGAACACCCATTGGATGTGGTATATCTTCCCCCAAATGAAAGGATTGGGTTCCACTGAAACGGCACAGTACTATGGAATCAAAGATTTGAATGAGGCTACTGCCTATTTACAACATCCCATTCTAGGCAAACATCTGGTTGAAATTTCTACGGAGGTATTGCATATAAAAGGAAAAATAGCTTCAGATATATTTGGAACTCCTGACGATCTGAAATTATTCTCCTGCATGACATTATTTGCCAATGTTGAAAATACAGATCCTGTATTTGCTAAAGTCCTCGATAAATATTTCAATGGATTGCAAGATGAAGCTACCCTGCTGTTACTGGTAAAAAACAAATTAAGCAATAACACTCTTTAACGATACTGACCTATTTTTTTCTGGTCTCGGTGGTAAAAATATATTTGACCTTCCCAATACGGAACTTATACTAATAGATTTTTTTTTACGAAGGAGGAATCGGATAATTATTATACTATCCTGGTAAGGGCAACTGTATAATTAAATTAATCTTCCAGTGGCCCAATAAACTCAATCATATCGAGTTTAATAAGTTCCCAATGTCTTCCTCTGAGGCATAAAGGTTCAAAATCATCATCGGCCTGGGTGAAGTCCGTGAATTTCTCTTTCAGTAATTTCCTATCATGGGTATAGGGGTATCTTTTTTCATGCAGGACAAACATTTCATTGATTGTAAAATCATCCTTTAACCTGTCGATATCCCAAAAATCTTTTTTTCTCCCTGTCCTTTGCACCACATCAAGTTTCATGGCTGCAATCTCTGCCTTACTGGCCAGTCTGAGTCCATTGAACTCTTGTACTTCGTCTATAAAATCATCTGTATAATAAAGATCCAGTTTCACACTCTCCTCACTACTCCTTCCTACATAATACGATTTGCCTATGCCCATTGGAGCAATATCCATGCTGTCCACATAAAAATAATGCGCCCTCAGATATGCATCGATCGCGTTGAAATCCAAAGTTCCATATTCCGCATCACTGAACAGATCGATATCCACAGACATCCTGTGCCCGTAATACAAGCTCAATGCCGTGCCTCCTATGAGTCTAAAAGATTCAAATTCCTTGGCCTGCATTAAATCCTCTAAAATGGTTTTCAGAAGTGGGGTAACGGTATTGAAATATAATGGCATGGTTTGATTTATGATTTTTTTATTTATGAATTTAGAATAGCAGTTACGGTATCTGGGCCGTAAAAACGGCTAATCTCCTTTTTTTCTTTTTCATTGCCACGTTCAAAAATTCTTTTGATGACCGCTTTTTTTTGTTGCTGCCAGTCTATTTTTTTGATGTCCGTATCCCAAAATAAGACTTTTCGAAGCAGGTCTAAATTAGGCTTTTGGTCATTTTTTTGTTGCTTATTTTCTTTCTTCTTCTCCTGCTCAATATCATAATACACCTGCAAAACCATAAAATAACCTTCCTCTATGGCCAGTACCTTCTCAATCTTACGCGCCAGCGCTATATTCATCCTGCGCTTGCCCTTGGTAATAGCCGTCAAGGTCTGTGGGAACTCACCAACTGAAAGCGCAAACTGCCCCTTACGCAACAGGCGCTTTTTCAACTCGTGCTCCAGTACATAGCCGGGATGAATTCCCTTAATAGTATCAAGTATCGTTTTCATAGTACAAAAGTAAACAATTTTGTTTACACAGCACTGTTAAATATATGCAAACAAGAAAAGTAAGGTTGGGCTAAGATGGTATTTCCACTCGAAACGGACTAAAAGGCAGCTAAGATAGTGTCTCTAGGATGCTGCAAGCGCATAATGGCTGCATTGCACTGGCCACCCTTCGGGACTTATAGCTCTCCACATCCATAAGCCCCTTATTTCTTGCTTTCTTTTTTCCGTTTTTTCTTTTGAAAATATTTTTTACGGGGACTGGGGAAGAAATCAAAACAGTAGTAATCACAAAATTTTTACATCATGGAAATCACAGGACGCATTACAGCAGATGCCACAATTCACAAAGTGAACAACGACAAACAGGTGGTCAATTTCAGCATCGCCATCAATGACAGCTACAAACCTAAAAACAGTACCGAGCTAAGGGAAATCGTGACGTATATCGACTGTTCGTACTGGCTCAGTTCAAAGACTGCCGAGTGGCTCAAAAAAGGCTCAATGGTGCAATTATTTGGGCGTATTGGTCTGGATGTTTACAGCAGTAGCGATGGCAGGGCACTCGGAAGCCTGACCTTTCACATTAACAGTCTTAAAATTTTGGTCTTTGCCAAAAAAGTACAGGGAAATAACAACAGCGGTGCATCGAGTAACATCGTACAAGAAAAAGAACCTTCTGACATTCCCTTTTAATCCTACATGCCAATCTAAAAATCACTAACGCCAAAATACATTATTATGAAAGCCTTAGAAAAAACAGCCTACCGTACGTACGAGGTAAGTACGGCATTTAACAACATAATTTTAAACAGCATAGAAAGTTACAACGGCACAAAAAAAGAACAGCTAAAATCTTTCTTGGAAGATATGCAACAAAGCGGTTGCATAAGCGGTATGATAAGTGAATTCATATATCATGCTGACTGTAAAGCATTTTATATTGCTCATCTTGAAGACCTTGAAAACATTAAAAATGATTTGGAAGACGGACTTGGCGAGCCAATACCAAACCGTTTTAAAAGTCCTCATTACACTTTTATGTGCTGGCTCTGCTTTGAGGAATACTGCTATACTATTTATAATAGTGTATTTGATAATTAATTTGAAAATAAATTAAAACGTAAGACAATGGAAACTAATTTTTTTAAATCCATACTAGCCTTGCAGGTCGCAGGCGACTGGACAATAAACATAGCAAAAGAAACCGCTGACAGGCTTATCGTATCGGTACTGTTCTACAACAACTGTATTGGCGATGATGCCCGCAAAAAAGTACCGACCATCCTGCTCAAAGGAACACCGCAGGAACTCGATGATGGATTTTTTCAAGCCATCGAACTGCCCATAAAAGAAACGGCTCAATTATTTGCCAATATGGAGCAGTTCCTCAAACAAAAAGAACGGGCAAAAATCAACTCCCAAATGGAAAAGGACAACTCCTCCAAAGCAGACAGGGACAAGAGCGACAAACAGAAACAGTACGAGCAAGCCATGAAAAAAGTGGACGAACTCGAAGCCGATGGCAAATACCGTGAAGCATGGATAAAAGTCCCGCAGGCAGAACTTTATCCCGAACATGCAGAAACCATTCGCAACCGTCGGATGGGACTTTCCAAACAGTTTGCCCCTGACCTATTCAATGAACCCAAAATCCAAGAGCCATGTTAATAGCCACACATTTAAAAAGGATTTTTTCCTTTAAAGACAAAGAGCAGGATATCAAACTCGCTGACCCGTCCATGACATACAGCCCTGAGGCGGTACTCAATTTTTATGCGCAGACTTATCCTATCCTGACCACAGCCACCATAGAGGGTCCTGTAATAAATGACGATGCCATCCAGTACAAATTTGTTACCCAAATCGGCACTAAAGGATAAACCATGAAAACGAAAACCATAACAGGCAGTATCAGTCTGCCCAAAAACAAGAAGCAATGGAAACTCTATCAGCAGTTAGGCAAATTTGCAAGCGACCTGAACCGCCTGTCCGATGCACAGGAAGTAAAAACAAACCAACCAAAATCAGTTCCCCTCGAACTGCTACCTATGGTTTTTTAAGACAGCAGTTCCTGCCCCTGTTTGAAAGGGACAAGGAACTCCCCGACAAGGCAAGCACCCAAAAGGAATTTTTTGAATCCCTTTCCATCCTCACAAGATTGTATGGGTTTAAGATAAGCAATGTAACAGACAAACCGTATCCCTACAATATCTTGTTGGCGCACCATTATGTACAAAAAGAATTAAGCGCATCAGCACAGAACATTGAACTGGTAATCCTCTCTAATGATAAAACAGTAAAACTGGCAACACACCATACCTACAATACAGACATGACCTTGTACTATATACCGGTCTTGCCTCTGTACAGGCTGTTGCAAGACAGAAAACAAAAACAGAATGCAGAATTATTGTTGTCTGTCTTTGCCTATCTGTACCATATAGCAGGGATTCCTTATTACAGGGACAACTACAGCGCACTTGCCTATTACTACGAATGTATGGAGGACTGGCTGATGGAGGGTTGGGAAGAAGACGAAACAGACGAAAAGAACAGTACTAATTCAGAAATTAACAAGGCATCTTATTATGGGAATATAATGCACCGTAAAATATACAATCCGCATCAGCTAAACCAATTCAGACAGCGCATTGACTGCCACAAACAAAAGAGTTCTTTTGACAGGGAATGCCTCAGCATAGCCAAAAAAACGTACGCACTATTGCAGGAGTATCCCAAATACACCGTTTTTCGTTCAACATCCAATGCCGAACTGCAAGAGGAAGATAGCATCATCAGAGCACATCAGTACGTTTCCTTTGTAGCCGAGAACGAGGGAACGCTTTATGAAAACATCGCCAGAATGGTCAATGACGAATTCAACGAATGTTCAGAAATGGAACAGCCCACACTGATACAGTTATATGACACGCAGAACAATCCCTCCACTGAGGGACTGGATTTTGAATACAGACTCTTTCCTTTACTTAATGACTTATGTACCCTTTTAAATCAAATCCCATGAAAGACATCACCGCCACTTTCGGAACATTATACCATCCTTTAAAAGCCTTTGTGGTCTATCAGCAGGATACATCCGATAAAAACATTTATGTGGAAGCCTACGATATGGACAAAAACGGCTATCCCATAAATGCACATCCGCTGAGCGTGCATGAAAGTACCAATCTTGCCAATGCCCTCGATACTTCAGAAGAACTCAAACGCAATTTTTTAAAACCGTCAGGTTTGCTTCCCAAAAATATACTGTACTTGAATCCCGACCAAAATGGCTATGTGATATGGCATACTCCTGCCCAAAAGGTCGATTTGTTTTTCGTGGAAGGTTTGGGCATTCCAAATGGCAGGGCATCCCTACCTCCCCTCCTTTGGAAAGCCTCTAAAAATACACTGTGGATTTTTGCAATGGATTCCGATGCCGACATCAACGAACGAACCTCCCTATCCTGTGCTCCCTTTTTTAATCTCTATCAAGATGGCAGGGTTTGCATGGGTACAGTATCGGTTAATATTAAAGCAGATTGCCTCTTGGAAGAATTTATTGCCCTGTGGCAACAGTATTTCTACAACAGCTATTTTAGCCATCTCATCGGAGACAAAAGTCCTGTGAAAGGAAATATCATTCAACTTTGGCAAAGTCTTATGGGAAGCAGAAAACAGTTCCCTATAAAATCCCTGATAAAAAATGGTCTGACAATTAAAAAACTACTATCATGAACACCCTAAAAGCCATACATTACACCGACAATTACCTGATAAACCCAACCAATCCCATAACCGTAACCCTCATCGGTGCAGGAGGTACAGGAAGCCGAATGCTCACAGAACTCGCACGGATGAACCACAGTCTGATAGCATTAGGACATACAGGACTACAGGTAAATCTCTACGACAATGATATAATAACTACAGCCAATCAGGGGCGACAGCTTTTTGCAGATGCCGAGGTTGGCTTATACAAGTCCGTAGCACTCATGAACCGAACCAATCGCTTTTTCGGCACGAATTGGAAAGCCAGTACAGAACAGTTCTCTACTGTCAATCTGAAATCCTTGCCCAACCGTGGCAGAGCAAACATTTACATTAGTTGTGTCGATACCATATCGGCACGTTTTGACATCGCAAATGCCTTGCAGAACTGCGCCTACAGCAATTGGGAACGTAACAAATCGCTGTATTGGCTCGACATAGGCAATGCCCAAAATACAGGACAGGCACTACTGTCCACGATAAATGATATTAAACAACCCTCCTCTAAACTGTACAGGACAGTATCCAATCTTCCACTGATAACGGAGGAGTTTAAGGAACTATTAGAAGCACAAACGGATAACAATGAACCAAGCTGTTCCCTTGCAGAAGCATTGGAAAAACAGGATCTATTTATTAATTCCACCCTTGCCAATATGGGGGCATCACTCCTATGGAAGCTGTTCCGTGAGGGCATGACCGAGTATAAAGGCTTCTTTCTTAACCTTGCCAACTTTAGGTCGCAGCCCATGATGGTGGGCTGATGCGCGCCGCCCCGCAATTCCTCTTCCTCACGTCAGGAGAATTGCGGGGCGTTGACAGCTGGATGCCTCCTTTTAAGTGCGACTTTGTAATCTAATCGCTTGCAATTAAAAAAAGAAAATGGTTTATAATAAAGTTTGGTTAACACTATTTTTTGCTCCATTTTTTTTCTGAATTTGGGACATAACCAAAGCAAAAAAAGATAAATTCCATTTAGAATCAGATTGAAGAGCCAATAACAGTCCCAAAAAAGGACGCTTAGTATTTGTCTTTGAGTTTTCAGGTCAGGATGAAGCTTACGCGAGTTGAAACGAATGCAATGCAAATCGGTTTGAGGCAGATTTGTTTATTTTTAAAACAACAGAGATGAGACAGTGAAATAGTAAAACTTAATAAATTGGATAGAATTATTAAATTCAAAAAAATAAAATCAGCTATTAAGATATACATTCCGGTAATATTGACTACCCAATTCCAATTTAAAGTGAGCACCTGATTCCAATATATGAATGACCTCGAATTGGCGGCAGCAAAATTGGCGGGTGATTTTGTGGATGATTTAAACTTTACGTAGTAACTTAAACCAAAATCGATTTTTAAATCGATTACTTTGACGGGCTTAGTGAATAATTTTTAAGACAAAAAATTATGTTTCTAATGGATACATGTATGATGTATATCCCTATTATTATCCACATGCAGAAATTAATTTTCTTGCTGGTTTGACACTGAAGTTTTAAATTATTGTTATAGCCTTGATGAGAAAAATCCTGATGGTTTACTTGTCAGGATTTTTTTCTTTTTGTTTTTACAGAATTTTAACATACTGTACAGTAAAACTACCTACTTTGTTAAAACTCCTGGTTAAGTTTTTTCGTATTAACTTAATCTATTACATTTATAATGGTTAACCAAAAAACTATTTATAAATTTAAACCAGTATTAAAAATGAAAAAATTATTATTTACTGCTCTGGCAGTGGTTGCGTTTAGTGGAGTTGCAATGGCAAATACTGCTGAAGTAAAAGAAGAAGTTATCATAAAAAACGAGAGCAAAGTGGAATTAGTTGTTGTTGAAGAAGAACCATCTCAATGCGAACTTGATGCAGTAGGAACGTATGAGTTTTTTATGTATGAATATAATGATGGAGGTGACAATATAGATCTTTTAAATGCTCTAATAGCTGTTTGTCATCCATAATTAATCATCTCTCCTTGGGTTATTTGTTTCTTAAGGAGAGTATTAAACTTTAGAATATGCGTTTTTTTTTATTTTTTATTTTTTTATTTAATTTTTCATATGCTCAATCTGGAAAAATAGAATATAATGTTCTCGTTAACTTAGATATGAGTAACGTACCTAAATCAAAAGTCGATTTTTTAAATCAAATGGTAAGTGATGCTAATAATCTGAAATTTGAATTAGTTTATAATAGATATATATCTAGTTTTAAAAATATTGAAAGTTTAGAAAACACTACAGTTAGCCAGATTAAAATGTTAAATATCGCAAGAGCTGCTTTTACTCCTGATTCAGATGTTTATATTAATTATATCGAGGAGAGGGAAATTAATAAAAAAAGCGACGGCACATTAGTAGGGAATGAATACGGTAAAAATACTTGGGAAATAAGCAAGGAATCTAAACAGATAGCAGGATATTTATGTTACAAAGCAATTCAAAATTCTCCTTTTGTAGATAGAAAAGGGGAACATAAAGTTAAAGAAATTTTAGCTTGGTTTGCACCAAGTTTACCTTATTCTTATGGACCGAAGAATTTTTATGGATTACCTGGGTTAATTCTTGAACTTACAGAAAATAAAACTACATATTTTGTGATTAAAATAGAATTGTTTGATAAGGAATTAGAAATTGATTTTCCAAAGGGTAAAACTGTAACAAAAGAAGAATACGATAAAAAGGTTAAGGCGCAACTGGGGATGTGAACCATTGTCTTTTACTTTATAGTCACCAAATCCAAAATTTATCCTCTCCATAAACCAGTATGTTTCGAATTCTTCTGTTTTTTCTAATTTCAGCTCTTTCTTTTTCCCAAACCCACACGATAACCGGAGTGATTTCTGATGCTATCAATAAACCGCTGGAATCAGCCAATATCATTGCTAAACCTTTGCAGGAAAAGGCAAACCTGAAATTTGCTATTGAGGATAATAAAGGTCGCTACCGTTTAGAACTCGATAAAGGGGTGAAATATGAAATCACGGTTTCCTACATTCGTTTTGTGGAGGAAATTCTTTTCTTGGAGCCAAATTCAACCTTTGCAACCTATGATTTCAAACTCAAACCTACTGGCTAAGAACTCAAATAAATTGTAATCAAACACGAGTTCAAATCAATTGTTATCTAAAAAGATACCCTTATATTTGATGTAAAAGTTTTACTAACAGTAACGAACGCAAAATGAAAGAAATCTCCGAAAAACTGCCAATAATTGATGCTGTGAAGGATTACAAAACTATTTCAGAAAAAGAGTTGAATAGTAGAATTGACAGAAACAGAAATAAATCATTTAGTTCTAAGTAAATAGTATACAAGATAGATAATTACTAACTGATTTTCCAAAAAAAAAGATTAAGGCCGAAGCATCAATTTTTTTGTTTTTACAGAACTTTAACATACTGTACAGTAAAACTGCCTACTTTGTTAAAACTTCTGGTTAAGTTTTTTCGTAATAACTTTATCTATTACATTTATAATGGTTAACCAAAAAACTATTTATAAATTTAAACCATTATTAACTATGAAAAAATTATTATTTACCGCTCTGGCAGTGGTGGCGTTTAGTGGCGTTGCAATGGCAAACACTGTTGAAGTAAAAGAGGTTATAAAAGAGAAAAATGAGGTTATGGAAGTTTTAGCAACAAATATTGTTGCTGAGGATATAAGGATGTCTGGATGTTCTGATGTTGCGGGTATAGAAGTGGAGGTAGCTGAAAGTGAGTATCATTTGGATACAGGTAATTGCTTCGATTCTTGGACGTGGAATTAAATTTATCTCAATGCTCTTTATCAATGTGAACAAGCTGAATAATATTAATTAATATTGTCTTTTTTTTACTACATTAAGAAAAAAAATATAACTTTTAAAGTGATGAGGACTTCCACTAAATTAACTTTTTTTGGAAGTTTTTATTCTGTAAAATTAAAATCAATTAAAAATATTATGAAAATTTATAACTTCTACATACTATTATCTTCATTAATACTGTTTAGCTCTATTACAAATAAACATAACATAGATAACCAAACAACTTACGTTATGTATAAGCTGGGGTCCTATTATGTCTCTTCAAATGATTTTGAAAAAAAAACAGGAAATGATAGTGTTCTAAACAAGCGAAAAAAAATTTTAGAGAAAATTGAACAGAATCAATCTATGTTAGAATTTGAACTACTATTTGATAAAAACAGTAGTATATTTAAATTAGTGGATAAAATAGTAGCAGAGAAGAATATGGACTATAAAATTGCTTCAATAGTGAATGGAGGAAATTTGACACATTATAAAAATATTATAGCTAAAGAAAAAATGTATCAAGTAGAATTTCAAGGACAAAAATTTAATGTTGAGCTTCCTTTTGAACAATATAAATGGGAAATTACAAATACAGTTAAATATATTGCTGGATTTAAATGCTTTAAAGCAACTACAATACTGGAAAAAAATGATAATGGAAGAAATATTCGGAAGATTCTTCATCCTGTAGTATGGTTTACAAGTGAAATACCAACTTCTTTTGGTCCAAATGGATTAGATGGTCTTCCAGGATTAGTCCTTGAAGGATCATTAGATGGACGCACATTTTTTTACGCATCTAAAATAATTCAGAATTATAAAGAAAAATATAAAATTGAGAAGCCTTCAAATGGGATTCATATTTCAGAAGAAAAATACTTAGATATGGGTGTTAAGATATACAATGAAACTAGAGGGTTACTAAATAAAAACAAATAATTCAGACAAAATAGTTCGCAGAAATCATTTAGTCTTGTGTACTTTATCGTAACAATTTCAATTAACTAATTAATGCTTAGATTTTTAGTATTATTATTTCTTTCAACACTTTCTTTCTCCCAAACCCACACATTAACTGGTGTGGTTTCTGACCATATCAATAAACCGCTGGAGTCAGCTAATGTCATTGCCAAACCTTTGCAAGAAAAAGCAAATCTTAAATTTGCTATTGCTGATAATAAAGGACGTTATCGTTTAGAACTCGATAAAGAAGTGAAATATGAAATCACGGTTTCCTATATTGGTTTTGTGGAGGAAATACTTTTTTTTGAGCCCAATTCAGCTCTTGCAACCTATGATTTCAAACTCAAACCTACCGGCGAACAGCTCAAGGAAATTGTCATTAAACACGAGTTCAAGCCTATTGTTGTCAAGAAAGACACCCTGATATTTGATGTAAAAAGTTTTGCCAACGGCAACGAACGCAAAATGAAAGAAATCCTCGAAAAACTCCCCGGAGTCGAGGTCGATAAAAACGGTGGAGTAACGGTCCAAGGAAAAAAAGTAACCAAAATGTTGGTGGAAGGAAAATCATTCTTTGGTGGGGGGTCTAAACTTGCCGTGGAAAACATTCCCGCCGATGCGCTGGACAAAATTGAAGTCATTGACAATTTCAACGAAGTAGGTTTTATGAAACAGGTTTCGGACAGTGAGGATTTGGCGATGAATGTAAAACTAAAAGCAGACAAGAAAAAGTTTGTTTTTGGTGATGTAGAAGCGGGTGCCGAAGCAGGGAACGAAGACAATGGTTTTTATCTGGCTCATGCGGCTTTGTTTTATTACAGTCCAAAATCTAACGTGAGTTTTATTGGTGACCTGAACAACATTGGAAAAAGAACCTTCACATTTGACGATTTAATGCGTTTTGGCGGCGGAATGAGTACTTTTCTTTCGGGCAGGAAATCGCTGACTAATTTGTATTCGTTTGCCAATGACAATACAGATGTAGTCATGAACAAATCGCAATTTGGCGCTTTAAATTTTAGTCATGACGCTTCTTCAAAACTTTCTGTTTCCGGTTTTTCTATTTTTTCGAAAGTATTGACCGCTTCGCAAACGGAAAGCACAAATGAATACCTACAAAACAGTTTTATTGCCTTCGAGAATAAAATACAAAATGGCGACAACAGCTCGGTGTTGGGAATAGGGAATGTAAAACTTGATTATTCGCCCAGCACTAAAGAAAAATGGTATTATAACGGACAATATCAGTCTACTAGCAATGATATTTCAAGTACAATTAATTCGATTACCAATCTTAATTCCAGTATTTTCGAAACCATTAACAAAGCAGATAATACAGCGATAAAGCAATATATAGAGTGGCACAAAAATTATAATTTGAATCACACAACCACATTTGTGGTCAATCAGGCCTATGAAAAGAGCACGCCACAAACACAGTGGTTTACGGATCAGCCTTTTTTGGCAGGATTGATTCCGTTGCAGGATGATGATTCCTACACCATTGGACAAATAAAGAAAGTAAAAAACAATAGCGTGGATGCGTTGTTCAAGCATTATTGGATATTGGATAATTTTAATCATTTGTATACAAATGTGGGGAATAATTATGGCGCTTCCCGTTTTGAAACTTCAGAAAAACAAATACTGACCAATGGAACAGTCAATGATTTTGCTTCTGCGGGTTTTGGAAATAATGTCAAATACCAATTGAACGATGCGTACATTGGCCTCGAATACAAATTCAGAATAGGAAAATGGACTAATAAACCCGGATTGTATCTGCATTGGTATCATTTAATTACGCAGCAAAAATTGGGTGAACAGGCACTGTCTAAAACACTTTTCCAACCACAATGGAACAGTGATTATGAATTTAATAAATCCGAAACATTAAATTTTACCTATAAATTAGAAAATGGTTTTCCGCAAGTAAGCCAACTGGCGGGTCAATTTACCTTGCAAAATTATAATTTGGTTTACAGAGGAAATGCGTTGTTGCAAAACGAGCGGTACCATTCGGCAAACTTGCGTTATTCAAAAATGAATATGTACCGCGGAATTACTTGGAATGCTATGGCTAGTTTTTCTAAGAAAGTAAAAACGATTCGGAACGAAATTCAATTAGATGGTATTAATCAGTTCAATACGCCTATTTTAAGTGATAATCCAGAGACGAATTATAATGTGAATGGTTCTGTAACCAAGAAAATATACCGTTTTAGTTTGCGAATCAATTCGAGTATGGGTTGGTTTAATTATTTTCAAACATTGAATAATACCACAACTTCGAATGACAGGAACAATCAAAAAATTGGAGTCTTGTTAAAAACAGCACATAAAAAATGGCCGGGTTTCAGTATTGGATACACCAAAGGATTCAGTCAGTTTTCTGGTTTGACAAAATCGAATTTTCAAACGGATGCTTTAACGGCTGATGCTGATGTGACTTTTTTAAAGTTTTGGACGTATAAATTCGAATATGAGAATTTGAAAAATACGAACAATAAAAATCAAAGTAATTTTTATGATATTGCCAATACTTCGTTGCGGTACCAAAAGAAAAATAGTCCTTTTGGTTTCGAACTGTCGGTCAATAATCTATTCGACAATAAAGTTAAAAACGATTATTCTTTCTCGGACTATTTGATTAGCGAGCGAACTACTTTTGTGTTGCCTCGTGTATTCTTGTTCTCGATTAGTTATAAGTTGTAACTTAAAATAGTGTTGTTGTATGGATATACCATGTGAGTAGTTAGTATAAAAATATAGGATGGAATGTTATTTCTAATTATAATCCAAAACATACACAGATGATTGAAAATATGTTAATGAATGGAGAAGATATTAGAGGTAAGTTATTACTGCCATATTTAAATAACTTAGGTATATACGCTTCAGAGATTTCGTTAGAGAAATCATTTTCTATTAGACTCGGAAAATCCGAATGTCCTGCCGCAGGCAGATCAGATATTCTATGTCAAAGAAATGAAAAAAATCCTATTCATTAAAATTTACTATTTTTAATCGAAAAATTTGTCTAAATTTTTTTCAGAATTTAAGATATTTAGTAATAACGGCGATTATCTAAGTAATCTAAACTATTTGTAAATTTAAAATTGTCATTTGCTTTTAATTTATGCCAGTTTTTTTGCAACAAAAATTTACTGTATTTGCTACAAACAAATATTATAAGGGACTGAAAAACAAACGATAAACCGATATTTTTATAATTAACTAATCAAGTTTATTATACACCTTTATACTATTAAAATATAACTTTGATAAAATTAGTGCTTTTTCGACAAAGTTATACCATAAAAAAAACGAGGGCAATATTTACCCTTAATAGTAAAACGTGGGTGAAATTTTAATAAATTTACTCTCGTTGGGTTTTGTCTTTCATTTGTGTTTTACTATACAATGTGTAGTAAAACACAAATGAAAGATAAAAATAAGAATAAAAACAAACGAGGGCAAATTTTGTCCTCAACAACACAACGAGGGCGAATTTATACTATATTTACACTTTAATATAAAATTCAAATAATAATTTCCCTTCTCTAAATTAATTAAAATGAGTGATAAAATTAAATACGACCCCACAATTCCATATAATAATTTACCTTTATTACCACCACAAGCGGAAATAGAAAACACACTAATTCTAAAAAAAACAATTGCTGCCAGTAGAGCTTTATCAGAATTAAAAGGCGCAATTACAAATTTACCCAATCCAACATTATTTATAGATACAATCAATTTACAGGAAGCACAAGCAAGTTCTGCTATAGAG
>NZ_SMLF01000007.1:0-232446 GCF_004349155.1 Flavobacterium sp. GT3P67
TCTGGGACTACAGCGGGTTTGGGATTAAAGATGCGAGTTTTTTCGGTTAAGCACAAATTTTCCAAGTACAAACCTTTTCATAGGGTTCCTAAAACAAAATCGAAAAAAACAACTATTTTTACATCGAAAATACAACACAACAACGGTAATTGCTTACCATTCAACTTAATCAAAAACGGAATACCAATCCCCGAAAACCTAAAACAGGAAACTGATCACTGAATACTGAACACTAGCTTTACACGTATGTTAACATTCTTCCGATCAAAACCCATACTTAAAGATTTAATTCCAGACCAACATATAGACATCCATTCCCACCTTTTACCGGGCATTGATGATGGTGCTAAAACTTTTGAAGATACGCTAAAACTGACGCTGGCGCTTCAAGAGATGGGAATTTCCCAATTTATTACGACTCCTCACATCATTCAACAAGTATGGGAAAATACACACGAAAAAATTCTGAATAAGAAAACGACAACAGTTTTAGAACTGGAAAAGAACAACATTACAGTTTCTTTTAATGCTGCTGCCGAATATCTTATGGACGATCAGTTTGTACGACTTTTCGAATCACATGATTTATTGACACTCAAAGATAATTATGTATTAGTCGAAATGTCATATATCAATGCTCCCATCCAATTATATTCCATACTATTTGACCTGCAGGTAGCAGGATATATTCCAGTATTAGCACATCCGGAACGGTATTTATTCTATCATAATAATTTTAACGAATACCATAAACTAAAAAGAGCGGGCTGCTTATTTCAATTGAATTTACTATCGGTTGTAGGGTATTATGGCGTTGCAATTACTAAAATAGCAGAACAATTACTCCAAAAAGGAATGTACACTTATGTAGGCTCCGATGTACATCATGACAATCATGTTGCCGCCTTCAAACAAAAAGTAAAATTAAAAGACCTGGCGCCACTAAAAGAAGCAATAGCCAACAATCAATTTTTTAAGTTTGGGTGATCTATTTTTATATAAAAACGTAAGTTCCAATTTTTGGCTTCCGCCGCGGCGGATCAGGTAAAACGGAAATTTTCCCGACTCCTCACAACCCAAAACCCATAACCTGATTTACAACAGCAACGATTTAATTTAAAATTACATCCTAAATTTTCAACTCCCTGTAGAAATGCGAAAAACGAAAATCATACCGACAAAACTCGAAGATCGAATCCTGCAACTTAAAAAATTGATTTCGAAATAAGACTTTTGATTTTCCCCACTCACTTTTCACTTATCACTTTTCACTATTTACTTCTCACTGAATATCAAAACAAAAAAGGTTATAAAGTACAGTACTTTATAACCTTTTTATTCAATGCAACAAAAGATGCAATTATTTATCTAATAATTCAAAAGTCGAATTCATACTTTTGAATTCAGGAACAATTTGCTTCATTTTTTGTACAATTTGGTCACTATCAAAATGATTCGCAATGCTTATAAGCTCTTCAATATCGGTATTCAAAACGTCAAACTCATCTAAAATCTCTTCAGAAATCATGATTTTTTCATGATAGGTGGGAAGTGTTTTTGAGGTGTCATTCAGCAATTCTTCATATAATTTCTCACCGGGTCTCAATCCTACAATTTGTATTTTGATATCCCTGTCTGGAATAAAACCGGCTAACTTAATCATCTTTCTGGCTAAATCGATGATTTTAACGGGATTACCCATGTCAAAAATATAAATCTCTCCTCCATTACCCATGGCTCCCGCCTCTAAAACTAACTGACAGGCTTCTGGTATCGTCATAAAATACCTAATGATATCGGGATGCGTAATCGTAATCGGCCCTCCATTTGAAATTTGCTTAGTAAACAAAGGAACTACAGATCCATTAGATCCTAAAACATTTCCAAAACGAGTGGTTATGAATTTTGTCGCATTTTTCCCGCCGCCCTCCTGATTTTTTAATTGCAGGGATTGTACATACTTTTCGGCTATTCTTTTACTGGCACCCATTACATTACTTGGGTTTACTGCTTTATCAGTAGATACCATCACAAATTTTTTGACATTATACAAGCACGATAAATCGGCTAGATTTTTGGTTCCCTCAATATTCGTGAGAATGGCTTGCGAAGGATTTTCCTCCATCAAAGGGACGTGCTTATAGGCCGCTGCATGAAAAACTACTTGAGGTTGATGCGTTTTAAAAACATTATTCATAGCTTCCCTATTCCTTACATCGGCAATTATAGTATGCATTTCTGAAGTAGAATTTAAAGCATTCATTTCTAAACACATATGATGCAAGGGCGTTTCAGCCTGGTCTAAAATAAGTACTGTCTTAGGATTAAAATTTAATACTTGACGCACAATTTCGCTCCCTATGGATCCTGCAGCACCGGTAATTAAAACAGTCTTATCTTTTAATTGTTTGGATATCGACTTGTTATCTAATACTATGGGTTTTCTTTCCAGTAAATCTTCAATTTGAATATTTTTTACTTTTTGGGAAATCTCTTTTTGATTCTCCCAATCGGAAATTAATGGCACTGTAAATACGCTGTAATTAAATTCCAAACATTGGTCTACAATAATTAACTGCTCCTCTTTTGACAAACTTTTATCAGCAATGATAACCGCTTGTGCATTTACGGAACGCATTAGTGGCGGCAATTTTTTCTTTTTAATCAAAATTGGCAAATCCAGCATACGCTTGGTTGCATTTTGATTATTTTTATCAACAAACCCAACAATTTTAAATCGGGATGGTGTTTCAAATTTTAAAGCATTCGCTACCGATATGGCATTGGCATCCGTACCATAAATGATGGTTCTGATTAATTTGTTGGTTCCTTGTTCAGAAAAATAGATCTCAAAAGTTTGTTTGATTATTACCCTATATAAAAATAACCCACAAAAGGAAAGTACGATATTGATGAAAAAGGCCGTATTTAAAAATACTTTCTCTCCTTGTAACAACTCGTACCCAAAATTAAAAAAAAGAAACAGTACTAAAACGGACATTTGAGAAAACAAAAGCTTAACGGCATCTATATAGGAAGAGTGTCTGATAATCCCGGAATACGTTCTAAACAGCCAGAAAAAGAAAATATTTACACTAAATAGAGCTGCTATAAATGTAAAACTGTTTGGCGTAATGATGTAATCTAATCCTGTTCCCTTAAAGATAAGGATGGTAAAAAAAAGCGACAGTACTAAAACCGAAAAATCCATCATAATAATAATCCATCTGGGCAGATAGTTCAAATTATGAATGTTGAATTTCAAGTTTTCTCTTGAAAAAAAATTAGGGGTGACTGATGATGAATCCGTGTTTTTAGTAGTACCCAAAGTATTTTTTTTTAAAGATTATTTCCTTACAATACACCAAAAATAACATTTAATGAATGGAAAAAAAAATCTTATTGATTCAATTTAATTTAAAATTCGAATAAACAAAAAAAGAGAGGCAATACATCCCTTAGTATCAGCCTAAATACATATTTAAACCGTGAAATAAAATATTTGAATCCGTTGAGTATAATTAGTTTTTTATAATAAATTTTCGTCAGTTCGTCACGATACTTCGGGTTTTTTGGTGGAATAAAATGCAACAAAAAATGTATCGAGAACCATTTTAATAATAATAATAATAATAATAAGCAATCTGTTCTCTACAACTTATGTTTCAGCAACCCCAGAAGATACTCCCCATAACCCGATTTTTTCAAAGGCTCAGCCAGTTCTTTTAGTTGTTGGTTAGAGATAAATCCTTGTCTCCAAGCAATTTCTTCGATACAACCCACTTTCAATCCCTGACGTTCTTCAAGAACCTGAACAAATTGTCCCGCTTGCATCAGACTGTTAAAAGTTCCGGTATCTAGCCAAGCGGTTCCTCTGCTTAAAATCCCTACTTTTAGTTTTCCTTTCTCTAAATATACTTTGTTCACATCAGTGATTTCATATTCTCCTCTCGCGCTGGGCTTGATATTTTTGGCAATTTCGACTACCGAATTATCATAAAAATACAAACCAGGTACCGCATAATTTGATTTGGGTTCCAAAGGTTTTTCTTCAATAGAAAGTGCTTTAAAATTAGAATCAAACTCAACTACACCATAACGTTCCGGATCTGAAACATGATAAGCAAAAACAACGCCTCCTTCCGGATTGGTACTGGATCGCAGCAATTCATCCATATTGGACCCAAAAAAAATATTATCTCCTAAAACCAGCGCTACACTGTCTTTCCCTATAAATTCTTCACCAATAACAAAAGCTTGCGCTAAACCGTTAGGGATAGCTTGTTCAGCATAACTGAATTGACAACCTATTGCTATTCCATCTCCTAATAATTTCTTGAAATTAGGCAAATCGTGAGGAGTAGAAATAATTAATATTTCATTAATCCCTGCCATCATCAAAGTAGATAACGGATAATAAATCATAGGTTTATCATAAACCGGCATCATTTGTTTGCTCATCGCTAAAGTTAACGGATGCAAACGGGTACCGGATCCTCCGGCCAATATAATTCCTTTCATAATTTGTGCTAATTTTACGAATTAATTCGAATTTTTCAAATTAATCATTCTTTTATAAGTTAATGAAGGTGTACCGAAATTAATCAACATACCCAATTCCAGATTTGTACATTTTAAATAATTTGTCAACTGTGTGTAAAATGCGACAGGTATTTGTGTCACAGCTTTTATTTCCAGAATAATAGTATCATAGCAAACAAAGTCTGCTCTATATTGTTTTTTCAAAAGCTGTTTGTCGTAATATAATGACAACTTTAGTTGTCTTTTAAAGGGAATTTTCTGAATGTGAAGTTCTTTTTCCAATGCTTCTTCATAGACCGCCTCCAAAAACCCTGCTCCTAATGACCGATGCACTTTCATACAAGCGCCAATTACAGCAAAGCTTTCTTCTTTATAAAGTATTTTATTGGCAGCATCCATTAGTGAAATTCGAATTAATTCGATTTAATTTGAGTATTGCTTCTCGTAATAAGTAGCATATTCCCCGGAAGTAATATTATTCAGCCACGTTTGATTTTCCAAATACCAATTTACGGTTCTTTCTAATCCTTCTTCAAAAGTAACCGAAGGCTTCCAGCCCAACTCTTTATTGATTTTGGTCGCATCAATAGCATATCGTAAATCATGACCTGGACGGTCTTTTACATACGAAATCAATTGTTCCGATGTACCAGCTGGACGTCCTAATTTTTCATCCATTATTTTACAAAGTAATTTGACTAAATCAATATTCTGCCATTCATTAAAACCTCCAATATTGTAGGTCTCATGATTTTTACCTTCATGGAAAACTAAATCGATCGCCACGGCATGATCTTCTACAAAAAGCCAATCACGGGTGTATTTCCCATTACCATAAACCGGCAACGCCTTGTTTTGAATGATATTATTGATAAACAAAGGAATCAATTTCTCAGGAAAATGATAAGGGCCATAATTATTGGAACAATTGGTCAAAACATAAGGCAAACCGTAGGTTTCTCCATAGGCACGAACAAAATGATCAGAACTGGCTTTAGAAGCAGAATAAGGCGAATTAGGATCATAAGCGGTAATCTCCGTAAACAATCCTTCGGCACCTAAACTGCCATAAACCTCATCAGTACTAATATGGTAAAAACGCTTGTCTTCATAATTACCTTGCCAGATAGTCTTAGCTGCATTCAATAAATTCATGGTTCCAATCACATTTGTTTTCACAAACGATAACGGGTCGGTTATAGAACGATCCACATGAGACTCTGCGGCTAAATGCAAAACGCCGTCAAATTGATGCTTCGCAAATAACTGATCAATAAATGGGGCATCAACTATATCTCCCTTGATAAAAGTATAATTCGGTTGTTTTTCTATATCAGCAATATTTTCCAGATTTCCGGCATAGGTAAGCGCATCTAAATTAAAAATTTGATACTGCGGATACTTTTTCACAAAAAGCCGCACCACATGAGACCCAATAAAACCGGCACCTCCGGTAATTAATATTTTTTTCATTATTATTTCTATATTTTAATATTCTTCAGTTCTAGTGATTTTATAAAATAGCAACAGCGTTTCTATAAAATTGTATCGAGAGCCTTTTCCGCGTCACCCTTAGCTGTCATCTCGAGCACAGTCGAGAAACAAAATCAAGTTTTGACTTTTAGGTTCCCTTTAGGGCTGGGGTAAAAACGAAAATTATAAACCTGTTCACATCTCACTAAAACCTAAAATCCCTAGCCCTGCCCTTAAATAAAAAGCATAAAGAAACAACGAAAAAGTAAAGTGGCAGCAGTCCGCGAGTTGAGGACGAACGGCTCGGGCTGCGGAACGGCACTTTGAGGTAGTTTTTAAGCTTTTTACTTACAGGCTTGATTTTTTTGTTTCTTTTTTGATCAAGCAAAAAAGAAAATGAGTAAACCCTATTTTTTTACTTTCAATAAAAAGTCATTGGTAGTACTATTTAAAGTATTCCGATTATCCTATTTAAAATCACCTTCTAATTTTTTGGTTACCTTTAGGGCTGGGACAAAACGAAAATTTCACAACTCAAAACAGATAACCGACAACCCAAAACTTACAACAACCCCATACACTTCATCAAACTTACTTTATAATCCGGAACAACAACTCCAAAACTATTCTTTATCTTGCTTTTATCCAATAACGAATATTGCGGACGCCTAGCCGGTGTTGGATATGCCGAGGAAGGAATTCCACTGATTTCACAATCAAAACCCCCTATCTCTTTTATTGCCAAAGCAAATTGGTACCAACTGATTTCTCCTTCATTAGAAAAATTATAAATCCCGGCCTGCCAATGCGTATGAATCATTATACTCATAATGGCCTGTGCCAAATCAGCCGCATAAGTAGGACTACCTATTTGGTCATTAACTACATTCAAACTGTCTCTTTCTTGCATCAATCGGGACATCGTTTTGACAAAATTATTCCCAAAACGGGAATATACCCAGGAGGTTCGGATGATAATCGCATTGGGATTTTCTTGCAAACAAGACTTTTCTCCTGCTAATTTGGTAACCCCATAAACATTAATCGGATTAGGGTCTGCTGTTTCCGTTAAAGCAGTAGCTGCGGTACCATCAAAAACATAATCGGTAGAAACATGTATAAATTTACAATCATTGGCATGACTCCATTGAGCCAATACCACAACAGCCTGGTGATTCAACACATCCGACAATTCAAACTCCAACTCTGCTCGGTCAACAGCGGTATGTGCCGCACAATTGATGATAATCTGAGGATTAATGACTGCCAACTCAGTTTCTAAATGGCCTAAATCACATAAATCCAGTTCTTCCTTATCAGTAAAAACCCATTCAAATTGGGGATAATTCGGAGCCAAAACTTGCAATTCTGAACCCAATTGCCCTTTGGCACCTGTAACTAATATTTTTTTCATTTATTTTTTAATCTTTCAATTTTAAAGGCACGAACACTTTTCACTCCTCACTATCAACTATTCACTCCTAATCCTCACTGTCATCCTGAGCGAAGTCGAAGGACACTCCTCACCATTCATAACTTATAACTCATAACTCGCTGTCATCCTGAGCAGAGCCTGTCCTGAGCTTTTGCCGAATGGTCGAAGGACACTACTCTTAGTATCAATACAAATTTACGCCCTAAATTCTCGGCTCCCTTTTAGGGCTGGGGCAAAACGAAAATTCACACTCCTTATTTCTTTTTTCTTTCCCCAACCCTAAAGGGAGGAAAAAAGAAACACAACGGTATCGTATTTCAAGATCGTCCTAAATTTTCGGCTCCCTTTAGGGACGGGGTAAAACGAAAATTTTATATGGAATAGAAAGTCCTTCTTTAGCATGAAATCAATTCCTCCGTTTTTGACAAGCTTTAATCCGTATTGACAAGTATTACGTATCGCTATAAAACAGAAAAAGACACCTCATCAGCATCTTCTCACTCCTTCTCCCTACTCTTCCAGCTATCATTATAATGTCTATTCCTCAAATGCTCATAAAACTTCCCTCTCAGGTAAAGTCCCACAAACCATAATAAAACAAGCCCTATTATTTCATACCATTCCATACCTCAAATATAGAAGGTATAAGATTTCCTCTTTTAGCATGAAATCAAAAACTCCTTTTTTGACAAGTATTAATCCCGAATTGACAAGTATTACTTAACGCTATAAAAACAGAAAAAGATGCCTAAGCATCTTTTTCTGTTTTTTCAAAATCAAATAATGAAATAATTTCTTCTCTGAATTCTTTAGCGATACCGTATAAAACGTCAACTGTTGTGTTTGTTTTACCACGTTCAATTAACCCAATGTGATTTTTCGCCAAACCAAGCCTGAGTGCTAGTTCTTCTTGAGAAATTTTCTTTCCCGTTATTTCATTTATACAATTATTTCTTAGCTGAGCAATTCTTTTCCCCAGTAGTTTTCGTTCCTTTAAAAAAACAAGCTTATCCATTTTATAAAATTCGTACTTTGAAAAAACAAAAACGGCAACATATATATTGCTTTTAATAAAAAAATTATTATATTTGTTATTGAATACATATATTTGCGATTCTTCTTATAAAACATTTGAAGCATTCGCTTAGAATCTCGCGTTAGAAAACTGGTAATTTTGCAACGGGATAATAAGTAAGATGCTCACGTCCTTTGGCGTGGGCTCACTTATTGTTGCTCGGTATACCAGTACCTCTAACGCAGTAAGCTGAGTTCCATGCCATTTTTATTTCTAATAGGCTCATACTCCGCTTATATTCTTAGCGCCTCTTCATCATTTTCATAGTCTCGCAGCAGTTTAACCCGCTAAAACCACATGCCTATGAGTAAAAAAAACACCCACTAAAACAGCCTACGCTATGCCTTAGCAGTGGTTTCAATCACAAAACCGCATAAAATCCCAGCCAAAAAAACACCGTTTTACTAGCTGGAAGTAGATACCTATGCGCAACTTTTAACCAGTAACCCAAAACCCATGACCTAACACCCAACACCCATAACCCAACACCAATAACTAAGAAACACCTGCACCGAAAGGTCCTTTGAATAAAACACCTAGTTAATTTAATTTGAATTTGTTAATAAAAGGTGCAGGTTATTTAGCCGCAACAGCAACTCATAACTCATAACCCTCAACAATTCACTATAATAAGATGAAATACTACAAACAAATACAAATAGGAATAATTATACTTTTTATAGCAACAATGTGCCTGTGGATTTATGGTTGAGATACAGGTTATTTAGCAGCAACATCAACTCATAACTAAAAAACGCCTATGATAATAGTAAACAAACATCCCTAAATACTTTAAGACTTATAAAATCACGCTGTAGCTCACACCGCCCTTAGACTGTGGCAGCCGGGCACCCGTTTTTAAAAAATTCTGAAAAAATCCAACACTGTTTGAGTGATAGCGAGTTTGTTGGATTTCAGAATTGATAAAATAACGGGTCGGCGAACAGTCCTGGCTAGCGTTTTTTGGTTCTTTTTTTGGCAATGCAAAAAAGAACAATCATCAATTATCCACTAAACTCTATTGCCTATGATTAAATAACCCTTTTAAACAAAAAAGCCTCCTGTCCAGTGTTAGCGCATAAGTACAGAAGGCAATAGCAAAACAAAACTCACATTTCATTTAACTAAACCAATATTATGAAAAAAATTTCAGTTTATAGGCCTTGGAAGACATTTATATATCCGTTAATTTTCGGAATATATCTGAACTCCATTTCCCCAACACTAGCTCACAATCCGTTCCCAAATTCCAATAATAATAATAATAATAA
The DNA here is from genome assembly GCF_004349155.1 of Flavobacterium sp. GT3P67. Lineage (NCBI taxonomy): Bacteria > Pseudomonadati > Bacteroidota > Flavobacteriia > Flavobacteriales > Flavobacteriaceae > Flavobacterium > Flavobacterium sp. GT3P67. Next base: position 9,797 of record NZ_SMLF01000007.1, read on the forward strand.
TAATAATAATAAGGAAGTACTACAAATAAACCTTTGCGCCCTTGTGCCTTTACAGCAAGTGCAGTCACTACCTCAAGAAATCCAAATAAGCGGCACCATCACTGATGGTAAAAGCCCATTACCGGGCGTAACAATTTCCATAAATGGAAAAGCGACAACCGTAGCTATCTCAAACTATAATGGGCAATACAGGCTCACAGCATCACCTGACGATATTTTAGTCTTTGCTTTCATGGGATTTAAAACCGTCACAGTCCCCATAAACGGTCAAAATATAATCAACATACAATTGCAGGAAGATATAACCTCTTTACAAGAAGTCCGTGTCAATGCGGGCTATTATTCCGTAAAAGAAAGCGAACGCACTGGAAGTATTGCCCGCATCACGGCCAAAGACATAGAAAAACAACCTGTAAACAATCCCTTGGCGGCAATGCAAGGCAGGATGGCAGGAGTGAATATCACTCAAACCAGTGGTGTACCAGGCAGCGGTTTTAACATACAAATTCGAGGCATCAACAGTATTCGTTCCGAGGGAAACGAACCGCTGTATATTGTCGACGGTGTTCCGTATGCTTCAAACTCTTTGGGTAATTCTGGTGTATCGATCGGTATTTTACCAAACACTATCAGTCCTTTAAATAGCATTAATCCCAACGATATCGAAAATATTGAAGTACTTAAAGATGCCGACGCAACCGCCATTTACGGCTCACGTGGCGCAAACGGTGTTGTACTAATAACTACTAAAAAAGGAAAACAAGGAGAAACACGCTTCACTGTTCAGGGATATACTACGGTAGGTACAGTCACCAATACAATGGACATGATGAATACCCAACAGTACCTAGCCATGCGTGCTGAAGCATTCACAAATGACGGTATAACGGGATACCCACAACGAGCCTATGATATAAATGGCACCTGGAATACTGACCGTTATACAGATTGGCACAAAAAGCTAATTGGAGGTACGGCTTACATTAATAATATGCAAGCATCAGTTTCAGGTGGTAGTGAAAAAACACAATATCTTTTAAGCGGAACGTACAGAAAAGAAACCACAGTCTATCCAGGTGATACTCATTTTGGGAAGGGTGCTTTTCATAGCAGTTTATCTCACCGTTCCGAAGATGATAAATTTAAACTAGTCTTTTCTACTAATTACAGTGGGGATAAAAACACGCTTCCTGGTACAGACCTTACTCGTCAGGCATACACCTTAGCTCCAAATGCTCCTAAGCTATATGATGATCTAGGCAATCTGAACTGGGAAAATGGCACATTCGATAATCCATTGGCGTATTTAAAAGGAATGTACATAAGTAAAACAAAAAATCTGATTTCAAACACAATGCTTTCGTACGGATTTGCTAACGGATTTGAGCTAAGTACAAGCCTTGGATACAATGACACGCATGTATCAGAAACTCGTACAAGGCCGTTAACGATGTCCAATCCGGCAAACAACCCCGGCAATGATCTAATTACATTGTACCTCAATAATGGTACGCGCACTTCCTGGGTTATGGAACCACAATTAAACTATAAAAAAGCATTAAGTAATGTAGATTTAAACCTGCTTCTTGGCGCAACATTTCAAGAACAAAAACAAGAGGTATTGGCGCAAACGGGTATAGGTTTTCCAAGTGATGCTTTGATAAATAATCTAGCGGCTGCATCTAATATTTTTATTGTCAAACAAGATAACACCGAATACAAATACAATGCATTTTTTGGAAGAGCAAATGTAAATTGGAAGCAGCGCTACATAATTAATCTTACTGGACGCCGTGATGGATCAAGCCGCTTTGGTCCAGGAAAGAGGTTTGCAAATTTTGGTGCCATTGCAGGGGCATGGATCTTTAGTAATGAACCTTTAATCAAAAACATTAACCCAATCTTAAGTTTTGGAAAACTTCGAGCAAGCTACGGAATAACAGGCAGCGACCAGATTGGCGACTACCAATTTCTCGATACCTACGCTGTTTCAACAAACAATTATAATGGGTTAATTGGTCTACAGCCAACACGGCTTTTCAATCCTAAATTCGGATGGGAAACCAACAAAAAAGTTGAGGTGGCACTGGAAATTGGCTTATTGCACGACAAGATATTCTTCAATACGGCCTACTTTAGAAACAGATCTTCTAATCAGTTGGTAGGCGTTCCATTGCCAGGAACTGCGGGGTTTTCTTCAATACAATCCAATTTTGACGCAACGGTACAGAACACAGGACTTGAATTGGAACTTCGCACCATAAACTTCAAAAGAAAAAATTTTAATTGGACAACTTCATTAAACCTTACTATGCCTAAAAATGAGTTGCTGAAATTTCCGGGATTAGAAGGCTCGACCTACGCAAATAGACTTGTGATCGGACAATCGCTGAGTATCCATAAGGCATACCATTTTACAGGGTTTAACCCACTAACAGGGTTTTATACTTTTGAGGACTTTAATGGCGATGGTACTATTACCGCAGCAGCTGACCGCCAGAAAATACTAGATACCGCCCCAAAACTGTTCGGTGGTCTGGGGAACCAGATAAACTACAAAAATTGGACTTTGGATTTCCTATTCCAATTTGTAAAGCAGAAAGGTTTTAATTATGCGTATTCCACAAATATGGCGGGTACTTTTTCAAATCAGCCATTTCTAGCGATGAATCATTTTCCACATGACGGACTCAGCAGTAGGACTCAGCAGTACACAACAGGACTTAACTCTGGAGCATTGAATGCTTATTTTAATTATACAAACAGCGATGCCGCAGTTAGTGATGCCTCCTATATAAGGTTAAAAGGTTTAAGCCTTGCTTATAAAATCCCCGCATCCTGGTCAAAGTCATTCACCGGCAAATTATACATGCAGGGTCAAAATCTGCTCACATTTACAAAGTATAAAGGCGCCGACCCCGAAAATCAGTCGACGACATTCCTGCCACCATTGAAGCAGGTTACACTCGGATTTCAATTAAGTTTTTAACCAAAAAAAAAATTATGAAACGATACAATTCAATAACAACACTCATACTATTACTTCTCTCCTATTGCTTTTACTGCTGCGAATCATTTACCGAAGTAGCCCCACCCCAAACCCAACTTACAGCTGCTGCGATTTTCGAAAATGTCAATACCGCTAGTGCGGCAATCTCCGATATTTATGCGCGTTTGCGCGAGGACAGTATGGTGTCTGGCTCCTTTGAAGGGTTAAGCAGTCTGATGTCAAATTATTCAGACGAACTTACTTTCTATGGCTCCAGCCCTGATTTGGAAGCTTTTTACAACCACACTGTCAATCCTTCAAACACAAAAATTAAGGGAATGTGGAACAACTCTTATGGTCAGATCTATGCAACGAATGCTTTTTTGGAAGGCTTAGCTAATTCGAATGCCATTAATCCGGAAAATAAGGATCAATTGCAGGGCGAAGCTCTTTTTCTAAGAGCATACATTCACTTTTACCTCCTCAATATCTTTGGCGATATACCATATATAACCACCACAGATTACATAGTCAATAGTAGTGTAGCACGTATGCCACAGTCAGAGGTATGGGATAAAATAAAGACTGATTTAACTGGGGCAGAATCATTGATCGCTGACAAATATTCTACCGTCGAAAGAGTGAACCCAAACAAGTCTGTGGTAAGGGCTATGTTGGCAAGGGTTTCACTTTACACTCAGGATTGGGAAAAGGCAGAATCCTATGCAACATCAGTTATTGAAAATCCAGCCTATGTGTGGGAGACAAATCTTGCATCCGAATTTTTGAAAGGCAATCCCTCAATTATATGGTCATTGCATTCGGGCCGTACAGGATTTAACACACAGGATGCTAAGACTTTTGTTTCTTCGCTGACACCGCCGATAAAATCAACATTGGCAGTTGATTTTGTAAACAGTTTTGAACCCGCAGATCTCCGCAAGACATCGTGGGTACGAACCGTTACCAATGGAACTACCTCATGGTACCAACCCTACAAATATAAAAAAACAGGAGTTACTGCACCTTCGCAGGAATATACCATTCTGTTCCGTCTTGCTGAGCTATACCTCATTCGGGCAGAAGCACGTATTCACATGGGCAATGAGACTGACGCCATTAAGGACATCAATAAGATTCGCAGTCGAGCGGGATTAACGGGAACCACAGCCTTGGGAGAGTCAGCCTTATTGGCAGCAGTAGCCAAGGAAAGAAAATTTGAATTGTTTACAGAACAAGGGCATCGGTGGCTTGATTTGAAAAGAACTTCACAAGCTGATAAAGTACTATCAGCCATAAAATCAAATTGGCAGCAAACACAAGTACTATTACCTCTTCCGGAAGCAGAACTGTTACTAAACAGCAAGCTGCTTCCTCAAAACCCAGGCTATTAATATGAAACTAATATTAAAAATAAATTGGGGGCTCACTTACTTTTTTTTATTCGTCTTTCAGGCTGGCTTTAGTCAGCCTGAAAGACGGATTCCAGCTCTCGATGAGTATGTGAAATGGCACACTCTGGTAGGTGAAGGTATTTCACCAGACGGAAAATGGATTAATTACAATTTTGATTATCAAACAGGAAATGACACCCTATTTGTTCAGAAAGTAAAAGCTGAGACAAAATACATATTTCCCAATGGAACCAATCCAATGTTTAGCATTGACGGCAAATGGTTCACCGTCTATAATGAATCGAAGGGACTGGCGATTCTTAATCTGAATAGTGGTCAAATTGAATGGATACCCAATGTGATCAAGCACGAGTTTTCTCCAACCGGAAAATCAATGGCGCTGTATATTAGAACCAAGAATATAGATGTTTTGACGCTAAGACACCTTTCAGACAAAAAAGAGCAGTCGTTTCATAATGTAAAGTCTTTTGTCTTTTCTGCAAAAGGGAAACTTGCAATGGTTACAAAAAACGACATATTGATTATCGATGAGAAACCCAATTCCAAAGTTAAGGTTGTAATGACAGCAGCTGAGAATATTTTAAAAAAAACTATGTGGAGTACTTCGGGAAAATTTCTTTGTTTTTTGCAGGAATTACCAAAAGACGAGGGGAATCAGCCAAATCATAAGGTAGTTTGTTACGATACTGAAAAGAATAGCCTCACCTTTTTAAATCCATTGGAATTTGATAGCTTGAAACATCAACGTATAACATCGGCATCCCTTTCAGTTTCAGAATCAGGAAATATATATTTTTATCGCCAATCAATAGACACAGTTCCTTCAGGCACTGACACAGTACAGGTCTGGGAATCGGATACACCTTATGAATACCCAAAACAGAAAGTTGTTGGGGATACGAGAACAATGCCGTTACTGACAGTTTGGTTTCCACAGTCAGATAATGTAATCCATATAGGAACTACAGATGCTCCGTTGGCAAGGCTTACTCTAGACAGGAATTTCGCACTCACATACAACAGGCTACGCTACGAGCCACAGTACGAGCGGACTGGCCCAGCCGATATTTATAGTACAGATTTGCAATCGGGCACAAAAAAGCTACTGCTTAGCAATCACGGTGGTAACGATCAAACTTTATTACTTTCTCCAGACAGTAAATGTATCGCCTACTTTAAAGAACAAAATTGGTGGATCTATGATTTTTATAAAGGTTCGCATGTAAACCTGACTAAAAATTGGCAGGGAACCCTCAACAACTTAGAGTATGACAATGCAGGCCCTTCTTACGGATATGGCAGTCCGGGTTTTACTCTGGATCAAAAATATCTCATCATTTATGATAAATATGACGTTTGGCTTGTAGCTGTCGATGGAGGGCTGCGCAAAAGGATTACATCTGGAGCTAAAAGCAAAATTAGATTCCGTTTATGTGAAAATATTGGATTTAATAGCATTCATCTTGGTACGCCAGATTTTTCGGTTAGAGAATTTGATACTCGCAAAGGTATTTTTCTACAGGCAATAGGTGAGAATAAGAGTAGCGGTTTTTATATTTATAGAGATCAAAAACTTAAAAACCTCCTTTTTAAGAATACGAATAATGATAGGCTAAAAAAAGCGGCTGACGCGGAGCGACTTATTTTCGTTGAGCAGTCAGCTTCGATTCCCCCACGACTATGGTTGTTGGATGCAGGGTTGAAGCAGATTAGGGAAATGGTAAAATCTAACACTCATACCGAAAAGTTTGAATCTGGCACGGCAGAAATTATAAAATATAACAATAGCAAAGGACAAGATTTAAACGGTGCACTGTTTTATCCTGTTGGCTACGAAAAAGGAAAAAAATATCCGATGGTGGTATACATCTATGAAAAGCTTTCCGATGAATTTAATAAATATCACAATCCTTCGCTATTTTGCTTCGGGGAGTTGAATATTGCGAATTATGCATTGGACGGCTATTTCGTTTTGCTTCCGGATATTGTTTACGAAGTGGGTAATCCTGGACAGTCAGCTTCCGACTGCGTTGAGGCTGCTGTAAAAGCAGTCATCGACAGAGGGCAAATTCATGCAGATCGCATTGGAATAATGGGGCACTCTTTTGGTGGTTACGAAACCTCATTCATAATTTCCAAATCCTCCACTTTCGCAACAGCTGTTGCTGGTGCAGCAATAACCGATCTGCCGCGCAGTTATCTCACGATGAACTTTTCTACAGGCCTGCCTAATATATGGAGGTTTGAAACACAACAGCTTCGCATGGGCAAATCATTATATGATGATTTTTCAGGCTATTTACAAAATTCACCTGTTGCACAAGCAGCATCGATTACGACACCTTTGCTTAGTTATACCGGTGATAATGATAAGTCAGTTGACTGGCAGCAAAGTATTGCATTGCATTTGGCGTTGCGAAGACTAAAAAAAGTAAGCCGTTTAATTGTATATCCTGGCGAAGGGCATGTAATTGTTAAATCCGAATTTCAGTTTGATCTCGAAAAAAGAATAAAAGACTGGTTTGATTTTTATCTTAAGTAATTATTGAGAAAACTAAGTCTTATATAACAACAATGCCGGTTCCATTACAAAGAACCGGCATTGATTTTACCTGTTTGCAGCAATCAATTAATTGATTCTGTAAAGAGGGTCTGGACAATCAGTCCCTGACAGATTCATCTCATGCAACCAATTTGTGCCATTGGAACAAAAGTTTGGTTGAATAACGTCAGTACAATCGACATCTGTCTTCTCACAATCCCCTTCGGCAATACGGATATAGCCTTTCAAGGTACTTCCTGTCCCCTTTGTAGGAGCTTGATTGAATGCAAAGGCACCTGCAACAGCAAGTACAATTGCAACAAAGGGAAGCATAGTTTTAAAAATTTTCGTTTTCATAATTAAAATATTTATAGTTAATGATCTACTCTGTTACAGGTTTTCAATCGTTACCCTGATACTGCGCAGTATATTTTTATTGTGATCTATTCAATCGATTTTTTTAAAGTATACACCTCGAGATAATTTCCCACTAAACCTATAAACAAAGTATTGTCCACGCGGAATTCTCTCATTTTTTCATCCATCTTATCATACACATAAAAACTATGGGAATAGGACTTGGATTCAATGTCATATACATCGACAATCGAAGAGTTTTTCCATATTTTTTCGGGTTCGTATTTTCCTATCAATCCGGAATTTATATATAGCTTACTCCCGAATGTTGCAGTACTTCTATTCACAGTCCGGACAGGAGATGATAATTTGCTTTCTTTGCGGGAAGATATATAAGTAACTTTTATTTTGGCTTTACTCGTGGTATCGATGGTGTTCCCACGAAACTGTAGTTTAAGGTCTTTATCAGCAACAACATATTGGTTTCGGTAAGAGTAAGTATAGATTATTTTATCTAATTGGGAATTGTAAAGCAAAGTTCCATCAGTGTCAAAGACACCATCTATCTGTTTTTCAAGTAAATTCGAAGCGAGCATTACTTTTGGATTGTCAATAAGAGTAATAGTACCCAAGACGCTTTCATGTGTTGCACTGCTCTGTGCCCTGATTGCGACAACACTTGCATTTATGGGTTCAAATGCTGTAAAATAGGCTGTTCCTGCATTCCATACAAAACCTTTCCAGTCAGCAACAAGCCCACGAAAAATGCAGGGAGTAGTACCATCTGTAACATAAAAGAACGGAGGCTTTATCGTAATTTTTAAATTTCGGAAAGTAAGATCGGTTTCAGGTAATATTATCGTATGGTTTTGCCTAATATGAAACGATGTATCGATTACCGTAACGGTAAGTGGAGCTTTAATGTTACCAAGGTAGATTTTTCCACTTTCAGCACCAGCAATGTAATAGTTTTTTGTTTTTAAATTAAGTTCGTTTTTTAGTATTGCAGATCGTTGGGGAAAGCGACGTATAAAATTATTACGTTTATGGATTATGTCTTCCGATAGAAAAAACAGAAGGGTAATTGTCGAGATACTAAAAATTGTGCAAACTGCCAAAGCCCTATTTCTAAGATATTTTTTTTCGCTTACTGTTGTCGTTTCACCTTCCGCATATTTATAAAAAAAAATAGCAAATACACCAAATAAAACAAATAGGATATTAAAAATCAGGTGTTCTCTCCATTTGAGATTCTCGAGTATACCTCCACAGGAACAAGGTACAAACGGACTAAAATTCAATATAATAATAATATAACTAGTAAACATAACCATTAGGCTGAAAGCAGCATAAAGCCCCAAAAGACGAAATCTTGGAAAAACCAGCAATAACGCAATTATAAGTTCTACAATAGGTACTCCCCAAGAAACCCATCCGGCAAAAGCACTCAACAATGGCGATTGCCCCAACTGCACCTGAAAATTTTCAAAATCCAGCAATTTACTGACTGCCGCATAAACAAACAATACAACATACAAATAGCAGATGCAATCAAGAAGAATACTTTTAGTTGTTTCAGAGAGTTTCATATGGTTGTAACTTTAAATTTAAACCAATGTAAAGTTCTAAAATACAAACTAATAACAATTGCCAAATCGGGAGCATAACTTGCGCTATAAGGAGTTTTTAAAATTACAGCCAAAATTATAACCACCAGATCTTAAAACACTAACCTAGTACTACTCACACCTCCTCTTTACATCCATAGACCTATAACCAAATTCCGTTTTAAATTTCCTTGAGAAATTGGGATAGTCAGAGAATCCACTCATTAAAGAAATTGTTTTGAAGGATATTGTAGTTTGCTGAATCAAAAAACGAGCTTTTTTCAAGCGCTCAGAAGTATAAAATTGATAAATACTAGTTTTGAACAATAGCTTAAATCTAAGTTTCAATTTGTGCTCATTTGTTCCAAAAATACGGGACAATTCATGCATTGATGGTAATGGAGTATCCAAATGATCTAAAATATAGTCATACACATTTTGGATCATTTTCATGTCAGAGGAGCGACCGTCCCCTCTTCTTGACCTTGTAAAATCATCCTTTAATGCTGTTTCTTCTATAGCAGTAGCCACAGAACTGATTATAATTTTTGAACAAGGCGCAAGTCTATATATAGAGCAAAAAGCGGGTGATAACAATTTATTTTCTCCTACATAGACTAATTCTAAGGTCTTATGGTAATTCGGTTCTAATAACAATTCTTCCATTACCTCTTTCCATAAAACCAATGACTCCTCCGAAAGCAAACTGCTAAACGCTTTATCTAACAAAAAATCGGGAATATATCCCAATACCGTGGAGCTTGAATTGTACCCTTTGATTGTAAAATCTTCATCCAATATTAGGGTAGCTTGTATGAGCTGTTTATTGTTAGAATGAGGATTAATGAAGCCCGAATGAAAAACAGCTCCTTTTAGTTCTTCTGCTACCATATTCATCGTTATAACCAATCCTTCTAATTCATCATTTTGTCCAGTCCGTTGGATCTGACCAGCAAAATTACCACTTGCCATTTCAAGTAACATTTTCGACATACTACGAATACGGCTCTGATTGACTTCTTGATGCATGACAAATTATAATTAGTTGCGAAATTCAATAATACACTAGGCGTAAGATTCTAGAAAAGCTAAAGCATCCACTTCATCCGTGAAAATTTGTGTTGGTATTCTTGGTCTATTAATTCTAGTGTAAAAAGAAGTTAGGGTTAAAGAAATTGCATGACTTCCAAGCAGACCAACTGCTTTGGTCAAAGCAGAACCCGATTTTGCCAAATAATCTCTTGCCGACTTATCTATAGCTACAACACCCCGAATATCGCATAAAATAGGATATGCTTTTTCATTTTGTATCCGTATTCGGTCGGATACCACAAGCTGTGCAACTGCCAAATCTATTACAACATTAGGTTTATACCGAAAAAAAAGAATCCCATTCAGAATCCAGAATTGCGCAAATTTATTCTCATGACAAATAGGATTTAATTTCATAATATTTTAAATAAAAAAACAAACTAACGCAAATTAATCACAATACTTCCTAAAAAATATTAAAACAATAAAAATAACATAAAAAATTACGTAAAAATTGTCTAATCGGGAGTATAAGTTGTCGAAAAGGGATTCTTTTTACGCACCATATATTGTTATTGGTTTTTTATTCAGAATATTACTCAATAAATCAAGAAGTAAAAACTCATTTAAATCTAATTTTCAATAACTTACAGGAATCAATATGGCAAAAATCAAGCACAACAACTTCATCGATACGGTCGATGAGGTTTTATCAGGAGCAAAAAAAGAAGGCGTATTGCACTTATATGCAGAAGACAAAGTATTGACAGGAAGAACCATACAAATCAAAGGAAAAGAAATGTTTCATTTCGGTACAACAGGATATCTTGGTTTAGAACAAGACAATAGACTTAAAGAAGCGGCAATTCAAGCAATTCGCGATTATGGTACTCCATTTCCGCTGTCAAAATCATACATTTCGCATCCACTATACTATGAATTAGAAAGTAAAATCGAACAAATGTATGGTATTCCGCCTATTATTACCAAGAACAGTACGCTGGGGCATTTAGCGATTATTCCAACGCTCATTAGAGATGAAGATGCCGTAATAATGGATCATCAAGTGCATTGGAGCGTCCAAAATGCATGTCAACTTTTAAAACTAAGAGGAATTCCGGTAGAAATGATAAGACACAGTAATTTGGATATGCTGGAAGATAAAATCAAACAACTAACCACCAAATGCAACAAAATCTGGTACATGGCTGATGGGGTATATTCCATGTTTGGTGATTATGCACCCATCCCGGAATTATTGGCTTTAACTCAAAAGTATACACAACTATACCTTTATTTTGATGATGTCCATGGAATGAGTTGGAAAGGCAAAAACGGAACTGGTTTTATTTTTGACGCTATTAAAGAATTGCCCGAAAATTGCATTGTGGTAAGCACACTAAGCAAAACCTTTGGAGCTAGTGGTGCAACAGTATTTTGCAAAAATCAAAAACTGAGAGATAAGATTAAAAACTTTGGTGGACCACTTACTTTTTCTGCACAACTGGAACCTGCCTCTGTAGCAGCAGCAATTGCATCGGCAGACATTCATCTTTCATCTGAGATTACAGTATTACAATCCGATTTGTCAGAAAAAATAGAATATTTCAAATCAGAATTGGAAAAAACGGCCCTTCCGATGATTGCCCTCAATAACTCCCCGGTATTTTTCTTGGCCACAGCTACACCTCTGACGGGCTATAAAATGGTACAACGCTTATTTGATGAAGGGTTTTATGTAAATCTGGCTATTTATCCGGCAGTCCCAATCAAAAACACGGGTATCCGAATCACACTCTCCCGTCACAACCAAAAAGAAGAAATAAAAGCACTAGTGGAAGCGATGGAACTCCATTTTCCAAAAGCCTTGGAAGAATCCGGTAATAATCTAAACAAAGTAAAAAAAGCTTTTGGTATAGATGGAATAATGCTACCAACAGAAAATATAGAAAAAGAAACCGTCTTAAAGCTCCAATACGAGACATCCATAGAAAAAATAAACAAACAAAACTGGAACGAACTTTTGAGTAAGCAAAGCACGTTTGATTGGGATGGGCTGTGTTTCTTAGAAAATGCTTTTACAAATCCAAATTGTCCTGAAAACAATTGGGACTTCCATTATTATGTAATCAAAGATCAAAACGGAATTCCTATACTGGCAACTTTTTTTACGTATGGATTATGGAAAGACGATATGTTAGCATCAGAATCGATTTCATTGCAACTGGAAGAAAAAAGAAAACAAAACCCATTATACCTCACATCAAAAGTCTTGGGAATGGGTTCCTTATTTACGGAAGGCAATCATTGTTACATAAACAAAACGCACCCGTTGGCAGAAGAAGCCATAATGCTTTTACTGGAACAAGTGGAAATAGTATACCATCAATTAAACGCCGACATGCTCGTATTAAGAGATTTTGAAGAAGACGAACAATGGAATCGAATTTTTCACAATCACGGCTTCTTAAAAATAAATATGCCCGAAACGTGCATCATACAAAATATGAAATGGAACAGTATCGAAGAATTTTCGGCTTCCCTTTCCCCACGTTCTAGAAAACATTTTTTAAAAGAAGTACTTCCTTTTGAACAGGCTTTTGATATTGTAATAAAAGACAAACTGACAGAAGAGGAATCAGATCAGGCATATAAACTGTATCAGAATGTAAAAAACAACAATCATGCTATAAATACATTTACCTACCCCATAGAAGTCTTCAAAAAAATGGAGAATCATCCCCAATGGGAATTCATTCTGCTGTATCTCAATAATAATAATAATAATAATAATAATAGGGATCAACACACTAGCCTAAACCTACCAGTCGGAATCTTATTTTGCTATAAAAACACTAATCATACCTATGTTCCATCTCTGATAGGGATGGATTACGCCTATGCAAAAAAATTCCAACTCTACCGACAACTCCTGTTTCAGGCAATCAAACGGGCTAGGAAGCTAAACCTTAATAAAATTGATTTTGGTATGTCAGCCACTTTCGAAAAAAGAAAACTGGGAGCCACTATAATTCCAAAAGTAGCCTACATTCAGGCAAGAGATAATTTTTCAATGGAATTAATGGGCACCCTTCAAAACGAAGATAAAACACGCTTAGCCAACTAGCCCATAGCCTGCCCCTTATCCCAAACTGAAGTACAATAGAATTACTGATAACCCCTCACGATTCACTGTCATCCTGAGCTTGTCGAAGGTCAAAACCCAAAACCCAAAACCCAAAACCTAAAACCCACTTTCATCCTGAGCTTGCCGAAGGACACAACCCAAAACATAAAACCCATACCCCACTGTCTTCCTGAGCTTGTCGAAGGACAAAACCCAAAACCCAAAACCTAAAACCCACTTTCATCCTGAGCTTGTCGAAGGACACTACTCACTTTTCACTACTCACCATTCACTAAAAAAAACATGAACTACATAAAACACCTCACCGGTTTCTTTGACCGAATCATACAAGACCGAAACCTCAACCCTACTCACATCAGTCTATACATTGCATTATTCCAATATTGGAACATAAACCGTTTCCAAAATCCAATAAGTATAACCAGAGACGAGGTGATGCGCATCAGTAAAATTTGTTCCACAGCAACGTATCACAAGTGTATGCGAGAGTTAAATGAAAAAGGATATATAAAATATGAACCTTCATTCAATCCATTCAAAGGCAGTATGGTAATCCTTTTTAATTTTTCAGAAGACCAAAACCAGTTCATAAAGGAGTAAAAAGAAAAGATTCTCTTCAAATACATAATAATAATAATAATAATAAAACCAGTAAACGTTCATTTAAATCCTCTTCTCATCGCCCTTAAATAAAAAGCATAGCAAAACAACGAAGAAGTAAAGTGGCAGTGCTCCGCGAGTTGAGCCCGCAGGGCGAACGGCTCGGGGCGCGGAACGGCACTTCGAGGTAGTTTTCAAGCTTTTTATTTGCAGGCTTGATTTTTTGTTTCTTTTGTATCAAGACAAAAGAAAAGATTCTACTCATATACAAAAAATAGAATAGCAACAGTTTTTTGTTTCTTTTGAAATCAAAGATTCACGAACTCCAATAAATTATAAACTCGTGAGTAATCAAGACAAAAGAAAAAGAATCTCTTAATAAACAGAATTGCAACAGTTTTTTGTTTCTTTTGAAATTGAAGATTCACGAACTCCAACAAATTATGAACTCCTGAATAATCAAGACAAAAGAAAAATTGTTCTTCAGAAATAATAATAATAATAATAATAATCCTCTTCAGATCGCCCTTATACTTTTATACCAAAAAATCACGGTAAAAATTTTAGCGCTGGCCGCAGAAAGTGACTCTAAGCTTACTGATAAAGCACCATCCAACTAATGTCCACTTTTAACTCGCCCTTAAATAAAAAGCATAGAAAACAACGAAGAAGTGAAGTGGCAGCACTCCGCGAGTTGAGTCCGCAGGACGAACGGCTCGGGGTGCGGAACGGAATTTCAAGGTAGTTTTCAAGCTTTTTATTTTCAGGCTTGATTTTTTGTTTCTTTTGTATCAAGACAAAAGAAAAAGAATCTCTTAATAAACAGAATAGCAACAGTTTTTTGTTTCTTTTGAAATCAAAGATTCACGAACTCCAATAAATTATCAACTCATGAGTAATCAAGACAAAAGAAAAATACTCGTCATATACAAAAATAGTAATAACAACAATAAACGTACAATTACACTTTCTTCAGACCGTCATTAAATAAAAAGCATAGAAAAACAGACAAAAAATAAATTACAATTGTATTTTAAGTATTAGAAATGCTGCGGAGAATGATTTTTAAAATCAAAACACACCCCTAACCCCTCTCAAGAGGGGAATCGCACAGGAAAACCATTCATTTCAGTTTTCACTATAACCTCCCTTATAGTTTTAAACCAGAAAATCACGGTAAGGATTTAAGCATTGGCCGAAGGGAGTGACCTCCGAGTCGAGTGTGAAACACGAGCGATTGGGTCGCGATAGAAAAATTTGTCCGATGATTTTTGGGATAAAAATATTCAGGCTTGAAATCGAAGATTCATGAATACCAAAAAACAATAATAACCCATGAATAATTTTTTGTTACTTTTTTCATCAAGACAAATCTACGATTCAGCGAACACCACTTATAATAAAAGTTAAGTGAGCTAAAAAAGTAAAGATTTTCTTCATATACAAAATAGCAATTGCTTCATAGTTTCTTTTGAAATCTAAGAATCACAAACTCCAATAAATTATTAACTCGTGAGTAATCAAGACAAAAGAAAAATTGTTCTTCAGAAATAATAATAATAATAATCCTCTTCAGACCGCCCTTATATTTTTAGACCAGAAAATCACGGTAAGAATTTCAGCGTTGGCAGAAGGGAGTGACCCCCGAGTCGAGTGTGAAACACGAGCGGCTGGGGTCGCGATAGGAAAATACGTCCGATGATTTTTGGGATAAAAATATTCAGGCTTGAAATCGAAGATTCATGAATACCAAAAAACAATAATAACCCATGAATAATTTTTTGTTACTTTTTTCATCAAGGAAAAAAGTAAAGATTTTCTTCATATACAAAATAGCAATTGCTTTATAGTTTCAGTTGAAATCGAAGATTCACGAACTCCAATAAATTATGAACTCCTGAATAATCAAGACAAAAGAAAAGCCCATTCCTTTCGGTTTGGGCCTTAACTTAGTCTAACTCTTGATTACAAAACCAAAATTAAACTACTGCTTGTGCTTCTTAAGTAAAAATTTAAGCACCATTGATATTCCAAAACTGACTATAGCTCCAATAGCAGCCAATAAAACAGTTTTCAAAACATCCTCCGAAGCTAAATTCGGCACAATACTCAAAAACGTACCACCTGCGGTACCCATCAATGTCGGATTACTCGTTGTCATCCTGAAACTGCTGTGAGGCATTCTCATTGACAGTCGTAATCTGACTAATTGCCGATAATACACCACCGGCAACGGCCAAATACCCTCCAACGGAGCTAACTACAATAGGCAAGGCAATGGGTGCAGTCAAAATAACACCGCCAACCGCCACCAATGCCAATCCGATATTTCGAAGCACTCTAAAAAATTTCGGTGTTGGAGCTTTCGCTCTTTTTACTATATTCATAATATTTGATTTTTTATTCCCTGTCATCCTGAGCGGAGTCGAAGGGTTAAGATTGAACAATTAATGAAACTATTGCGGATTGCTCCAAGGCGGTATAAACCTTTTTTTTTACCATAGCAAAAGCCCGTCGGGATTGCAACCCTAAACCGGCTCCGGAAAGTTCCGTTACAGGAGCAATACAACCAAGCAATTGGCTCAAGGCATTATTGGCAGAATGCAACAAAATAAGATGCCTGTTTTTTACAGCAACCACTTCAATATGCCATTGAAATTTCCGACTGTATCGCTTGCGCAATAAATAGTACCCTTCCGGAATGCAGGAAACGCCCTTTTTATTTTCCCTCCAAGGCAATTCAATGGTATAACAGAGAAATTGGCCGTCACAAGCAAGTGATCCGTTAGTTCCCTCAGGGAAATAAGTTCTGGACAATAGCAAAACCATCTTACAGTCCGCTGACTTGTACCAAAGCCAATGGGTTGTAGGAGCCATTTTTCAGTGGATACATCTTTCCATTTACCTCTTGATAAAACTCCACTCCTAAAGCTAAGAATAGTGGCTTAGTACTGTTTGGAGTTATCATATTGGTTTGGCTGATGGCTACAGTGGCTACCGCATCCCAAGGAAGAATCGCGGTTTCTGAATGGGTCTCTATAAAGCTTTCCGCTTCAAAATCAACTTCTGCTCCCGCAGAAATAATTTTAAAATGCGTGGTCCCGGAGGCTGCTGCAATCATATTTACCGGAATAAAAGAAGCCAAATCAACTTTGATAGCTCCAGTTACGCGGTCAATGGTTGCTGTATACGGGGCAAATAAACTGGTACCCAGCTTGCCTCTGATATTGAACTCAAAACCCGCGAGCAATTCCGCTTCGCCGTCAATGACATTGCGCAATCCTCGTACACTGGTAACATCGGCTTGAATGACTTTTATCATCGCTTGAGTGAGTCGGCTCACCATCCTGCCATCAGCAGAGTTCAAGAGCAAAGCTCTTAACGCGGTTCTCAATACTTTTCAGGCCTTTCCGGCTCTTCCAAATTCAGAACCGTTTTCACGGGTCCTCTGAAACGCAGGATCGTTCGCAATTCTACTCGCTTCAATGCCTCCTTTTTCACGTGCCAAATGCCCGTCTTGCGTTTTGTAAAAAGTAATATCTCCGATAGTACCTTTCAATTTAATGATGCCTTTCTGTCTTGCCATAAGTGTTAAAATTTAAGTTTTAAAATAATTGAACTACGTTGTCATCCTTACTATTCGTTGCAACTAAATCCGGAATGATTACAGCAAAGATTCGGTCAATTAAAGCACTTTTCAAAAAGCAGATGTCAATAATGGTACTAAAAAGCCTATAATTACCTATTTTAGTCATTTCATAACTCGTTCTTTTTCATAACTTTACATACAATTAAAAACAAAACCCTTGAAATGGGATAAACAACAAGAAAGTCCATAGACTTAAATAATGCATTAAAAATAAAAAGTGTGATTGCAAGTAACATCAGGGTATGTATCTATCCGAAAGATGTACAACGTATTACAGGTAAAACATACAGACAAGCAAGGTTGTATCTGCATAAGATAAAAGCCAACTTGAATAAAGAGCCACATCAACTACTCTCCATAGAGGAATTTTGTGACTATTCAGGGCTTCAAATGGAACATGTTTTACGTTGTATAATCGGATAGGATTTAAAGCAATTAAACAGCTGACATACTTTTTATAAAATGACAATACATGTTCAATAAGCAGTTCAAATAATAATGCAACGACTAAAAAATACAATACAGTTTATCTAATACCATTTGTCAATGTTTTTTTGTCACATCGAGCGCAGTCGAGATGCTGTAATGGTTCTCGACTGCACTCGAACTGACAATTAGACTAATTTACAAACATTAATGGTATAATATAACCCGTTGAATAAGTACCAAAAAACGTCAGTTTGTCCCGACACTTCGGGATTTTATGTAATAAAATGGAATAAAAAAGGTATCGAGAACCATTTCACAACAAAAATTTATTTAAGCAACACACATAACAAAACGAAATAATGCAGTTAACTAACAACCATTCACTACTCACTGTCATCCTGAGCGCAATCGAAGCCTCCCATAGCAAAAAAGGTCAGTTCTAAGTAGAATTTTTCATCAAAAAAAGCAGTCTAAAATGACTTTTTATGTTTGTATTCAATTATAAACCAAACTACTGTTATTTTCGGGGTTCACTGTCCTTAGCTTCCGCAGTCGAGCGTCAAATGTTTGAAGAATACGTAAAAAGAAAAGCTGTTTGAGCATAGCGAAATCGAAGATTCGTGAATACAAATTAAAATATTAGCGCATGAACAATTTTTTTCTTTTAGTATTCGAAAACTAATTTGACCGACGAGGAAGTGAAGACTTGAAATCGAAGATTCATGAATACCAAAAAACAATAATAACCCATGAATATTTTTTTGTTTCTTTTTTGATCAAGCAAAAAAGAAAATTAGTAAGCCTTAATCATTTACTTTCAATAAAACGTCATTCGTAGTGTTTTTTTTATGTAATGAAATGGAATAAAAAATGTATCGAGAACCATTCCTCAACAAGAATTTATAGAACCAACACACTACACAAAACGAAATAATGCGATTCACGATTCACTAACAGCCATTCACTACTCACTACAAACTATTCACTAACAACAATTCACTAACAAAAAAAAATATGGCAAAAGTAATAGCACCCTTCTTAATCAAAGGAACGATAGATGATATAAATTTTGTGGTAACAGCTGACGGAGAGAACTATGCGAGAAAGAGAGGAAATACCGGGGTAACCGCCGAAGAATTCAAAAACAATCCTATTTTCGACAGAATACGCAATCAGGGACAGGAGTTCGGGCAATGCGTCAGAAAAGCAGCCCAATTTCGACAACTTGCCGTCCGTTTTAACACCTTAGCCAAAGACGGAAGTGTCGCGGGAAGAACAAACAAACTCCTTTTTGAAATACTGCAGGAGGACACGACCCAACCACAAGGAAAAAGAACACTGACAGAAGGATTAAAAACCAGTGAGGGAAAGGAAAATTTATTGTTTTTTGAAAGCAACAAACTAAGACCGCTAAGAACGGTACTAAAGATAAAGGAAGAATATAATCCGGACAGCCAAACCGTAATAATTAATGATTTCTTGGCAAAGGAACATTTAGATTGGCCGGAAGAAGCAACGCAGGTACTTTTAGCGACAGCAACAGCCAATTGGGATTTTGAAAACGACAGCTACGAAACCTTTTACAGTAGTGAATGGATACTCGATAAAGAAGCTGAAAAACAGACTATAACAATAACCACTGAGAAGCCTTCAGGAAATGAGCTCCATCTGACATTCCTATTCATAGGATTTCTAAAACAAGATCGAAAAAAACAAATAGTATTACATCGAAAATACAACACAACAACGGTAATTGCCTACCATGTTCCTAAACCCTAAAACTGAATACTGAATACCAATCCCCCGAAAAATGAAAAACGACCACCGAAAACCAATCATCGAAAAACGAAAAACGAAAACTGAACACTTTTCACCGTCCTCCTGAGCTTGCCGAAGGACACCATTAACAATTAACAATTAACTGTCATCCTGAGCTTGCCGAAGGGTCGAAGGGTTCTTCTCACAACCCATAACTCAAAACTCACAACCGACAACCCAGAACCCATAACCTGATTTACAACCCAAAAAAGATAACCCATAACCGAACTAATTACCCCCAAATAAAAAATGGTTCAAAGAAGAAAAAATCTTCTTTGAACCACCGACTGACGTATTTACTTTGGATATTGGCTATTGAAAAATAATCTCGCCCCCTCTTAAAGTAATGGAAGTATGAGACGATCTACTATTGGGTTTATCGATAATGTTATATTTATCTGCAATTTTAAAATAAATAAGTTCAATACCAACCAATAACCCAATTAATGCAATATATATCATATTTTAAACTATGTCTATGCTGTTATTTGAATAATGGTTTCTAAACACTGATCACATTACTGAACACTGAATACTGAACACTGTTCTCTACAACTTATGCTTCAGCAATCCAAGAAGATACTCGCCATAGCCTGACTTTTTTAAAGGCTCTGCCAGTTCTTTTAGTTGTTGCTCACTAATAAAGCCCTGTCTCCAGGCAATTTCTTCGATGCAACCTACTTTTAATCCCTGACGTTCTTCAAGAACCTGAACAAATTGTCCTGCTTGCATCAGACTGTTAAAAGTTCCGGTGTCCAACCAAGCAGTTCCTCTGCTTAAAATCCCCACTTTTAGTTTTCCTTTCTCTAAATATACTTTGTTCACATCAGTGATTTCATATTCACCACGCGCACTTGGCTTTATATTCTTGGCAATTTCCACCACCGAATTATCATAAAAATACAAACCGGGTACCGCATAATTTGATTTGGGTTCCAAAGGTTTTTCTTCTATAGAAAGTGCTTTGAGGTTTTTATCAAATTCCACCACTCCATAACGTTCCGGATCCGAAACATGATAAGCAAACACAACCCCTCCTTCCGGATTCGTATTGGATTGTAACAATTCATGCATATTGGCTCCAAAGAAAATATTATCTCCCAAAACCAACGCTACACTATCGTTTCCTATGAATTCTTCTCCTATAACAAAAGCTTGCGCTAAACCGTTAGGAATAGCTTGTTCAGCATAACTGAATTGACAACCTATTGCCGCTCCATCTCCTAATAATTTCTTGAAATTAGGCAAATCGTGAGGAGTAGAAATAATCAATATTTCATGAATCCCAGCCATCATCAAAGTAGACAACGGGTAATAAATCATAGGCTTGTCGTATACCGGCATCATTTGTTTGCTCATTGCCAGCGTTAACGGATGCAAACGGGTTCCAGATCCTCCGGCTAATATAATTCCTTTCATTGTGTTTTCTGTTATAGTATGTTAGTTTTATATCTAGTATTCGTCTCTTCGAGGTGTAATTTTTATCCTAAAAAAAGTAATTTAAAATGATTTTGTATGGTTGCATTCAATTATATATCAAATTGCTGTTATTTCCGAGGTTTAACTGTCCTTAGCTTCCGCAGTCGAGTGTCAAATGTTTGAAGAATACGTAACCGAGCGAAGCGAACAGGCCTAGCAAACACCACTTATAATAAAAGGAAGTGAGCTAAAAAAGTTAAAAGCCACTTCAAAGCACTCAACTATCTCCTAACTAATAACACATCCCTATATCTAAAGAGATCTGAAACTATCTCCTAACCACTCCTAACCCCGCCCTACTATTTTTAAACTAGAAAATCAAGGAATGGATTTAAGCCTTGGCCGAAGGGAGTGACCCCCGAGTCGAGTGCGCAGCACGAGCGGCTGGGGTCGCGATAGGGAAATACATCCGAAGATTTTCAGGATAAAAATAGTCAGGCTTGATCTTTTGTTTCTTTTGCATCAAGGCAAAAGAAAAAAATCAGACATCCGAGCGCAACGAACAAGCGAAGCAAACATCACTAAAAAAAGAAAATTAGTAAACCTTAATTTTTTACTTTCAATAAAACGTCATTGGCAGCATCCATTCGTGAAATTCGGATTAATTCGAGTTAATTTGTGTATTGCTTCTCGTAATAACTAGCATATTCCCCTGAAGTAATATTATGCAACCAGCTTTGATTTTCCAAATACCAATTTACGGTTTTTTCCAATCCTTGTTCAAAAGTAACTGAAGGTTTCCATCCCAGTTCTTTGTTTATCTTAGTGGCATCAATAGCATAACGTAAATCATGCCCGGGACGGTCTTTTACATAGGCAATCAACTGTTCCGATGTTCCTGCCGCACGACCTAATTTCTCATCCATTATTTTGCACAATAATTTCACCAAATCGATATTCTGC
Organism: Flavobacterium sp. GT3P67; assembly: GCF_004349155.1. NCBI lineage: Bacteria > Pseudomonadati > Bacteroidota > Flavobacteriia > Flavobacteriales > Flavobacteriaceae > Flavobacterium > Flavobacterium sp. GT3P67. Next base: position 31,765 of record NZ_SMLF01000007.1, read on the forward strand.
CATTCGTTAAAACCACCAATATTATAAGTATCATGATTTTTACCTTCATGAAAAACTAAATCGATGGCTACAGCATGATCTTCTACAAAAAGCCAATCGCGTGTATATTTACCGTCGCCATAAACCGGCAAAGGCTTATTTTGAATGATATTATTAATGAATAATGGAATCAATTTTTCCGGAAAATGGTAAGGACCATAATTATTGGAACAATTCGTCAACACATAAGGCAAACCGTAGGTTTCCCCATAAGCACGAACGAAATGATCCGAACTGGCTTTAGAAGCAGAGTAAGGAGAATTAGGATCATAAGCAGTAGTTTCGGTAAACAAACCTTCGGCACCCAAACTGCCATAAACCTCATCAGTACTGATGTGATAAAAACGTTTCCCTTCATAATTGCCTTGCCAAATAGCCTTAGCCGCATTCAATAAATTCATGGTTCCAATAACATTTGTTTTCACAAAAGATAACGGATCAGTTATCGAACGATCCACATGAGACTCTGCAGCCAAATGCAAAACTCCGTCAAATTGATGTTCCACAAACAATTGGTCTATAAATGGTGCATCAACGATATCGCCTTTTATAAAAGTATAGTTGGTAGCTTTCTCAATATCAACAATATTTTCTAAATTCCCGGCATAAGTAAGAGCATCCAAATTAAAAATTTGATACTGCGGATACTTCTTTACAAAAAGTCGCACTACGTGGGACCCAATAAAACCAGCTCCTCCAGTGATTAAAATTTTTTTCATTTATACTTAATATTTTTATATTCTACAAATTAATTTATTATTACAAACTTCCGAAATTCATTTTTTAATTTCTCCCTTTAGGGCTGGGGTAAAAATTAAAAAATCATTTCCTGAATTTTCGGTTCCCTTTAGGGCTAGGGCAAAACGAAAATCATCACGACTCCTCACAACCTAAAACCTAAAACCCAAAACCTAAATTAAAATAATATTCTGATTTTCGGCTCTCTTTAGGGCTGGGACAAAACGAAAATTTCAAACCCTAACCGAATACCCACGACACCAATAAACGTCCATTTAAATACTCTTCACATCGCCCTTATAGTTTTAATCCATAAAATCACGGTAAGGATTTAAGCCTTGGCCGAAGGGAGCAAGCCCCGAGTCGAGTGTGAAACACGAGCGGCTGGGGTTGCGATAGGAAAATACGTCCGATGATTTTTGGGATAAAACTATTCAGGCTTGATTTTTTTGTTTCATTTTTGATCAAGCAAAAAAGAAAAAATTGTTCTTCAGCAATAATATATAGCATCAATAAACGTACAATTAACCCCTGAATATTTTTTTGTTCCTTTTTTTATCAAGACAAATCGAAGATTCAGCGAACACCACTTATAATAAAAATTAAGTGAGCTAAAAAAGAAAATTAGTAAGCCTTAATTTTTTACTTTTAATAAAAAAGTAATTGGTAGCGCTATTTAAAGTATTCTAATCATCCTATTTAAAATAACATTCTAGATTTTCTACTCCCTTTAATGTCGGGTTAAACCGAAAATTTCCTATCTTGTTTTTTATTCCTCTTACTTTAAAATCACAAAAATAAAATCTGATAAGTTTCTTTTTGTTTACCCCTAACCCTAAATGGAGCAAAAAGAAACACAAATTCCTATTTAAAATAAAATCCTAAATTTTCGACTTTTAGTGCCGAGACAAAATCACATTCTGAATTTTCGGCTCCCTTTAGGGACGGGGTAAACCGAAAATTTCACCCACTCCTCACTATTCACACACCCTTTGCCGTTAAAAACGACTACTCATTCCCATAACAGAGTACACAAAACCGATAACAGAAAACCGATAACTCACTATTCACTATTAACCACTCACTATTTTCATACAAACAACCAAACTATCCTTATAATCCGGAACTTCCACTCCAAAAGTATTCTTTATTTTACTTTTATCTAATAAAGAATACTGCGGACGTTTCGCCGGAGTAGGATAAGCCGCCGATGGAATACCACTGATTTCACAATCAAAACCCCCTATTTCTTGTATCGCCAAAGCAAATTCATACCAACTAACTTCCCCTTCATTCGAAAAATTATAAATCCCTGCTTGCCAATTTGTATGGGTCAGTATCGTCATAATGGCTTGTGCTAAATCGGCAGCATAAGTAGGACTTCCTATTTGATCGTTTACCACATTCAAACTATCCCGTTCTTGCATCAATCGAGACATCGTTTTTACAAAATTGTTCCCAAAACTGGAATACACCCAAGAAGTCCGGATAATAATTGAATTTGGGTTAAGTTCTAAACAAGCCTTTTCTCCGGCTAATTTAGTAACACCATACACATTGATGGGATTTGTTGGTGCTGTTTCGGTCAAAGCGGTAGCTGCAGTACCATCAAAAACATAATCGGTCGAAACATGGATGAATTTACAATCATGAGCCTTGCTCCATTTCGCCAGCGCCGCAACCGATTGATGATTCAACACATCCGATAATTCAAACTCCGATTCGGCTTTATCCACCGCAGTATGTGCCGCACAGTTGATAATAATCTGAGGATTAATTTGGTTTAATTGCGTTTCTAAGTTCTCCAAATCACATAAATCCAACTCCTCCCAATCCGTAAAAACCCATTCAAATTGCGGATAATTCTGAGCCAAAACTTGTAATTCCGAACCCAATTGCCCTTTGGCCCCTGTAACTAATATTTTTTTCATTAAAACTGACTGTTACAATTAGCAAAATTAGGTAAAACTAAATCCTTTTCAGATACAATTGCATCCGCTAAATCCATTCCCCAATCGATATTCAAGGTTGGATCATCAAAACGAATTCCACCCTCACTTTGTTTGTTATAAAACTGATCGCATTTGTACATCACGACAGCCGTTTCACTCAATACCGAAAAACCATGGGCAAAACCTTGTGGCACCAACAATTGTTTTTTATTTTCGGCCGTTAATTTCACTCCGAAATGTTTCCCGTAGGTAGCCGAATCTTTTCTCAAATCAACTGCCACATCCATAATTTCACCTTGAAGTACGCGAACTAATTTAGTTTGTGCATAAGGTGGATTTTGATAATGCAGCCCTCTCAAGGTTCCTTTTTTAGAAAAAGACTGGTTGTCCTGTACAAAATCGATAGTAATCCCTAAATCTCTAAATTTACTTTTGCTGTAGGCCTCAAAAAAATAACCCCTTTCGTCTTCAAATACGGAAGGGGTAATGATTATTAAATCTTTTATAAATGTTTCTTCGATTTTCATATTAAACTTTAATTTCAAATTTATTATTTAAAGAAATTTGTTATCACTCCTTTTATTCTATTTTTATCTTCAATTGTGAGATTAGATCCTGAAGGCAGACACAAACCATTTTCAAATAAAGTTTCCGCTACTTTTTTTCCATAATAAGGATACTTCTCAAAAATAGGCTGTAAGTGCATCGGTTTCCACAAAGGACGAGATTCAATATTGGCAGCTTCAAAAGCCAAACGCAAAGCTTCACGGTCGATTCCTTCCTGATTAGGCTCTATCACAATAGCGCTCAGCCAATAATTAGCAAAATAATCTTCGTTGGGAACGGTAAAAACAGTCACTACTGCAATATCCTTGAATAAATCAACATAAAAAGCATTCATTTTACGGCGCAAACCAACATGTTCGTCTAAAACTTCCATTTGTCCGCGGCCAATTCCCGCGCAAATATTACTCATTCTATAATTATATCCTATTTCACTGTGCTGATAATGAGGAGCGTTATCTCTAGATTGGGTCGCAAAAAACACCGCTCTGTCTTTCTGCATTGTGGTTTTGGTTACAATAGCGCCACCTCCGGAAGTGGTAATAATTTTATTTCCATTAAAAGATAGAACTCCAATATCTCCAAAAGTACCGCATTTTTGGCCTTTGTAGCTACTTCCTAATGCTTCGGCACTATCTTCCAAAATTGGAATTTCATATTTATCGGCTAAAGCCCTAACTGCTTCGATTTGATACGGCACACCATACAAATGGACCGCAATAATAGCTTTAGGCTTTTTTCCATTAGCAATTCGGTCTATTATAGCTTCTTCAAGTGCTACTGGGCTAAGATTCCAAGTTTCATTTTCACTATCTATAAAAACAGGAATTGCCCCTTGATATAAAATAGGATTAGCAGAAGCCGAAAAAGTCATGCTTTGACACAAGACCTCATCTCCCGCCTGAACACCTAATAAAATTAAACCCAAATGAATAGCCGATGTTCCGGAACTTAAGGCACCAACATGAGCCATATTCCCTAAATAATTTTCAAGATCCTGCTCCAAGCCATTGACATTAGGACCTAAAGGGGCAACCCAGTTGGCATCGAAAGCCTTTTGTACATATTGTTGTTCGCTTCCTCCCATGTGTGGTGACGAAAGCCATATTTTTGAGTTATTCATGCTTAAATTTTTATGAAGTATTTTGCTTTATCTATACATATACTTTTTTGTGTTAATATAAAGGTACTTTTAGCATTTTAGCTTATTTTATAAATACTTTCTTACTCAATTCGTCAAATAAATTATAACCATCCCAAATATAATTAAAATGTAATGCTTGCCCCAAAGGAACAATTCTATCAATACCCTCACCATTTGATAATTGACATAATGCTTTTAAATCACTTTCTTTCAAACCATAATAAGAAACTGTTTGAACTTTGGGAGTATGTAAATTAACCAAAGATGTTGTAGATTCTATATTACGTATATAAAAATATCCACCACCACAGCCATGCAATGTAGATTCGTCAATATTAGTATTAAGTTCTAAGAATTTAATATAATTATCCCCTATTTGAGCAATTATGACATCTTCAATTGCATCATCTACCATTCTATTTAACTTTAAAGAAGAGATTGAAGCTAAATCTGTGTCGTAGTTTATTTTCAAATAATCAGAAACATCTTCTTGAAACTTAACTATACACTTTTTATATTCATCTTTGTTACCTATAAAATAGATCGTTTGGGGTGAAGAACAACCCATCTGATCAAAAGTATATGCATCATTATAAAAATTACGAACAACTCCTTTAATCTCATTTTCATCCAAATCTAGATAGGAATTACAGTCTATACATAACATAGAAACTCTGTCAGCGAAGACTATATCTTTAGTTCTTGGTGAAGTTCTAAATTTCTTAAAAGTTTTTATAGTTTGATCTCCTCCCCAAATTACACGAACATTTACTTTTTCAGATATAAAAGAACTTATAGAATCATTATGAGGATAACTTATAATGTTAATATATGATTTGAAAACAGTAAATTTTTCCTGCTGAATAGTACTATTCAAAATATCAAACAACATTTTTACATGAGGAGCTTCCATTCTTGAAGAAACACGCAAAATATTTTTATTCCCCATTAAGACGGAAACTGTTAAACTATAGATAAACATTGTATCAACATTTGCGGGACAAACATGAAAAACTTTACCCAGGGGAGAAGTCCTGTACGAAGCCCCTACAAACAAATGACTATTTTGGGCTTTTAATTGGTTCAAATTCGCTTTCCTTAACCAAAATCCTAAAGCAGCAATCTCTGGAAGGTGATTAATACTTTTATTTGATAAAATGTTTTTTGAAAATGAATCAAAAAAATCTATTGTAATAACATCAAAAGGTTTTAATAAATAACTACTGTTATCAAATACATCTAAATCTTTTAATAAAATTCTAGCTATCTGACTAGGACTTAATTGACTTACTTCTAAATTTTCCATTTAATTTAATTAGATTTGAAGGTGTCACTACACCCTCTTAACTCTGCTCTCTTTGCTCTCCCTAAAATTTTGAAACTCTTCCCTTTCCAACCATTAGAAGCATCATCCTCACCCATTAAAACACCAATATCTTCAGTTAGTAACGAGTGACCCGGATAGCTTTTAGGTAATGCACTTATCACCTGTATCAAACCCTCTTTACCAGGTGGCTGGACTGAAAAATCATAAGGGTTTCGAATGATTACATCAGCAAAGTTAGGGCAATGCAAATACCCATCACTGTTCTCTAAAAAAACAGACCCAACCTGTTCTACCATACCATAAAAATTATAAATATGTTTAAGATTAAATTTTTCTTTAAGTGAGTTTCTAAAAGTTGGATTATCAACAGCTATATCAATTAGTTTTTTCCAACCTCCACTATGTATTAATATAGCCTTACTCAAATCATATTTATTTTTCAAATTAGCATTAAATAAATACTGCCAAACCATAAAAGTAAAACCAAAAATTAAAACAGGTTTACCATTATGCTTTTCAAGAAAAAGTTTCAAAACCTCTTCATCAGGTTCAAATTTATCATCTAACACATAAGTATGATCTTTACCAAAAATAGAAACTCCTAAAACTCCTGCACCTCTTGCTGAAAAAGAAGATTTATTAGAAAATATTGATTTTGAATCAATTATCAGCATTGGAAGCCGAGAAGTTCCGACTACATGAGAAATTATTTTAGACAAAGCAAATGTTTGTAATTTAGCCGTTTCCTTATCCAAATAGATTTTACTAACTTGTTGCCCTGTTGTACCACTTGAAGTCAGAACTTTAAATACTTCTTCGTCTGGAATGCTTTTTATTTGATGGTTTTTAAAAGCAGAAACAGGGAGAAAAGGCAAATCTTCTAAAATTTTCACAACATGATCTCTACCCCATATCTTTTCTGTAATTTGTTTGTACTCTACTGAATTATTCAAGTGAAAATCATTAAGTTGAGTTAACAAACCGTTCATATAATCTCGTTTTTCCGTTCGTTCAAGACTATATTGTTTTAAATTAATTAAATTATTTAGCTCCATACATTTTTATAAGTTCTTTATAATCAATCTTACCATTTAAAGTTAAAGGCATTTCTACTATATATTTAGATTTAACAACTGAAATATGAAGTTTTAAATCTGTTGAAATAAACTTGTTTAACTCCTTCAAATCCAGCTTCTCATCAACTGTGAATAAAACCAATTGACTATCGTTGAAACCAACACATCTCACACTTACACCAAACTGCTTGAATATCAACGCTTCAACTTCGTCGAGATTAATTCTGTTACCAAATATCTTTGTTACACGTTTCAATCTTCCTGTAATATAGTAAAACCCATCCTCGTCAATCCTTGCTATATCCCCTGTTTTTAATATTTTTTCTGCTACAAATGAACTTAAATCTTCACGTTTTTCTACATAACCACCGAAAACATTAGGTCCAATATAACTTAATTCACCTGTAGTCTCATCAATAGAAAAACTTCCATTTAATATTGGTTTACCTATAGACCCTACTTTATCTAATGTAAATTCAGGTGATAAAAAAGACATTCTAGCGGTAGCTTCCGTTTGCCCATACATTACATAAAATTTAAGCCCGTTCTCATAAGCATATTGTCCATATTTACTAACTAAAGCATCTTGCAATTTACCACCAGCTTGAGTAAAGTATTTTAACGAATTATAAGTTTTTTTTGTAAAACCAATTCTGTCTAACATTTCATAAACAAACGGAACACCAGCAAAGCTAGTATATCCATATTTATGAAAACTTTCCCAAAATTCTTTTTTTAAAGGATCGTCATTTGTACAGATAATTCTACCTCCTTTTAATGCATTACTAGTTAAGATAGATAACCCATATGAATAAAATATAGGCAAATTTAGAGGCGTGACATCAGTACTATTAATTGGTAAATAGTCACATATTGAAACGGCATTAGCAATTAAATTCTCTTCAGATAATTTAACAAATTTAGGAGAACCCGTTGTGCCAGAAGTACTTATCAAAACCTTTACTTCATCATCAATTCTAAAGATATCCTTTTTAATTAACTGAAAATATTTTATACTTTTTTCATTTAAATTATCATATCCTGAAATTTCAATTCTTACATTATCAAAAATTAAAACAGGTTTATATAGTTCCTCCAAATCTTCTTTAAAATGATTAGCTAAAGATGGAGACAAAAGTGCAATACAATGATTACTCTTCATGAGAGACCAAAAAATTGATATTGCTTCTATTGAGTTATCAAGATAAGCAAAAACCAAAACCTTGTTAGTTTCTAAAAAATTTAAAGAAGAAATATCCTCTAATGAATAAACATTAGCATTTTGATTATCTATAAATTCTAAATTTACGTTCTGTAAAGCTTGTTCGAAAAATTTCATAAAATTAAATTATCATTCCCCCATCAACTCCTATTATTTGTCCTGTAACATAACTAGATAGATCAGAAGCTAAAAAAAGAGCCACTTTTGCTACATCTTCTGGTTGACCTAATCTTCTCATACCAATAGACTTTAAATTTTTCTCATAAAATTTCTCATCCATCCCTTTAGTCATATCAGTATCTATAAAGCCTGGCGCTATTGCATTTACTCTTATATTAAGACCTGATAGCTCTTTACTTAATGATTTTGTTAATCCTATAATTGCAGCCTTGCTAGAACCATAAATAGATTGCCCCAAATTACCATTAGTTCCAATTATAGAAGATACATTAATAATTGACCCTCCTCTTTTACGAATTAATGGTTTCAAAGCAAATTGAGACGGAAGTATTGTCCCGTAAACATTGGTACTGTAAATTTCTTCAATTATCTCTGGTTTAATCATCTGTAAAGTGGCATCTTTCATTATTCCTGCATTGTTCACCAAACAATCAATGAAAATTTTTTGACTGTTTAAAGAATCGAAAACCTTTTTTATACTTGCAATCTTTGTGACATCCATTTCATAAGTTAGATGTTCTTCAGCGTGAATAGGCAATGAATTTTTTAATTTATTAAGACCATCAACATCTCTTCCTGTAAGTACTAATCTAGCACCTTCCTTTGCAAAAAGTTCAGCTATAGCCTTACCAATACCTTTAGATGCACCAGTAATTAATACAATCTTATTTTCAACAATCATAATTTAGAATTTAATTCCATGTTTAGCTAATATCTCTTGTGCCTTTTCTACTGAACTCATTTCAATGACATCATCAGTTTCTAGTGAGATATCAAAATCCTCCTCTATCTGACTAATCAATATCATATGAGAAATAGAATCCCATTCAACAATACTTTGATATGCCAAATCGTTCGTAATGGCTTCAATTTCTAAATCTAAAGCTTCTGAAAATGAATTTCTTAATTTTTCGTAGTTCATTATTTTATATTTAATTATTATTTATTTTTTTATCATTTCTCTTGCAGGGTTACCCATTGCAACACAAGGGTAATTAATAGATTTTAAAACTACTGAACCTGCACCAATAGTAACATTATCATGAATCAAAATATCGTTATTAGTTACTGACCCTACACCAATAAATACTTCCTTTCCAACATCTACATTACCAGAAATACTTACCGCAGGCATTAAGCTAGAATACTCTCCTAATTTTGCATCATGTCCGATAGTACAATTTACATTAATACTTACAAAATCTTCTATTTTGACATCAACCGAAACAAATACGCCAGAACATATAACAATTCCTTTTCCTAACTCAACAAATGCAGTATCAATATTAACAGTGGGATGAACAATGTTAGGGTAATTTATTTTTTTGTTTTTTATATTACTAATTATATTTTTTTTCAAAGTTGGATTTCCTATAGCTATTACAATATCAATCGCAGAAAATGAATTTAATTCCTCAACCCCCCCTAAAACCGGATATCCATCAATAATTTCATTTTTAGATTTAAGATCATCAAAAAATCCAATTAATTCAAATTCATTAGAAATAGAATTAATCTGTTGGATTAATTTCTTAATCTCTTTACTAAACCCTCCTGTACCATAAATCGCAATTTTCTTCATAAACTATTACCTTTAAATTCTGTTGAAACTGAATTTTCAACGTTTATTCCTTCTCGTCTAAACACTTTATTTATTGACAAAAATACAATTTTAAAATCTAACAAGAAATTACTATGATCAATATACCACACATCATACTCAAATTTTTGTTGCCAGCTAATAGAATTTCGTCCATTTACTTGTGCCCAACCTGTGATTCCAGGTTTTACTTCATGTCTTCTCTTTTGAAAATCATTATATAGCGGTAAATATTCGGGTAACAAGGGTCTTGGTCCTATCAAACTCATATCTCCTTTTAGTACATTCAATAATTGGGGTATTTCATCTAAAGAAGTCTTTCGTACAAAAGCACCAATCTTAGTCAATCTTTGTACATCAGATAATAAATTTCCTTCATCATCTTTTTTGTCGTTCATGGTTTTGAACTTTATTATCTTAAATATTTTGTCATTTTTCCCTGGACGCAATTGAAAAAAGAATGGTTTTCCTTGGTTGGCAAAAAATAACCCAACAATAACTAAAACAAATAATGGAAGAATTAAAACCAATCCAATTAATGCAATGATAAAATCTAAGACTCTTTTTATATATTTTTTATACATTTTTTCTTTTAATATCTGTTTTTTTTTAAGCTAGATTAATAGTTGAATTTAAATGTTGGTCAACTTTATCTACAATTAATTGGTATGAATTAGCCACTAAATAATTTCTTTGTAATAAATCCCAGGCATTCATGCCTAACCCATCCAAATTATCTTTTTCAATCAGTTGATGGATAACATTATTCATCTTTTCGATATCTCCGGCAATTACTTTATATCCGCAATTTGCGTTTTCAATCACATTCCCAATGTCAGTATTAGTATCGGTTGCTGCAATAATGGGTTTTTTCATTTCCAAATACGATAACAATCGCGAAGGGAAATTAGGAATTAAAAAATCGGGGTGTAAAAAAATTAATCCAATATCACAAGCTGCCAATAAGACATCAAAATCTTCTTTTGGTAAGCTTTGTACTAACTTTGCATTAGTGGGACTATAGCCCTTAAACCAATTTTGTATTTTATTGAATTCCGTTCCGTCTCCAATAATTAGGAAAAAAGCTTTCTCATTTGTACATTCCTCGATAGTTTTCAATAAAAAATAAATTCCTTGAGGTTTTCCCAAATTCCCACCGTAAACCAATATTTTTTTATCAAGGGGAATTTGATATTTTTTTCTTATTTCAATCTTTTTATCATCTGAGTAATTGATTTCTAAAGGCTCTATCGAATTGGGATTTATTTCTACTTTTAACTGACATAACTCTGAATTATGATTCAAAATAAAATCAACATTAGCCTGGGACATACATCCTATAGTGTCTGATAACTGATATAATTTTTTTTCCTTTTTGATAAACATTCGATGCAAAAAACTATTCTTTTTTATCATTTTCATATCAACCGCATTCTGTGGGAAAATATCTTTTAATAACAAATAAGAATAGGCATTATCTCTTTTTTTAACAAAATCAATCACTTTAGAAAAAGTAATTGGTGGCGTTGAATACAAAATCAAATCAAATTTCACACCCTCAAAATGCTGCTTAATTGCATTTAAATATTGATATTCAATGGCTAAAGTCCCAATACCTTTTTCTAAGACATTCGTTTTTTGTAAATTCAAAGTTCGGACACTCAATATACTTACCCCTTCTTTCTTTGAAAGACGAGTCTTTTTATTATCTCTTCGTTCTGAGGGACTTACAACAAAAACGACATGTCCTTTCTCTCTGAATTTACGCAATAAATCTGTATATATGCCCCGCTCATCGAGAGTAGTAATTTTAACCAGAGTCAAAAAAAGAACATTCATAATTTTAGATTAATTGGATTCACTCCAAACTACCCGTTTCACATAATCCGTATAACTCAAAATAATCCGTACCATTTTTTCGGAAACATTTGGCATCGAATAATCTTCAACAGCCCTGAAATTGCGTTCTACTCCTCTTTTTTGTGTTTGTAATTGAACCAACCCCTGCATGATACGCTCAGGATTCAATCCTACCATCATAACCGATGCTTCTTCCATGGCTTCTGGACGCTCATGTGCATCACGAATATTTAAAGCCGGAAAATTTAAGGTCGATGACTCTTCAGAAATAGTTCCCGAGTCAGAAAGGACAGCATAGGATTTCATTTGTAATGCATTATAGTCATTAAAGCCAAGTGGTTTTAAAAACTGAATATTTTCATGCATTACTATTCTCTTTTTATCAATCATGTTTTGCGTTCGCGGATGCGTACTTACAATAATCGGATAATCATATTTTGCAGCAATTAAATTTAAGCTATCCATCAACCCTTGAAAGTTTTTCTCGCTGTTGATATTCTCTTCTCTATGGGCAGAAACTACAAAAAACTTCCCTTCTTCCAACTGTAGACGCTCCAAAACATCAGAGGATTCAATTGACGGAAGATAATGATGCAAAACCTCAAACATAGGTGAACCTGTTTTGATTATTCGGTCTGCAGGCAATCCTTCACGCAACAAATATTCTCTTGCAATATCACTGTAAGTCAAATTGATATCAGAAACATGATCTACAATTTTTCTATTAGTTTCTTCGGGAACACGTTGGTCAAAACATCTGTTTCCTGCTTCCATGTGAAAAATAGGAATATGCCGTTTTTTAGCCGGTATAGCACACAAACAACTATTGGTGTCACCTAATACCAAAAATGCATCTGGCTTTTCGCTTTCTAATAAAGGATCAATTTTAATTAAAATCTGGCCAACTGTCTCAGTCGCTGTTGCCCCAGCTGCATTCAGAAAAAAATCTGGTTTACGAATCCCTAAATCATCAAAAAAAATCTGATTTAATTCATAATCGTAATTTTGTCCTGTGTGAACGATAATATGCTCAATAGCATCAGAACTGTCTAAGGCAGACATTACTCTGGATAATCTTATAATTTCCGGTCGAGTACCAACCACAGTCATTACTTTTAATCTAGATTTCATTGTATAGAAATTATTATTTTTAATTAAACATTTTCAAAATAAGTATCGGGATCATTCGGATCATAAAATTCATTAATCCAAAAATTAGTATAGAGTACTTCATCTCCAATATTCTTGATATTATGGGTGTACCAAATGGGCATATCAACATAGGCAGGCTCATTGCCATCCAAATAAAAATCCAATACTTCATCAGTACCTATACGACGCAATTGAATTAACGCTTTCCCTTTAATCACGGCAAATCTTTCAATTTTACGAGTATGATAATGGTTTCCGCGTGTTATATCAGGAACAGTTGTTGAAAAGGAAACTTGCCCGCCAACTCCAAGACGTATTATTTCTACAAATGTACCTCGAGGGTCTGTATGTTCAACAAATTTTACCGGAAAATGATTTTTGATATCCATATAGCAACGAAACGTGTTGAATAGATTCAATTCAAACGTGCTATCAATACCCGGAATACTGCCCTTATCCTGATATTCTGATTTATATTTTTCCAACAAACTCAAAATCTGAGAAACTTTAGATTCGGAAGTATGTTGTACTACTATTTCAGATTCCCCCTTCTTACTTCTGATTTCGGAAAGAAAGGCATCAACTAATTCTCCGACATAAATCAATTTTAAATCACCATCCACATCAATAGTAGGTGTTTCGTTATGTGATAATTTATGACAAAAAGTAGCTATTACTGAATTGTAATTGGGATGTCCAAAGGGACCAAAAACATTCGGGATAATCATTCCTGTGAATTCTCCTTCAGAATTGTTTGCCCAATCTATCATTAATTCTCTTCCCTCTTTCTTAGATTTCCCATACAGATTATCCTTTCCTTCCTGAGTTGATGAAGAAAAAAGAACATGAGCTTTACTATTTGTTGTCTTAAGAGAATTAACCAATTTTTGCACCAATCCTAAATTGGTATCATAAATAACCTGAGGATCATTATGACGATTCATCGCAGCCAAATGTACAATTACATCACATTGGGCGACAAAATCATTTAATCTATTTTCATCTTCAAAATATTCTTTTTGAAAATCAATTCTAGTAAATTCGCTATGTAATAAGCCGAGTGTATTATATAAATGTGTGCCAACAAAACCAGCTTGGCCGGTAATTCCTATTTTTAACATTATTTTATATTTTAAAATAATTAATATCATATCGATATTCATCTTGAATCGCTCCTAACAAATAATCTGCCATCACCAATAATTTAGATTCTTCTTCGAGTGCTTGAATACTGCTTACATAACCTTGTGGGACATTAAGAACATCAAGTGTTTTAGCATTAACAATAAAGGATAAGGACTTTAAATCTCTAGAAGGACACTCCCAATCATCAATAGCAATCAATTCAATCTTGAAACTGCCATGCAAAACCGAAAACCACCTTTGTTCAATGCGGTGACCTTGCCATCCACGAACAAATCTAGTATCTCTATTTTCTATGAAATAAATCCTTTTTATTCCTGTTGCATCAAAAGAATTATTAAACCGAATTGTACCTCTATCATCAGAATGACTTCCTCCATTTATTATCCTCGGAACCATATTATTTCTGATTTATAATTAGTGCCAATTTCTGCTATGCAAAATTTGCCTCCTAAATACTTAACACTCAAAACTAGCAATGCTAACAAATTTTTATCCTGGCATTTGTGCTACATCTTCTCCAAACACTTCTTTCCGTATCAATGGTAATTGTGACAACAAACGTTTCATCCCTTCTACATCTTGTTGTTCTGTATTATGGGAATGATAATCTTCAATAACCGAAATATCTTGTTCACCTTCCGAGAAATATTGTGCATAATTCAAATCACGATTATCCGCTGGAATACGATAAAAATCACCCATATCCTCAGCTTTTACCATTTCTTCGCGGGTACACAAAGTTTCATATAATTTCTCTCCGTGACGTGTTCCTATAATCTTAATTTCATTATTTGCTTTGCATAGTTCTTTCAAAGCTTGCGCCAAATCTCCAATAGTTCCTGCTGGAGCTTTATTCACAAACAAATCCCCGGGATTACCATTCTCAAAAGCAAATAAGACCAATTCTACCGCTTCTTCCAATGACATTAAAAAACGGGTCATATTAGGATCTGTTATAGTAATTGGGGTATTCTCTTTGATTTGTTTTAAAAACAAAGGAATAACAGAACCTCTGGAAGCCATAACATTACCGTAGCGCGTAAGACAAACTGTTGTGTCACTGAGATTTCTTGATGCGGCAACTGCAACTTTTTCCATTAAAGCCTTAGAAATTCCCATAGCATTAATTGGATAAGCTGCTTTATCTGTACTTAAACAAATTACTTTTTTTATTTTATTGACTCCTGCAGCGTCAATCACATTCTGGGTTCCAAACACATTGGTTTTGGTGGCTTCCAATGGAAAAAATTCACATGAAGGTACTTGCTTTAAAGCAGCAGCATGAAATACATAATCTACACCACGCATTGCTCTCTCTACACTATTATAATCCCTTACATCTCCTATGTAAAATTTAAGCTTATCATTTTTTAATTGGTTACGCATATCGTCTTGCTTTTTCTCATCACGAGAAAAAATACGAATTTCACTAAAATGATCAGTCGTTAAAAAACGATTCAATACGGCATTTCCAAAAGAACCAGTACCACCAGTGATGAGTAATGTTTTATTTTCTATCTTCATTATAGATTGATTTTAAAAATCGTATTTTTTTCAGTTTGATTTGGATAATTGATCAATACTGCTTTATAGGGGCCTTTAAAAACAAAAAGACTTCCTGCAGCCACACCAATCACTCCATGTTTATCAATTACTTTTTCAATGTCACTTAGAGAACCCGCTCCGCCCAAAACTGTCAAAGGAATAGAAATCACTTCAGTAATTTTATCAATTAAATTCATGTCATATCCTTTCATTACACCATCTTGGTCTATTGAATTGATGATAATTTCTCCTGTTCCTAATTTTTCTAATTCTTGTGCAAATTTAACTGGATTAATTCCTGTTGCTTTTTTACCGTTATGAGTATATACTTCGTATCCACCAAATAGTTTTTTTTTGACATCAAGAACCACAATAACACTTTGAGAACCTACTCGATTAGCTATTTGAGTTATCAATTGAGGGTTTTGAATGACCGCACTACTTAAGGCTATTTTCTCAATTCCCAAACCAAATATTTTTTGAGCCTGCTCAACCGTCTTCACTCCACCACCATAACACAATGGCATACGAGACTGATTTGCTAATTTTTCTATTAACACATAATCTGGTTCTTGATTTAAAACGGTAGCATCAATATCAAAAAAAGCCAATTCATCTACTTCTTTTTCATTGAAAATTCGAACTGCATTAATTGGGTCACCTACATATTTAGGCGATTTGAAGTTAACTGTCTTCACTAATCCCCTTTCATGTAGTAATAAACTTGGAATAATTCTAGGTCTTAGCATACTTATAGTTGAGCAAAATTGTGTAATAGTTTTTCACCATATTGATGGCTCTTTTCTGGATGAAATTGAATTCCATATACATTGTCGGAATTCACTGCTGAAGAAAATGGAATTCCATAATCAGAAATCGCAATACTATCTTCCCGCTTATTACATTTGAAATAATAGGAATGCAAAAAATAAAAAATTGCATCTTCTTCTAATCCTACAAATAAAGGATGACTCATAACTGGCTTGACATCATTCCAACCCATGTGAGGCAACTTAGTTCGCTGTTGAATCAACCTTTCATCAAACTTTAAAATATCTGCATCGATCCATTTTAAACCTTCTGAGGTACCTTCATCACTTCTATTGCCCATCATCTGCATACCCACGCAAATACCTATAATTGGTATTTTTTTATCCAACACTAACTCATCCAACTTTTCACGCATCCCTGAACAGTTTAGTTGTGCCATTGCATAATCAAAAGCACCCACTCCTGGTAGAATCAACTTCTCCGCATCTTCTAGGTCCGCAGCTGTTTTGGCAATTTTAGTTGGAATATCAAGACGTTTATATACATTTTGAAAAGCAAAAATATTACCTACTCCGTAATCGATCAATGTTATCATCTAAACAATCTTTTTTCAAGTCCCAATTTAGTCATTACTTTAGCTCCCAGCCCAATCAGTTTTATTTTAGACTTATAATCACGAAATGTTTTATTCTCCCCATCAAAAATAGCTTGTAATTCTTGTCGACTTAAATCTAATTTATCGGCTAAGTAATCAAACTCTTTTTGCAAAAATTCTTCTGAAAGTTCTGGCTTAGCAATTCGCACTAAAGCTTCCTCTCTAGTCATTTGACCAGTCAAAATCAAACTAGAAAAATGTGCTCTCCTTTTCTCATATCCAAACTTTCTTGGCATCCAGAAATCTTCATAAAATCGGGTAAAACGAGACTCGTGATGTTTATGTTGAAAAGATTCCCATCCAAAACGATCAAACAAAAACTGTTCAACGTCTTTCTTAATATAAGGAACAAAGTTTAAAGGTTTAAAAACCTCCATACCTATGACGTATCTATAATAAATCTTGTAAGTCAATATATCTACTATAGGAAATGTTTTAAGAGGTCGCTTGCCAAATCGAGAATGAATATCATTGACCAATATAGAATCGATTCCTGGAAATGCACCCCATTCTTCAGGTTCACGACAACATTCTGTTGAGAAGTTACCACCCGTAAGCACATACTTAATTTTATTTTTTCTGGCAAATTTGTATAATGCGGAAAAGAAAGCATAATCCTGTGGTAAATCTTGATCAGCAATTTGAGATTTAAGAACAGCTACCTGCAAGTCTTTCATCTCTTCCCAATTAATTACTTCGGTGTACAGATCCAAACCTAAGCCATTACATAATTTTTCAATATTCCCAACAGCTCTATCGGTATTCCACCCTGCATCTACATGAAATAACAAAGGTCTCAAGCCCATTACTTCTTTCGCTACATAGGCGACATAAGAACTGTCTAACCCCCCACTTAAACCAATAATGCAGTCAAAATCTCTATTTTTACCATCGACTTTAATTTTTTCAGCAGTACGCATCAATTCAGCATAGCCTTTTTCGTCAGTATGCCAATTAGGTAAAATAGCATCAATATAGTTGGTATAGTAATCACTCTCCCCTTTTTCATTAAACACAATATTTGGATCTGAAGTATCCATAATTGTTTTAGTGCAAATCTGATATTTCAATTCTGTATTCAATGTATTATTATTTGACATTCTTAAATAGTATTTAACTTCTCATTATATAAATCAAAATATTCCTTAAATCTTATATTTTTATCAAAATATTTTACAGCTCTAGTTCTACAGTGCTCCGTATAAAATGATTTTCCATTTTTTTTAATCTCTTCAATTGCTACTAATAAACTTTGTATATTATTTTTTTCAACAATTATACCTGTGTGATTATCAATAAGCTCAGGCGATGCTGTTGCATCATAAACTATAGCAGGAGTACCACACGATAATGCTTCAGCAGTTGTTAGTCCAAATGTCTCTTCTACAGAAAGATTCAAAAAAACATCGCTAGCAACATATAGATCAACTAATTCTTGTACGTTTTCTGTTCTTTGGAGTCCAATAATGTTTTTAGGAAGAGTTTTAATTTGTGCTGTATTAAGACCAACTAAAATAATTATTGCATTTTCATCAATATTTTTACTTAGTTTAATAAAATCATCTAATCCCTTGCGCTTACTCCACGTGGTAGCTAAACCAAAAATTAAAAATTTACTTTCAATAGAAAATTTTTCTTTTATGTTGTTTGAACTACTTGGTTTAAATAATTCAACATCAACTCCATTATATATAACTTTTCTTGATAATTTTCTCATGAAAGACTTTCCGACAATATCATTCAACCAATTTGATACCGAAACAACCGTTAAATTATCGACAGAATTAAATAAAGATTTCTTTAAATAAAAATTTTTTTTTGATCTGTCTATAAAAATACTGGCCGGATATTCTTTCATTTGAGGGCAATTATTACACTCTGTTTTCCATTTGTCACAACCAATATAATCGAAATAAGTACAATGCCCCGTAATTGACCAACAATCATGAAATGTCCATACAACTGGGATATTATTTTCTGATAAAAATTTAAATAAAATTTCTATGTTAATATAATAGCCATGTAAATGATGTAAGTGAATTACATCCGGCGCAATTTGAATAATTTCTTTAATTAATTTTTTTGTAGCACCTCGTGACCCTAGACCATGTCTGTCAAATATCCTTGTTTCAATTCCATGTAAAAATATATCCCAATAATTTCCAATTTTAATCAATTTTGAATTACTTTCTCTTGGAAAACGGCCAAAAGCTATATAACTTTCCCAACCTGAATTCAAAGCAATCTTGCCAATCGATTCAGCAATTGTTCCTGTAGAACCGGTGTTTCCCTCTACGCAAATTTGTAATACTTTTGGCATTATATACTGATATGATTAAGTTAAACTATAATAAATTATTTATTATTTTTTAAATCACCTAAAACTTTAATATATCGTTTACCAAATTTAAGATCTGGTTCCATATAATTCCCTTCTCCCCATTCATTCCAAGACTTTAAAAATATAATTTGACTTTCTTCTTCTTTATCTTTTACAACTTGAAAAACATCTTTAACATGCTTGGCAAATAACTCCGGTGTGGAATTATAAAATACAGATCCTTTCCTACCACTTCTTGGCGTATGATCCCAATTTGGAATAATAGAAGGATAGATATTTTCTCGCTTTTCTAAATCTTGAACGAAATATTTTATCATCAAAGAATAACTAATCTTTAATGGTCTTTTAAAGAATTTATAAAGAATTGTTGGCCAGATGATTTTCTTAATTAATTTAGGATTATGCGCATACTCCCCATTACGAACAATATTTACAGCATTAAACCCTTTATCTAATATTAACTCAACATCTTTTTCCTTATCAGAATGGCCTATAAAATAAATACCTTCTGAAACCCCCTCTTTTATAGACAATTCATTCCAAATAGACATAAACTCACTTACATCCCCGAATAACAATGGCTTATACAACACAAAAATTGGCTTTCCTTCTTTTCGCAAATAGCGTTTATCCTTGAAAGCATCTAGTAAAGCATAAAAATGATTTATATAATCTTCTTTACCCGGATATAATTGTTCAATTAATGTTATATCTCGTTTTGAACTATTATAATCCCAAACTTTTGATTTCCAAGATTCATTTGCCCATCCCAAGCAAAAAGGAAAATTGGGCTCACCTGAATTAAGGACTTCATTGAAAGGCATTTCCAATAACCTTTTACCATTACCAAACCAATAATGCCAATAACAAAAAGCATCAACTCCAGCCTCCTTTGCTAATTCTGCTTGTTTTGCTCTGATTGAAGAAATTCTTAAATCATAATATCCTAAGTCTTTTGGTACTTTAGGCTGGTCATGATTTTTAAAATATTTTTTGGCTTTCCCAACATTGGTCCATTCTGTAAAACCTTCTCCCCACCAATTATCATTTTCTTTTATTGGATGATATTGTGGTAAATAATATGCAATTATTTTCATAAAACTAATTCCTGTTTTTTAATAAAATTCTTAATTAATAAATCATAAACAATTTTGACATTTTTCCTTTGCAAATACCCCACACCCATTATAAAAAGAATTAAGACAAGATATCTTATTAAAATAAAATCATAAAGCTTAATAATTAAAAAACAAATTAAGGTTGTCACAATAGCAATTAGCCATATAAATTTATCATCATAAACTTTTTTCTTAGTAACTTTTTTGTGTGCAAATAAATGAAACAAAGCAAGAGCAAAATAACTAAAAAAAGTAGCATATGCAGCCGCAATATATCCAAAAATAGGAATGAACATACTATTGAGAAAATAGTTTAATATAGCAGCAAAGATTGTACCTATTGCAATAATGATAGTTTTTTTGTGATATAATTCAAGCCCAGTGTAGGTGTTATACATATATTGATATAGAGTACCTATTGCTATTGGCATCACAACCCATTTGGCCTCCCAAAAGTTTTTAGCTCCTAATATCATCATAACCTCTGGAGCAATTGTAATGATGATGATAGTTAATAAACACATACCTAAAGCAATAAGATTATTTGTCTTTCTTATCGGCTCTAAAGTATTATTCTTATAATTTATATATAACCATGGTTGATATGCCTGTAAAACAGCATTCGAAAATATGGTAAGTAATATTGCATAAGAATAACCAAAACTATATAAGCCAGCGTCTGAATTACCACATAATTTAATAATCATTATTCTATCTATCTGAGTTAAAACAACCATAGCCAATGCATGCGGTATCATCGGTAGTGATATTTTTAATGCGTATTTCCAATATTTTCTTATGTCAGAACTCCATCCATTTCGAATTATTTTAATGTAAAAAAACACACCCATAATAAACATTGGAACTATAAGCCCTAAAACTCTGCCATAAAATCTTTGTTCATTAAAAACATATAATATTAATATTAAACAAGATAGAATTGCTCCTAGAGTACCAAAAATAGATATGTAAATATTCTGCTTATATTTCAGAATAAATTTGTACATTTCTTGTGCATATGTAACTGATGGAAAAAACAATAAATAACAAAAAATAACTAACACTAAATCTTGATCTAAGCCCATTAATGAAGATACTTGGGATTTAAATATAAAAACAATCATCAAAACAATTACAGCCACTATGCTTCCTAATGTTTGTATTGATGCAAGATATTTATTAAGTTGTTCTGGAAAATCTGTTTTTGCGTTACCAATACTATAAGGCAAACCCAACCCTATTATTACTAATCCTATATTCAACCACGCAGCAAAATTACTTGCAATTCCGTAATCTGCAGTTGTCAATAATCTTGTAAAAAGTGGTGCCGTAATTATGGAACTTGCACTAATCAATATGTTAGAAAGCATATAGCTTGACCCTGACTTAAATGCAGTTTTATTTAAATTTTCTATTTTTTTTTGTTCCATTTTTATATAAAATAATTAACAAGTTTAACGATTTTGTTAGATCTAATTACAAAATTTCAACTAACAAATTTATTTAATTACTCTTTTAGAATATTCATTAAATGCACTTTCAAAAAAGTTTGTTAAATTATCAATTTGTTCATCATATTCATCTGAATATTTTTTTTGCTTTCTTAATATTGCTTCCCCTTCAGATACCAAATACTTTAAATTAATTTCTTTACCTATTGCCTTAATAGTTGCTAAATAAGCGGCACAAGATTTTACATTATCTATATTACCAAAAGAAGCGATAAGCTCTGGAAGTTGTTCAAATGAATGAATACGTATAATTCCTTCAATTAAATTAAAAGGAACATCACCAAAAATTAATGCTTTTTTACCAAGCATTGCGGCTTCATATGCTCCAGTTCCTGTGATGGTAATAACACCTTTAGCATTTTCTATCCAAGGTTTAGGATCTTGATAATAATTAAATTTCACCAAGCGAACATTAGGAAATTGTTTAACTTTTTGATAAAACTGAAAACTTCTTTCACCCAACATCGACTGATGTTCTTTAACATATAGTTTCCAACCAATAGGTAATGATTTAGAAATCTGCTCAATAATGAATAATTCATTAAAATAAAAAGGAGCTTTGACAAATGTAGTTGACTCAGGTATTAAATGCAAAGGCATGTAAACATACTGCTCGTCTTTTACAGGATTCTCGAAAAATTTTCTAGATCTAAATAGGAATTGCCGTTTAATGTCAACTTTAGCATAAAACAGAAAGTATTTTAACGGATTAGGATATATAATACGACTCCAACTAATTTTTTTATAATTACCACTTTTAAAAAACACATTCCAAAAATAAAATACCTTCCCAATAGTATTTTTCATTACAGGTATTAAGTGATCTGCTTTATATTGGCTAGTGCTGGTGCCTTGAAACTCTTTAGACATGATATGAGATTGATTTCTCATATTTGATACATATTCAAATTCATCTTTTAATTCCGAGTCATTTTTCAATAAAAATTCTTCATATTTCAATTTTACAAACTGCTCTGTTTTTACACCTAGGCAATAAGTAGGTATTTTATACAATTCAAATCTTGGATAGTCAATTGTGATATATGGAATTTTATTTTTGTGTGCTACTTCGCATAAAATAGTTCTCAAAAGTTCGCCATCTTCTGTATCAATTATAAGGTCTGGTTGGCATTCCTTTAATACTTCTTTTACCCTCTTGTAGCCAAATTCTATAAAATTTAAATTCTGTTCAAAACTAGAATAATCAAAATAAAATCTATTATGATAATGCCTTGTAGTTAATTGTGAAACTGTTAATTGTAAATTTAAATTTTTAAAATGAGTATACTCTTTCTCTAATGATTCAAGATATTGATAATCAATAACTGGATTACTATTAAACTTTGTACAAAAATCTTTCAAATCATACAACTTAACTTCTGGTAGATTATCTTTGAAATTGTAAAATGTGTTTTCGTTGTACGCACATTTATTATAAAAACTTTCTTCTGGATGGATAAAAAAAGCACTGACTTCGTTTCCTTGTGCAAGTAATTTTTTTGCAACAAAAAACAACGGAAAAGAAAAACTTTCTTTACAAATTAATAATATTTTTTTATCTTTTATCATGAAATTCAGGCTTCTCTTTTATTAAATTTAAAATCGATAATTTATCAATATTTGAATCTTTAAAATCAATATTGAATATATTTTTACAATGTACTATCCTATCGTTATCCCATTCCCACCACATTAAGTCTTCTAATATATTTATTATATCATCGTCAAATCTTTTTGAAATTATTTTGGCGGGATTACCAAAAACTACTGAATATTTTGGAATGTCTTTTGTGACTATACTTCCTGCACCAACTATTGAACCTCGCCCTATGGTAACACCCGGTAATATTACTGTATTTGAACCAATCCATACATCCTCGCCTATAATTACCGATCCTTTAGTTTGAATATCATCTAAATAACTCTCTTTTAGCAATAAATGATGAATAAAACTGCTTGAAATTCTTCCGAAGGAATGATTGAAATCTACAATACAAACATTTTGACCAATTGAAGTAAAACTACCGATATAAATTCTTTCTTTTAAAGATTTAATTACAGTACCTGGACCCGTTATTGTAACAAACTTTCCTAATGTGATTTCACCATAACATCTTGCCTCCGATATAACACAACCTTCTCCGATTGATTCAAAATTGCATTTTGAATCAATAATTTTAACCGGAAAAGTAAAATCTTTTTTACTTAGTAGAATATTAAAGTTAACATCAGACTTTGCATCTAGAAAAATATTCTTTTTGTATTTTAAAAGGAGTCTTTTTAAAAACAATTTCATTTTAATATAATTTAAAAAAAAGTCTAAACAAGCCATATTTTAACAATACAACTTTAATTTTAGTTCTCTTAGATGAATACTTTGATTTAAGAATATTACTATAGTTGCTTTTTATCTCTTTCTTATACTTTTTATAGATCGAAATTCCATAATCATCCTTAACCTTAGACAAATAAATACAATTATCTATTACCGTTGCATAATAATGCATACTTGCTTTTTCAAATAAAGTAGGGTAATTTAACTCTGTATGATTCTTCCAACTTAATGATCCTTCAACAATATCAAGTTTTTTATAATTAAAACTTGATCTTGTGATACTTAGTCCTTCTTGATTATAATAATACAATTCTTGTGAGTTTATCGCTACTATTTTAGCTTTGCTGAATAATGTAGGCATAATAAACATATCTTCCATAAGTTTCCCTTCAGGAAATTTTACCTCTTTAAATAAATCAATGTCATATAATTTACCCCAAGGTGAACATTTTGATTGATCATTTAAAAGCATGTCCATTGCCACCAAGTCTGAAATTGTTTCGAAATCAGTATTTACTTTAATTTCATCTATTTCTGAATCAAAAACCCGCTTATAAGCGCACATTGATAATTGAGCCTCGCTATTACTCAACATAAACATTAAAGTACTTAAATAATCTTTATGGATGTAATCATCACTATCTACAAAAGCAATATATTTCCCTTTAGTAATTTCAATCCCTTTATTTCTAGCAATTGAGACTCCTTCATTTTTTTTATGAATAACTTTAATACAGCTGTGTTCACTTGCGTAAGCATCACATATTTGAGGACAATTATCAGGGGAGCCATCATTAATCAATATTAATTCAAAATTTTTATGAGTTTGAGAAAGAATACTATCAATACAGCGGCTCAAGTAAGCCTCAACTTTATACACAGGAACAACAATGCTTATTAAATCTCCCGATTTTTTCATTAAATATATTTTTTTATATAATGAGATTTCATATAATTATTGATGATAATGGTTTATTCAATTTTAGGATTATTTATCGCAGAAATCTTACCCACAGAGTACCAAAAAACAGGAGCAATTATTTGATATTCGAAAATATTAGATCCTACTGCCATCAAACTCAACCCAATGACAATACCCATTTCAAGATATTTATTCCTCAGGTCTTGCATTCCTTTAAATATTGAACATGCCAAAATAGAAAAAAATATAAATGTCCCAATAATACCTAGTTCAGCGAACATTTTGAAATAATTACCATCTGCAATTACTACTTTACTATAAGGAACTACTTTATGGCCATAAGCTCCTAGTCCACCTCCTATTAAAAAATTATCGTGGCTAAATGCGGATAAATTATTTGCTTTTCGTTCATCAAAGGCTTCTGACAACATTGAAACTCTCTCAAATAAATTAGTAAAAAAATCATCGTAATTATAAGAGACAAATAAAATTACACCATAAAAAAAAGCAAGCTCTAATAGGAAATATCTTTTTTTAACAAAACTATATCGAAAATAGCCTATAAAATGCATCACTAAAATGGACATTATAAGTACAACTAGTGCAGAACGTCTAAAAGTTAAGATTGTGGCTACTAATGATACTAGCAAAGCTATTTTTCCATTTTTTCCTTTACTTTTAAAAATAATGTGAAAACTAATTAGAAAAGCTACGAAACCTAATGCTCCTGTGGCTGTAAGACCAAAAATTGATTGAAAAAACAATAGATCAGTCCCCGGTCCTTCAGTGACATCCATAAAGGCTCTGTAAAAAGGAGGCTCCATTATCCAAAGTACAAAGCCAATAATAAAGCTAAAAATTAACGCTAATAAAGTTAATCGGTAAAAATTATCTTGTTGCTTTTTAAAGGGATATGAAAAATAAAAAAAAAACACTGGAAGAATTGAATTCGTCCACTCTGCAAAGAAAACGGATACGGGAAATCCCTTTAATAAAAACCATAAAATCGAAATTGAATTATATAAAATATAAAACAACACTAATTTATTAATTGAAGAATTATAAAGCAATGAATGCTTTTTAATATTTTTATAAATTAATATAAAAATAATGATTGCTGTAATAACTCCTAATCTAATTTGGGGAATGTACAACTGAAAAATAATAACTATTACTACTATTATGTAAAAATATTCATATAATTTGTAAGATGAATTATTAATAATATTTCTATGGCTCATGTATTTTTTACTCAAATTATTTATTTAGAGAGAAAATCCTTAATTCATTGTTTAAATATTCTAACATTGAAGAAAATTAATTATTTTAACATAAATAAAGCTTTAGCAAATTCTAAATCTTCATAGTTATCTATATCAACAGCATGTTTCCAATCAATTTCACAAAATTTGTATCCCGGACCATAAAAAGTATTAGATTCAATTAATTTATCAACTTTTGCAATCCAAATTACGCCTGTAGGACAATATAAATCTTCTAAATCTTGTGATCTTTTATTAATCCCTTCCTTCAACATCCATTCTGAAGTACCATCCTGATTTAGTTTGAATGACCACCATGGATTCATCCAGCCAAATTTGAAGGAACTAATTTGAAAGTCTGATTTGCTATCAATAAAAAAATTAAAATGATTTTTAATATCATTTTCATTCCTTAATGGAGCATTTGCCATTAATTGTACAACAACATCGTATTTCTCATTATAAAATCTTTCAGCTTGCTTAACGGCGACGATAGTTGCTTCTGTAACTGGAGAAATGTCATCACTTTTGTCTGTCCTTAGAAAAGGTACATCAATACCAAACTCTCTTCCAACAGAAGCTATGTCTTCGCTATCAGTACTCAAAATAATCCTATCAAAAATTTTCGATTTTCTGGCGGCTTCTATTGTCCAAGCAAGAATTGGTTTGCCCATAAAATCAATAATATTTTTTTTTGGAATTCTTTTTGAGCCACCTCTTGCGGGAATTACTGCAATTATTTTCATTTAAATAAATCTTTTATTTTTACAGAATTAAACAATGATCAAATATTAAACTAAATCATTATCAATTAGTAAATGTATTTAGCATGTTTCGATATTCTTCCCATTGACCAGAATCTGAATATGAATTTTCGGACACAGGAAATACACCTACCTTTCCTCCACTGCTTTTTACAGAATCAATTAAATCGGTAATATTATAAAACTCATCTTCTGGAATCAATTTTAGTACATCTGGATTCAAAATATACATTCCTGCGTTAACTAAAAAATCATATTCTGGTTTCTCTATCATACCTTTTAATTCTCCTCCATTTTCAATTTCACAAACCCCATAGGGTACTTTATAATGGATTAATGATGCTACTATTGTTATATCGTTATTCTTACTTAAATGGTCATTATATATCTCAGTATAATTAGCCTTAATCAATATGTCACAATTTGAGACAAAAAATGGACTTTCAATTTTACCTTCCAAATATTTTAATGCCCCACCTGTACCAAGGGGAATTTGTTCCGAAACATAAGATATATCATACATATCCACAAAGTCTTCTAGATAAGCTTTAATTAAATTAGCTTTATAGTTAACTGATATATGGAATTTACTTTGGAAGTGTAAGTTATACTCATCCATAATTACTTCTAACATTGATTTATCACCAACAGGAATCAATGGTTTGGGCAAAATATTAGTAAATGGTTTCATTCGAGTACCCTTTCCTCCAGCCATAATTACTACTGAAACATCACTAAGCTTTTTTTCTAAAATTACCTTCCCAGATAAGTTAAAATCTTTTCTAAACAAGATACCTTTTAAACACCCGTTTTCTAATACAGGCAAATGATCAATTTTCCATTGTAGAAATATATTTATTATTTCTCTTTCAGTATAATTACTTTCAACGTATTTAAAATCTTTATTTGCTATAGACATACAATTCTCATCCAATGAAACCTCGTTAAGAATGGCTCTTCTAAAGTCTCCATCAGTAACAAGTCCTATTACAATATCATCATCATTAATTATAAATATAAATCCTTCCCCATTATTATCAATTTTTTTTATCGATTCTCTAATATTATTAGTTTTAGATATAAAATATTTATTCATTTGTTATATAAATTAAAATGCTTAAAACTCAAATTTTTTATTCGAAATCAGACCAATTTAATAATTCATCTTCACCTATATTTCTTCTTAGTTTTCTACCTAGCAAATATATGGCTTCTTCTGGCTGAATTCCAGTCCCAGGTCTTTTAACGGCCAAATCTTCTTCTTTAATTATCTGACCTTCAAATAGTTGTTTCGCGGTAACAACACTTCTTCTAAATTTACCTTTTTTCTCTTTTTCATCTTCAGATACAACTCTTTTAAATGATCCAAGAGCAATTTGAATGTTGCTTCCTTCTTTTACAATCTCTCGTAATTCCTCAGGATTAGCAGAAATTTGGTGATCCCACCCTGGCATGTCTTTGTCCAATGTAAAATGTTTTTCAATTACACAAGATCCAAGCGCTATTGAAGCTAAAGGAATTGAAGTTCCTATTGAATGATCTGAAAAACCTATTGGGTAATCAAATACTTTTTGTAACATTAGAATATTATTCAAATTGATATCTGCATATTTAGGTGGATAGATAGAAATACAATGTAGAATTATTATCTGATTATTACCTGCATCTTCAATTGTTTTTATAGCTCTCTCAATTTCTCCAATCGTTGACATACCAGTCGATAAAATAATTGGCTTTTTATAAGAAGCCATATGCTTTAACAAATCAAAATTATTTATATCCATAGATGCAGTTTTAAAAAAGGGGACATCTAATTGATGTAAAAGATCAACCTCTTCTTTTGAAAAAGGGGTTGAGCAAAAGTCAATTCCTATTGCTTTACAATAATTTGAAAGCTCTATGTGTTGTTCATCTCTTAAATAATATTTATCTACCATCTCTTTTAACGAGCCAAAATGTTTTTTCCCGCCATCACCATCATTATAAGATTGATTCTTTTCATAAACTTCCTTTGCTTCAATTGAACCTGGTTTCCAAGATTGAAATTTAACTGCATCAGCACCACATTCTTTTGCACTATCAATTAATTTCTTTGCAAGAGTAATATCTCCATTATGATTAGCGCCAATTTCAGCAATTATATAAGGGCTAGAAAAATTAAAGACTGATTTTGAATTTGTAATTTTTATTTTTTTCATTTTATTAAATTGATATAGTTAGTTTCTTCCCACCAAAAAAAATTAATCCCTAGCGAGTTTATTTTAATTAATTGTTCATCAAGCAAATTTAATTCAGTAATAAACAATTGAAGTATTTCTTGATTATATTTTATTTGTTCATCTAAATTATAAGCATTAAAATTAAGTTTTTTTAGTGCATCATAATGTGCTATTTTGCTATTGAGAATTTCTAGTAAATTATCTTTATTTAATTTTTTTTTTCCAATAGTATTTAAATTATGTTGCCTGTAAAGTGTTTTACATTCATTTGTGAATATTGCCTTAAAATCATTACCTAGAGAAGAAAATAGCAACCAGTCATTTGCTTTAGAAATACCTGAAAAAATTTTCAACCATAAATTTAATTTATCACACCTAATTGCGCTATTACCAAGACCAACTAAGTTTTTGTTCTTTATAAATTGAATTCCAAATTCATATTTATTACTTATTCTGCTTGACCAATATAAATCATTTATTAGGAGACCGTTTTCAGAAATTAGACTAATATCATTACAAACAAATGAATGCTGTTTTAAATTTTCAACCGACTTTAATACTCTTTTGGGACACAATAAATCATCTGTATCAGCAAAAATAACAAAATCCGCACGCATGTTAATAATCTTTTCAAAACCAAAAAGTCTTATTTCAAAAGGACTCATATTAGCAACATCGTATATATCAAAATTAAGTTTCGTTGATTTTAAATATGATTCAATATTACCTACACCATCATTTAATAAAACTAATTTGAATTTTTTATCTTCTTGGTTTTCTAAAGATTTTAGAAAATCAGGAAAATAAATTAAATTATTAGGAAAAATCACGGAAAAAACAATTGTCATTATTATCAAATAAATAGTTATCGATACAAATTATTAATAATTATATCCTGTTTTGTTTATTAAAATTATTTTTTGTTGCGGATATACCAAAATATGAATTATTATTAGTATATTTTTAATTACAAAAGAATATGCTCCAAATAATTATTATCCCCAATTTTTTCACCCTGAAAAACACCAGAAGTCATACCAAATATATTCGAATTTCCAATTTTAACATTCCCTGAAATTTGAGTTCGTGGTAAAAAAACATCATATGAACCGATTACAGAGTCATGACCTATACAAATAGATGTATTAAAAACATTAAAAGACCCTATTGCGACGTCAACTGTAAAAATACAACTAGGTGTAATAATATTTCCAAAACCCATCTTTATTGAGTTTTCAAAACCAATAAAACTTTGATGTATTAAATTAGGAAATGAAAAACCGCAAAATTTAGTAGTTATTCTTTGTATCACTATAGGAGATTCTATTCCTAAAAATAATTCAATATTTTCTATATTCGATCTACTTTCTAATTCAAAATAATTTTTACCGATAGATATTTTATCTCTATTTTCAAAATTATCTATAAGACCACAAAAATGCGTATTATGACCATGCACTTCTTGTAAAAGAAAATATACCACTATTCAAATCCACTTGAACCAATGATTAATCTTTTCGTGTTAAATTTTCCTAAAACTACTCGGTATATTAACAATTCGTTCCTCCAAAAATTCGGCATTGATCTGTTCGTCTTTCTGACAATTAGCATACATCGGCAAACGATACATCAATTGCCATATTGGTCGAGTCATCACTCCATTTGCATTGGTTCTTTCCAAAAACAAATCTCGCTCTGCTTTGTTTTCCAACTCCACACACATCAACCAATAATTTGCTTTGGTATCTGGCGTTTCAGTTCTGAATTTTATTCCATTAGTACTAAAGAAAGATTGATACTCTTTGGCTAATCTTCTTTTATTTTCTAAAAAACCTTCCAACTGTTCCAATTGGGCACATGCCAAAGCGGCATTCAAGTTGGGCATTCTGAAATTATATCCCATTTCATCATGTACATATTCATAAGGATGTGGGATTTTGGCTGTTGTGGTTAAATATTTCCCTTTTTCTCCTATTGCAATATCATTGGTAACAATAGCACCACCACCACCGCAGGTAACTATTTTATTCCCGTTAAATGAAAAAACACCTACTTTCCCTAAACTCCCTGTTGGCTTTCCTTTGTACTCGCTACCTAATGATTCGGCAGCATCTTCTACCACTGGAATTCTCCAAGCGTCACAAACGGCAATCAGTTCGTCTAAATGCACCGGAAATCCAAAAGTGTGCATCGGTACACAAGCACCTATTTTATTTCCTGTCTTTTTATTGTAACAACCATCCTCACGCAAATCACCAAATTCTTCTAAAAATGAAGCAATTGCTTTAGGGGACAATCCCATAGTATCTAAATCAACATCTAAAAAAACAGGTGTTGCATTTTGATACGCTATAGCATTGGCGGTAGCCACGAAAGTCAAGGCTTGTGTCAATACTTCATCCCCTGCTTTCACACCTACTAACCGCAAAGCCACTTGAATTCCTGCAGTACCATTGACAACGGCAACTGTTTTTTGAGTTTGGGTAATGGCTTGCATCATCAACTCAAATTGATCTACATAAGCCCCTACAGAGGATACAAAAGTAGAATCAATAGTTTCTAACAAGTATTTTTTTTCATTACCTCCAAAATGAGGTACGTGTAACGGAATAAAATTTTCCGTTTTATACTGTGCTTTTATAAAAGATACAACCGAATTAATAGCTGCCATAATTACATTTTTGAATCTAAATACTTACCCGTTTCTTTATGTCCAAAATTAGGAATCATATTGTGAAACAAAGCAACAATTTCTTCTTTATTCCATGATTTATCTGCTTTCATCTGAGCAATTTTGGAGGTGAAGTTTTCTAATTTTGATTGGTCAAAATTAGCGTCATTTTTAATAACCCCTAAATTTTCAAATCTTTCCATATCCAAAACCTCTTTATCAGTAAAAAACTCTTCAAAATCTTTTTCCCCAGTTGTATCACTTCCGCTAAATAAACAAGGCCATTTTTTTTGCGCAATTAATGCATTTACATCACTTCTGGCTTCTTCTTCAGTTTCACATAGATGAGGCTCATATCCAATTTCAGTAAGATATTTTACTGCGATATCGGCAAATGAAATTAAATGTAAATTTTCACTTAATTTAGGAAAGAAAATATCTCTATTTTCTCCAAAAATACAGGACATCAAACATAGTTCTCCCGATTCTTTTGGAGTTACAAAATAACGCTTAATATCATTTGGAGCCACTATAGGCTGCTTTTTTAAAATTCGTTGATTGAAGCCATGTAATAAAGACCCATCCGAAAAAGCTACATTGGCAAAACGAGCTGTGGAAATTTTTATTTGCTCACTTCTACGCATCAAATACATTTCCATGATGCGCTTAGAAGCCCCCATCATATTTACAGGATTGGCTGCTTTATCGGTAGAAACACAAAAATATTTTTTGGTTCCATTTTCGATGGATTGCTGTAAAGTTTTCTCGGTATTAAAAACATTCACATCAATCATTCGCATCAATGTAAATGGATCTTTTTCGCTTCTGACGTGCTTTAAAGCAGAGAGGTTTAAAACATAATCGTATTTCCCATCTGATTGTATAAAAGCGTCATATTCAATGGATCCAATATCTAAAGCAAATGTTTGGAAATCGCCATCTATATAGCCATAAGAACTTCTCAAATCACGAACAAGCTCCACCATGTTATTTTCACTAATATCAACAACATGTAATTTTGATGGATTTCGCTTAAATATTTCTTTGGTTACCGCTTGACCTATGGATCCAGCACCACCAATTACTAAGAAACTAGAGTTTTGAGCTATTTTTCTTAATTCAGTTTCATAAGAAGAAATATCTTTTTCAAATATTTCTTCTTCTCTGCCTATTAATTTGAGGATATTCATTTTTTACTTAAAATACATTATTTATATCAAAACAATTATTGAGTTATTGATTTCAACAACCTTCTAACAATCAAACCCAACACCACTAAAAATCCCGCTAAAAAACCACCCATTACAATCCCTTTTGCTTTCCCAAACTTATCCATCTTCAAAGGCAAAATTGGCCGGTCAATCACCTGAATTAATGGAGTTTCTTTACGTAACGTGACTTTAGCCAATTCCGTTTGTTTGACCAATTCGGTCAAAATCGCCGTATTCGCCTGCACATCCACCTGCCGTCTTGCCGAAGGAGCACGACGCACGTTCATCGCAGGATTCAAACCAAAGGTGTTATCATTGGCAACCGCCACACCGGTAATGGCTCCATTCAATTCCCCACGAATGGAATCAGTTTGTCGTTCCAAGATAGCCATATTCATACGCGCTTTTTTACTTTTAGTAGCAACATAAAAATCGGATACTTCTTTAGCTAGTGCTTCACAAAAATATTTGGCAAACATTTCGTTCATCGAAGACATATCTATACTAATAATAGCAATTTTTTTATCTTTTTGAGCTACTGCCAATCCCCCTTTTGATAAGCTTTCGTAAATCACTCCCAAAATACTGTCGTGCACTCGCGTGAAATATTTTCGTTTTACATTGGGCAAAAACTGAATGTTCTTATATTTAGGATTTCCATTCCAACTGTCTCTCCATTTGTTATTTTGAATATACATTTCGGCCAAAGAAATCACTTTTCCAT
Organism: Flavobacterium sp. GT3P67; assembly: GCF_004349155.1. Taxonomy (NCBI): domain Bacteria; kingdom Pseudomonadati; phylum Bacteroidota; class Flavobacteriia; order Flavobacteriales; family Flavobacteriaceae; genus Flavobacterium; species Flavobacterium sp. GT3P67. Next base: position 65,814 of record NZ_SMLF01000007.1, read on the forward strand.
TTTGAGTAACGGGTGTCAATAAGGTTTGTTCAACCATAGAACGTGATTTAAACAATTCCGTCAAATTGGATCCGGTAAAGATACTGCCTCCTCCTCCTCCAAGGTCTAAACCAAGTGAGCTCGCTAAACCAATAGCCCCTCCTAATCCTCCACCTGCTTTTTCATCTTCTAAAGCAAAAGATAGTGTCGCGGTATATACTGGTTTTTTACTAAAAGAATAGGCCAAGCCCAAACCTGCCCCCATGATTCCTGCTAGAAATATAATTTTCCACTGCGACAGCAAATAGGCATACCATTCCCTTCCTTTTTCCAGTAATTCTTTTAACGAAATTTCGTCGTTAGTATTTTGTTCGTTCATTTTTATCAAGATTTTACGCTTGTATTTAGTTTAGCATTGAGGCATTCTATTTAAAAAACGGTTATTGATAATATTCTGCTGACTGTTTTGAAGAACTGCAAACTGATCACTGAATACTGGCCACTGAACACTATTACCTAATAAGTGCTATTACAATCCCTGCCAAACTCGCTAACACTCCTGCGATACTGACAAACTCCCCGGTACTCATTTTTTTAGTCTCCGGTTTTTCAGGTACTATAATTTGAGAACCTGGTTTCACTTTGGGATAGGATCTAATAAACAGGAATGAACTGGCTACTGCTGCTTTACCATTGGGATAAATAATATAGGCTTTTCTTTTCCAACCCTTGTTATCTACTCCACCCACGGCATTTAAATAATAACCAAATGACTTTCCTTTATCATAAGGAATCTCAGAAGTCAATAATACATTCCCTGTCACTTTAACGCCTTCATTGAAAGTCGCCACTTCAATTTCATCTCCGGGAAACAAAGTCACGTTGGTGCTGCTATTTTGATTTTTGACAATGGCTCTCCAATCTACAGGTATAATGGCAAATTTCAAATCTTCTTTTAATTTTTTGGTCAATTTCTTTTGGAGGCTGTCTTTCTTGCCCAAATTCAAATCTACGCTCTCTACCGCTTCAATTTGTTTCGCTTGAATAGGTCTTTTGATTTTAACGCCTTCTACATTCGCCAAAGAAGTCAATCCTCCAGCTCTTTGTACTACATCATATATTTTGTCTTTCTTATGAGCCAATACATATTTACCCGCATAATGCACCGCTCCGTTCACAGTTACCATTTCTGGCTTGTCATACACCGCCATCTTACGGATATTAACCACATCAAATGGTTGCAATTCAAAGTTTTTTAATTGCTCATTATTATTGGCAGTAATTTCGATATTAAACAATTCCGCTTTATTAGAGTTCGCATCATCAACTTCTTCTGATTGAATCATTCGTGCCACTTCTACTCTTTTGGATGCTGAACCCGTTAATCCGCCAGCCTGTACCAATAAATCATTTAACGTCAGATTTTCATGATAATCATAAACTCCGGGCTTTTTAATTTCGCCATCAATCGTTATTTTATATTCTTCAACAAAATCTAAAATAGAATACACCGTTACGATGTCTTCTTTATGCAAGGCAATATCAGCTTCTAGATCCCCTTCTAAGGCTTTAGCCAAATTCACGTTGACAATTTCCGTAGTCAAATCAGGTTGCAATCGAATGATTCTACCTCTGTTACTATAAGCATCTTCTTTTAATCCTTCGGCTTTTGCAATCAAATCAGAGATCCGCATCCCTTCATAAAAAGAATAGGTATCCGGTCTAAAAACGGCTCCGTCAATTTTGATACGGTTTTCAAATCGGTTTAAAATTTTGGTCACTCTGAATACATCACCGGATAAAGGCTTGTAGCTAGTAAACTCTGATGCTTTTATGTCTCGCACTTTAAATTCTTTATCCGTTTTTTGCAATACATTCACCGATGCAGTGTAAGCAAATTCATTGAAACCAGAAGCAAATAACAATAAGTCGTTAAACGTTTCCCCTTTTTTCATCTCAAAAATACCCGGACGTTTAACCTGTCCTTCAAGGGTAACTCTCTGATTATAGGCTGGAATCCGAATAACATCATTGTCTTTCAACCCAACATTATCAGATTGATCTCCATTGACCAAAAAATTATAAATATCTACTTTAGTAAACACTTTATTGTTTCGAATCAATTCAATATTTCTATAACTGCCATTTTTCCCTGGCCCACCGCCTAAAAACAAGGCATTATAAACCGTTGCTAAAGAAGAAATAGAATAGTTTCCAGGTTGCTTACTGCCTATCAAAGTTACTTTAATCGTTCTGATGCGAGTCAGATTAACAGTTACCTGTGATTGTCCTGATCGTACGGTGCTATAAACGCCCGCAATAGCATTTCTGATTTTTTGGGTTGCAGCCTCAATAGTCATTCCGGAAACAGCGATTTGACCCACATATTGAATAGTTACTTTTCCTTCAACACTCACTGGGATACTGGCATTAAATTCCTGTACACCATAAACGCTGACTTGCAATTCATCACCAGGTCCTAAAATGTAATTCACAGGTGTGGCCAATTTCAGATTAGGCTCGAAATTTAAGGTTGGATTATCAAACAGTTCTGAACCAAAAACCAACGCATTAATCGAATCCTTAACTTTAGTATTGACAATCTTTTCCTGTTTTCTTCCAGATTCCTTCTCTAATCCTTTATCTTCATCGTCACGATCCTTTTTAACCACATCGGTTTTGGTCGCTGGCATCGCAAGGCGCTCCTTTAATTTTGCAAATTCGCTGGCAGACATTCCTTTTGCCAAAGCCATAGGTTCCGCCTGCTCAATAGTCACATTATTAGTTTGCAACTGTGCTTTTATTTTTGCAATATCACTATCCGATAAATAATCTACTTTTAACGTACTTAAATCAGTGCTTTTTAACAAATCTTGCGCCAACAAAGTGGAGGACTGAAAAAGTGCTATAAACAATAAAGTGACTGTAATTATTTTTCTCATATCTATTTTAAAATTTAAATTCTTCAAATCTACAACCTGTTAGTCCTATTGTAGTGCAACGTATAACTATATGGTAATAAAAACAGCAACAGCTCCAATGGCTTCGCCTTGCTAAGTCCCCATTGGGCTTTACCAGATTTTCTTTTCGACAGCAAATTTAGTTTAAAATATTTAACCCACTATTTATTAAACGAAAAAAATCGCCTAAGACATATTTCATCCTATTCTTACAAAATATTAAAAACCAACCCATTAAACAAGCTGGTAATTTTACAAAAAAATAAAATTTTAAATTAACGTTTTTTTCGCCCTTTTTTATCCTCTTTAAGACACATTATATAATTTTGATTTTAAAACTTTCCTTTCTCACTAAATCCCTTTTATATCCGCAGTAAAACGAAAACTATACTCACAAAATTCGAAGAATCGAATCCTGAAACTTTAAACGTTTGATTTTAAAATCAGGCTTAACCTTCCCTTCTCACTTTTCACTGTCATCCTGAGCTTGTCGAAGGACACAACTCACTTCTCACCATTAACTATTCACTAATTTCAATCCAACAAATCTGGATTTTCTCTTTCTAATTCATTGTACACATTTTTAACATCCTGAGAATTATCTTTCTGAAGAATTAAATTAGCAGTATCCGTATGTACAAAAATAGTATTCTTAAGACCTACAAAAGCAGTGTAATTAGTAGTCCCAATCACCATATTCCCTTTTTTATCAACCGGATGCCCCGTAGAGACCAAGTAATCATAAACAGATTCAAAAGAACCCAAATCAGACCAAGCAAATTTAGAGGACACTACTTTTATTTTTTTACTTCGTTCCATAACAGCATAGTCAATACTGATAGAGGGAATTTCAAGCGATAATGCTAAGTCTAAATTCCCATTGACCGCAGCACCCCATGCTATTTTTGACTTTTCATAAACCTCCGGTGCAAAAGCTTTTAACTCCTCCAAAAAAACACCCGCTTTAAAACAAAACATACCACTATTCCATAGAAAATTTCCTTCCGCTATAAAATCTCGAGCAGAAACCTGGTTTGGTTTTTCACGAAAAGAAATCACGTCATCTCCTTTGCGCTCAATATAACCATATCCCGTTTCCGGTTTAGTGGGAATAATACCAAAAGTAACAATGTATCCTTGAGATGCTTTTGCTACTGCTTCATGAATCGCAGTTTCATATGCTGCCATGTCGTCAATAATATGATCCGATGGTGTTACGATTAAAATAGCATCCGGATCAGAAGCAAAAGCGGCAAAAGCAATAGCAGCAGCCGTATTTCTCGGAGTGGATTCAACGATGTCTATGTAAGAAGTATTCGTTTTTTCTAAAACTTTTTTACTAAGATGACAATTATCAATATTTCCTACCACCATAACGGTGTCGGCGATAATGCGATTACGTTCCACAGTCATTTCAAACAAAGACTTTCCACCAAATAAGTCAAGATACTGTTTAGGCTTGCTTTTTCGGGATAGCGGCCACAATCGGCTGCCCACTCCTCCAGTAAGAATAACATGTGTAATTGAAGGTTTATTTTCCATATTTAATTCTATGTTCGTTGTTCGAGAATCGTTATTTGTTATACACATTCCCCTCTTGAGAATGGCTAGGGGTGTGTTTTTAATTATAAAACAAACTTATATTTTATAACCTCTCATCAACTCGATCTCCCAAAACCCCTTTTACATCAAAACCTCAATTCAAACTTTAATTTTTCACAAAAAAACAATATAAAAATGACTTTTTTATTGTCAGGCTGAGCTTTTACCGAAGGGCCGAAGCCCTCATACATCAAAACCTCATTGAGGTTTATATAAAGTGAAATCGAACTACCATCGAGAGATAGCACCAATTTCTAATAATCCGACAATCTACAAACCGCTTTCTTTCAACAATTCCTTGTCCTTTACTTCTTTACGCAAACTGCTACTTGAAAACCGGTGATCTCTAACATTAAAATAGAGTTCAATCCCTTTTTCTTCGCAATACGTTCGACCTGTAAAATCCTTGTCTTTGTATTCGTCTCCAATAATACGCACATCTATTTTGAACGAGCGCAAAATATCCTCTAAATCCTGTTCTGTTGCATAAGGCACTATTTCATCAACAAATCTACATCCTTTGAGCTGGATATAACGTTCTACAACAGACTGTGTAGGTCTGTTTTTTTCAGGACGGTCGATAGTTGGGTCTGTTTGCAATGCTGTTATTAAATAATCACATTGTCTCTTCGCTTCTTCCAACATCTTTATATGACCAGCATGAAGCAAGTCGAAAGCGCTAAAAGTTATTCCTATTTTCATAAGTTCTTTTTTATTTGTAATTTCAGTTGTAGTCTAAAAAAGGAACTACTGTTAGGACTCACAACTCTTATTTTCGAAAGCATCAATTTAATTTAAATAAATCAGACGCTTCACTTTTATATAAATTACATCCGCGATGTCGTGTACTACTATCTATAACCTGAGATCAGATAACCGACAACCGATAACTACCCGTTGGGTGTAATTAGTATTTGAAAAGAGTTTGATAAATGTTTTACTTTTCACATAGTTTAACTATGCGAAAAATAGTGCTATTTTCTATTATTTCTTTAATTAGAAGTTTTATTTCTATGTTTCTATGTGGTAAAAAGAAATCCTTTTTGAATCACATCCAAAGGGTTAATAACTGATAACCTAGATCTACAATCTTCCATCAACAGCATCACCCAAAACCCCTTTTACATCGTACAACAAACTAGTAGTATTTTGTAATATAGACAAATCTAAATCTAAAAATTGGTGGTGTGCAACACCTAACACTATAGCATCAAATTTCTGATTCGGAACTAAATTTGTCGTAACTAAATTATATTCTTTTTGTACTTCCAATGGATTTGCAAGAGGATCGTAAGTCGTCACTGTAATTCCATAATCCGTTAAAGCGGCTATTACATCCACAATTTTTGTATTGCGAACATCTGGACAGTTTTCTTTAAAAGTAATTCCAAGCATTAACACTGTAGCACCATTAACCGAAATTCCTTTTTTAATCATTAGCTTGACAACTTGAGAAGCTACATATTCGCCCATACTGTCATTCAATCGTCTTCCGGCTAGTATTATTTCAGGATGATAACCAAACTCTTGCGCTCGTTGAGCCAAATAATAAGGATCCACTCCAATACAATGACCTCCAACCAAACCGGGTTTAAATGGCAGAAAATTCCATTTGGTCCGTGCTGCTTCTAAAACGGCTTGCGTATCGATATTCATCAAATTAAATATCTTAGCCAACTCATTTACAAAAGCAATATTGATGTCGCGTTGAGAGTTTTCAATTACTTTGGCAGCTTCAGCTACCTTGATAGACGGTGCCAAGTGTGTCCCGGCAGTAATAACCGACTGATATAATTCATTTACTTTATGTCCAATTTCGAAAGTGGAACCTGAAGTGATTTTTAAAATTTTTTCTACGGTATGTTCTTTATCTCCAGGATTAATTCTTTCAGGAGAATAACCCGCAAAAAAATCTACATTAAATTTTAATCCTGAAACGCGTTCCAAAACAGGCACACATTCTTCCTCGGTTACTCCTGGATAAACAGTAGATTCATAAATAACGATATCCCCTTTTTTCAAAACGCTTCCAACCGTTTCACTAGACCTATATAAAGGTGTTAAATCTGGGCGATTATTTTTATCAACCGGAGTGGGAACCGTTACGATGTAATAATTACAATCCGCAATGTCTTTAACATCAGTAGTGCAGTATAAACCAATGGCATTACTTGATTGCTCCAATAGCACCTTTTGCAACGTAATATCATCTACTTCAAATGTAGTATCAGTACCTGATTTTAAGGAGTTAACCCTGGACTGATTGATATCAAATCCAACAACAGTATGTTTGGTTGCAAACAATCTTGCCAATGGCAAACCTACATAACCCAAACCAACTACAGCTATTTTTGTATTAGAATCCATTTTTTTTAACAATTATAATTAACCATCGTTAACTTTATTATACTGCTTCGCAATTCATACTCACAAAAATGAGCCGAAACCAGAATAATTTAAGAGGGCAAATATAAGTACAATATGCCGATTTTTCATCTATTATTTACCCTTCGAAATACTACGATGCTTTCACAAAAAGCAAACAAAAACATAAACAACTAAAGACCAGCAATAAACATTTTAAAAACTGATTAAACCGCCAAAAAAAATCACCCAAATTGGTGACAAAAAAAACATGAAAAAGTGGTTTCAAATTAACCTTTATAGACCAGTGACGCACCATGAGATTTAAGTGTCAGAAATGCCTCAATTCCATTTTAAAAACATAAAATCAGAAGGCAATTGCAAAAAATTTATCCCTGTATTTTGGACATATAGGAACAAACCTGTAATCAAGTTAATATAGCAATTGCCATTAATTTCAGATTCTATTCAGGGATTTAGTGAAAGCTTGCCATCTAATGCCGGATTTATTTTAAAAAGTATTGGCAGCATAACATAATTTAGGTTATACAAAAAAATTCAAAATCAAGATACAGAAAGGTATCTCATATAACCCATTTAAATAATCCTCTTATACTTATTATTTTATTTAAGTTTCATTTTCAAGACACAACCCAACGATTCCAAAACCAGTACATAATGGGTATTAGTAACCTCTTGGACAATTGCTTTTTGAGTTGAAAATGGTCCGGAATCTAATTGTATAGCATCTCCAACTTGTACTGATGCCACCGAAATCCCCGAAGTATCCGAAGTTGTAAGCCACTTTTTTATAACACTGATCTCTTCATCACGAACTACAGCTGGTTTTCCCAACCAAAATAAATAACGCACCACCCCTACTGACTGAAACACTGCATTCCTTTCAGAATCTGGTAATTGTACGAAAACATAGGAATTAAAAAGAGGCACTTCCACTTTTTTCTTTCTGTCAGACCATTGTCGCACTTGTGTAATCAAAGGGCAATAACACTCTATTCCGTTGCTTTTTAATTGTTCTGCAACTTTTTTCTCCCACTTGGGCTTTGTATAAACTACATACCAATTCATCTTGTATTTTGTATTGTACTAAAATTAGTTTTCAGCGTCAGGATTGAGAATAAACTTCTAAACCTGAATACGCCTGTGCTTCATTCCTTAGTAACGCTGTAACCTTTTCTCTTTGTTCTTTTGCCTCTTTCTAACGTTGTTGCTTTGTTACTTTGCACCCTATTATTTATGAGCCTATAGCTTGATATACAAACCCAATAGCTTTTAATTCCGATGCATTCAGCAGGTTTCTCCCGTCAAAAACAAAAGCAGGCTTTTGCATGGAGTCATATATTTTTTGCCAATCGAAATTTATAAATTCATCCCATTCCGTAAGCACAGCTATAGCATGTGCATTCTGACAGGCTTCATAAGGAGTATCAAATGAACTAACACTAGTAGCATTATTTGAAGCAGCTCTGGTTTCTAAATAATTTAAATCGGCTATGATTTTTTTATGTGATACTTTAGGATCGTAAACAGCAATTTTTGCATGTTCATTTATTAAATCATCAGCAACATAAATAGCCGCAGATTCTCTAGTGTCATTGGTATCTTTCTTGAAAGCCCAACCTAAAAATGTAATTTTTTTATCGGCAACTGTATTATAAAGTGTTTGAACTATATTGTTAGAAAAACGTCTTTTCTGATGATCATTCATGATGATGACTTGTTCCCAATAATCAGCTACTTCATTCAGTCCATATGATTTTGCGATATAAACCAAATTCAAAATATCTTTTTGAAAACACGAACCTCCAAATCCAACGGAAGCTTTCAAGAATTTTGATCCTATCCTGCTATCCATTCCTATGGCTTTTGCCACTTCATTTATATCTGCACCCGTTTTTTCACATAGCTCAGACATTGCATTTATCGATGAAATTCGTTGTGCCAAAAATGCATTAGCTGTCAGCTTTGATAGCTCTGAAGACCAAACATTAGTGGTTATTATTTTGTCTGCAGCTACCCAATTTGAATACACAGCTACAAGAGCCTGAATCGCTTTTTGTCCTTCGTCAGAAGAATCGCCTCCAATTAATATCCTATCAGGGTTCAATAAATCTTGAACAGCAGTTCCTTCAGCTAAAAACTCTGGGTTAGAAAGAATTTGAAACTGAACGCCATTACCTGTATTATCTAAAATACTTTTAATCGCTTCAGCAGTTCTAACTGGAAGTGTCGATTTTTCAACTACAATTTTGTTGTCTTTAGCTACTCTGGCAATTTGTCTCGCACACAATTCAATATATTTCAAATCAGCCGCCATACCCTTTCCTTTTCCATAGGTTTTCGTAGGCGTATTAACAGATATAAATATAATTTGAGCTTCGTCTATTGCTTTTTCTACGTTGGTAGAAAAAAACAAGTTTCTCCCTCTCGCTTCGGCAACAATTTCGCTTAAACCTGGTTCATAAATGGGTATATTATCTACATTTTGATCATTCCACGCAGTAATTCGTTCTTCATTTAAGTCTACTACCGTAACTTGTATTTGTGGGCATTTTTGAGCAATAACTGCCATTGTCGGTCCCCCAACATATCCTGCTCCTATGCAACAAATTTTTGTGATTTTCATTCTTTTATTATTTTCCAATATCTATTTCCCTCTAACTACTCACTTCTAACTATTCACTTTTCACGCAAGTTTTCCCAATACCATCCAACTGCTTCTTTCAATCCTTCTTGCATCGAATATTTTGGATTATAACCCAATAGCAATTTGGCTTTCTCAATACTTGCCAAAGAATGTGGAATATCACCTGCTCTATTAGGGCCATATTCTACTTTAACTGTAGCAATTTTTTTATCATATTCCGCTAAAAATTCCTTTAAATAATCAACTAGATTATTCAATGTATTTCTGTCCCCATAGGCAGTATTGTAAACCGTATTTATAGCTTCTGGATTTTTTGTCAGCATGGCCAACTCATTCATTTGAATTACATTATCGATGTAAGTAAAATCACGGGAATAGTTCCCATCACCATTTATTTTAGGACTTTCTAGTTGCATCAATTGCATTACAAATTTGGGAATGACTGCAGCATATGCTCCGTTAGGATCTTGCTTTCGACCAAAAACATTAAAATAACGCAACCCGATTGTCTCTAAACCATAGGTTCTGCTAAAAATTTCAGCATATAGCTCATTTACATATTTTGTTATAGCATAAGGAGACAGCGGTTTTCCAATTACGGCTTCAACTTTAGGTAAAGCTTCCGAATCCCCATACGTGGAAGAACTTGCCGCATATATGAATCGTTTTACTTTTGCATCTCTTGAGGCAATCAGCATATTTAAAAACCCGGAAACGTTTACGTCATTCGTAGTAACAGGGTCATTAATAGACCTTGGCACTGAGCCCAAAGCTGCCTGATGTAAAACATAATCTACTCCTAGCACTGCATTTTGACATTCTGTTGCATTACGAATGTCACCTTCTATCAAACTAAAATTCGGATGATTTATAAAGCCTTTTAAATTATGTCTGTAGCCTGTTGCAAAATTATCCAAACAAACGACCTTATAGCCTTTAGACAAAAAATATTCACAAAGATTAGAACCTATAAATCCCGCACCTCCTGTAATTAAAACGGACCTTTTTGTTTCTACTTCCATCTGTCTTTATTTTAAAACAATCAATTACTTCGTATGTTTTTTCAAAATATTTTGCGCTATTCTTTGATAAATACTTTTAGGCCTACCCTCTTCATAATATCCATTTGCATACGTACCATAGCCGTATCCATAACCGTACCCATAACCAGTACCATATTTTGCTTTATTCTCTAAACCATTTAAAACAATACTGGCATTATTCAACTCTCCGCGTTTCACTCTGTGGTTTAACAGCGTAATCATATCTTTTTTAGTAAAATTCTGTCTTACTATATATAAGGTAACATCGCAATATTGTGCTAACTCCAAAGCATCTGATACCAAACCTACTGGTGGCGTGTCCAGAATAATATAATCGTACTTTTTCTTTAACTCTCCTATCAACTCTCCCATTCCTTCACTCATAATCATTTCAGATGGATTAGGCGGAACTGGTCCTGACAAAATAACGTCTAGAAAAGGTATGTGTGTATGATTTATGATTTCGTCAATCGTTTTTTGCTTTATCAGATAATTGACTACCCCAACTTCATTCGATAAATTAAATTCAGCCGACAGTTTTGGTTTTCTTAAATCCAGACCTATAACTACTGTTTTTTTCTCACTAAGTGCAAATACCGTAGCGATGTTTATGGAACAAAATGTTTTTCCCTCTCCACTTACAGAAGATGTTATCATCAACGTCTTTGCTCCAGCTACATGTTGTTGCTTATATAAAAACTGAAGAGAAGAACGAATGGCTCTAAAGGATTCTGATAAAGCTGATTTTGGTTTGTCAAAAACAGCTAAATTGGTATTCTCTTTATTAACCCCAACAATACCTATTAAAGGAATTTTTGTCATCTTACTAATGTCCTCTGTGTTCTGAATCGAATTATTGATAAAGAAAACGGCAAATACAAAAACCAATGGAAAAAGTAATCCCAGAAATAAAGCCAATACATAATTAACTGATGTTTTTGGCCCTATAAGCCCTCCGCCAACATCCTTAGCTGGATCTATAAAATGAACATCTGATAAATTTGCCGCTTTAACAATATCGGCTTCGCTCCTTTTTTGAAGAAAGGTGCTATAAATATTATCGCTTAAATCGTATTTCCTTTTGATTTTAATGAGCTCTTGTTGATCCTCCGGAAGTTGCTTTATAGTACTTTCAGTCTCACTTATTTTGCTGCTCACCATAGCTAAATCATACTGAAGTGAGGCCTTTGCTGTTGCTATATTTTCTAACAGAACATTTTTGACCGCTTCCATTTGATTGTCAAAATCCTTAAATATTTTATCACTTTTTACAGCATAAGCCATTTCTGATCTTTGAGTAGATAGCTCTATCAGTTTCGAAACATTCACTACAATATTTGGATCTTCAATTCCTGCAACCGAAGGTGCGGGAAGTTTAGCATAGTTTACACTGTTTTTTAAATATGATTTCAAAGAATTATAATATGCCATTTTACGATTAACTTCGTCTTTCTTAACATCAAATTCTAAAATCTTATCCGAAAACTTGGCTCCACCTTCTTCTATATCATAGATATTTTTATCTTTTCTAAATGACTTCAGCTCATTTCCTGTCTCTTTCAATTGAGCTTCCATAGTAACCAATGTACTGTCTATGAACGCTATTGTATTAGTCGCAAACTGGTTTTTACTATCTAATTGTCTTTTGATAAGCATTTTAACAGTTGCGTTCAAGTACTCAACCATCCTTGCTTTGTTAGTTCCTTGCATACCTAAGGTAATTATGGAACCACTTTTATCATCCGACCTTACGTTTATTCCTTTATATCCCGATACCGTTCCGTTAAAATCGTTAAACTGTACAAAGTATTCGTTTCCTTTATAGAAACCTGGATTTTCATTTATTTGCAACTTCCAATTTAAAAAAGGCAAAGAAACCTTTTCGCCAACCTTATATCTTTTTACAAAATCTCCTGTTTCTACTGCTGTATTACTGTATGAATTATCAGAATACGTAATTATAGAAGCATTTTGGTTCTCAAACGGAATTCTGATTTCATATGTATTTTCACTTATAAACTTAATTCCTATTAAGGTTCCTGCTAATTGTCCTTTTGATTTATCAATATTGACATAAAAAGGAACTGATCCATAAGCATCTACCAAATTATATTTCCCCTGAACTAAGTAATTAATATAATATTGCAATTTATCCACAACCAGTTCGTTATGAGATCTGGACTGCAAAGTCGTTGAGATTGTCTGAACTTGATCTGAAGTACCTCCCCAATTAAATACTAAACTGGTATTTGAGGTAAAAAGCGGATTGCTTTCTTCTTTTACGGAAATAAGTGTTTCCATACCGTAAATTTTTTCTTTACGGATATTCACCTGATAAGCAATCGTGAAAGTGATTAACAGACTTATTAAAAACCACTTCCAATAACTTCCGATTTTTATTAAGAATCCCTTAAAGTCAAAGCTTACTTGGTTTTCAAAAATCGAAAAATCTTTTATATCTAACATTTTTTGAACGCTGTATTAATTTTTTAATAGTAAAAAAGTAGTTGTAGCTAAAGATAACAATGTAATGATTGTTCCCAAAGATTCTATTCCTGTTTTTCCGGTTCCCCAAGTTTTTTGCTTAAGTGGTTTTACATAAATATAATCATTTGGTTGTAAATAAAAATAAGGTGACTTCATCACATTTATATCCGTAAGATCTAAATCCTGCATTTGAACTCCAGTTGGCGTTTTTCGCATAATTGTAACTGCTTTTCTATCCCCAGTAATAGTAATATCTCCAGCATTAGCAATAGCTTCCATAATAGTTACCTGTTCTTGAAATAAAGTTTTAGTTCCCATGCTCCCAATTTCTCCATTAATAACATATCTAAAACCTGCTAATTTAACAGTTACAAAAATATTAGCCTCCTTATTAAAATACTCTGCTAACAATTGCTTTTCAACTCTAATTCTAATTTCATCCAGTGTGTACCCTATAACATTTAATTCGCCCAAAACCGGAATCCTTATATTACCATGATCATCAACCGTAAAACCGTCAAAATACAATCCCGATTCTGATTTACCTACTGCAACTCCTTCACTGGAAGTACTAAAAATAGCAACTAATTTTGGATCAATTGCTTTTATGGTAATACTCAAAACGTCATTAGTTTGCAACCTGTATGGTTTTGATTCAACTGCCGTAATCATAGTTTCACCATCTGAATTATTTTTTTTCTGAAGGTAAATTAAATCTTGGGTTGGAATACAAGAAGAAAACAACACGCTAATAACTAATAACAAATAGAGTACAGACTTGCTCATTTTCAATATTTTTAACGACAAATATAGCTTTTCATTTACTATTTAAAAAGCATCACTATTTATTAAATGGATTAATTATTTTTAAACGACTTTTCAAAAGGCACTCTTTGCAAAATACTTCTTCCCAAGGTAACTTCATCCGCATATTCGAGTTCATCTCCTACTGAAATCCCTCTTGCAATTGTTGATATAATTATTTCACAATCGGCGATTTGTTTATAAATGTAAAAATTAGTGGTATCTCCTTCCATTGTGGAGCTTAACGCAAAAATTATTTCATTTACACTACCTGATTTTACTTTCTCGACTAATGTAGTAATATTTAACTGACTAGGTCCAACTCCGTCAATAGGAGAAATTTTACCTCCAAGAACATGATAAACCCCTCTAAACTGACCCGTATTTTCAATTGCCATGACATCGCGAATATCCTCAACAATACAAATGATTTGATGATTTCTGCTCTGATTCGCACAAATTTCACACAGTATACTATCCGAAATATTATGACAGCTATTGCAATATTTAATATCCTCACGCATAGCAACCAATGCCTGTGATAAAAAACCTGTTTGTTCTTTGGGCTGTTTTAATAAATGCAACACTAATCGCAATGCTGTTCGCTTACCAATTCCTGGCAATTGAGACATTTCATTCACTGCTTTTTCTATAAGTTTTGAAGAAAATTCCATAAATGCAAATGTAGCAATTTGTTTATTTGTTTAATCGGTTATTTGCTGAATCGATTTTATGATTTGGTACATTTTCAAATAACCGAATTAACAATTAAACCATTAAACAAAAAATCGTATTTTGGTCTCTTTAAACTCAAAAAATGACTCCCAGCACCATTCTAATACTTATAATCGTTTATTTCGGAATTTTATTTTACATCTCTCATGCTGTAAGTAAAAAAGACAGTGGAAATGATGCTTTTTTTAAAGCAAATAAAAATTCCAAATGGTACTTAGTTGCTTTTGGAATGATTGGAACGGCACTTTCCGGAGTGACTTTTATTTCAGTCCCGGGGGAAGTTGGCTCTCCAAGCGGAGAACAATTCAAGTATTTTCAGTTTGTTCTAGGTAATGCCATTGGCTTCGTCATTATTGCAAAAGTGTTGCTGCCGCTATATTATCGGATGAACCTAACTTCAATTTATGGTTATATTGAACACCGATTAGGAATTTATTCCTATAAAACTGCCGCAACCATTTTCCTGATTAGCAGAACAATCGGGTCTGCTTTCAGACTCTATCTTGTTGTGATTGTTTTACAACGATTCGTTTTTGACTTTTACGGAATCCCATTTGCCGTTACGGTTCTAATTTCGCTGGCTTTGATATTTGCGTATACGTATCGGGGCGGGTTAAAAACCATTATTATCACTGATACTTTACAAACCTTTTTCTTAGTTTCTTCAGTCTTTTTAACGATTTTCTTTATTTGCAGAAGTTTAAATTTGAATATTTTTGAAGCTTTTGAAGAAGTAAAAAACAGTAATTATTCTAAAGTATTCTTCTTCGAAGATTTTGTATCCAATAAATTCCATTTTGTGAAACAAATTCTGGGTGGAATTTTTGTTACCATTGCCATGGTAGGTTTGGATCAGGATTTAATGCAGAAAAACCTGAGTTGCAAAAACATTGGCGAAGCTCAAAAAAACATGTTTACGTTCACCGGAATTTTTGTCCTTATCAATATCTTTTTCCTCAGCGTGGGTGCTTTACTTTACATTTACGCCAATAAAAACGGGATAGAAGTTCCAACGGATTTAATTACCGGAAAACCCAGAACTGATTTACTTTTCCCTGAAATTGCCTTCAATCACTTAACACTAATTCCGTCAATTATTTTCTTGTTGGGATTGACAGCGGCTACATTTGCCACAACGGATTCCGCCTTAACAGCGTTAACGACTTCGTTTTGTGTAGATTTTTTAGGAATGGATAAAGCCGAGAATTTAAATAAACCAAATGTAGTACGAACTAGGCATTTTGTTCATATTACCTTTTCATTTCTAATGTTTTTGGTCATTATTTTCTTCAATGCTATTAATGACAGTTCTGTAGTTGGAATGATTTTTAGGGTCGCATCCTATACGTATGGCCCCCTTTTGGGATTGTATTGTTTTGGATTGTTTGTAAAATCAAAAACAGTCAAAGACAAATTTGTTCCAATTATATGCTTATTATCTCCGGCTGTGACTTACTTTATCAGCGAAAATTCTAAAACATTATTCTTTGGATATGTTTTCGATAACGAACTGATAATCGTAAACGGACTAATCACTTTTCTTGGATTGCTGTTGATTAGCAAAAATGCCACATCTGGAACACGATTTTAGTTTTAGCCCAGATGGCAGCGGCATCCTTTTCTTGTTCCGTTTTTTAACGGAACAAGAAAAGATATAGCGAACAGCTGGAACTAGCTCCAAAAAAAACTAATATTGATTTGTTGCCAACATAACCAGTGTACAAGCTATCTCGACTTTGATGTCATTTAATTTCAACAATTGATAGAACTCCGGATTCTCAGTACCTGGATTGAAAATAACACGTTTTGGCTGTGCCTCAACGATATAATTATAGTAGTCACGCTGACGCAAAGGATTTAGGTAAAGTGTAACCGTATCGATATTTTTTAACGGAATAGCTTTAGTCTGGATTTTTATTCCAGCTACTTCTCCTGCGTTTTGACCGATAGCCAGAACAGAATGCCCTTTATAAACCAATTTTTCAATCGCTAAAAAAGAATATCTGGCTGGTTTTGTAGAAGCTCCAAGAACTAACGTTTTTTTATTTTTTATCATTTTCTGTAATTATATTTTGCAAAAGTAATGAAAAAGGTCCATGAGTTCAGCAATTATTAGGTTTAGTTATAAAAGTAAGAAAAAACATTGCCCTAACATTAAAAAGTAAAAAAAGAGTATTTTTACAATCTTAAAAACAAAATATGGATCTATTTATTTATCTGTTTGTCGCACTTTTTTCGGTATTGAATCCTATTGGTACCGTTCCTATTTTCGTAGGACTTACACAAAATGACACTAAAAAGGAACGTTCCCGAATTTCTTTATGGACGGCGATAAATGTATTTATTATTCTTATCGTCTCGTTTTTTATAGGTCAATATGTTTTGATCTTTTTTGGAATTAGTATCGATGCACTAAGAATTGCTGGTGGAATTATCATTGTGAGTTCTGGATTCTCCTTGCTTTCAGGGAAGTTTAACAAAAAGAGAGGAATCAATAAAAAAGCAGAAACTGACGCACAAAAAAGGAATGATATTGCCTTGACCCCACTCGCAATCCCTATGCTTGCTGGACCTGGCTCTATTTCTTTACTTATTGCGTTTTA
Source organism: Flavobacterium sp. GT3P67 (assembly GCF_004349155.1). Classification (NCBI taxonomy): domain Bacteria; kingdom Pseudomonadati; phylum Bacteroidota; class Flavobacteriia; order Flavobacteriales; family Flavobacteriaceae; genus Flavobacterium; species Flavobacterium sp. GT3P67. Next base: position 83,059 of record NZ_SMLF01000007.1, read on the forward strand.
TCAGGAACACAATACAACTATGGAGATAATTATTTCTTCAATTGCTATTCTTGCCATTGCGGTTGCAATTTTTATCATCCTTAGAAGTGCCCATTATTTGGCAAAAATACTTGGAGCATCTGGAATTGTAGCCATATCAAGAATTGTAGGTTTCATTGTAATTGCGATAGGAATACAATATATTGTAAGTGCAATTATCAATATTATAAAGGGGAATTTGACCTAAATTAAAGCCATAAAAAAACCGGATAAGATTCAAAATCTTATCCGGTTTTTTTTTTAATTTCTTGGCAAGAAAATTTCAGCCATCATACATCTGGCACTTCCTCCACCACAAGCTTCTATAGTATCCAAACTTGAGCTTAAAATTTCAGCATGTTTTTCCAATTGCTCAATTTGTTTTGGAGTCAAACTTTGATGTGCTGCTGCACTCATAACCAAATATCTTTTATCATTTGCTCCACGAACTTCAAGCATATTACCTGCAAAATTGTTCATCTGGGCTTCGGTGATTAAAATGACTTCTTTACCGTTTTCTTTTAGATTCTCCAGAACCATTTTGCGTTCTTTTTTATCATCGATACAATCTGCACAAATGACTGCAAAAGTTTCTCCCAAGCACATCATCACATTGGTATGATAAATCAGTTTTCGTTCGGAATCAACAGTTTGAAAAGCTTCAAAAATCACTGGTGCATAATCAAAATCCTCACAGAATTCTATAAATAATTCTTCATCAGCTCTGGGTGACAAAGCGCAATACGCTTTTGCGTTAGCTCTATCCAAGAGTAAACTTCCCGTTCCTTCTAAGAAAAATCCATCTTCTTCAGCCGATGTATAATCAACAATGTTTTTAATCACAAAACCTTTATCTTCCAAGATATCCAAAATATCTTCGCGACGTTCCTCACGGCGATTTTCTGCAAACATTGGATATAAAGCTACATCACCATTCTCATGAAAAGAAATCCAGTTGTTCGGAAAAATACTGTCCGGTGTATCTGGATTCAACGTATCATCAACAACAGTAACATCAACACCAACTGCTGTTAGTTTTTCGACAAAATCATCAAATTCTTGTTGCGCTTTGGCATTTACGGTTGCAGGCAAAAGTCCGTCTATTACTTTTTGATAATAATTATTAACTGCCGTTTGCTCGTTCATTCTAAACGCAACCGGGCGAATCATCATTATGGAATTTGTTGTTTGTTTCATGTTTTTTTATTTTTATTATTGTAGAGACGCACTGTAGAGATGCACTGCAGTGCTCCTCTACAGTGCGTCTCTACGAATTAATCTCTAATTAAAGGTAAGGTAGTACATCGTAATAATCCTTCTTGTTTTGCGATTTCTGCGTATGGAATTTCTTCAACCACAAAACCGTTTGCGCGCAACCAATTGTTAAGTCTTGTGAAGTTTCTTTCTGAAACGACAACATTAGTATCAATAGAAAAAATATTAGAATTCATATTATACATTTCTTCTCTGGTAATATGAAATAGATTTTCTTTTCCAAAAAGATTCACCAAAAACAAATAATCTGCTTCTTCACGGAATCCTCTTTTATATATAATTCCTTTATCATTCCCAACAGGTTGAAAACAACAGTCTAAATGCAATGCGTTATCACGAGCTTCAATTTTAGATTTTACCAAATCAAATTCTTTAACAATTTTGTTTGGGAATAAGTCTTTAATGTATTGAACTCCTTGCACATTTGTTCGTGCAGTAATATAATTCTTATAATCACTTCCTTTATAGGTTCCAATGAAAATATACTCCTTCCACAACATGACATCTCCACCTTCTATATGAACTTCCTCAGGAGGACGAACTACTTTTTTAGGATCTATTTGGTCAATTATATATTGAATAGCATCTAATTCTCGCTCTCTGTCTGGCAAAATATTCGATTTTACAAAAATATCATCAATCACAAAACCAATGTCTCTTGTAAATATCTGATTGTAATTTTCAATCATTTCCGGACGATAAACCGTCACATTATATTTTTTCAGTACGGTGTTAAATGCTTCCATTTCATTCACCATGTCTTGCTCCAGCGGATAGGTACCTGCTAAAATATGTTCTAATGATTTTGGATCATAGGCTTCTTCAGCCTTTGGCGTAGGCCCATTATTGACTGCTGAACCCAGAACTACAGCTCTAAGCCTTGAAGTTTCATTCTTTACATTTAATTCTAACATGTATTTTTAGCTTTTGACAAATATAAAAAAAGCTTCACTAATTTGTGAAGCTTTTTAAACTGATTTTATCTTTTATCTGTTGGCACAAAATCCCTCAAAGGGTGACCCGTATAAACTTGTCTTGGCCTTCCTATAGGCTCCTTATTTTCACGCATTTCTTTCCATTGTGCGATCCAACCCGGTAAACGACCTATGGCAAACATTACGGTGAACATATCTGTAGGAATTCCTAATGCTCTGTAAATGATTCCAGAATAGAAATCAACATTAGGATATAAGTTTCTTGATTTGAAGTATTCATCTTCTAAAGCCGACTCTTCTAATTTTTTAGCAATTGCAAGAATTGGGTCTTCAACTCCTAAAGTTGCTAAAACTTCATTAGCTGCTTTTTTGATAATTTTCGCTCTTGGATCGAAATTTTTATAGACTCTATGACCAAATCCCATCAATCTAAAAGGGTCATTTTTATCTTTGGCTTTAGCCATATATTTATCAGCATCCCCACCATTTCTATGGATTTCTTCTAACATTTCAAGCACTGCTTGATTTGCTCCTCCGTGTAATGGTCCCCAAAGTGCAGATACTCCCGCAGATACTGAAGCAAATAATCCTGCGTGAGAGGAACCTACCATCCTAACTGTAGATGTAGAACAGTTTTGCTCATGATCTCCGTGAAGAATAAACAATTTATCTAATGCATCAATAACTACAGGATTTGCAGTATAAGGTTCTGTAGGCAATTCAAACATTAATCGCATAAAATTCTCTACATATCCTTTAGTATTATCATAATAATTCAAAGGATATCCCATGCTCTTTCTATAGGTCCAGGTTGCTATAACTAGGAATTTACCCATAGTTTTACATACTGCCTCATACATTTCTTTTTCATTCTCAACATTTACCGATTTAGGGTTAAATGCTGTCAAAGCACTTGTCAAAGCAGCTAAAACACCCATTGGGTGAGCTGTTTTAGGAAAACCATCAATGATATTTTTCATTTCTTCATTGACCAAAGTGTATTTTCTGATATCAGTTTCAAATTGCGCTAACTGCTTAACAGTAGGCAACTCTCCAAAAATCAAAAGGTAAGATACTTCAAGGAAATCAGCTTTTTCTGCTAAATCCTCAATTGAATATCCTCTGTAACGTAGAATTCCAAGTTCACCATCTAGGAAAGTGATTTCGCTGGTACAAGAACCTGAATTTTTATAACCTGGATCAAGTGTAATTACACCTGATAAATCACGTAATTTGTTAATATCAATGGCAACTTCATTTTCACTTCCTACAATGATCGGCAGTTCAAATTTTTTACCATCAATTTCTAATGTTGCTATTTTTGACATAATATAATTGAAAATAAACTTTTAAAATAATAATTTATCAAATCTAGGGAATTAAACACTAATTAAAAAGAGAATAATACAATGATATTGTTAAATATTATAAAAAAAAGCCACTCACAATACGTGAATGGCTTTAAATAAAAATATCGTAAGAAATTATTTTATTTTGAAAGCATTTTTACCAGGAAAATAAGCTGTATTTCCCAATTCTTCCTCAATTCTTAATAATTGATTGTATTTCGCCATACGATCAGAACGAGAAGCTGAACCTGTTTTAATTTGACCACAGTTTAACGCTACTGCTAAATCTGCAATTGTATTGTCTTCTGTCTCTCCTGAACGGTGTGACATTACTGAAGTATATCCTGCATTTTTAGCCATATTAACAGCCGCAATAGTTTCAGTCAAAGTTCCAATTTGGTTTACTTTAATAAGAATTGAGTTCGCGATTCCTTTTTCGATACCAGTAGACAAACGTGTTACATTAGTAACAAATAAATCATCCCCAACTAATTGTACTTTATCTCCAATTTTATCCGTAAGCAATTTCCATCCATCCCAATCATTCTCATCCATTCCGTCTTCAATAGAAATGATAGGATATTTAGTCACTAATTCGGCTAAATACTCTACTTGCTCCGCAGAAGATCTAACTTTCCCAGTTTCTCCTTCAAATTTAGAATAATCGTATTTACCATTTACATAAAACTCTGCAGCAGCACAGTCTAAAGCAATCATGATTTCATCTCCAAAAGTATAACCGGCAGTCTCTACCGCTTTCTTGATCGTATCTAAAGCATCTTCAGTTCCTCCAGCTAGATTTGGCGCAAAACCACCTTCATCACCTACAGCAGTAGAAAGCCCTCTATCGTGTAACACTTTTTTCAAGCTATGAAAAATTTCAGTTCCCATTTGCATCGCATGTGAAAACGAAGTTGCTTTCACAGGGAAAATCATAAATTCCTGAAACGCGATAGGCGCATCAGAATGTGATCCCCCGTTGATGATATTCATCATCGGCACTGGCAATGTGTTTGCAGAAACACCACCTACGTATCTGTATAATGGCAATCCTAATTCATTAGCAGCCGCTTTTGCCACAGCTAAAGAAACACCTAAAATTGCATTTGCTCCTAAGTTTGATTTATTTGGAGTGCCATCTAAATCGATCATCATTTGATCAATAAGATTTTGTTCGAAAACAGAAACTCCTAAAAGTTCTTCAGAAATAACAGTATTAACATTTTTCACTGCATTCAAAACTCCTTTTCCAAGAAATGCTTTTCCTCCATCACGTAATTCAACTGCTTCATGTTCTCCAGTTGAAGCTCCAGATGGTACTGCTGCTCTTCCTAAAACACCATTATCTGTAATTACATCTACTTCTATTGTAGGATTTCCTCTTGAATCGAAAATTTGTCTTGCGTGAATTTTGATAATAATACTCATATACTAAAATTTTAAATTTTAAAATACAAATATATTCTATCTTTTGGAATGATTTTATGAAAATAATGAATGTTATTAACGAAAACGTTATAATTTTTTTGCAAACAAAACATTTAAATTATTTTAAGAATTTATTTTTACATTATCTGTTACTTTTTCCAATTCCATTAAAATCTAATTAAACAAACGTGTATCACATTGACTAAAACTTAATAATACTTATTTCATCTTAAAACAAATTATTTACAACAAGTTAATTGATACAAAATATCTGATTATCAATTATATACATTAAATTTATGTAATTTTTTAAAAACCAAAAAATGTACTTTATATTGTATTTTTCTTAGTTAGCAATTTTGACAATTCAATTTCTAAATTAAAAAATAAAAATGTGATGGAAGCTTCAGAAAATCGTAACAATTTAATCAATTCTAGTGAAATTGTAGCTTTATTAAACAGAACAGCCACTCCATTGCAAAATACGGAAGATTTAAACCCATTAATTGACCATATAGGAGATGCAAAATATGTCCTTTTAGGTGAAGCCTCACACGGCACGCATGAATATTATACCTGGAGAGCTAAAATTACACAACGGCTAATTCAGGAAAAGGGTTTTTCGTTTGTAGGAGTTGAAGGAGATTGGCCTGATTGTTATCGCTTAAATCGGTATGCAAAAGGATATTTAGATTCCGGGAAAGACATCTTTAGCGTGATGAATGAATTTAATAGATGGCCTACTTGGATTTGGGCAAATTGGGAAACAGCAGCATTCATAGATTGGCTCAAGGTTTTCAACGAAAATTTCCCTATAGATCAAAGAATCGGATTTTATGGATTAGATATATATAGTTTCAGAGAATCCATGAATTCGATCATTCAATATTTAGAAAAAAATGACCCAAAAGCACTCGCAATTGCAAAAACAGCCATGAAATGTTTTGAGCCTTACAATAAAGACGAAGGGCAATCTTACGCCAGAGCGTCTTCATACGTTCCAGAATTATGTGAGAAAGAAATCTTGCACATGCTCTCGGAAATTATTAAAAATGTTCCCAATTACAATCATGATGCAGAAAATGTTCTGAGCACTAAACAAAATGCATTCATTGCCAGAAATGCTGAAAAGTATTATCGCGCCATGATAAAAAGAGGTTCCGCCTCTTGGAATATCCGAGATGAACACATGGTTTCCACTATACAACGGCTTATGAAATTCCATGGAAAGGATGCGAAAATCATAGTTTGGGAACATAACACCCACATCGGTGATGCCCGTGCCACAGAAATGGCTTCCGAAGGAATGGTAAATGTTGGACAATTATTGAGAGAACAAAACTCTACAGAAGGTGTTGTTGCCGTAGGATTTGGCTCTTACAAAGGAAGTGTAGTTGCAGGTAGAGAATGGGGCGATTCCATGCGAAAAATAAAAGTTCCTGAAGCCGTGGTAGGAAGCTGGGAACATGCTTTTCATCTTGCTGGCAATGGAAAAAATAAATTGTTATTAATGAATAAAGTAAAGGACGAAAAGTGCCTTTCTTCCTATATAGGACATCGCGCAATAGGAGTTGTTTATAATCCGGAACACGAAAGATTCGGGAATTATGTCCCTACAATACTACCCAAAAGATACGATGTCTTTATTTTTATAAACGAAACAAGCGCATTACATCACATACACATTCAGCCAGATGGAAACCAAATTCCTGAAACATATCCTTTTGGGATGTAAGTATACTTTATAAAAAAGGGTTTGACTTTTAATTAAAGTCAAACCCTTTTTTATAAATATCTAATCTTGGGAATTATTCCAATTTTAATTTTCAATAAATTGATCGAAAAGATAAGAAGAATTCTTTGAATTTTTAACTATAACGTATCGTAGTATCGAAATATCTTGAATAAATCTATTTCTGATTTAAAGCTTAATTTAAAATCAGACGCATACTTTTCAACCTGAAAAGCTTTGTCGCCCAATAGTTTTAGTACAGATTTTTTATTTAAACTCAATTCTATGAAATTTACATTTTTTAATTTCAAATAAAACTTTTCATTAATAGAATATTGATCTTTTTGAATATATTCAAGTGTAAGTGGATTTATAACACCTTTTTTTAAAACAACAGCAAACCCCTTTAAGAAGAAAATATTTTCTGAAACATATAGTTCTTGAAAAAGTTCGTTAGTTTTATGAATTTTATATGATTTATATTTTTTTGAACCATGTTTTATAAAGTTTATTTTTTCAACATCAAATTGATAAACTGAATCTTTAGAAATTTTAGATTCTAGCAAATTTGTTTTTACATTATAATTCAGATTTGGAAAACTATACCCTTCCTTTTCTGACACATAAACTTCATACTTCCCTTCCCATTTAGAGAATAAATATGTGTTCCCTTCATTTGATAAATTTAAATCACTTATAGCTAAATAAATCCCATCAAATTGCATTGGATTAAGAAAACCTGTTCTGTTTGAATCATGCATTCCTTGTCCAAAAACAATAGTAGAATAACATAATAGAAAATAAAATAACGAATTTTTCATGGTTTTAATTTTAAATGATTTATAAAAAGACAATTTAACGAAAGCTAATCCATTCCAATTTATACTAAACAAATAATTATAATATATCAGCACAAATCTAAAAATATCAATTAATTTTTTTGATAAAAAAACTCTTTCGTTGTATTGTATATTTCATTTAAAATGTTAATTATAACGTATCGTAATATTGAAATATCATAAATAAATCTCTTTCAGATTTAAATCTTAATTTTGATATGGAAGCGTACTTTTTAATTTGAGAAGCTTTGTCTCCCAATTGTTTTAAAATAGAGTGTTTATTTAATTTTAATTCAATAAAATTTTTATTATTTAATTTTAAAAAATATTTTTCTACAATATAACATTTTTCTTTTTGGATATATGCTTGTGTTAAAGGATTTATATAGCCTTCTTTATAAGTAACATTAAATCCTTTTAGAAATCTAACATTATCGGATATATAAAGCTCTTGAAAAAGTTCAAGACTTTCTCTAATATCATAAAATCTATATCTTTTTGAGGCATATTTTATAAAATTTATTTTTTTGGCTTCAAATCTAAATATTGAATCTTTTGTAAATTTACTTTCAATCATTTTTGTTAGAACATTATAATTCAAATTTGCCAAACTAAAACCTTTATTATCAGAATCATAAATTTCAAACTTACCTTCCCAATTAGGGAATAAATATATGGTTCCTTCATATGTTCTTTCTAATGTACTTACAGGTACATAAACACTTTCATATGTTTCTTGTCCAAAAGCAAACCCAGAATTAATCAGCAAATAAAACAAAACTAATTTTTTCATAATTTAAAGCTTAAATATTTGATAAATATATGTTAAAAAATAAATAAATCACAATTACTTTATAAGTTTTATATCAAAGTAAGATATTATTAATTAATAGCATTTATTACAACTATCACCTTTTTTCCTTTTTATTACCACATCTGATTGCTTTTCAGCAAATTTCTGAAGTCCTATGCAAGTTTATTAAATCTACAGAAAGAACATCGTGGCTGGAAAATTTTTTCCTATGAAGTATTTTTAAACACTCTTACAAAGGAAGTGTAGTTGCAGGTAGAGAATGGGGCGATTCCATGCGAAAAATAAAAGTTCCTGAAGCCGTGGTAGGAAGCTGGGAACATGCTTTTCATCTTGCTGGCAATGGAAAAAATAAATTGTTATTAATGAATAAAGTAAAGGATGAAAAGTGCCTTTCTTCCTATATAGGACATCGCGCAATAGGAGTTGTTTATAATCCGGAACACGAAAGATTCGGGAATTATGTCCCTACAATACTACCCAAAAGATACGATGTCTTTATTTTTATAAACGAAACAAGCGCATTACATCACATACACATTCAGCCAAATGGAAACCAAATTCCTGAAACATATCCTTTTGGGATGTAAGTATACTTTATAAAAAAGGGTTTGACTTTTAATTAAAGTCAAACCCTACTATTATAAATATCTAATCTTGGGAATTATTCCAATTTTAACCTTTTATATTTTCAATAAATTGATCGAAAAGATAAGAAGAATCATGTGGACCGGGACTTGCTTCCGGATGGTATTGAACTGAGAAACAATTTTTGTTTTTCATACGCATACCGGCAACCGTTCCGTCATTTAGATGAAGATGTGTAATTTCCAAATCAGGATGATTATCCAACTCCTCTTTGTTAACGGCAAAACCATGATTTTGAGAAGTGATTTCTCCTTTTCCGGTAATGATGTTTTTTACAGGATGATTGATTCCTCTGTGCCCATTAAACATTTTATAAGTCGAAATTCCGTTTGCCAAACCAATTACTTGATGTCCAAGACAGATTCCGAATAAAGGTTTATCGTTTTCAAGGATTTCTTTTGCAACTTGAATAGCACCAGAAAGTGGCTCAGGATCACCAGGTCCATTGGATAAAAAATAACCATCTGGATTAAATGCGGCTAAATCTTGGTAAGAAGAATCAAAAGGAAATACTTTGATGTAACAATCTCTTTTGGCAAGGTTGCGAAGGATATTCATTTTTATTCCCAAATCCAGAGCGGAAATCCTATAGGTTGCATTTTCATCACCAAAGAAATACGGTTCCTTAGTTGATACTTTAGAAGCTAATTCTAACCCATTCATGTCAGGAACTTTTGCCAATGCAATTTTCAAATCTTCAATTGAAGTTTCATCCGTACAAATTACCGCATTCATCGCTCCGTTATCACGAATGTAACTTACCAGAGCACGCGTATCTACATCAGATATGCAGATCAGGTTTTGTTTGATAAAGTAATCTTCTAAACTCCCTGAAGCATCTTCCCGAGAATAATTGAAACTAAAATTTTTACAAACCAATCCAGCAATTTTAATGCTATCTGATTCAATTTCTTTCTCATTTACCCCATAATTCCCAATATGGGCATTAGTTGCTACCATTAACTGTCCAAAATAAGAGGGATCAGTAAAAATTTCTTGGTAACCTGTCATTCCTGTGTTAAAACAAACTTCTCCAAAAGTGGTTCCACTAATTCCAATAGATTTACCATGGAATATGGTTCCGTCACTTAATAGAAGAATTGCTTTTTGTCGTGTTGTATATTTCATTCGTTGATTTCTATTATTTTTTTAATAGTCTCATGGAACTCGCAAAGCTCGTTTCATCTGTAGTTAAATATTGTGCAAATTTAATCCTTTAAAGCAATGGATGCAAGTTTTTGAAATTTTTTGTAAAATAAAAACATTCTAATCTAGCCCTGATGGTAATGGCATCCTTTTGCTTTTTCTTTAAAAGCAAAAGATACTATGAACAGCAGGACAATACGCAATTAAATCCCAAGGTTTTTGCTCCGAAAAAATCAAAAAAAAAGGATAAACTATAAATAGCTTATCCTTGATTTTTATTGAATGATTATTTTCATAATTACTCAGCAGTGTCTGTAGTTGTTTCAGTTTCGGCAGCTGGAGCTTCAGTAGCTTCATCTTTCTTAGCTTTACCACCACGACGGCTTTTTGCTTTTTTAACTTCTTTTTTACCACCATTGTAAAGTTCATTGAAATCTACTAATTCGATCATTGCCATATCAGCATTATCTCCTAAACGATTTCCAACTTTAATGATACGAGTGTATCCACCTGGACGGTCTCCTACTTTAGCAGCTACGTCTCTGAACAAGTCAGTTACGGCATATTTGCTACGTAAGTAAGCAAAAACGATACGACGGTTGTGAGTCGTATCAGCTTTAGATTTTGTTATAAGCGGCTCAACGAATTGTTTAAGCGCTTTTGCTTTAGCGACAGTAGTGTTAATACGTTTGTGCTCGATAAGAGAACAAGCCATATTAGCTAACATAGATTTTCTATGTGCAGTCTGTCTGCTTAAGTGATTGAATTTTTTTCCGTGTCTCATTGCTATGTAAATTTAAACCTTGCGGCTTAGATTATTCTTTATCTAGTTTGTATTTTGCTAAATCCATTCCGAAATTTAAATTTTTAACTGCAACAAGTTCATCAAGCTCAGTTAAAGATTTTTTACCAAAATTACGGAATTTCATTAGGTCATTTTTATTGAACGATACTAAATCACCAAGTGTATCAACTTCAGCCGCTTTCAAACAATTTAATGCTCTTACAGATAAATCCATATCAACAAGCTTAGTTTTAAGCAATTGTCTCATATGTAATGATTCTTCATCATACGATTCTGTTTGTGCAATTTCGTCAGCCTCAAGTGTAATTCTTTCGTCAGAAAACAACATGAAATGGTGAATAAGAACTTTGGCAGCTTCAGTAAGAGCGTCTTTTGGATTAATAGAACCATCAGTTTTTATTTCAAAAACTAATTTTTCATAATCTGTTTTTTGCTCTACACGGAAGTTTTCAATTGCATACTTCACATTTTTTACCGGAGTAAAAATTGAGTCAGTAAAAATAGTTCCAATTGCAGCATTCTGTTTTTTGTTCTCTTCAGCAGGAACATATCCTCTACCTTTTTCGATTGTTAAATCGAAATTCAGTTTGATTTTACTGTCTAAATTACAGATAACAAGTTCTGGATTCAAAACTTGGAAACCTGAAATGAATTTTTGAAAATCACCAGCTGTTAATTGATCTTTACCTGAAACAGAAATAGTAACTGATTCATTATCTATATCTTCAATTTGACGTTTGAAACGCACTTGTTTTAGATTAAGAATAATTTCGGTAACGTCTTCAACAACTCCTGAGATAGTAGAAAATTCATGATCTACACCTTCAATGCGAACAGATGTAATTGCATAACCTTCTAATGCTGAAAGCAAAACTCTTCTAAGTGCATTACCAACGGTCAATCCGTATCCAGGTTCTAAAGGTCTAAACTCAAATTTACCTTCAAAATCGGTTGAATCGATCATGATAACTTTATCGGGCTTCTGAAAATTAAATATTGCCATAAATTTCGACTAAGTCAATTATTATTTGTTGTACAACTCTACGATTAATTGTTCTTTAATGTTTTCTGGGATTTGAAGTCTCGCAGGTACAGAAACGAAAGTACCTTCTTTGATATCATTATTCCAAGTAATCCATTCATAAACATGACTTGAATTAGATAAAGAACGTTCGATAGCTTCTAATGATTTAGATTTTTCACGAACAGCAACTTTATCACCAGGCTTAAGGTGGTAAGAAGCAATATTTACTACATCACCGTTAACGGTAACGTGTCTGTGAGAAACTAATTGTCTAGCGCCTCTTCTAGAAGGAGCAATACCCATTCTAAAAACTACGTTATCTAATCTTGCTTCACATAATTGTAAAAGAACTTCACCAGTAACACCTTTAGTAGCTGATGCTTTTTTGAATAAACCTCTGAATTGTTTTTCTAAAATTCCGTAAGAATATTTAGCTTTTTGCTTTTCCATTAACTGGATTGCATATTCAGATTTTTTACCTCTTTTTTTAGCCATCCCGTGTTGTCCAGGTGGGTAATTTCTTTTTTCGAAAGATTTGTCATCTCCGAAGATTGCTTCGCCAAATTTACGAGCAATTCTAGTTTTTGGACCAGTATATCTTGCCATTTCTAAAAATTAAATTAAGGTAGAGATTATGAATTCAGGTCATATCCTTCGATAATCGTATATTCTACCTAGTTATACTTAAATATATAATTAAACTCTACGTCTTTTAGGAGGACGACATCCATTGTGAGGCATTGGAGTAACATCGATAATCTCAGTCACTTCAATTCCACCGTTATGCAAAGAACGGATAGCAGACTCACGTCCGTTTCCTGGTCCTTTTACATAAACCTTTACTTTTTTAAGTCCAGCTTCAAGAGCTACTTTACTACAATCTTCTGCTGCCATTTGGGCTGCGTATGGAGTGTTCTTTTTAGAACCTCTAAAACCCATTTTACCAGCTGAAGACCAAGAAATAACTTCACCTTTTTTGTTTGTCAAAGAAATGATGATATTGTTAAAAGTAGCAGAAATATGAGCTTCTCCCGTTGATTCAACGATAACTTTACGTTTTTTTGCAGTTGCTTTAGCCATATTACTTATTATTTAGTTGCTTTTTTCTTGTTGGCAACAGTTTTTCTCTTACCTTTTCTTGTTCTAGAGTTGTTTTTAGTTCTTTGTCCTCTTAAAGGAAGACCAGTTCTATGACGGATACCTCTATAACATCCAATATCCATTAAACGTTTGATGTTTAAAGAAACTTCAGAACGTAATTCTCCTTCAATTTTGAAAGTTGATACCGCCTCACGAATTGCTCCGATTTCGTCATCATTCCAATCTTGAACTTTTTTATCTTGGCTAACTTGAGCTTTCTCTAAAATCTCAACAGCTCTACTTTTTCCTAATCCAAAGATATAGGTAAGTGCTATAACACCTCTCTTATTTTTTGGGATATCTACCCCTGCTATTCTTGCCATAATTATCCTTGTCTTTGTTTAAATCTAGGATTCTTTTTGTTTATTACGTACAATCTCCCTTTTCTTCGCACAATTTTGCACTCGGGACTTCTCTTTTTTACTGAAGCTCTAACTTTCATTTTGAATATCCTTTAATATCTATAAGTAATTCTTGCTTTTGACAAATCGTAAGGGCTCATTTCTAGTTTCACTTTATCACCAGGTAATAATTTGATGTAATGCATACGCATTTTTCCAGATATATGGGCGATTACAATATGTCCATTTTCTAACTCTACACGGAACATTGCATTTGATAATGCTTCAATGATAGATCCGTCTTGTTCTATTGCTGATTGTTTTGCCATAAATTAAGCTACTGCTTTTCTATTTTTACCACTTTTCATCAAACCATCATAATGTTTATTCAACAAGTATGAATTGATTTGCTGCATCGTGTCTATGGCAACTCCAACCATAATTATTAATGAAGTACCTCCAAAAAACATTGCCCAAGATTGTTGAACATCCATAAGACTCACAACAATTGCTGGGAACACAGCTATCAAGGCAAGAAATAAAGATCCTGGAAAAGTTATCAAGGACATCACTTTGTCAAGATAATCAGAAGTTTCAACTCCTGGTCTGATACCCGGAATAAAACCACCACTTCTCTTTAAATCATCAGACATTTTGTTAGTAGGAACTGTGATTGCAGTATAAAAGAAAGTAAATACAATTATTAAAGTTGCAAATACAAAATTATACCAAAATCCAAACATATTACTAAAAGCGCCAACGATTGATTGTGATGCATCTGATTTAGACAAACCTGCTAAGGCTGCTGGAATAAACATAATTGCTTGCGCAAAAATTATTGGCATAACCCCAGAAGCATTAAGCTTTAAAGGAATCCATTGTCTGTTTCCACCCAACATGTCTTGTTCAAAATCACCTGATGTTGTACGTCTGGCATATTGAACAGGAATTTTCCTGATCGCCATTACCAATAATACACAACAAATGATAACTAATAACCAAATGATAATTTCAATAACTAACAACATCGGTCCACCATTATTATTGGTAACTCTTGTTGTAAACTCTTGAATAAAAGCCTGAGGTAATCTAGCCAAAATTCCAACCATGATTAACAAAGAAATACCATTTCCAATTCCTTTATCAGTAATTTTTTCTCCTAACCACATGGCAAAAATTGTACCTGTAACTAAAATAACTACTGAAGAAAATAAGAATTCAAATGAATTGAATCCCAATAAAAATGCATTACTAGGTAATGTTCTATATAAATTATAGATGTAAGTTGGACCTTGAACTAAAGTAATTCCTATTGTCAACCAACGAGTAATTTGATTAATCTTTTTTCTACCGCTTTCTCCATCACTTTGAAGTTTTTGCAAATAAGGAATCGCAATTCCCATTAACTGAACAACAATAGAAGCAGAAATATAAGGCATAATTCCCAAAGCAAAAACAGAAGCTTGAGAAAATGCACCTCCAGTAAACATGTCAAGAATTGAACCAATTCCTTCTTTAGTTTGCCCAGCTAAATTACCTAACTGTGTAGCATCAATACCTGGCAGGGTTACTTGAGCCCCAAAACGATACACTAAAAGCAAACCCAATGTTATTAGGATTCTATTTTTCAGTTCCTCGATTTTCCAAACATTACTTATTGATTCAATAAATTTCTTCATATTAATTGAAAAATTACATTGTTACAGCTTCTCCACCAGCAGCTTCAATAGCAGCTTTTGCAGTAGCAGTAAATTTGTGAGCGGTTACTTTTAATTTTGCTGTCAATTCACCTCTACCTAAAATCTTAACGATTTCATTTTTAGTAGCTAAACGATTAGCAACATAAACTGTCATATCAACAGTATCTTTAATAACACCATTATCAACTAAAAGTTGCAGTGTATCAAGATTTACACCTTCGTAATCTTTACGATTGATGTTTGTAAAACCAAACTTAGGCACACGTCTTTGAAGTGGCATTTGCCCTCCTTCAAAACCAATCTTTTTAGAATAACCAGAACGAGATTTTGCTCCTTTGTGACCTCTTGCAGAAGTACCACCTTTTCCAGAACCTTCTCCTCTACCTAATCTTTTATTTTGATTGTGTGTAGAACCTTCAGCAGGTTGTAAGTTACTTAAATTCATAACAGTATTTGTTATTTAGCTTCTTCAACAGAAACTAAGTGTTTAACTTTATTTATCATCCCAAGGATTGTAGGGTTTGAATCATGCTCTACAACTTGTCCCATTTTACGTAGACCTAAAGCTTCTAATCCTCTCTTTTGAGTAAGAGGACAGTTGATTTTGCTTCTAACTTGTTTTACTAATAATTTAGCCATAATTTCCTTGAATTAACCTTTAAAAACTTTTTCTAAAGAAACGCCTCTTTGTTTTGCAACAGTATAAGCACTTCTCATTTGTAATAAAGCATCAAAAGTTGCTTTTACCACGTTGTGAGGATTTGAAGATCCTTGAGATTTAGATAATACATCATGAATCCCTACTGATTCAAGAACTGAACGAACAGCTCCACCAGCAATAACTCCCGTACCATGAGAGGCAGGAATTAAGAATACACGTGCACCACCAAATTTACCTTTTTGTTCGTGAGGAACTGATTGACCATTCAAAGGAATTTTTACTAAATTTTTCTTAGCATCTTCTACTGCTTTCGCAATTGCTTCAGAAACGTCTTTAGATTTTCCTAATCCGTGTCCAACCACTCCATTTTCATCACCTACAACTACAATAGCAGAAAAACCAAAAGCTCTACCACCCTTTGTAACCTTAGTAACACGATTTACACTTACCAAACGATCTTTTAATTCAAGACCACTTGGTTTTACTAACTCTACATTCTTGTATTTACTATTAGACATACTATATTAGAATTTAAGTCCAGCCGCTCTTGCGCCTTCCGCTAATGATTTAATACGTCCGTGATATAAATAACCTCCTCTATCGAAAGTTACTACGTCTATCCCAGCTTTTAAAGCTTTTTCAGCAACTAGTTTTCCAACCGCTGTAGCAACTTCAATGTTCGTACCGTTACCTATTTCTTTTTCTCTTGAAGAAGCTGCCAATATAGTAACTCCGTTTACGTCATCAATAAGTTGAGCGTAAATTTCTTTGTTACTTCTAAATACAGATAGTCTTGGATTAGTAGCAGTACCACTAATTGTTTTTCTAATTCTGAATCTAATTCGTTGTCTTCTTTCAGGTTTTGTTAATGACATAATCTTATTTTTTAAGCTGATTTACCTGCTTTTCTTCTTAATACTTCACCTACAAATTTAACACCTTTTCCTTTGTACGGCTCAGGCTTACGGAAACCTCTGATTTTCGCAGCTACTTGACCTAAAAGTTGTTTGTCAAATGATGTTAATTTAACGATTGGGTTTTTACCTTTTTCAGATATAGTTTCTAAAGTTACTTCTGAAGCAATTTCTAAAACTATATTGTGAGAGTAACCAAGTGCTAAATCTAATTTTTGTCCTTGATTTGAAGCTCTATAACCAACTCCTACCAATTCTAATGACTTAGTAAAACCATCTGTTACACCGATAATCATGTTATTGATTAAAGATCTGTACAAACCGTGTTTTGCTCTTTGGTCTTTGTGATCAGAAGATCTTTCTACTTGAACTAGATCCCCTTCAACTGTTACAGTTACATCCGAAAACTCCTGTGTTAGTTGACCATTTTTTCCTTTTACCGTAATAATACCATCAGCAACTGAAACAGTTACTCCTGCTGGTATTGTTACTGGGCTTTTACCTATTCTTGACATCTTATATAGTCTTTAAAATTAGTATACGTAACAAATTACTTCGCCACCAACATTCAATTGTTTAGCTTTCTTTCCAGTCATTAAACCTTTAGAAGTAGAAACAATAGCAATTCCTAATCCGTTAAGGATTCTAGGAATGGTAGAAGAACTTGAATATTTACGTAAACCTGGTTTACTAATTCTTTGGATATCTTTAATTACTGACTCTTTAGTATCTTTATCATACTTCAAAGCAATTTTGATTGAACCCTGAACAGCGTTGTCTTCAAATTTGTAACTTAAGATATAACCTTGATCAAATAAGATCTTAGTGATTTCTTTTTTTAGATTAGACGCAGGAATTTCGACAACTTTGTGGTTTGCAGCCACAGCGTTTCTAACTCTCGTCAAATAATCTGCAATAGGATCTGTATACATGTGTATTGATTTGCGGTAACGGTTTTCGATTAAACATAATCGAACCTGAAACCAGTTTATAAATGTAAAAAACAGACGTAATTACTCACGTCTGAATATCTTTCTACCAAGATGCTTTTTTAACACCTGGTATCAATCCGTTATTTGCCATTTCACGAAATGTAACACGTGAAAGACCGAATTGACGCATATACCCTCTTGGTCTACCTGTTAATTTGCAACGATTGTGCAAACGAACTGGCGAAGCATTTTTTGGTAACTTTTGCAAACCTACGAAATCTCCAGCTTCTAACAAAGCTTTTCTTTTCTCAGCATACTTAGCTACTGTTTTTTCTCTCTTAACCTCGCGGGCTTTCATTGATTCTTTAGCCATGTCTTAATTCTTTTTAAAAGGTAAACCTAGTTCAGCCAATAATGATTTTGCTTCCTTATCTGTTTTTGCAGTAGTTACAAAAGAAATATCCATACCTGAAATTTTGTTTACTTTATCAATATCAATTTCTGGGAAAATGATTTGTTCCAAAACTCCAAGGTTATAATTTCCTCTTCCATCAAAACCAGTAGCTTTAATACCACTGAAATCTCTTACACGTGGCAAAGCTGAAGTAATAAGTCTATCTAAAAACTCATACATTCTTTCTCCACGCAAAGTAACTTTTGCTCCAATAGGCATCCCTTTTCTCAATTTGAATGACGCAACGTCTTTCTTTGAAATAGTAGATACTGCTTTCTGTCCAGTGATCTTTGTTAACTCATCAACTGCATAGTCAATTAGTTTTTTATCAGATACAGCTGCACCAACTCCTTTACTTAAAACGATTTTTTCCAATTTTGGAACTTGCATTACGTTTACGTATCCGAATTCCTCTTTAAGAGCAGCGATTACTCTGCTCTTATATTCTTCTTTTAGTCTAGGTATATACGCCATTACTATAGTACTTGATTAGATTTTTTTGAAAATCTTACTTTCTTATCTCCTTCTACTCTAATACCAACTCTAGTTGTTTCCTTAGTTTTAGGATCAATTAAAGAAATATTAGATATTTGTATAGAAGCTTCTTTCTTTACGATACCACCTTGAGGGCTTTTTGCACTAGGTTTCGTATGTTTTGAAACCATGTTTACACCTTCAACAATCGCTTTGTTTTTCTCACGGTACACACGTAAAACTTTACCTTCAGCACCTTTATGGTCTCCAGCAATTACTCTTACAATGTCACCTGATTTTATTTTTAGCTTTATCATCTTAAAACGAATTAAAGCACTTCTGGTGCTAATGATACAATTTTCATGAATTGTTTTTCACGAAGTTCTCTTGCTACCGGACCAAAAACACGAGTTCCTCTCATTTCACCAGCAGCATTCAATAACACACATGCGTTGTCATCAAATCTAATGTATGAACCATCGGCTCTTCTCACTTCTTTTTTGGTACGTACAACAACTGCAGTTGAAACAGCTCCTTTTTTAACGCTTCCGTTAGGAGCAGTATCTTTGATAGAAACTACAATCTTGTCACCAACAGAGGCATACCTTCTTTTGGTACCTCCTAAAACACGGATAGTTAAAACTTCCTTTGCTCCAGTGTTATCTGCTACTTTTAGTCTTGATTCTTGTTGTACCATAATTATTTAGCTCTTTCTAAGATTTCAACTAACCTCCAACATTTTGTTTTACTTAAAGGACGCGTTTCGCTAATCCTTACCGTATCTCCAACGTTACAGTCGTTCTTTTCGTCGTGTGCGTGATACTTTTTAGTTTTCAACACGAACTTACCGTATAATGGGTGTTTTACTTTACGCACTTCAGCAACAACAATAGATTTATCCATTTTGTCCGAAGTAACAACACCAACTCTTTCTTTTCTTAAATTTCTTTTTTCTTCCATCTTTCAGCAGATTACAATTATTGCAACTCTCTTTTAGTAAGTTCCGTAGCTAATCTTGCAACTGTTCTTCTTACACTTCTAATTTGAAGTGGATTCTCAATTGGAGAAATAGCGTGAGCCATTTTTAGGTCGGCATATGCCTTCTTAGTCTGGCTAAGTTTTTCTTGCAACTCCGCTGCAGAAAGATCTTTTATTTCTGATTGTTTCATAATATATTATAAATTATGCTTCGAAATCTCTAGCAACGACGAATTTAGTTTTTACTGGAAGCTTTTGAGCCGCAAGACGTAACGCCTCTTTTGCAACTGACAAAGGTACTCCTCCAACTTCAAACATAATTCTTCCGGGTTTAACAACGGCAGCCCAATACTCAACTGCACCTTTACCTTTACCCATACGTACCTCAAGAGGTTTCTTAGTGATAGGTTTGTCTGGAAATATTTTGATCCATAATTGTCCTTCTCTTTTCATAAAACGAGTTGCAGCAATACGCGCAGCTTCGATTTGACGAGAGGTTAAGAACATTCCATCTTCATGTACAGATTTAATACCAAACATTCCATTAGAAAGTTCATGTCCTCTTTGAGAGTTCCCTTTCATTTTACCTTTTTGTACCTTACGGTATTTTGTTCTTTTAGGCTGTAACATTTTTCTTTAGTTTAAAAATTTACTTTCGTTTACGAGCGTCTGGTTTTCCACCTTTATTAAAAGGCTTTCTGTCTCCTCTAGGAGAATCACCACCTTTACCACCAGCACCAGATTGTTTTTTGTCCATTCCAGCAAGTGGAGAAAGATCTCTCTTTCCATAAACTTCACCTTTCATGATCCACACTTTGATTCCCATTCTACCATAAGTAGTATGAGCCTCTGCAAGTGCATAATCAATATCAGCTCTGAAAGTTGATAGAGGAATTCTACCTTCTTTGAAACCTTCTGAACGAGCCATCTCTGCACCATTCAAACGACCAGAAATCAAAACTTTGATACCTTCTGCGTTCATACGCATAGAAGCAGCAATAGCCATTTTGATTGCACGTCTGTAAGAAATTCTGCTTTCGATTTGACGACAGATGCTTGTAGCAACTAGATACGCGTCAAGTTCAGGTCTTTTAATTTCAAAGATGTTGATTTGAACCTCTTTGTCAGTAATTTTTTTAAGTTCCTCTTTCAACTTGTCTACCTCTTGCCCACCTTTCCCAATAATAATACCAGGTCTAGCAGTAGTGATAGTAACGGTTACAAGTTTCAAAGTTCTCTCGATGATTACTTTTGATACACTAGCTTTTGATAAACGAGCATGGATATACTTTCTGATTTTGTGATCTTCGGCAAGTTTATCACCGTAATCATTTCCACCATACCAGTTTGAGTCCCATCCTCTGATGATACCAAGTCTATTTCCAATTGGATTTGTCTTTTGTCCCATGCTGCTTAAGAATTGCTTTGTGTGTTATTGATAGCTCCAAGCACGATTGTTACGTGATTAGAACGTTTTCTAATTCTGTGTGCTCTTCCTTGTGGTGCTGGACGAAGTCTTTTCAACATCATTCCACCATCAACACGGATTTCCTTAACAAATAAACCAGCTTCTTCCATATTAGCTTCAGGGTTTTTAGCTTGCCAGTTGGCAATTACTGATAAAACCAATTTTTCTAATTTTCTTGAAGCTTCTTTAGAACTGAATCTTAAGATGTTAAGTGCTCTTTCTACCTTCTGACCTCTTACTAGATCTGCTACTAAGCGCATTTTTCTAGGTGAAGTAGGGCAGTTATTTAACTTTGCGAAGGCCAAAGACTTATTAGCCTCTTTTCTTGCATCTGCTGTTTCTCTTTTACGAACTCCCATTGCTTCTTATTTTTTACCTTTATTTTTTGCTCCAGCATGACCTCTAAAAGATCTAGTTGGTGAAAATTCTCCTAATTTGTGACCTACCATGTTTTCTGTTACGTAAACTGGTACAAATTGACGACCGTTATGAACTGCGATAGTTTGTCCAACAAAGTCTGGAGTAATCATAGAAGCTCTAGACCATGTCTTAACCACTCCTTTATTCCCACCTGCGATGTTTTCTTGAACTTTCTTGTCTAACTTATAATGAACGAAAGGTCCTTTTTTTAATGAACGTGCCATATCTTATTATTTCTTTCTACGTTCTACGATATACTTGTTACTCGGGTTTTTCTTAGAACGAGTTCTATAACCTTTAGCTGGTATTCCATTTCTTGAACGTGGATGTCCACCAGAAGAACGTCCTTCACCACCACCCATTGGGTGATCGACAGGGTTCATTGCAACAGGTCTTGTTCTAGGTCTTCTTCCTAACCATCTTGTTCTACCAGCTTTTCCTGATACAACTAATTGGTGATCTGAATTAGAAACCGCTCCAATTGTAGCCGAACAAGTCAACAAGATTAATCTTGTTTCCCCAGAAGGCATTTTAATTGTTGCATATTTTCCATCTCTTGCCATTAATTGAGCAAATGTTCCAGCTGAACGAGCGATTACAGCTCCTTGACCCGGTCTCAATTCGATACAAGAAATTACAGTTCCAAGCGGAACTCTACTTAAAGGTAAAGTATTACCAATTTCAGGTTGAGATTCTGGACCAGAAACTAATTTCTGACCAACTTTCAATCCGTTTTGAGCAATAACATACGTTTTCTCACCATCAGCATAAGCTAATAATGCGATAAAAGCAGTACGATTTGGATCATATTCAATTGATTTAACCGTCGCAGGAATTCCTTCTTTTGTACGTTTAAAATCAATAATACGATATCTCTGCTTGTGACCACCACCCGTATAACGCATGGTCATCTTTCCTTGACTATTTCTACCACCAGAGTTTTTTATCGGCGCTATCAAAGAGCGTTCCGGCTTATCAGTTGTAATGGCGTCATAACCATTCACAACTCTAAATCGCTGACCTGGGGTAATAGGTTTTAATTTTCTTACTGACATTTTATCTTAGATATTGTTGTAAAAATCAATTGTTTCTCCTTCTTGTACTTGAACAATCGCTTTCTTAATTGCATTTGTCTTTCCACTGATCAAACCACTTTTAGTGTATTTAGTAGTTCTATCCGGTCTTACGTTCATCGTGTTAACACTCAAAATAGTTACTCCATAAGCAGCTTCAACAGCTTTCTTAATTTGCACTTTGTTTGCTTTTTTGTCAACAACGAATCCGAAGCGGTTTAAAACTTCACTTTCTTTGGTTACTTTTTCCGTTACTATAGGCTTAATTATGATGCTCATATCCTATTATTTACTTAAATTTTCTTCAATTATCTCCAAAGAACTCTCTAAAAGCACTAAATTATTAGCGTTTAAAATAGCATAAGTGCTTAATTCTAAGCTACTTACTACGCTAGATCCTTTTAAATTGCGTGACGACAAATATACATTTTTATTTACATCACCCAACACAAACAGAGATTTTTTATTTTCTAACTCTAAAGCTTTCAAAACATTAATGAAATTTTTAGTGTTTGGCGTTTCAAAATTAAAGTCTTCAAGAACGATAATGTTCGACTCTTTTGCTTTAATTGAGAAAGCAGATTTTCTAGCCAAACGTTTCAAGCTTTTATTCAATTTGAATGAATAACTTCTTGGTCTTGGTCCGAAAACTGTTCCACCACCTTTAAACAATGGATTCTTTGCACTACCCGCACGAGCAGTTCCAGTTCCTTTTTGTTTTTTAATCTTACGCGTACTTCCCGCAACTTCAGCTCTTTCTTTAGCTTTGTGCGTTCCCTGTCTTTGATTAGCAAGATATTGCTTAACATCAAGGTATACTGCGTGATTGTTTGGCTCTATACCAAATACTGAATCAGAAAGTTGAACTTTTCTTCCAGTATCTTTTCCGTTGAAATCTAATACTTTTGCTTCCATTACTTCTGAATGATTACATAAGAGTTGTTACATCCAGGAACACATCCTTTAATAACAAGTAGGTTCTTTTCAGCAACTACTTTTAAAACTCTAAGGTTTTGAACTTTTACATTGTCTCCTCCCATACGTCCAGCCATACGCATTCCTTTGAATACTCTAGATGGATAAGAAGAAGCCCCTACAGAACCCGGCGCTCTTAAACGGTTGTGTTGACCGTGAGTTGCTTGACCAACACCACCAAAACCGTGACGTTTTACAACCCCTTGAAAACCTTTACCTTTAGATACACCTTGTACATCTACAAATTCTCCTTCAGCAAAAATAGAAACATCAATAAGATCTCCTAATTTTTGTTCAGTTGCGAAATCTTGGAATTCAACGACTTTTTTCTTAGCTACAGTTCCCGCTTTTTTAAAGTGACCTAAAGCCGCTTTTGTGGAATGTTTCTCGTTTTTGTCATCGAAACCAAGTTGCAACGCTTCATACCCGTCAACACCTTTGGTTCTGACTTGGGTAACAACACATGGTCCAGCTTCGATTACTGTACAAGGAATATTCTTCCCGTTCTCGTCGAAAATGCTAGTCATGCCGATTTTTCTACCAATTAACCCAGACATAAATATTAATTATTAATTATTAAATATAAATATAGAACGCAGCTTTTAACCGAATCCTATTTTTTTTAAGTGGTGCAAAAGTATAACTTATTTACACACAAACCAAAAAAATATTTTTCGCTTAAAAACAGCGCCCTTTTCTTACTAGTAAGCTATTTAAACTTTGATCTCTACTTCAACACCGCTAGGCAATTCAAGTTTCATCAAGGCATCAATAGTTTTTGATGAAGATGAATAAATGTCAATTAATCTCTTGTATGACATTACTTCAAATTGCTCTCTCGCTTTTTTGTTAACGTGTGGAGAACGAAGAACGGTAAAAAGTTTTTTGTGAGTTGGCAACGGAATTGGTCCTGTTACTACTGCTCCAGTACTTTTTACGGTTTTTACAATCTTTTCAGCAGACTTGTCTACCAACATGTGATCGTAAGATTTTAGTTTTATTCTGATTTTTTGACTCATTTTCTTAAAGATTATGCGTTTCCTTTTGCTTTTTTGATAACTGCTTCCGAAATATTGGAAGGTGTTTCTGCGTAGTGTGAAAATTCCATTGTAGATGTCGCTCTACCAGATGAAAGTGTTCTTAATGTTGTTACATATCCAAACATTTCTGATAATGGCACATCTGCTTTAATGGTTTTTGCACCAGCTCTGTCACCCATGTCATTAACTTGACCTCTACGACGGTTAATATCACCTACGATATCTCCCATGTTTTCTTCAGGTGTAATAACTTCCATTTTCATGATTGGCTCAAGAATTACAGCTCCAGCAGCTTTAGCTACTTCTCTGTACCCCATTCTAGCCGCTAACTCAAAAGAGAGCGCATCAGAATCGACAGGGTGAAAAGATCCATCTAACAAAGTTACTTTCAAACTATCTACTTGGTATCCTGCTAAAGGACCTGTTTTCATAGCTTCTCTGAAACCTTTTTCTACAGATGGGATATATTCTTTAGGAACGTTACCACCTTTTACAGCATTAACAAACTGCAATCCTACAGGAGCTTTACCATCAACTTCATCAGCAGGCTCTAGTCTAAATACGATATCACCGAATTTACCACGACCACCAGATTGTTTCTTGTAAGTTTCTCTGTGTTGAGCAGATTTTGTAAATGCTTCTTTGTATTCAACTTGAGGCTCACCTTGGTTTACTTCAACTTTGAATTCACGTCTCATTCTATCAACTAAGATATCTAAGTGAAGCTCACCCATACCTGAGATAATAGTCTGTCCCGAAGCCTCATCTGTTCTAACCGTAAACGTTGGATCTTCTTCAGCTAATTTAGCTAAAGCCATACCCATTTTATCAACGTCAGCCTTAGTTTTAGGCTCAATTGCAATACCAATTACCGGCGCAGGGAATTTCATTGACTCAAGAATGATTGGGTTTTTTTCATCACACAATGTATCTCCAGTTTTGATATCCTTAAATCCTACTGCCGCTCCAATATCACCTGCTTCGATATAATCGATTGGGTTTTGCTTGTTAGCATGCATTTGATAGATACGAGAGATTCTTTCTTTATTTCCTGAACGAGTGTTCAAAACATAAGAACCAGCATCTAAACGTCCAGAATAAGCACGGAAGAAAGCTAAACGACCTACGAATGGGTCAGTAGCAATTTTAAAAGCTAAAGCAGCAAACGGCTCTTTAACATCTGGCTTACGCAAAATTTTAGTTTGATCTTCTTCTAACAATTCAGCATCGTCAGGATGAATCCCTTCAATACCATCTTTATCCATTGGAGACGGCAAATATTTACATACTGCATCTAACATGAATTGAACTCCTTTGTTTTTGAAAGAAGAACCGGCAATCATAGGAATGATAGCCATATCCATAACCGCTGCTCTTAATGCAGTGTTGATTTCTTCCTCTGTAATAGAGTTTTCGTCTTCCATGAATTTTTCAAGCAAAGTCTCATCATAATCAGCTACTGCTTCAATAAGAATCGACCTATATTCTTTCACTTCTTCAAGCATATCTTCTGGAATAGGCACAATATCATACGTTGCTCCTAAACCTTCTTCATGCCATACTATAGCTTGATTTTTAACTAAATCCACAACACCTCTGAAATCATTTTCTTCACCGATAGGCAAAGTGATTGCAACTGCATTAGATTTCAACATGTCTCTTACTTGTTGACATACCATCAAAAAGTTAGAACCTTGTCTGTCCATTTTATTAACGAACCCAATACGTGGCACTCTATATTGATCTGCTAATCTCCAGTTAGTTTCTGATTGTGGCTCAACACCATCAACAGCACTAAATAAGAAAACCAAACCATCAAGCACACGCAAAGAACGGTTTACTTCAACTGTAAAGTCAACGTGTCCCGGTGTATCAATAATATTAAAGTGATAAGGCAGGGTTTCTGGTAAAGTTTTACCTTGCTCTGTTGGAAAATTCCATTCACAAGTTGTAGCAGCAGAAGTAATGGTAATACCTCTTTCTTGCTCTTGTGCCATCCAGTCCATTGTTGCAGCACCATCGTGTACTTCACCAATTTTGTGTGATTTTCCAGTATAGAATAATATACGCTCTGTTGTTGTTGTTTTACCAGCATCAATGTGAGCAGCAATTCCTATATTTCTTGTATATTTAAGATCTCTAGCCATTTCTTAAGAATTAAAATCTAAAGTGAGAGAATGCTTTGTTAGCTTCTGCCATTTTGTGAGTATCCATTCTTTTCTTAACAGCAGCTCCTTCTTCTTTAGCCGCAGCTAAACATTCTGAAGCCAACCTTTGAGCCATTGATTTTTCATTTCTTCTTCTAGAATAAAGTATCAACCACTTCATTGCCATAGAAATTTTTCTATCTGGACGAATTTGCATTGGAATTTGAAATGTAGCTCCACCAACTCTACGACTACGTACTTCAACGTGAGGCATAACATTGGTTAACGCATCTTTCCAAATTTCTAATGATGGTTTCTCTGCATCTTGTTTTTTAGACTCAATGATGTCAATTGCATCATAAAATACTTTAAACGCTGTCGATTTTTTTCCATCCCACATTAAGTTGTTCACAAAACGTGTTACCAGTTGGTCATTAAACCTTGGATCTGGTAAAAGTGGTCTTTTCTTTGCCGCTCTTTTTCTCATGTCTTTTTTTTAATAAAATGTCATACCCATACAGTTGTGACGAATCACATCCCTACAAGAAATAACTTTTTAAATTACTTTTTTGCTTCTTTTGGGCGTTTTGCTCCGTACTTAGATCTTCTTTGCGTTCTTCCTGCTACTCCTGACGTATCAAGCGCACCACGAACGATGTGATATCTAACTCCTGGTAAATCTTTTACCCTTCCACCCCTAACTAATACTATCGAGTGCTCTTGTAAATTGTGTCCTTCACCAGGGATGTAAGCATTCACTTCATTACCATTTGTCAAACGTACACGCGCTACTTTACGCATTGCAGAGTTTGGTTTTTTTGGTGTTGTAGTGTAAACACGCGTACAAACCCCTCTTCTTTGAGGACAAGAATCTAAAGCAACCGATTTACTCTTCTTAGTTATCTGAGTTCTTCCTGTTCTTACTAATTGTTGAATTGTTGGCATAATTAATACTAAAAATTTCTTATTATATTAAATTCCCGCTTTTTACGGGGTTGCAAATGTAGAAAATATTTTTTACTCTACAAACGTTAATCTATTAATTTTCAATAAGATTATTTTATCATTTGATTTTTATCCCAAACAATAGATATTTGCATTACTTTTATTAAAAACACATACTCATTTGAAATCCACTTTTATTTTACTGTTCTTTCTAAATTTTTGCCTTAATTGTTCTGCGCAAAATTTTCGATTATTGATAACTGGAAGCAATTCATTAGAAACAAAAACTATAGATTCTCTAAAATACAACACTGAGCACAAAAACACGAAATTAATTAACGAAGAGATAAACAAAGTTTCTAAAAAATTATCCGAAATAGGCTATATAGACAACATCACACTCGAATTCACAAAAAAAAAAGACTCTAGTTATGTAGCGATTTTTACATTAGGAAAAAAAATAAAATCAATACATATATATATAGGTACAAATAATCTATTTAACAACCTGACAGACCTAAGAGAAAAAAAAGACACTTTAATACTGCCGTACACAGAAATCAACTCTTATCTAAAACAAACCGTTCAAAAATTAGAACAAAACGGATTTGCATTAGCAAAGCTAAAACTAGTAAATATCAAAAGAGTCGATACTGAAATTTATGCTGATTTAAAACTGGAATCAGACGAAAAAAGAACACTAAACTCAATCCGAATAAATTACGCAAAAAACAACCGATCAAATAAATTTCCTAGTGGACATTTAGCGCAAATCAACAGAAAATACAAAAACAGCATTTTTAATCAAAAAATGGTAGATCAAATTCACAACGATTTTGAAAAATTTGGATTTATTAGCCAAGTAAAATATCCCGAAATTTTACTCACAAAAGACTCAACGAAAGTTTACGTATATCTTGAGAAAAGAAAATCAAATACTTTTGACGGATTCATTGGATTTTCCAATAATGAAAATAAAAAAACAGCCCTAAATGGCTACTTAGATGTGAAGCTAGAAAATATTTTGGGCTCTGGAGAACAATTATCCGTTTACTGGAAAAGCGACGGAAACGATCAAAAAACATTTAATGCCAGTATTGAACTTCCTTATTTGCTTAAAACTTCAATAGGATTAAAAGCTCAAATTCAATTATTCAGACAAGACAGTACTTTTCAAAACACAAAAACAGCAATTGACTTAAGTTACTTTACAAATTACAACACACGATTCTATTTAGGATTTCAATCTACAGAATCAAGCGACATCCAAAATTCAATCGATAATTCGATAAGCGATTATAACAATTCCTTTTTGACGTCCAGTTTTAATTACACAAAATCAGATTTAACTAATTTTACTTTTCCAATAAAATCAATTCTTTCAATAACTGCCGGAACCGGAAAAAGAGAAACAAGCAATCAGCCAGAAAACACGATAAAAAGCAATCAGTTTTTTTTAAAAATTCAAGCCGTACATAACTTTAACCTGAATAAAAAGAATATAATCAATATAAATAGCCATAACTATTATTTACAAAGCAACCGCTATATCGCAAATGAACTTTTTCGTTTTGGAGGATTCAACAGCCTAAGAGGCTTTGCTGAAAATAGTCTGCAAGCCTATTTTATGACCTCAATACTTACAGAATATCGGCACATACTCTCTCCTAATCTCTACGTTCACTCTATCCTAGATTACTGTATCTACAAGAACAAACCAAGTATTGAACAAGAAGACAACACCGAAAAACTTCTAGGAATTGGATTCGGATTTGGGCTGCAAACAAAAAACGGCCTATTAAAATTTGCTGTCGCAAACGGCAGTATCCAAGACCAACAAATTGAAATTTATAACACTATCATACACATCTGTTATAATGTTAAATTTTAATTACAACAAAAAATAGAGTTTCATTAATTAGGAAAGTTAACAAATTATTAAGAAGTT
This sequence comes from Flavobacterium sp. GT3P67, assembly GCF_004349155.1. Classification (NCBI taxonomy): domain Bacteria; kingdom Pseudomonadati; phylum Bacteroidota; class Flavobacteriia; order Flavobacteriales; family Flavobacteriaceae; genus Flavobacterium; species Flavobacterium sp. GT3P67. The sequence continues at coordinate 112,679 of NZ_SMLF01000007.1, forward strand.
TGCTAGACTAATTCAAAATATTAAAAAATGAAACTAAAGTTCAATGGATTCTTAGTACTATTAGTAGTACTTGTGGCGCAACTAACTTTTGCGCAAGAAAGAGCTGTTTCAGGAACTGTTTCCGATAATGCAGGACTACCTTTACCAGGTGTGAGTGTATTAGTAAAAGGAACTCAATCCGGAACACAAACTGATTTTGATGGAAAATATTCTATCAGAGCAACACCAAGCCAGGTCTTGATTTTTAGCTACATTGGGATGAAAACTCAACAAGTAGCTGCAAGTTCTGCAACAGTTAATGTGAAATTAGTGAGTGACGCATTAGAACTTGAAGGAGTTGTAGTAACGGCTTTAGGAATTAAAAAATCCGAAAAATCGATAGGCTATGCTGCTCAAAGTGTTAAAGGAGAAGATCTTACCGAAGCAAGAGAGAGTAACCTAGTTAATGCATTAAGTGGTAAAATTGCCGGAGTTCAAGTAACGAATAGTTCAGGGGCAGTTGGAGCTTCTTCAAGAGTTGTATTAAGAGGAAACTCTTCAATTACTGGAAATAACCAAGCTTTATTTGTTGTTGATGGTGTACCATTTGACAATTCATCAGCTGGAAATGCAGGTTCTGGTGGAGGTCGTGACTTACCTAATGGTGTTGCGAGCATCAGTCCTGATGATATCGAGTCTATGACTGTTCTTAAAGGACCAAATGCTGCTGCATTATATGGTCTTAGAGCAAGTAATGGTGTAATTATAATAACAACAAAATCAGGGAAAACAGGAAAAGGAAAAAGTGTAATTTCATTTAATACAAATACAACTTTCTCAAACCCTTTAGTTGTGCCGAATTATCAAAACTCATACGGTCAAGGTGCAACTTCAAATTATTTTGAATTTGTTGACGGTGCTGGTGGAGGTTATAATGATGGGGTAGATGAAAGTTGGGGTCCAGCATTAGACAAAGGATTATCTTTTGTTCAGTGGGATTCATATAAAGTAGGCGGAGCTCCATTACCATGGATATCTCACCCAAACAATGTAAGAGATTTCTACGAAACAGCAGTATCGACTACTAACAACCTATCGTTATCTTCAGGAAATGAAGAGGCTAACTTTAGAATGTCTGTTGGTAATTCTGACGAAAAAGGGATGTTACCTCATACTGACTTTAAAAAGTTTAATGTTAGTATTAATGGAAATCTCAAAATAGGAGAAAAACTAAAATCAGGGATATCATTGATGTATTTTAATGATAAAAGTAATAACTTACCAATAGCTGGATATAACAATGAAAATGTAGCTCAACAATTTATCTGGTCTGCAAGAAATATTAACTTCAGAGATTTAAGAGATTTTAACAATTTGCCTCTAGCTCCTGTAGGAACTCCTTCAGAAGGAACTCCAATTAACTGGAACAATAACTTCCAAAACAATCCGTACTGGGTTTTAGCAACTAATAGAAATACATTTGACAAAGACAGAATTACTGGTTCTGCATATTTGGCATATGAACTTGCTAAAAACTTCACTGCAACCGGTAAAACTTCATTAGATCAATACTCTCAAGAAACAACCGGAAGACAAGCAATTGGATCAAATAGTGCTCCAGACGGATCTTATAATAAAAATACTTTAAGATATTCTGAAGTAAATTCAGAAATACTTTTAGGGTATAAAAATGACATCACTGAAGACATTGCCTTCACAATAAATTATGGTGCCAACCATATGAGAAGAAAAATTAGTCAAACTTTTGGAGCAATAACTGCTTTAGAATTACCTGATTTTTACAATTTAGCTAATATTAAATCAGGGACTACTCCTGTTTTTGGAAATAACTATAATGAAGTAAGAATTGGATCTATGTATGGTTTTGGTCAAGTGTCTTATAAAAATTATTTCTATGTTGATTTTTCAGGAAGAAATGATTGGGCAAGTGTATTGCCTTCAAAAAATAACTCATTTTTCTATCCTGCAGTATCTGGATCTTTAGTATTATCTGAACTTTTAAATACGACTGGATCTGCTGTTAATTATATCAAATTAAGAGGTGGTTGGTCAAAAGTAGGTGGAACAGGAGCTTTAGGAGCATATAATTTAAATTCTACGTACACTCTTCAAAATAATGGATGGGGAAATCAGGCTTCAACACCAAATACTCAATTTAATCCAAATCTAAGACCTGAAACTGTAATTGGAACAGAATTTGGTATCGATTTAAATGCCTTTCAAAACAGATTGCGTTTTGCAGGTACTTATTACACAAAAAAGAGTTCTGATTTATTAGTGCCAATTCAAGTTTCAGCATCTACAGGATTTACAAGTGTTTGGGACAATATTGCCTCAATGGAAAACAAAGGTATTGAGTTACAATTAGGAATTACTGCTTTAAAATCTAAAGATTTTAGTTTTGATATCGACTTAAACTTTGCCAAAAATGATAATACTGTAACTTCACTTGGTGGATTAGACACTTATATCTTAGGTTCACAATGGGGTATTACATTAGAAGCTAGAGAAGGTCAACCTTATGGTGCTCTTGTTGGTAGAGGATTTGCAAAAGATCCAAACGGAAACGTGATTTATCAAAATGGACTTCCTGTTGTAGAAACTGACAAAAAAGTATTAGGTAATATCACTCCAGACTGGACCGGCGGAGCTAACTTTACTATGAAGTACAAAGGTTTTGACTTTACAACATTAATCGATGCAAAAGTTGGTGGCGATGTTCACTCAATGACTTATGCATGGGGTAGATACGCTGGTACATTAGAAGAATCATTAATTGGTCGTGAAACTGGTCTTGTAGGTAACGGTGTCATGGATGATGGAGCCGGTGGTTATGTTCCAAATAATGTTGTTGTAAGTGCAAAATCATTTAATCAAACAGCATATGGGAATACAATTGAAGAAAGTGCTATTTTTGATGCAACCTATGTTAAATTAAGACAAATGTCTTTAGGCTATACTTTTCCAAAACAATGGTTTAATGGTACTGCAATCACAGACTTCAAGTTTTCAGTAGTGGCCAGAAACTTAGCCATTTTATACAAAGCGGCTCCACACATTGATCCAGAAACTGGGTTTAGTAGTAGTAATGCTAATCAAGGTATGGAATTTGGTCAAATACCTTCAGCAAGGTCCTATGGGTTTAACATATCAGTTAAATTTTAAATCTAAATAATTAAAAATTATGAAAAAAATATCAATTTTATTTATTGCATTGATTGCGCTTTCGAGTGCAAGTTGTGATAAAGACTTCGAAGCAGTGAATACAGATCCAAATAATGCTGTTGCAGTTCCTGCACATTTATTATTGGGTAACATTGTTCGTGTCAACCAGAATACTATTTATGGTATGCAACAAGGTGGGGATATGGGTATGGTCTGGGCTCAGCACGTATCTAAGGTTCAGTACAACGATGAGGAACGATATATTCCCCGAAGAGGTGCTATTGATGGTATATGGAGTAATTTATATGCCTCTGTAATTGCCGATGCACAATCTATGTACACTTTGGCTGATTCCGAAGGAAATAGTAACCTTAAAGGAATTTCATTAGTACTTCAGGCAAATGGTTTTCAAATTTTGACTGATTTATATGGCCCAGTTCCATTTAAGGAATTTAATCAAGTTGGAAATTTAAAACCGGCTTATGACAGTCAGGAAGTGGTTTACGATGGTATACTTGACATGTTAACTCGTGCAGATGCACTATTGGCGAATGGTACAGGTGGTGTCCCTGCTACATCTGATTTAGTATATGCTGGAGATGCTTCAAAATGGAGAAAATTAGCTAATTCATTAAAATTAAAAGCTTTAATAAGAATTTCAAAAGCTAAAAATGTTAGTGCCCAAATTCAAGCTGTAGTAACTGCAGGACATTTAATGTCTTCTAATAGTGATAGTGCACAATTAACCTATTTACCAGCTCAACCTGATGCAAATCCAATATATGAAACAATCATTTTTGGTACGCGTTCTGAATATAAAGTGAGCTCTGTTTTAGTAAAAAAATTACAAGCATTATCAGATCCAAGATTGAATGTATATGCACAAAAAAATAATGCAGGAGCTTATGTTGGAAACCTTCCTGGCGAAGAGAATCCTGGAAATTACAATGGTTTTTCAGCTTTAGGTACTTTCTATCTAAATCCTACTTTACCGGGTGTTATTTTATCGTATGCACAGTCAGAATTTTTATTAGCTGAAGCAATCAATGAAGGATATGCTTCTGGAGGTATTGCAGCTGCATTGGTTCATTATAAAAACGGTATCACTGCTAACTTTAAATTCAACGGAATTGAAGCAAGTGCAGCAGCTTATGTAGCTCTACCTAACGTTGAATTTACTAATCAGGCTGATGCAAGGGTTAAAATTGGTGAACAAACTTGGTTTGCTTTGTTTGGTCAAGGTTTTGAAGCTTGGACAGAATGGAGAAGAACAGGTTATCCAGCCTTATCTCCAGTTGTAGGTGCGGCAGAAACTAGCATTCCTTCAAGATTATATTTTAATTCACAGGAAATTTCACTTAACAGAGTAAATTATGAAGCTGCCTCAACAACATTAACGGGTGGAGATAAATTAACATCTCGTCTTTGGTGGATGAAATAATAATATTTAAAAAGAAAAAAATGAAAAAAATTAAATTATATTCTTTAGCTCTTTTAGTCTTAGCTGGTCTTTTTTCATGTGAAAAAGACAGTGATGCACTAACAGGCGGAGCAGAAACAGGTGGTCTATTGACTGTGAATTCAGGATTAGTAGGCTATGTGGTTGGAAACGGTAATGATTTCAAATATCCCGTAAAAGTTACGGCTTTTCAAGGGGATGTTTTAACTACTAAAATTGAAATTTACAAAACATTCACAACTGTGGCTGGCGTAAAAAGCAACGAAGTATTATTCAAAACCATTGATATTCCAGCTACACCGAAAAATCAAACTATTGATTTTACAGTTTCCTATAATGAGTTAAAAGCCGGTATAACTATAGGCGGTCAACCACTTCCAACAGATGACAGTTTATTAAAAATTGGAGATGCCTGGACTTTGAGATATGTAACTACAACTTCTGAAGGAACTGTACATAATAATTCCAAAACCACTAAAATTGCTGTAGGAACTCGTTTTGCGGGAACTTATAGAGTTATTGACAGTAATTACTGGAGACTTGGCGTTAGCAATGGCGGATGGAACGGTGAAATTCGTGTAATAGAATCTGTTGATGCAACGACTTATAAATTTGTTGATTATGCTGGTTCTTTTCAAGCAGCTACTAATACACATTATTTCACAATTGACGCTGCAGGTGTTGTTAACACACCACAAACCTATAAAGGAGCAGTACAGATGTTGAATGGATGGCCATTAATTAACTGTGCCTCTAACCCAATTGACATGAAACTTTCATGTGGATATGCAGGACCTCAAAACACAGTAACTAAAGATGATGTTACTAATAAAGACAGAATTTACAGAACTTATGGTTACTATACTGGTTCTGGTGCCGTTGGACCGCGTGAATTTTATGAAGCTTTAGAAAGAGTAGTCAACTAATAACAAAAAAGAAAATGAAAAAAATAACCAAACAATTTATATTTTCTGCACTTTCAATGACCGTACTACTTTTTGTAGGATGTCAAGAAGAACCAGAACTTACAGGTCAAAGCACCGTTGAAGTTGCTCAAAATGTTACGAGTACTGTTACTTTTGTTGCGCCATTAGCTGCAACACAAACAGTAAATGAAAAAGCTGCAGGAAAGTATCAGTATAAACTTAATATCTCTAATGCCCAACCGGTAGATATCTTTGTAAAAGTGAAGGTGAAATCTGGAACAGCCACTAGAGGTACGGATTATGAATTTGATGACCAAATCTTAATCAAAGCTTATACTACATCTACAACAGGAAATATTAGCATTTTAAGTGATGGAGTTTATGAGCCAACTGAAAATTTCGTTTTAGAAATAGGTGGTGATGTAAATATATCCAATGCTTCAATTCCTGCAACTACTATATCATTTACTATACTTAATGCTTTATCTGACAATTTAGACTTGAAGTTTAATTTCAGCAAAGCCTTTTCAGATGGTGGAGTGGCCAAAACTTTATGTGGTATCGGATATGACATGGATTTCTATGTGCTAGATGCGAATCTAAAAGATACCAAAATATATCAAGCGGCTGCATCTGGATGCCCAGAAATTTTAACAGTTTCGCCTGCTAAATTTCCTAATGGTACTTATCATATCTATTATGATCTTTATGACAATCATGGACTTCATACTATGAACACACCTCAATTTACTATTCCTATTACTGTAGATTACTCTAGAGGAGGTAGTAATGTTTCTGGTACATTCACTCAAGAAGCTAAGTTTGCTACAAATTCAAAAGCTCTAGGTTTTGAACAAGGAAATACATCTGAGCCTTATGACTATGTAGTTACTATAGTGGTTAATAACGGAGTTTACACCTTGAAAAATAGCGTTCCTACTACGGTAGCTACTCTTAAAACAGTAAACACTGTACTAGATGCTATTAAACAAGCCAGAATGAACAATAAAAAAAATAACTAGTTAACACATTTTCTGTAAACTGTATTTTAGTTAAATTTTTAAAAACCATCCCATTTTTTGGGGTGGTTTTTTTTTTATATCTTTGCACCATGGAAAAAGAACATCAAATATTCGGGATTAGAGCAATAATTGAAGCAATACAAGCAGGCGCAACGGTAGACAAAGTCTATATTCAAAAGGAAGCGAGCAGCGAACTGATGAAAGACTTGATGAAAGTGATGAAGCGTGGCAATATTAATTTTTCTTATGTTCCAGTTGAAAAACTAAACAGATTGACGCCTAATAACCATCAAGGTGCAGTAGCTACTATCTCTCCTATTTCCTTTTTTGACTTAGAATCTTTGATAGAATCTGTAATTGAAAATGGAAAAAAACCCCTGTTTTTGATTTTGGATCAAATATCTGATGCTCGTAATTTTGGTGCTATAATCAGAACTGCTGAATGTACTGGTGTAAATGGTATAATCGTTCAAAAAGCGGGCTCAGCTCCTGTTAATGGGGATACTGTAAAAACATCAGCCGGAGCAGTATTTAACATTCCGATTTGTAAAGTAGAACACATTAAAGATGCTATATTTCTTTTGCAAGCTAGTGGCATAAAAACTGTTGCAGCAACTGAGAAAACAGATCAAAATATTTATGACATTTCTTTAAACGAACCCGTAGCAATAATTATGGGATCTGAAGATAGAGGCGTAAACCCGTCAGTACTTAAAATTGTTGACGAGAAAGCTAAACTTCCGATGTTTGGAACTATTGGTTCATTGAATGTATCAGTGGCTTGTGGAGCCTTTTTATATGAAGCGGTAAGACAGCGATCTTAGATTGTTGGACTTCTTAGATTTTTAGAATACTATACACATAACTCTTTACTAAAAATGAATCAAGACTTAGGTTTTGATTCATTTTTTTCATTTGTGACAATCTCATAACCTACTGGAAAATTAGACGTGTAATAGGATGGAAATTCCTGCTGTTCTACATTTTCTTCAATTTTTGGGATATTTACAAAATTTCCATTGGCATCAAATCGCTGCATAAATTTATCTTCTAAAGGATCAAAATCTGGGTGTTCCCAATCATATTTGATAATTTTTTTATATTCCGGAGTTTTATAAACTAACGAAAGAAAGAATCCCGTAAGTAATCCCCCCAAATGACCTTCCCATGAAATAGATTTATTTCCTGTTATCTCAGGGCTAGGAAAAACATACCAAACCAAGCCTCCATACACAACTATCACCGCAAGAGAAAGGGCCACTAATCGATTGTATCTAGTTTGTATCCCTTTAAAAAAAACAAAACTAAAGAGAACATAAATTAATCCGCTTGCCCCTATGTGATAATTATCTCTGCCAATAACCCAAGTAATAAATCCCGATATCAAAATTCCGTATCCAATAACTTTTATCGATTGATCTGCATAAAAAAATTGTAGCGCTGCCAATAAAATTAGTAAGGGAACCGAATTATTATAAAGATGTTCCATATCAGCATGAATAAATGGGCTTAGAAAAATACCTTGTAAACCTGAAAAAGTTCTTGGATAAATACCATTTTGCACAAAGTCAAAATCAAATCGGATTTCGAGCCAAAAAACAAACCACAGGATTACCACAAAAAAAAGAGGCAGTCCAATAACTGAATTGGTAAATTTAAAATGCTTTTCCATGAATAACGTGAAGTTTTATGTTCTAGTCTTAATTCAAAAACTTCTCCAAAAGCAATTTAATGCTATTTTGTCATATTTGAACTTAAAATGCATTTTTAATACAATTACCTAGCCCAGATGGAAACGGCATCCTTTAGCATCTCGTTTTTTCAACGAGATACTAAAGATATAGTGTACAGCTGGAAATAGCTCCAAATAAAAATAGTAATTTTACCAGAGTTATATATATGACTTAGGATTAACGAATTCAGACCCGAGCGCCAACGAACTGGCGAAGCATTTCAGATTTAAAAAATAAATGGAAGCACCACTTGCAGAACGCATACGACCACAAAAATTAGAAGACTACATCAGTCAATCCCATCTTGTAGGGCCAAATGGTTCATTGACGCAACAAATTGCAAAAGGAATTATTCCTTCATTAATTTTTTGGGGGCCACCTGGAACCGGTAAAACTACTTTAGCACAAATTATTGCACAAGAATCAAAACGACCATTTTATATTTTGAGTGCCATCAATTCAGGTGTCAAAGATATTCGTGACGTGATTGAAAAAGCGAAACAAAGTGGCGGTTTGTTTACTGCTAAAAACCCTATTTTATTCATCGATGAAATTCACCGTTTTAGCAAATCACAACAAGACTCTCTGTTAGCAGCGGTAGAAAAAGGCTGGATTACTCTTATTGGTGCCACTACCGAAAATCCGAGTTTTGAAGTTATTCCTGCATTACTATCCCGTTGTCAGGTTTATATTTTGAATGCTTTTACAAAAAAAGATTTAGAGTCCCTGCTGGAACGCGCCATGAAAACAGACAGTTATTTGTCTACAAAAAATATTGTTTTAAGCGAAACAGAAGCGCTACTGCGACTTTCCGGTGGAGATGGACGCAAACTATTAAATATTTTCGAACTTGTCGTAAATGCATCTAATGAAGACGAAATTATAATCACGAATGATCGTGTTTTCGCCTTGGTACAACAAAATACCGTTTTGTATGACAAAACCGGCGAACAACATTATGACATTGTTTCTGCTTTTATAAAATCAATTCGGGGAAGTGATCCTAATGGCGCCGTATATTGGCTAGCCCGAATGATTGAAGGCGGCGAAGATGTAAAATTTATTGCGCGAAGAATGCTTATTCTAAGTAGCGAAGATATTGGGAATGCCAACCCAACTGCCTTTATTATGGCTAATAATACTTTTCAGGCTGTAGCTACAATTGGATATCCTGAAAGCCGAATCATATTAAGTCAATGCGCAGTTTATCTAGCGACTTCCCCAAAGAGTAACGCTTCGTATTTAGCCATCGGAACGGCACAACAACTTGTAAAACAAACTGGGGATTTACCGGTTCCTATTCACTTACGTAACGCACCAACAAAATTAATGAAGGAATTAGGCTATGGTGAAGACTACAAATATTCACACGATTATACCAATAATTTTGTTGAACAAGAATTTTTACCTGAAGCATTAAGCAAAACACCAATATATGTTCCAGGAAATAACTCCAGAGAAAATAGCATCCGGGAATTTCTTAAAAACCGTTGGAGAGATAAATACGGCTATTAAATCCCATAAAAAAAGGTCTTAACTTCTTAAGACCTTTTTTATGGGATTTTTTTCTATCACAGATTTCTGAAGTCTAAAATTTAACTGCTACTTTTTCAGAAATTAATTTATCGTTTTGATAATATTCAAAATACCACTGATTGTCTTTAAGCAATAAAACACCCTGTAAACCATCCTTAATGGCAATGTAACTAGACGGATTATTAGTTTTAAACACTTTCATAACAACTTTTGGCGTGCTATCAATTAATTGAAATCCTGAAGCCGTCGGTTGTGCATACAGCAAATTAGAATTTGCAACTACAGCAACAGCTGCTGGCATCGGCTTAACAACTTCCGGTTGTATAGCAGTCTGAACTTTCGTAATCACACTTCCGTTGTATTTATATTTCAACTCATAAAGAGACTGGAAGGCTTTGTTCAACGCTTCAGTATAAGCAACCTGATACTCCTTTTCCTTACTTTTTCCAGTTATCGATTGGAAAATTATTTTTCCATAACAATCTTTCAGCGTTATAAAAAGCTTAGTCGTCAAAAAGCCACCTTCTTTTACCACATCAATATACAACAAACTGCATCTATCACTATATTCACCAGGTATAGTTTCACTCGCATAGAATGAAACTAAACCTGCTTTATTTAGATTAAACTTAGTCATTGTTGTCAAGCGAAACTGATTTTCACTTTTAAGAAAATCGTATTTTAGAGGAATAATTACAGCTTTGTAATCATTCACAGATTGAGAGTAGGAATAACTAACAACTAATAGTAACAATAATAAAAATCGCTTTTTCATAATTATAAATATTTTTTAAGTTCTAATAAATGGTTAATTTGTTTAATATGCTGTTCAACGTGCATTTTACTTTCATTAAAAAAAATTGCATCTAATCCGGAGTCAAGAGCACCCTGAACATCCGCATCTAAGCTATCCCCTATCATGATGCTGTTCTCTTTTTTGGCTTTGGCCAAATCTAAAGCATAATCAAAAATAATGGGATTTGGCTTTTTCACTCCAGCCATTTCTGAATTTGTGATGGTTTGAAAATAACTCCCGATGTTAGAATTATTTATTTTTTTGTATTGAACCTCGGCAAATCCATTGGTAATTATATGGAGATTATATTTTTGATTCAAATAGTCTAACACTTCAATTGTTCCATCAAAAAGATGATTGTTTTCGGGTAAGAAACGAATATAATCATTTGCTATAGTATTAATTTCTTCATCAGAAATCGAATAATCAAGAGCATCAAAAGAATACTTTAATCGATTGTAACGCAATTCTGCATGGGTGATTTTATCATATTGATATAGCTTCCAACATTCTTGGTTTATCGGCACATATTTTTCAATAAATACTTTAGTCTCAATTACGGGATGACTTTTATTAAAAATAGTCTCAAATGTCAACTCTGAATTCTTATCAAAATCCCAAAGTGTATGATCTAAATCAAAGAAAACATCAGTTATTATAGTATGTTTCATTTTATGTTTTAAAATATTCCTTCATCAACAAAACTAAAATAGTTCTTTTCAGTAACAATCAAATGATCTAATACTTTTATTTCTAAACTATCGCCTGCCAATTTTAATTTTTTTGTAATCTGTTTGTCTGCATCACTTGGAATCAAAGTTCCCGAAGGATGATTGTGACACAAAATTAATCCAGTTGCACCCATCTCAAGTGCCATTTTAAAAACGATGCGAACATCGACCAATGTTCCGGTGATTCCACCTTTACTCAACTGAGATTTCGAAATCACTTTATTTGAATTATTTAAATAAATGATCCAAAATTCCTCGTGCGGTAATTCCCCAATAATAGGTTGCATTATTTCGAAAATTATTTTACTTGAAGTCACTTTCTTTAATTCCACCGCATCTTCCGCTCTTCTTCGTCTTCCTAATTCTAAAGCAGCAATAATCGAAATTGCTTTCGCCTCTCCTATTCCTTTAAATTGCATTAGCTGAGATAACGATAATTTCCCTAAGGCATTTAAGTTATTCTCCACACTTGCCAAGATCCTTTTACTCAAATCAACCGCCGATTCGTTTCTGCTTCCTGAACCAATCAAAATGGCAACCAGTTCAGCGTCACTCAAAACGCTTTTGCCTTTCAGCATTAGTTTTTCACGTGGCTTATCGTCTTCGGACCAATTCGTTATAGGAAAAAAGGAATTTTCAGCCATTCATTTTGATGTTTAAATTTGTTTCCGCATGCAAATACTATTTTCAAAACCCACATAAGGTTCATAATTATCAACTATACTATATCCTGTTTTTTGATATAAAGCAATGGCTTCCTTTTGTTTGTGTAATGTTTCCAAAACAGAAAATGAATATCCTAAATCATGTGCCCAAAGCTCTAATTCACGTAAAATCTTTTGAGCTAAGCCCATTCCTCGAGCTTCAGGAGAAACAAACATACGCTTAATTTCAATTACATTTTTATCGTATTTTTTAAAACAACCACAAGCCACTGCTTTGTCTTCCAAATAAATAACAACAACATTCGGATTTAATTCCAAAATATTATTACCCCAATAATTTGTTTTTAATTCCGGATAACGCTCCCATAAACTTTTATCTAATGCTGTGATTAGAGTAATAAAGTCCGGATTTTCACTCGTAGTTTTATAAATTTTTATAGAATCATTCATATCACTTCTTACTTTACCAATTCCTTTACTTCATCAAAATTTAATCCACCATAATTTCCGGAACTCATCAACAACAAAGCAGAATTTTCAAGATTCAAGTTGAACAAATAGTTTCTAAAATCTTTTGGATTGGTATAAATAATTAAATCTTCACGATTAAAAGATTTAGCAATTTGTTCGTACGTAACCTCTTCCAACTGTTTGATTTTTACAGCATCGGGCGAATAGAAAACTACCGCTTTATCTGCATATTCTAATGCTCCCTCATATTCTTTCAGGAATTCAGCATTCAAACTGCTATAGGTATGCAATTCTAAACAAGCCACCAAAGTTCTGTTTGGATATTGCTCTTTCACCGCTTTTGTAGTTGCGGCAACTTTACTTGGTGAATGCGCAAAATCTTTATAGGCTACTTTTGTTTTGCTTTCAGCAATTTTTTCCAATCGTTTTGATGCGCCTTTAAAACTGGCAATAGCTTCATAAAAATCAGCTTCATCAACACCCATATTCTGGCAAATCCATTTGGCTCCAGCCAAATTATTAAGATTATGCGCTCCAAAAACCTCAATTGGCATGTCACCTTCAGGAGTTTCTAGAAGTGTCACACCATTATTAACAGAATATTTTGGCGTATGATACGCTAGTTTTCGGATTGGGTTCGTAGCGGCTTCAGATACTCTTTTTACTTCAGCATCATCTTCATTGTAAACTAAAATCCCTCCATTGGTAATTTTATCAATAAAAATTTCAAACTGCTCTACGTAATTCTCATACGTTGGAAAAACATTAATATGATCCCACGCAATCCCTGAAATTAGAGCAATGTTTGGTTGATACAAATGAAATTTGGGTCTTCGGTCAATTGGCGAAGACAAATATTCATCCCCTTCCAAAACGATAAAATCATTCTCTTCCGTAAGATGCACCATCGTATCGAAACCCTCCAGTTGCGCACCCACCATATAATCTACCGCTATATCGTGGTAATGCATCACATGTAAAATCATAGAAGTTATCGTCGTTTTGCCATGAGAACCGCCAATGACAACACGTGTTTTGTTTTTGGATTGTTCGTAAAGAAATTCAGGATAAGAGTATATTTTCAACCCTAATTCTTGTGCTTTTAATAATTCAGGATTATCAGCTTTTGCATGCATCCCAAGAATTACCGCTTCAATAGCTGACGTTATTTTTTCAGGAAACCAACCTAATGCTGGAGGTAAAATCCCTTTTTTGTCTAATCTTGATTTTGATGGTTCAAAAATAGCATCGTCACTTCCTGTAACTTGATATCCTTTGTTGTGTAGTGCTAAAGCCAGATTGTGCATGGCGCTTCCTCCGATAGCTATAAAATGTGTACGCATTCTAATTATTTTGGTTAAGGTTGTTGTATTCAAGATCAATTAAATCTCCCCTGAACTTTATTATTATATGATTCTAAGACTGTTTTTGCTTTTTCAGGCTCTCTCATTTTGTTCTTGTACAAGCTAGCTAACTTTTGATAACTTGTTTTTGAACCTCCTGCAATTATCGCTTTTTTATACTGTTGTTCTGCTACTTTATATCTTTTAAAATATTCCTCAATATGACCTCTTGACAAATAGCCGTCAACCGGAGACAATCGCAATAATTCATTTGAATATCTTATTGCTTTAGACTCACTTCCGCCTACAATTCCTGGCAACTGAATGTATAATTCTATCAAAGCCCAACGGGATTCAATGTGTTTTGGATTAAGGCTTATGGCTTTTTCAAAAGAACCTTTGACTTCATCAATCATTCCAAGCGCCTTAAATTTATTAGATTCTTTGGCTTTCATCCCTAAAACTCCACCATATTTATAATGATAATTGGCTTCTGATGGTTTTAAAACTTTCAGCTTATTGTAATAAACAATAGCTTTATCCCATGATTTATAATAACCCGCAATATCTCCTAAATATTCTATTGTTTTCAAATCCGAAGGATTTGCTTTCAATACAGATTCAAAGATCAACTCGGCCTGATCTATTTTATCAGCCTTATATAATTTTTCTGCTCTGTCAAAATCAGATTGAGCCCACATCATAACCGGTAGAAATAAAAATAAATAAAGAATCTGTTTCATTGTCCAAAAATAAGGAAATTTTGAAGTATTAAACAGATTTTTTTATTCATAAAAAAAGTGAACAAACAAAATAATACTGAGAGAAATAATAATAAACAAGAAACAGTATCATAACATAGAGTGCTTAATTTCGTCAAAACAAATTATGAAAAGAAAGATAAAAATTCCTTTAGTCGTATTTAGCGATGTACACTTAGGAACATTCGGTTGTCAAGCTAAAGAATTACTGCTATATTTAAATCAATTCAACCAAAAATGCTGGTTTCAAATGGGGATATTATCGATATGTGGAGTTTTAGCAAAAGCTATTTTCCAGAATCACACATGAATGTATTGAGACAAATCATAAAATGTCAAATCAAAAAATCCGTGTTATTTACATTACCGAAAATCATGGGAGCAACGAAGACAAAATCATCAATGATATTGTTATCAAAATCTTATCCTAGCTATTTTTAAATGCCTTACTTTCTAAATAAAATCACATGAAAATATTTTATGCTATTCAGGCAACGGGCAATGGTCACATCAGCAGAGCGATACAATTATATCCTTATCTGCAAAAATTTGGTGAAGTTGATTTTTTTATGAGTGGCAACAATGCTAGTCTGGATATCAATTTACCAATAAAATTCAAAAGCGAGGGTTGCAGCCTGCATTATAGTAAATGTGGTGGTTTGAATTACTGGGATATTGCCAGAAACATCAAACCAAAACAAATATATAAAGACGCAAATGCTTTACCACTTAAAAACTATGACGTGGTCATCAATGATTTTGATTCGATTACTTCTTTGGCTTGCAAATTACAAAAGGTACATTCAATTCAATTCGGTCATCAAGCAAGTTTTATATCCCCTTTGACTCCCAGACCTGAAAAAAAGAGCATTATGGGCGAAATGATTCTGAAACATTATGCTCCTTCTCCACAATATATTGGATTGCATTTTGACAAATACGATTCCTTTATACTTCCTCCAATTATTAAAGATGAAATCAAAAATGCCATACCAAAAAACAAAGGCCATATTACCGTTTATCTACCTTCTTTTCAAAAGGATTGTTTAGAAAAAGCATTCAACAAACTTCCTAACTTTCATTTTCATTGGTTTTTGAATGATGTGCAAACCAAACATACAATAAAAAACGTTACTTATTTCCCCGTTAATCAAGAGTACTTCAATAAAAGCCTCATCAATTGCGAAGGAATTATTACCGGCGGAGGATTTGAAACGCCTGCTGAGGCATTGTATTTAGAAAAAAAAATACTTTCGATTCCCATTCGGAAACATTATGAACAAGAATGCAATGCAGCTGCGCTCAAAAAAATGGGCGTTCCTGTTCTTTATGATGTTGGAGATGATTTTTATTTAATAATAGGGAGTTGGCTTGATTCTGCTATAAAATACCCGAAGATACAAGCCAATAACATCCCTGAAACCTTGCAGTTTTTATTTGACACCTATAATAGCAAATAACACCAAAGCAAAAGGTGCTCTTTTCAGAACACCTTTTTATATAAAGTTTTTAAATGTTAGTCATTCAACATTTTCCACAATTTGTCTTTCAACTCTGTTAAGCCTTGCTGAGCAACAGATGAAATAAACATGTAAGGAATGTCTTTGAAAGCAATGTCTAATTCTACTTTTAGCTCAGCTTTTAACTCATCATCAAGCATATCGCATTTTGAAATAACCAACAAACGCTCTTTGTCAAGCATTTCCGGATTGTATTTTGTCAATTCGTTTACCAAAATATCATATTCCGCTTTGATATCTGGAGTATCAACAGGAACTAGAAAAAGTAACGTTGAATTACGTTCAATATGACGTAGAAAATAATGTCCTAATCCTTTTCCTTCAGCCGCGCCTTCAATAATCCCAGGAATATCTGCAATTACAAAAGATTGAAAATCTCTGTATGCTACAATTCCAAGATTTGGTTTTAAGGTTGTAAAAGGATAATCTGCAATTTTGGGTTTAGCAGAAGTCAATACTGACAATAGCGTTGATTTTCCTGCATTAGGAAAACCTACTAAACCAACATCAGCCAACACTTTTAATTCTAAAATCACATCCATCTCTGAACCAGGCAAACCCGGTTGAGAATACCTAGGTGTTTGATTGGTTGAACTTCTAAAATGCCAGTTTCCTAAACCACCTTTTCCACCACGAGAAAGTATTTGCTTTTCACCATCTTCGGTAATTTCAAATAATATCTCTCCAGTTTCTTTATCTTTTACTACTGTTCCTAACGGGACTTCGATGAATTTATCATCTCCGTCAGCACCTGTGCTTCTGTCACCACTACCATCTCCACCATTCCCGGCTTTGATGTGTCGGGCAAATTTAAGGTGAAACAATGTCCAAAGACCTTTGTTACCAACTAAAAAAACATGCCCACCACGACCACCATCACCACCATCAGGACCACCTTTTTCAATAAATTTTTCTCTATGCAAATGCGTAGATCCTTTTCCTCCTTTTCCGGAAGAAACATATATTTTAACGTAATCTACAAAATTCCCTTCAGTCATTTTTTTTAATTTCAGATTTCAGATTTCGGATTTCAGATTGAAAAAATTCAAAAAGCTATCAGTCTCCTGCTCTCTATTTTTATTATTAATTATTTAAGTGCTTTCACCATCACTTTATCAATCTTCACGCCATCCATATCAATGACTTCCAACTCAAATTTTTGCCAAATTAATTTTTCCCCTTGTTTAGGGATGTGAGACAGTTCCGTCATTATTAATCCACTCACCGTAGTTACTTCATAATCATTGATTAATTCATCTAATTCAAAGTAAGTCAAGAAATCATGCAACGAATAATGCCCGTCAACTAACCACGTTCCATCTTCTCTTTCTATTAGTTGAAAATCATCTTTATAAAAATCAGATGCATCACCAACTAAAGCTTCCAGAATATCATTCAGAGTAATTACACCTTGAAAAACACCATACTCATCAGAAACAAATGCGTAATGAATACCTGTTTTTTTGAATCTCTCTAAGGCTACATAAGCAGTAGTTTGCTCCATCATAAAAGGAGCTTCGGTCATTATATCTGCCAAATTGAAGTTTTTATTTTCAAAATGAGCGAAAATATTTTTAAGATTAACGACTCCAACAATATCATCATAATTTTCACCGTAAACCGGATAAATAGAATGTAATTCTTTGAGCATGAATTCCTTGACCTGCTCTTTATCCGCATGTAAAGGTAAAAAAACCACCGACTTCCTGTGCGTCATCAATGAGTTTATTTTTCTGTCTCCAATATGAAAAACACGCTCTACAATATCTTGTTCTATTTCCTGTACTTCTCCTCCTTCTGTTCCTTCTTTGATAATGGCCTTTATTTCTTCTTCGGTTACTTTACCGTCAGCGGTAGGTTTTATTTGCAAAATATTCAATAAGAAATCTGTTGAATGCGTTAGCATCCAAATAAATGGCGCGGTAACTATCGAGACTATTTTCATAGGCCATGCTACAGCTTTGGCGATAGATTCCGGATGATTCAACCCGATACGTTTAGGTAATAATTCCCCCAATACTAAGGAGAAAAAGGTCAAAATAACGACAACTAAACCTACAGCAACGGGGTGTGCATAAGGCGTCAATAATTCAAATCCTTTTATAAAGGCTTCAACATCTTTGGTTATTTTATCTCCACTATAAATACCCGTAAGTATTCCTATCAAGGTGATTCCTATTTGTACCGTTGACAAAAATTTGTTTGGCGAATTGGCCAAATCCAATGCGATTTTAGCACTTTTGTTTCCTTTTTTTGCCGCAGTCTCTAATCTGTTCTTTCGTGCTGAAATCAATGCGATTTCTGACATAGAGAAAACCCCATTTAATAGTATTAGAAAAAATATAATTAGTATTTCCAATTTTTTAGTTGATTCGTTTTTTATTTAAAATCTGAGTTCTGAGTTTTACTTTCTGAAATCTCCAATCTGGATTTTAGCCCAGATGGTAATGAAAAGCCCGGAGTTAAAAAAGTTAATTTTTCTTGTCAAAAAAGAGCGCCCATAGGAAGCTCCTTTTATGACTTAGAAAAATAGATTTTTTTAACGAGGACTTGTAATGTAGAGCTGGAATTGCTCCTATAAATTATCAATCACATTACTTACTCTTTCGGTAATTTCAGCAATGGAACCTATTCCATTTACTGCGTGAAATTTCCCTTGCTCCTGATAATAATTCATTAAAGGAGCTGTTTTCTCATTGTATTCTTGGTAGCGATTTCTGATTTTTTCTTCATCTTGATCGTCAATTCTACCACTTGTTTTTCCTCTTTCCAATAAACGTTTTACTAAAATCTCATCATCAGCTTCAAGTGCAATTGTCGCTGCAACTTGAGAATCTATTGATGTTAGAAATGCGTCTAAAGCTTCGGCTTGCGAAATTGTTCTTGGATATCCGTCAAACAAAATTCCGTTTGTATCCGGATGTTTATTTACCTCATCAATAAGCATTTTTGTAGTTAACTCATCTGGCACTAAATCCCCAGCATCCATAAATACTCTTGCTTGTTTACCTAATTCTGTATCATTTTTTAAATTAAAACGAAATACATCACCAGTAGATATATGTGTTAATTTATATTTTTCTTTCAAAAACTCGGCTTGAGTTCCTTTACCAGCTCCTGGTTTTCCAAATAAAACAATGTTAGTCATGTTGTTGTGTAATTATACTTTTAGTTTATATACTTCTGGCAAATTTCTTCCTAATCCATTGTAGTCTAAGCCGTAACCTACAATAAATTTATTTGGAATTCTAATCCCAACGTAATCTATTTTGATGTCTTTTGTGTAGGCTTCGGGTTTAAAGAAAAGTGCCGCTATTTTGAAATGTTTTACATTTTGTTTTTTGAATAATGCTTTCAATTCTACTAAAGTATTCCCGGTATCTACAATATCTTCTATTATAATAACGGAGCGCCCGGTCAAATCCTGGTTCAGCCCTATTAATTGTTTCACTTCGTTTGTTGAAGAAGTTCCTTCGTAAGATGCCATTTTTATGAAACAGACTTCACATGGTTTTTTATATTGTTTCATAAAATCAGAAACCACCATAAAAGCGCCATTCAATACCCCAACAAATACTGGTGTTTCATCAGCAAAATCGTCTTCTACTTGTGCCACCATTTTTGCGATGGCAAATTCAATTTCTTTAGCAGAAATAAACGGAACAAATTGTTTATCGTGAAGTTGTATCATTTTTTGATGTTTAAAATAATGCGCAAAGATACAGAATTCGGATTTGACAATTGATACTTGACCCTAAATTTGTATTTTTAAATCAAATTATAAGAGAGATGGCTTCTGAATTACAAAAAAACCTTGATTCCCTTAAAGCTTACAGAGAAACCCGACTAAAAATAGCACACCATATTTTAGATAATCCGAATTTTCTTGACGAATTAATTACAATTTGTTTTACTGTTTCTGATAAAAATTCGCATAAAGCTTGCTGGATTTTAGAGTTTGTTTCTTACGAAAAACTGAAATGGCTACAACCGTACATGGATTTTTATTGCGAAAACATTGGGAAACTAAAAGACGAAAGCGCGATCCGACCGATGGCGAAAGTTTGTCAGCTTCTGGTGACTTCTCATTTTAAAAACAAAGAAATACAACTTTCAGAAAATCATCTGCAAAAAATTACTGAAACCTGCTTTGACTGGTTGATAAACGATACTAAAGTAGCTTCAAAATGCTATTCTATCCGAACCTTATACGTATTAGGAAAGCATTTTGACTGGATTCATCCTGAATTACAAATTATTCTTGAACAAAATTATACAAATCATTCGGCAGCCTATAAAGCAGTAGCACGCGAAATTTTGAAGAAAATAAAATGGCATTAATTATCCCTTCTCTCCAATTTAAACAACTTGGGTAACTGTTCAAAAAAAGAGGCTGCCTATATAAATAGACAACCCCTTCTGTTTTTAAGTTAGGCTGACAAAATAAAGACTATTTCAAAAGTGTTTTTTGATAGTCTTATTAAAACTTAAAGCGAATAAAAAATTCATTTGTGTTTTTTGCACTTGCCAATTCTGTTCTGGTACTTACCTCATAGGCATAACCTACCATCATGCGCTTGCTTATTGTGAAATCAACTATGCCTGCAAAGGCTTCATCAGTTCGATACATAGCTCCAATTTCAAAATTATTTTGAATCTGAATCATCGAGTTAATATCAATAGAGACCGGCGCGCCATTAACATATCTTAGCATAAATGAGGGCTTTAACACCAAAGACGCATCTGAATTCAAGTTAAAATCATATCCCCCACTCAGGTAAATATGGGGTCTGTCAGTTGCTACAGAAGCATATCCATCATCATTTTTGGCTCTTTCCGTATTTAATATTCTGGGAACAGAAAGCGAAACAAAGAATTTTTCATTTTTTAACAAAGCACCTACACCCACATTGGGATTAAAATGATTTATAGATTCCAAGGCAGGATCAGATTGCGACAAATAAGTTTGAAGTCCCGATGTATTTACATCGTAAAAATTACCTCCCGCTTTAAGCCCCAAGTATAAGTCCATGGTCTCATCCATTTTTAACTTATACGAAAAATCAACTCCTATCATGGTTTGTTTTTCGATAAATGTTTTATCGCTAACCATAGAAATCCCTAATCCTAAATTACTTCCAACATTTGCCCCAAAAGAAACTGCCTGAGATTCTGGCGCATCCTTGATTCCTGTCCATTGTCTTCGAAACGAACCCGTAACAACCGTTTCACCATCTACTCCCGCATAAGCTGGGTTTATCATATTCATATGATACCTGTACATGGTAAAAGTACTTTCCTGCTGAGCAAAAAGGGCACTACTTAAAAGTAGTAGTGCTCCTGCCAATATATTTTTAACTATTTTCATGTCTTTCGTTTCTTATTTTACGACTATCTGTTTATGTATATCCAACCTTCTTTATCTACTGTACCATCACCTTCAAAATCGATTTGATAATAATACGAACTTCCTTCAGGTAACGACTGGTTATTGTTTTTGCTATGACCATCCCAATCATTTTGGTAGTTTCTGGCCGAAAACACCTCAGTTCCCCAACGATTGAAAACGCGTACTATTGAGTTTGGATGATTTTCGATATTGTAAATAACCCAGGTATCATTAACACCATCTCCGTTTGGAGTCATTGCCTCTGCTACATTAACCTCGATCAAATCACAAAGATCCCCCAGACCATCGTGATCACGGTCTTCCTGATTGGGATTGTAAGTCATCGGACAGTTATCTGTCGTGTCTAGAATTCCATCATTGTCATCATCATCATCACAAACATCCCCAAGAATATCTTGGTCATTATCCGCTTGATTCGCATTCGCTATTAAAGAACAGTTGTCATTACCGTCTAATACTCCATCATTGTCGTCATCATCATCACAATTGTCTTTGATTCCATCTGAATCATTGTCGCCAAATGTATTAACAACCGTTACCACCGCAGAAGCCGTTGCTACATTACCGTTGACATCTCTTACAGTCAGAATAACCGTATTGGCTCCAACATTCGAACAATTGAATGTAAGCTTGCTTAAACTGATTGAAGCAATTCCGCAATTATCAGTTGACCCATTATTTATTTGAGCCACCGTTATCGATGCATTTCCAGAAGCATCCAGTTGAACCGGGATGTTTTTTGTCAAAACAATTGGAGCAACTTTATCTTCAATAGTTACCGTCGCTGTTTGAGTAGCAACATTTCCGTTAACGTCCGTCGCTTTCAAAATAACTGTATTGGCTCCGACATTCGCACAAGTAAATACATTAGGCGAAACACTTAAAGTAGCGATTCCGCAAGCATCCGTTGACCCATTATTTATTTGAGCTCCTGTTATCGATGCATTTCCTGTAGCATTAAGTTGAACTGTGATGTTTTTTGTAATCACTGTTGGCAGAGCATTATCAACCACTATTACAGTTTGAGTTACTGCTACCGCATCATTTCCATTACTATCACTTGTATTCCATTTAATAGTTGTAGTTCCAACCGGATAAACCGCATTCAATGCCAATGCATCGCTTCGAACGCCTGTTGGTGCGCTTACAGTACAATTATCTGTCGCTGATGCAGAAACAACTACGCTTGCTCCGCAAACATTTAAATCAGCAGTTATATTTTTATTGCCGTTAGAAGTAATCACCGGAAGTTGATTATCCGTTACGATAACGGTTTGGACAACTTCAACCGCTGCATTACTGTTAACATCTGATACATTCCATCTAATAGTTGTGCTTCCAACCGGATAAACCGCATCCAATGCCAATGCATCGCTTCGAACGCCTGTTGGTACATCTACAGAACAATTATCTGTGGCAGATGCCGAAACAACTATGCTTGCTCCGCAAACATTTAAATCAGCAGTTACATTTTTATCGCCGTTAGAAACAATCACAGGAAGTTGATTATCCGTTACGATAACGGTTTGGACAACTTCATCTGCATCATTTCCATTAATATCACCGGTATTCCAAGTAATCGTTGTGGTTCCCACTGGATAAACTGCATTCAATGCCAATGCATCGCTTCGAACTCCTGTTGGTACATCTACATTACAATTATCTGTGACTGATGCCGAAACAACTACAATTGCTCCGCAAACATCTATATCTACATCTACATTTTTATCGCTATTGAAAACAATAACAGGAAGTTGATTGTCTGTTACAACTATTGTTTGAGTTACTTCTACAGCATCATTGTTGTTAGCATCTGCTACATTCCAAGCAATTGTTGTTGTTCCTACTGGGTAAACTGCGTCCAGTGTCAATGCATCGCTTCGAACGCCTATTGGTGTATCTACCGTGCAATTATCTGTGGCTGATGCCGAAACAACTACAGTTGCTCCGCAAACATTGAAATCAGCAGTTACAGTTTTATCTCCATTAGAAGTAATTACCGGGATTTGATTATCTGTAACAGTAACAGTGAATGATTGTGAGGCATTTCCACATGGATTGCTTGCACTAATTGTAACTGTAGTCACACCTAAGTTCAATATACTCCCAGAACCTGTTCCTTGTCCATTGTCAGTAGTCGCACCAGAGAACGAATAAGTCACGTTTGGTGCAGGAGCACCCGTAACATTAGCAATATAAGCTGTAGTTGCAGAGCAATTATTGCTTTCAGTATTTATAACCATGTTAGAAGGTGCAGTCAAAGCAGCAGCAACGCAGGTAATTTCAGCCGTTACGCTAAAAGTAATTCTAGCATTATCACAATCATTACTGATTATAGTCACAGCAGCACTATAACTAGTAATATTTGGAGCATTAAAAATTAAATCAAAATTTGCTGAAGAATTTGCTGCTACCGATGTTGGCGCTCCAAATATACTAAAGTGTTGATTATCAACTCCACTGATTAAAATTTGCGATACATCCAATGCATTAGTACCAGCATTACTTATTGTAAACGTCTTAACATTATTAACATTCGGGAATACATTACCGTAATCACTCGAACTACTATTTGAAATTGGTGCAGCACCTTCAGTTATTCCAATTACAGGAGCTCCGTTTGAAACTACAGTTGTTGAAGATTGAGCAGAACATCCGAACAAATCGATGACTCTGACACTATAATTACCAGTTGTAGTGGTAGTATAAATTTGCTGAGTAGCATTTGCTATATCAACCCCATCTTTCATCCATTGATAGGTAGATGATTGAGAAGCTGTCAAGTTTGCTGTACCACTGCATAAATAAACTCTATTTCCTTCAAGTATATTAACAGTTGGGTTTTCGTTAACTGTTACCACCGTAGGAAGTGAAGTTCCAGAACAGCCACCGGCATTTGTAACATCTACAGTATAAGCACCTGTTACTGTTGCTGTATAATTCTGACTGTTTGCTCCATTAATGGCAACGCTATTGTTATACCATTGATAAGAATCTCCGGGATTCGCTAAAAGAGGGATAATCTCACCTTGACAAACAGTGGTTTGGCCCGAAACAATAATTGCCGCAGGCTGCACATTAACTATTGCATTGGCCGTAGATTCATTCCCAGCATTATCTCTTACAGTAAGGGTCACTGGGTTTTCACCAATATTCGCACATGTAAACAAAGTTTGAGAAAGTGTTCTAGTATCAATTCCACAAGCATCAGAAGAACCGTTATCCACTTGAGCTGCAGTAACAGTCACTGTTCCATTTGGAGCCAATGCTACAACCACATTTTGAGCAGTTGCTGTTGGCGGTGTATCATCTACCTGTGAACTTACGTTTCTATGAAACAAAATACGATTAGAACTTATTCCAGAAGTAGCAATATCTGGCACAAAATCACCATCTAAATCACCAATAACAATACCCGAAACTTCTGCTTGCGCGCTGGATGTATAATCAACTCTTGTAGCAAAGGTTGGAGCTCCTGGGCCCGTAGTAGTATTCTTGTAAACTGAGAACACGTTAATTGACAAAGATTTAGTCACAATATCAGCATATCCATCACCATCCACATCACCTACTCCAATTCTGTAGTTACCAGTTGGAGATGGTAGGTTGACAGTTGGTGCGAAAACGATATCACCGACAGTAGAAATATTTCTCCATAAAGCAACATTAGTTGCTCCACTATAATTACAAGATGTAAAATCTATTTTACCATCTTTATCAAAATCAGCAATCTGAGCTCTATAAGGATAGGTACCAAAACCATCCGCAGGATTAGAATCAGAAGCCCAGTATTCAGGTGCTTCAAAAGAGGGAGTCGTACTTCCAACAGAAGTAGTATTTCTAATGGAAACAGCTCTGTTTGAACCACCTTGAGACGCGATAAAATCCGTTTTACCATCTCCATCAATATCTGCTACTTGAATACCGGTACAAAATCCCACATTAGCACAAATTTGGGCAGGCCCGAATGAAATATTACCTGGCCCTGTGCTTGTATTAAACGCAATAGTCACATTGGATCCATTTCCGCCAATGATATCAATTTTACCATCGTTGTTAAAATCCCCTGCAGCAATTTGGTAAGAACTCACTGCTGGATGAGCTTGTGCAGGTGCCATTGACACATTACCTAGTGTGCTTGTGTTCCTATTGACATAGCTGGTAGAAAGTAAATCTTTATAGCCATCACCATCAAAGTCGGCAGCATAAATACTCTGACCTCCTCCCGCATTGATATTCTGAGCAGTAAAGCTAAGCACGCCTGGTGTAGAGTTGTTAATAGCAATTGATAAACCACCACCATTGCTTGATGACACCACTTCAGGTTTCCCATCAAGATCTAAATCCTGTGATAACATGTTATATGCTCCATAACTAATAGGTAAACTATAAGGCAAACTATTATAGGTTAAAGGTTCCAAAGGAGTTGGACAAAATATACCATTAAAAGCAACGTTAGAATAAGCCGTAAGATTACAATGGTTTGTAACTGAAATTGGAGCAGTAGAGACTCCAGCAGGAACAACAACTTCCAGCTTTCCAAATGTGGCACTGACAACAGTGGCTTTCGTAGATCCGAAATACACCTTATTATTAGTGATCGTATTAGAATCAAAATTTGCACCAAAAATTGTAACTATACTTCCAATAAACCCAGTATTTGGCGAAAAACTATTGATTACAGGTACAGTATTACACGATTGCGCATAAGATTGTGCACTTGCTCCCAGGCATACAATGATTAATAAGATTGAAATTATTTTTTTCATGATCCTGTATTATAAATGATCGAAATTTTCATTGTAGAGGCATCTATTCCCTCTGGCACATCAAACCTTAGATTGGCATGATCCTCTGAATCGCAGGACGCGATAAACATATCTCCGATTTTTGTTTCGAAAAGAGCAATTTCCATCTGAGCCTCATTACCGGCTGCATCTTTCAAAGCAAGCTTAAATCCAACTTTTGGATAAGTCCCTCCTTCGTTAAAGGCATTCATAATGACTTTTGCTTTTGATGTTGGGCTGCACTTTACCACAGCATATGAAACATCAAAATAAAATTTTGCTTCTTCAAGCTGGGTCCAATTTTGGATATACTTTGGTTCTGTTTGATTTGACTGAGCATTCATTGTATTATAAAAAACACAAAAAGCGCTCATAATGAAGAGTAATTTTAATTTCATATGGTTTGTTTTAGAATTATTTTGGGACAAAAATAAAAGAAAAAAAAGCGAAAGAATAGCCCATTAGGACATATCGACAGCCCATTAAGACTGGTTGTTGTTTTTCTAAAGAAAGAATAGATTAAATTCAATTTTATACTTATTAAGATAATGAAAATCAATAATTTATATTATTACAGTTAAAGCTAAAATTTTAAAAAAAATAATAACAAAACTCAAAAAATAGTCCCAAAAAAGGCATTACACCGCTTCTTTTACTTCTGAAAAAAGTCGCGTTTCAGGCGGAAGTTTACCAAAGCGTTTTTTAAAATTGGCGGCAAATTTACTGCCGCATTCATGACCCGTCACGGCTGTAATATCTTGAATTGGAATATCAGAATTTTGAATCAATTGCATCGCCAGCAACATGTTTTTTTCTTTGTGGTATTTCAACATAGAAAACCCAAACACCGTTTTGAAATCAGACTTCAATTTTGTTGGTGAAATCTCTACATGAGCGGCAATACTATCGATGCCTAAGAACGGAAGATGCAAATGGTGCAAAATCATTTTCTCTGCCTTGGCAACATTATAGTAATCTAAATTGTTTAACGAAACATTATCTAAAATGCGATTATCTTCAAAAGAATTATCAAAAAATGCAGCAATCAATTTCATACACTGTTTTTTTAAATCAACAATATTAAACGAATCCTCACTTTCGGTTTCTAAAATTTTTGATATTTTTTTGGCCAAACCGTGCGCTTTTGGAGCGATGTCTAACCAGGTATAAAATCCTTTTTCAGTATTTAAAAAATCTTTTATTGCCTCTTTTTGAGGAAAATTTTTAGACGTAAGATTTTTATCGGCCCATTCTTTACTAATGGCAATATTAAAAAACGTCCCTGTTGTACCCTTATAAAAATAGGTAGCCACTTCGGTTCCGGGTTTGTAAAAAGTCCAACACGTACTTAGAAGCGTGATGTCATTTGAATTTTTAAAAGGATATTTATATTCAAATACAGAAAATGACAGGAAATAATAATCCCTTAATTGATTTTCATCATAAACTGCTTTAGCAATGATATTTTCTTTGATGTTTATATCTGTTGCCAAAACCCAAAAACCGTCTTCCATTTCGCGATAGCGCATTACCCCTTTACAGAAAGCATTGTTCAAATAAATGGATTGTTGTAAAGTTTTATGATGGGTTACCGGTAATTTTACTAAACTATCCAACATGGCTTGTGGTGAATTGGACAAATAGGGTAATTCAAGAAAGCCATCCTTCAGAAGAAACAGGTATTTTTGAATGTGTTTAGGCCAATTATTTAAGGTCATGTATATAACGATTTAGTTATTTTAAAAATCAAATAAAATGTAAATTATTTATCAATATAAAACCTACACATTAAAAGTTAATCACAATAAAATCAAAAACTTAGCAAACTAACTTAGACATGTCTTTAATTCCAGTCTTCAAGATCGAAACAGCAACAAATATTTTTCTTGCTGTTTTTTAATTGGTTTCCAATTTTAAATTTATTTTAAAATCCAGCTTTAACAAATACAATAAGTAACAATCGACTTATTTCACTCTATAACTGGCTCAAATCAGTCTGCTAAACTAAAGGTAAATTAACAACCTAAAGCAGGTAAAAATACCTGTTTATCCATTAATCCATAAAATAGATACGAATATATCATTATTACCTTCAAATTTGAAAAACACCACTAACCAACTCAAATCAACAAACAATAAATTGACATTTGTTTTTTATCAATTATCTTTGCACAAATTACTACACAATGAATTATTTTTCTACTGATTTTAAATTGGGAATTCTCGGCGGAGGACAACTGGGCAAAATGCTGTTGTTTGACACCCGAAAATTCGACATACAAACTTATGTTCTTGATCCAAGTGATGAAGCACCATGTAAAATAGCCTGCAATCAATTCTTCAAAGGCGATTTAATGGATTTTGAAACGGTTTACAATTTTGGTAAAAAAGTTGATGTTCTAACTTTCGAAATCGAATTGGTAAATCTTGAAGCTTTAGTAAAACTAGAGGACGAAGGAGTAAAAGTATATCCTTCCCCTAAAACTTTGAAACTCATTCAAAATAAAGGAATACAGAAAGATTTTTATATTCAACATGCCATTCCAACAGCTAATTACAAGCGATTTAAAAATCTAAAAAGTCTAATTGTTGACATCTTGGATTCTAAAACAAAACTTCCGTTTGTATGGAAATGTACGGAATTTGGTTATGACGGGAATGGCGTTAAAGTTATTCGACAAATCTCAGATCTAGACAATTTAGCCAATGTAGAATGTATTGCTGAAGAAATGGTTCCGTTCAAAAATGAATTGGCCGTCATCGTTTGTCGCAATCCATCAGGAGAAATAAAAACCTATCCTGTGGTCGAAATGGAGTTTCATCCGGAAGCCAACCAAGTCGAATATGTGATCTGTCCGGCTCGAATTGATGATAATGTAGCTGAAAAAGCAAGAGCAATCGCCCTGAATGTTTCCGAAAAATTCAATCACGTAGGACTTTTAGCAGTCGAAATGTTTCAAACCGAAGACGATGAAATCCTCGTGAACGAAGTCGCTCCACGCCCGCACAATTCAGGACATTATTCCATAGAAGCCAGTTATACTTCGCAATTTGAGAATCATTTGCGAGCGATTCTTAATTTACCTTTGGGAAATACTGACAGTAAAGTAGCTGGAATTATGGTTAATCTCTCGGGCGAAGAAGGTTATTCCGGAGATGTAGTGTATCAAAATATTGAAAAAATATTAGGCTGGAATGGTGTTACACCTCACATTTATGGCAAAAAACAGACCCGTCCTTTTAGAAAAATGGGACATGTAACTATAGTAAATCAAAACATCAACGAAGCGCGAAGAATTGCCGAGGATGTAAAGAATACGATAAGAGTAATCAGTTAATTGAAAAATTAAAGGATTGAAAAATTCAGAACACCAACAAAATTGAGTTTCTCAAAAAATCTTTAAATACTTAAATCTTTAAATAAAAAATAATGAAAGTAGCCGTAATCATGGGAAGCATTTCTGACATGCCCGTAATGCAAGAAGCCATAGACATCCTAAAAGCATTCGATATAGAAATAGAAATCGATATTGTATCGGCACACAGAACACCCGAAAAATTATTTGATTTCAGCAAAAATGCGCACACTCGTGGCATTTCGGTAATTATTGCCGGTGCTGGCGGTGCTGCACATTTACCAGGAATGGTTGCTTCGATGTCTCCATTACCGGTTATTGGGGTTCCTGTAAAATCCAGTAATTCAATCGATGGCTGGGATAGTGTTTTATCTATTCTACAAATGCCAGGCGGAGTTCCTGTAGCAACAGTAGCTTTAAATGGCTCCAAAAATGCGGGGATTCTTGCCGCTCAAATCATAGGAAGCCACGACAAAAGTGTGATGGAAAAGATAATTAAATATAAAACAGGATTGAAAGAAGCCGTTAATATTGCTTCAGAAAGTCTAAAAAAATAAAAAAAGCTCCATTATGGAGCTTTTTATTTAAAATCTTGAATTATTTACTCAACATCTACTGCTATTTCTAAAATTCCTTCAAATTCCGAAGCAATTATATCATCTTTATTTAACCAATATTCCGAAGTTGTAATCGTATAATTCAGATTATCGGTAGTTGTTAAATCCCACAAAACATCCTCCGCTTCTGGAAAAGGAGCATTTTCATTCATCGCATTATCAAACAGTCTTTTAATAAGATTACTACTTGACAAGCCATTACTTAATAATTTCAGTACATTCTCTTTGGTCAACTGCATCTCATTTTCACTTTCTAATGGTGTCATACTACACTCGATAATTGTTGCTTTTGCATTCGGAAATTTACCGTTATAGGCTTTAAAAAGCAATTGATTGATATGAAATAAAGTCGAATGCAAACCTATCTCCGGATATTCTTCACACACTTTATCCAAAAACATATCGTTTGATAATTGTTGGATTTGACCTTCGTTTAAATGTTCTGACAACTTATATTCTAATACGATCACGGCAGCCTCTTTGGGTTCAAAATCACTTATTGCCATAAAAAGCAGCTCTTTTAAACTGGAAGCATCCGCATCAGAAGCATCTGGATAATCGAATTTTTCAAGCAGTCTAATGTAGTCATCATTTGTCCAATACGCTTCAATTTGGTCAACTGTATTGACTCTATTTATTATAATTTGATAATTCATGTTTTCTTTGAATATTTATTTCTTTTTTTGATTTGCTTCTTCAGAAACCAATCTTTTTTTACAATTTAGGGCTTTATTTCTGCGAAACGAAATAAATAACATTTAAATAACACAATCAACAGCGCCATTTTGGAGCAAATCAATTGCTTTATCAACTTCATTTTTTTTATTAAATCCGTACATTTGTTATCTTTAAACATCGAATTATTTTTATTAAAAAATACAAATGAGCATCTTAACCCACCATTTCAATACAAGGTACAATACTGCGCCTTTTTCGAAAATTAAAAACGAAGATTTTCTTCCTGCTTTTCAAAAAGGGATCGAATTAGCAAAATCCGAAATCGATGCTATTGTACGAAATCCTATACTACCCACTTTCGAAAACACCATTGAAGCATTAGCATTCAGCGGAGATGTTTTGGATCGAATTTCAAGCATCTTTTTCAACTTGAATTCAGCGGAAACAAATGACGAAATTCAAAAAATCGCTCAGGAAGTTTCTCCTTTATTATCTGAATTTGGAAATGATGTTCGTCTTAACCCTGATTTATTTGCTAGAGTGAAAACGGTTTATGAGCAACGAGAAAAACTGAATCTAAATCCGGAGCAAACTACGCTTTTAGACAAAAAATATAAAAGTTTTTCCAGAAACGGAGCCAATTTGCCGGAAGATAAAAAAAATCAATTACGAGAAATCGACAAAGAATTATCGAAATTGAGTTTACAGTTTGGCGAAAATGTATTGGCCGAAACGCAAGCCTATCAATTGCATATTACGAATGAATCCGATTTAGCCGGTTTACCGGAAGGAACTATCGAAGCCGCTCATTCTTTGGCTAAAAGCCAAGAAAAAGAAGGTTGGATTTTTACCTTGGATTATCCAAGTTATGTTCCGTTTGTGACGTATGCTGATAATCGCGAATTGCGCAAGAAAATGGCAATTGCTTTTGGTGCCAAAGGCTTTCAAAACAATGAATTTGACAATCAGGAAATCGTGCTGAAAATTGCAAAATTACGTTTTGACAGAGCACAAGTTTTAGGTTATACTACTCACGCTCATTTTGTTCTTGAAGAAAGAATGGCAGAAAGTCCGGAGAAAGTAAAAACATTTTCGAATGATTTATTGGAAAAAGCGAAACCGGCAGCTTTGAAAGAATTTGCACAATTGACCGCTTTTGCCAAAGAATTACACGGAATCGAACAACTCGAGAAATGGGACGGTGCGTATTACTCCGAAAAACTGAAACAACAATTATTCAATTTGGATGATGAAATATTAAAACCTTATTTCCAATTAGAAAAAGTTTTGGACGGTGCTTTTGCAGTAGCGCAAAAATTATACGGAATCACTTTCGAAGAAATTTTCGAAGTCGATAAATACCATGAAGAAGTAAAAACGTACGCAGTAAAAGATGAAAACGACCAACTGGTTGCTGTTTTCTATGCTGATTTCTTTCCAAGAAAAGGAAAACGCAACGGCGCTTGGATGACGTCTTTTAAATCACAATACATCAAAAAAGGGATTAACGAAAGACCGCATATTTCAATTGTATGTAATTTCACGAAACCAACCGAAACAAAACCATCTTTATTAACATTTAACGAAGTCACGACTTTGTTTCATGAATTTGGTCACGCGTTGCACGGGATGTTAGCTAACACCATGTATCCAAGTTTATCCGGAACTTCTGTGTATTGGGATTTTGTGGAATTACCAAGTCAGATTCTGGAAAACTGGTGTTACGAGCCAGAAGCTTTGGCATTGTTCGCATATCATTACCAAACTGGCGAAATGATTCCAATGGAATTAGTGCATAAAATCAAGGAAAGCGCGAGTTTTCAAGAAGGAATGGCAACGATGCGTCAATTGAGTTTTGGATTGTTGGACATGGGTTGGCACGCACAAGATCCATCAAACATAGCAGCCATCAAAGCTTTTGAAACCGAACAATTTGCAGCAACACAATTGTATCCTGATGTAAAAGAAAATGCGATGAGCACTTCTTTCTCCCATATTTTTCAAGGCGGCTATTCTTCTGGTTATTACAGTTATAAATGGGCAGAAGTTCTCGATGCAGATGCTTTCGAATATTTTCAGGAAAAAGGTATTTTCAATAAAGAAGTAGCCACAAAATTTAAAGAAAATGTGCTTTCTAAAGGCGGAACAGAACATCCGATGATTTTATACAAACGCTTTAGAGGACAAGAACCAAAACCGGAAGCACTATTGAGAAGAGCAGGATTGGTTTAGATTATTGGATAATACGACTTTTAGATCATAGAAACCGGAGTGAAAGCTTCGGTTTTTTTAAAATATTTTCATTTATTTCTAAAAATAAATATCCATGTATTAGGAATTAAAATGTTTTTTATAGTAATTTTGAATAAGTAAACATTTGATTATAAGCACAGTACTTTGGAAACAAAACACAAAAACACTTTATTTTTATCAAGAATTTAAAGGCAACTTCTTTTTCTGTCAGTTCCAAAATTATCATTAAAGACAAACTAAAATCTAAATATGATGACAACTATAAAGGTATTAACAAAAATAAACGCCCCAATACAAACTGTTTTTGATTTATCCAGAAATGTTGATACACATCAAAAATCTGCTAATTTCACAAAAGAAACTGCCATTGACGGAATAACTTCCGGGTTAATCAACTACACTGAAACGGTGACTTGGCGGGGCAAACATTTTGGCATTTATTTGAATCATAAAAGCCGAATCACTGCAATGATCTTATATGACTATTTTGTTGATGAAATGGAAGAAGGAAAATTCAAATCATTCCGACATGAACATCTATTTAATGAAGAAGATGGTATTACCATAATGAAGGATAAATTATATTATGAAGTGCCTTATGGATTTTTTGGAAAATTATTTGATTTACTGTTTTTAAAAAATCATTTGATAAATTTTATTATCGAAAGAAATAAAACACTGAAAGCTCTATCAGAAAATGAGAAGCAATAACCACCAAACAATCGGAACACTTTCCGCCCAAAAAGAAGTGTAATATTTAGTTCGTTTTTCATTCGCAAAAAACAGAAAAAAGGCAGTAGTTATAGCAATGGCAAAAATCAATAGTAATTCCAATAGAAAGAATTGAAAATTGACATTACTATTTGAATTGAAAAATTCTAGTGTACAAAAAATAATTAATAAAAAATACCCCAAAATCTTAGTACGCTTTACTCCTATCTGTTGCGGAACAGTTTGCAAATTGGGATCATCATGTGCTAAATCAATAATCTCAAATATCAATACCAATACAAAAATCAAGATAAAGCGTTGCATGCATTTTAAATAGAAATCAGAAGTAATTGAAATGTGTGCATTCAGAACTGGCAAAACCAACGTCACTCCTACCCAACACAAAGCCACAATATAAATTTTTACACCGGCCCAATTTCTGGCATTCTTCTTATTTGGAAAAAAGGGAAGTGTATACAACAACGTAATACTCAAAAAAACAATCGCTACGATTTGCGTTATTCGTTCCAGCAGAAAAAAATAATAGACAACTAAAAGAAGGGAACAGAAACTAAACAAAGCAATCGCTTTTAGCTCCTTACGCATTTCAATTTTTTTTGCTCGAGCCAAAGCATCGTATTTCACAAAATTATATCCTACAATTGTTCCAAAAAAAGCAAAGTTGGCTATTGATTCATCAAAAGAAATGTGGAACATATGTTGCGTCATTCTCACCAAGGCATAACACGATAAACCCACGTGAATACTGCTATTAATATAAAAATCAAATATAAGTTTCAAAAATCTCATTGTACAAAATTAATCAAAGTGTTAACAAGAATGGTTTTTAGTTGAAAAATTCACAGAAAATCAAGTTAAAAAAGTCTTTTAATAGCAGATTAATATTTATTTTTACAGCCTTTTAAAACAAGAAACACACAACCCATTTTATATATAATGAAAACAGACGCTTTTGCATTAAGACACATTGGCCCAAGAGAGAATGATCTAGAACACATGTTGAAGACAATTGGGGCAGCAACACTTGACCAATTGATCCAAGAAACTATCCCAAGTGATATTCGTTTAAAATCTGATTTGGACTTGGAACCTGCTATGACTGAATATGAGTTTGCAAATCACATCCAGAAATTAGGGAATAAAAATAAAGTTTTTCAATCGTACATTGGTTTAGGCTACAATGCAGCAATTATTCCTGCGGTAATCCAAAGAAATGTATTTGAAAACCCAGGATGGTACACTGCTTACACACCGTATCAAGCCGAAATTGCACAAGGTCGTTTAGAAGCGATTTTGAATTTCCAAACGATGGTTATCGAATTAACCGGAATGGAAATCGCAAATGCATCTTTATTAGACGAAGGAACTGCCGCTGCTGAAGCAATGGCATTATTATTCGACGTAAGAACTCGCGATCAAAAGAAAAACAACATCAATAAATTCTTTGTTTCTGAAGAAATATTACCACAAACTTTATCGGTTTTACAAACACGTTCTACTCCAATCGGGGTTGAATTAGTAGTTGGAAATCATGAAACATTCGATTTTTCATCGGAATATTTTGGAGCAATCCTTCAATATCCAGGAAAATTTGGACAAGTTCACGATTATACCGCTTTTATCGCTAAAGCAGCTACAAACGAAATAAAAGTAGCTGTTGCCGCTGATATTTTAAGTTTGGCAAAATTGACTCCTCCGGGAGAAATGGGCGCTGCAGTAGTTTTAGGAACAACACAACGTTTCGGAATTCCGTTAGGTTATGGTGGTCCACACGCGGCTTATTTTGCTACAAAAGAAGAGTACAAAAGAAGTATGCCTGGAAGAATCATCGGTGTAACTGTTGATACTGATGGAAACCGTGCCTTGCGTATGGCATTACAAACCCGCGAGCAACACATTAAACGTGATAAAGCAACTTCAAATATTTGTACCGCACAAGTTTTATTGTCAGTTATGGCAGGAATGTATGCCGTTTATCATGGTCCAAAAGGATTGCAATATATTGCCGATAAAGTTCATGCTTCGGCAGCAACATTGGCAAATGAATTAGAAAAATTAGGCTTACAACAAACCAATACTGCTTTCTTTGACACAATTGTTGTTACCGCTGACGCCAAAAAAGTAAAAGCAATCGCCGAACAAAATGAAGTTAACTTTTATTACATCGACGAAAATACCGTTTCAATTTCCTTAAACGAAACAACAAGTATTACCGATTTAAATAAAATCGTTGCTGTTTTCGCTTCCGCAAAAGGCACTCAGGCAACTACAATTGAGAGTTTATCAGAAACCAATCATTTCCCAGAAAACATAAACAGAACATCAACCTTCTTGCAACATGATGTTTTCAATAAACACCATTCAGAAACCGCTTTGATGCGTTACATCAAAATGTTGGAAAGAAAAGATTTAGCATTGAATCATTCGATGATTTCATTAGGTTCTTGTACGATGAAACTGAATGCCGCTTCAGAAATGTTGCCTTTGAGCATGCCACAATGGAATAACATTCACCCGTTTGCACCACTTGATCAAGCGCAAGGATACCAAGAAATGTTGGCTAAATTAGAACAACAATTAAATGTTATTACCGGTTTTGCCGGAACAACATTGCAACCTAACTCTGGTGCTCAAGGTGAATATGCGGGATTAATGGTAATTCGTGCGTACCACCAATCAAGAGGAGATCACCATAGAAACATTGCTTTAATTCCATCATCAGCGCACGGTACGAATCCAGCTTCGGCGGCGATGGCCGGGATGAAAGTTGTGGTAACTAAAACATTGGAAAACGGAAATATTGACGTTGAAGATTTACGCGAAAAAGCAATTCTTCACAAAGACAATCTTTCTTGTTTGATGGTAACCTATCCTTCAACTCACGGTGTTTTTGAAAGCGCGATCAAAGAAATCACACAACTGATCCACGATAACGGTGGGCAAGTCTATATGGATGGTGCCAACATGAACGCTCAAGTAGGATTAACAAATCCTGCAACTATTGGTGCTGACGTATGTCACTTGAACTTACACAAAACATTCGCTATTCCTCATGGAGGTGGAGGACCTGGTGTAGGACCAATCTGTGTAGCACCACAATTAGTACCATTTTTACCTACAAATCCTATAATTCCAACAGGAGGAGAAAACGCCATCACGGCTATTTCTGCTGCACCTTGGGGTTCTGCTTTGGTGTGTTTGATATCGTATGGTTACATCTGTATGCTTGGCGCTGAAGGTGTAAAAAAATCTACTCAATATGCCATTTTAAATGCGAACTACATTAAAGAGAAATTAAACGGTCATTATGATACGTTATATTCTGGAGAAATGGGTCGTGCAGCTCACGAAATGATTTTGGAATGCCGTCCATTTAAAGAAAAAGGAATTGAAGTAACCGATATTGCAAAACGTTTAATGGATTATGGTTTTCATGCTCCAACCGTTTCGTTTCCAGTTGCCGGAACTTTAATGGTTGAACCTACAGAAAGTGAAAACTTAGAAGAATTAGATCGTTTTTGCGACGCCATGATTGCTATCAGAAAAGAAATTGAAGCCGCCACTTTAGACAATCCAAATAATGTGTTGAAAAATGCTCCACATACTTTGATGATGGTTACTACAGATAGCTGGAATTTTCCATATACTCGTGAACAAGCAGCTTTTCCATTAGAATACATTGCCGAAAATAAATTCTGGCCTACCGTTCGTAGAGCTGATGAAGCCTATGGTGATAGAAACTTAGTTTGTTCTTGCGCGCCAATTGAAGCGTACATGGAAAACTAATTTTTTAATATTTTAAAAAAATGTCTCGAGAAATCGGGACATTTTTTATACCTGTAATCTTTATAAAGTCAAACAAATAATTCAAACAAACCCTTAAATATCGATTTTACAAGTTGCAACAATTAAGAAATAAATATCGCATCATTTTTTGCAATTTGCAATAAAATAATCAATATTTTTGCCAATAAATTATTATTTCATAATTATATGCATGCATAGTAAATTTTGTGAGTGTACTAATTTATTTATCATTAAATTAGCCTGAATTTTTGGAAAAACAACCCGATGAAAATAAAAATAACTGGAATAGGAAGTTATATTCCTGAGAAAAAAGTAAGCAATACTGACTTTAGTGAACATGTTTTTTTGAATGAAGACGGTACAGCTTTTGGTTACCCTAATGAAGTAGTCATTAATAAATTTAAAGGAATAACTGGCATAGAACACAGACGTTATGCCGAAGACCAATACACCTCTTCTGATTTAGCTTTTTTTGCTTCTCAAAAAGCAATAGAAAATGCAGGAATTGACCCGGAAACAATTGACTATATCATTTTTGCTCACAACTTTGGCGATGTAAAATGCGGAACAAATCAATCTGATATGATTCCAAGCTTAGCCACCCGTGTAAAAAATAAATTACAAATAAAAAATCCAAAATGCGTAGCCTACGATATTCTTTTTGGATGTCCGGGTTGGATTGAAGGCGTACTTCAAGCCAATGCTTTCATCAAATCTGGCATGGCAAAACGATGTCTGGTAATTGGTGCCGAAACCCTTTCGAGAGTAGTTGACGCCCATGACAGGGATTCCATGATTTATTCGGATGGCGCTGGCGCTTCTATCATTGAAGCTTCCGATGATGAAACCGGAATGTTAGCCTACGAAAGTGCAACTTACGCTCATGACGAGGCAAATTACTTGTTTTTTGGAAAATCATACAACCCTGATTTAGATCCAGACATTCGTTACATAAAAATGTATGGACGTAAGATTTATGAATTTGCATTAAGCCAAGTTCCTGCAGCAATGAAAAGTTGTTTAGACAAAAGCGGAATAGGCATTGATGACGTGAAAAAAATCCTTATCCATCAAGCCAATGAAAAAATGGACGAAGCTATAATTCAACGTTTTTACAAATTACACGACAGACCTGTACCAAAAGACATCATGCCCATGAGCATACATGAACTTGGAAATAGCAGTGTGGCAACCGTTCCAACTCTTTTTGACTTGTTAATTCGCGGAGAAATTGAAAACCAATCCATACAAAAAGGCGACGTTCTAATCTTTGCATCCGTTGGTGCAGGAATGAACATCAACGCATTTGTTTACAGATATTAAAATTGTGAGAAACGCAACAATCAGGAGCTAATCCGGCTGTACACTACAATTCCTCACTACAAAACTTGTTTTTATAAGGTGCAAGAAAGCTTCTTTTAGTCGCTTTTTGCACCTTGAAAAACTACATTTTGAAGCTCCGGGATTTTCATTCCCATCCGGGCTAAAAAACAATGCCCAAAAACACATTTATTACTATATTTGTGCCTTCGTGTCCTAGCGGCAAAATCAAAAAAACATGTACGAAAAAACGTTTCCCAATAAAAGATTCAAACATACTTTAGAATTTCTAAAAAAACACGTCTCAACTTCAGAGACCATATTAGATTTAGGCGTTGAAAATCCTTTCTCTAAAATAATGAAGTCCGAAGGTTTTACTGTTACAAATACAACAGGAGAAGACATAGACAAAGACCAATCCGTATTTTCAACAGAAAAAAAAGATGTAGTAACCGCCTTCGAAATCTTTGAACATTTACTAAATCCTTACACGATTTTAAGCGAAATAAAATCGGATAAACTTTTTATATCTATCCCAATGCGTTTGTGGTTTTCACCAGCCTATAGAAGCAAAACCGACTTGTGGGACAGACATTATCATGAATTTGAAGATTGGCAACTGGACTGGCTATTGGAAAAAACAGGTTGGAAAATAATCGACCGTCAAAAATGGACCAATCCAGTAAAGAAATTTGGTTTACGTCCCTTATTAAGAAAGTTCACCAACAGATATTATATCGTTTACGCTGAAAAAATCAAATAGATTTAAGATTGTAGATTAACGATTTCTGATTTTTGATTTTTGATTAACGTCTTACAACAAATCGTTAATCTAAAATTTAAAATCTAAAATCTAAAATTTTTTAAATGAATTATTATATTGTTATTCCAGCTCATAACGAAGAAGCTTTCATTGCTTTAACTCTAGATTCTTTAATTTCTCAAACTGTTCTACCTAAAAAAGTAGTAATTGTCAATGACAATTCTACGGATAAAACAGCCGAAATAGTTACGGCTTACGCCAAAGAAAATCCGTTTATCTCATTGGTAAACAAAACTTCAAGCGCGATGCATTTACCGGGAAGCAAAGTCATTCAGGCTTTTCACAAAGGTTTCGAAACACTGGACGAAGAATATGACGTAATCGTAAAACTAGATGCCGACTTAATTTTACCTAACAACTATTTCGAGACTATTTTAAATATTTTCGAAAAAGATGCAACAATAGGAATGGCTGGCGGATTTGCTTACATTGAAAAAAATGGCGAATGGATTCTGGAAAATCTAACCGACAAAGACCATATTCGTGGCGCATTCAAAGCCTACAGAAAAGCATGTTTCCAACAAATAGGAAATTTAAAACCGGCTATGGGTTGGGATACCGTCGATGAATTGCTATCTAAATTTTACGGATGGAAAGTTGTCACGGATGCTTCATTGATTGTGAAACACCTAAAACCAACCGGAGCTAATTACAACAAAACAGCCCGCTATAAACAAGGAGAAGCGTTTTACACTTTAGGTTATGGATTTTTAATTACTTCCATAGCTTCGGCAAAACTGGCGATGATGAAAAAGAAACCGTTACTCTTTTTAGATTACATCAAAGGTTTTTGGAAAGCTAAAGCTGCAAAAACACCGTTATTGGTTACCGAAGAACAAGCTAAATTCATTCGCAAGTATCGTTTGAAGAAAATGAAAGAAAAAATTTTCTAACGAAAACTACCAACACATAACTTATAACTCATAACTATTTTTGTAATTTAGCCCATAATCACAAAACTATGATGCTCATTCGATATATAACGCAGATAGGAAGATACTTCTTAATGCTAAAAGAAATTTTCAATAAACAGACAAAATGGTCTGTGATGAAAAATCTGATTTTTAAGGAAATCGACGATTTAATTATTGGTTCCCTTGGTATTGTAGCATTCATTTCTTTCTTTGTTGGAGGCGTTGTTGCCATACAAACTGCATTGAACCTGACCAATCCATTAATTCCAAAATATCTTATTGGGTTTGCCACACGACAATCAGTAATATTAGAATTTGCGCCTACATTCATCTCTGTGATTATGGCCGGAAAAATGGGTTCTTTTATCACGTCAAGTATTGGAACTATGAGAGTAACCGAACAAATTGACGCTCTGGAAGTGATGGGAGTTAATTCGTTAAACTATTTAGTTTTTCCAAAAATAATTGCTTTATTACTTTATCCATTTGTCATTGGAATCAGTATGTTCCTGGGAGTTATGGGTGGATGGATGGCCGGTGTTTATGGTGGTTTTACTTCAAGTGACGAATTTATAAATGGCGCTCAATTGGATTTTATTCCGTTTCATATCGTTTATGCTTTTCTTAAAACATTGATTTTTGCCATGTTATTAGCGACCATCCCTGCTTTTCACGGATATTACATGAAAGGTGGCGCACTCGAAGTAGGACGCGCAAGTACCGTATCCTTTGTTTGGACATCAGTTACCATAATTACTTTTAATTACGTATTAACTCAATTGTTACTTGGCTCATGATAGAAGTAAAAAACATAGAAAAATCATTTGGCGGTATCAAAATCCTTAAAGGCGTTTCCACTGTTTTTGAAACAGGAAAAACGAATTTAATTATTGGACAAAGCGGATCCGGGAAAACCGTTATGCTAAAAAGTCTTTTAGGAATTCATACTCCTGAATCTGGAACAATTTCATTTGACGGGAGAATATATTCTGAGCTCGCTCCAGATGAAAAACGTGATTTAAGAACTGAAATAGGAATGGTTTTTCAAGGAAGTGCGTTGTTTGATTCCATGACAGTTGCTGAAAACGTTGGGTTTCCATTGAAAATGTTCACCAAAGACAATAATTCAAAAATTCAGGAGCGCGTAGACTTTGTATTAAAAAGAGTCAACCTTACTGATGCACATAAAAAACTACCTTCGGAAATTTCAGGGGGAATGCAAAAACGGGTTGCGATTGCACGCGCGATTGTAAACAACCCAAAATACCTGTTTTGTGATGAACCCAACTCTGGTTTAGATCCAAATACAGCTATTTTGATTGATAATCTTATCAAAGAAATTACAGAAGAATACAATATCACGACAGTAATAAATACGCATGATATGAACTCAGTGATGGAAATTGGGGAGAAAATTTTGTTCTTAAAAGATGGTCTAAAAGCTTGGGAAGGAACCAAAGAAGAAATTTTCAGAACCGATAACGAAGCTGTCGTTGCCTTTGTTTATTCTTCTAATTTATTCAAAAAAGTACGAGAAGCGTATCTGAAAGAGTAAAAAACTAACTAGATTTTAACAACTCCACCTCAGCGTTTGGATTGAATAAATAAGTTTTCCCAGAACTCATTTCGAGGCATTCAAAACGCTTCGTTCTTATTGCTATTTTCTTGAAAATCTTTCCATTTTCGATTCGGAAAACACTACCATAGGGAATTTCGAATACATAGTTTTTATCATTTTGTTGGTCAAATTGTTTCAGTGCCAAAGCCAATGTAGCATCGGTATCACTACTCGCCGTCGGATTTTTGAAATGCCTCGCCAACAAAGGCAATAAGTGATTCGGGAAAATTTCTGGTCGAATATAAGGAATCATCAACCGTTGAAAAGAATATTTCCACTCGTTTCCATGAGGTTTGATATGTCTCCCAAATTTTTCAAAAGCGACCAAATGCGAGATTTCATGAATCAACGTAATCAAAAACTTGTATTTATTCAGATTCGAATTTACCGTGATTTCATGCTTTCCATTCAACCCTTTTCGATAATCACCATGACGCGTCTGTCTTTCGTTTACAATCTTAAGATGCACTTGATTGGCAACAATAAGTTCGAAAACGGGTTTTACCGCATGCTCTGGAATGTATCTGGCTAAGGTTTCGCTCAAAACAATTTGGGAATTATGAGTTATAAATTATGAGTTATGAGTTTTTCTTAGAGGTTATTATAATACTTCGTATAATTTTCAAAACTTCATTATTCTGTTGGTAAATCGATTCAAATTCTATCTCAGAAATATAATTGGTTTCTTTTAAAAGTTCTAACCAATAAAGAGATTCATCACATTCTTTCTGAGCTATGGACAATTTATGAATAAAGTCAGGCTTACTTTGCGCATTTACTGCTTCACGGACATTTGCTCCAACAGAAGTAACTGAACGCAAAAATTGTTTACTCATAATATATTCTTTCTTTTCAACGACTAAGTATTTGTAGAAATTCACACCTCTAATTGCCAACTCAAAACTCTTTGTTTTTACAATACTTTCACTCATAATTTATAATTTATAACTCTAAGTTAAGGATTGGTAGAAGAAACTTGCAACACTTTGCCGTTGAAATATTTATTTCCAGTCAAAGTAAAATCATAAATATAATTTGCCATATCACCCGCCGTTATTGGCGCTTGATAGCCTGGAAAAGCTTCCGCAAGCATTTCTGTTTGAACAGAACCCAAAGCTAAAACATTGAAAGAAATTCCACGCTCCTTATATTCTTCAGCTAATAATTCTGATAGCGTAATAACAGCGCCTTTACTCGAACTATACGCTGCTAATCCGGCAAATTTTAAACTTCCCTGAATTCCGCCCATAGAACTTATCGTTACAACATGGCTACCTTTTTGTAAATATGGCAGGCAAATTCGGGTCAAATTAGCAACTCCAAAAACATTGACTTTATAGATGTTTTCAAAATCTTCC
The DNA here is from genome assembly GCF_004349155.1 of Flavobacterium sp. GT3P67. NCBI lineage: Bacteria > Pseudomonadati > Bacteroidota > Flavobacteriia > Flavobacteriales > Flavobacteriaceae > Flavobacterium > Flavobacterium sp. GT3P67. Next base: position 156,480 of record NZ_SMLF01000007.1, read on the forward strand.
TGAGTCGTTTCTGAAAAGGGTTTCAACAATAAACTTCCTGCGTTATGAATGACTGCATCTATTTGTTTCCATGACTTGGAAACAAAATCACTTACTTTCTCCAATTCGGATTCCTTGGATAAATCAACCGAAAGACACGTGATATTTTCGTTACCCAATAACGCTTGAGGAATTTTTCTTGAAATGGCTAGTACTTGGTGTCCCGCATTCGCAAATTGCAATGCCAACTCAAATCCTATTCCCCTACTCGTTCCTGTGATGATGATATTTTTCATGAAGCAAAAATAAACAAAAACGATAAAAAAGTAATGTTTTACGCAAAGGATTGTTGCAACAATAAAAATTAAAGATTCCTATAATTTTACTTATTTTTGACAAAGTAAATTAACTTCTGAATTCCCAGAAAATGACAGAAAGCATACAATTCGAAACTGGAAAAATGAGTGACATTGATGGCGTATTGGCATTACAGGAATTATATCTTGTAGCCAATTTATCTGAAGAAGAAAAAGCTTTCGGGTTTGTTACCACACCATTTACGATCCAACAACTAACTGAAGTTATCAATGAAAAAGACTTATTTATTGCCAAAGACAATAACAAAATCATTGCTTACATTTTTGCAGGAAGTTGGGATTTTTTCAAACAATGGCCCATTTTCAATCACATGAGTTCCTTGTTTTCTGACCTGACCTTTTTAGATTTTGAAATTACCACAACCAATAGCTTTCAATATGGTCCTATTTGCATTCACAAGGAATATCGTGGAAAAGGATTGATAACACCGCTGTTTGAATTCATGAGAACACACATGGTCCAAAAATATCCATTGAGTTTGACTTTCATCAACAAAACTAATATTCCATCCGCGAAAGCACATACCGAAAAACTAAAATGGACCATTATTGGTGAGTTTCAATTCAACAATAATGAGTACTTTATTTTGGCGTATGATATGAATCAGGCAGTTTCTTAAACTATTTAAGCATTATGATTTCTTGTGTCGGCGTGTTTACCATTTGCGTTACAGCAGGCAATAACTCCTGAATAAAGGAAGTCATATGCGGAATATCCATCGCTTTGAAGTCATCCGAAACATGATGGTAAAATTCAAAGTTTTCAAAATCAAACGTGCTCACAGATTGGCAAGGCACTTTGAAAACATCATAAAAAGAGAAGTTATCTGACCTGTAGAATAATTTATATTCGGCTTCTTTTGGAAGAAAACCAATCGTATTTTTTCCGGTATATTCATTGATTTTACCCGCCATATTGGATTTATCAAAACCTGTTATATAAGCTAGATAATCTCTTTTCATTGGCACACCAATCATTTCAATATTGAACTGGGCATACAATTTAAAATCTTGTGCTTTCAGTTTTTTGGCTAGATGTTTAGACCCTAACAATCCTTTTTCTTCTCCTGCAAAAAACACAAAAAGAATACTTCGCTTATTATTTTTGGCTATGCTAAAATATTTCGCCATTTCAGCAACTGCAGTTGTTCCTGAAGCATCATCATTGGCACCATTGTTTATGAAATCTCCATTTACACCTTTTTTATCCAAGCCAATATGATCGTAATGAGCGCTTAGAATTATAAATTCATTTTTAAGAACTGGGTCGCTTCCTTCAACAAAACCTACAATATTAAAAGCGGTTTCCTTGAAAGTTGATAACGTGTCGCGATATGATTTAAAATAAGGCTTAACATTGTTATTCTTAAAAAACTGCTCCAAATAATCAGCAGCTTTCACCATTCCTATTGTACCGGTTTCTCTGCCTTCCAATTCATCCGAAGCTAAATATTTCAATGTTTCGGCAACATCATTTTCTTTTACTTTATACGCAATTGTCGACGGATAACTTGTTGCGGTCTCATTTATAACCGAAGTAATTGGTTTACAACACAAGAAAAGAAATGGAAGTAACAGAAAAAATTTTTTCATAATTAAAGTGATTATTGTTGATAAAGACAGATGTGAATTAGCATTAAACTTTTATATTTTGATTTTTTTTTGATAATATTTCTTGTAAACTTTACCCATTTGAACAAGAGCCAAAATCACAAAAAATGATGGAATTACTACTGGAATTACATATTTAGAAAAGCTAGTAGTATTTTGAGACAACATATTTAGTATCAAAACTAAAGTCAACATTCCAAGAAATGTACCAAATAAAGTCCCCGCAATATAATACTGTTTTAACTTATTTACAATGGAAATATGATTTCCATTCATCAGATAGAGATTCCAACCCGTCCAAAATGGCAATTGAAGGAAATTGATACAATTCAAAAATACGCCAATCAGGAAAGGAGAATACATCGCATATTTTTCTAAAATTCCTTGCTGTTCCACTGTTTGATTAGAACTAGCATAAAAAGAGTAGCCTAAAATCAACAGAAAGAAAACGGAAAAAAAATCAATGATCTTCATTAATTTTTTATTATTGACTAGTTGCTTTGCAAAAATTAAAGTGAAATAAATCACAAACATCTCCACAAAAATCACTCCTAATAAAAAGAAAACTAAGCTGTTCATTCCTAGTCTCGAATAAATTTCAAAACCTATAACATTCAAATATCCTAAAGGTATCGAACCGATAAAGCTCACTAAAAAACCAACAAAAATGTTTTTCAATGCCTTCATAGTTTTAAAAATTTACAATTTTATTGCTTTGTACGAGATGCATTCTATATTCTTTCATGCCGTCTTTATGCCGTAAATACGGTGTGCCATTTTTATGATTTGCAACACTTATTTCATACATATACGTAATATGGCGGGCTAGTTCTTTCCAAGCAAAAAACAAAGAATGCTTGGGGTCATAAATGTGTGTAGGCTCGCTTGCAGCACCATTCAACTCCACAACTGAAAAATTTAGACCTTGTTCCAATTCTTCCATAGTATTGTACATCACATCCATTCTTCCAAAGTAAAAACCTGGAATTTGCAAACACATTTCGTTAATTGTCTCTGTCAGTTTTGGGGTTATCCAATGGCTTCCATCTATGAATTTTGCACCTCGAGCATGGTTTCCATAAGGGACCAAATTCAATTTCTCTCCTTTTGGAAGAATATCGAGTAGTTTTTTTCCGTACTCCTGTTTCAAAACCTTTAATTGCAGTTCGTATCGAGGATTTTCTTTGATTAGTTCTTCTATAGTAGAGAATCCATTTCCGGTAATAATCAGAAATTCTTTAGAAACTATTCCTGTGATTCTACCCACTTTTTCATGAGGGTACCGTACATAGAAAATCCCAACTTCGTGCTCATAAGGAATTAAATCCTGCACTATGTAATCGAAATTTGCTTTGTCAGCATATCCTTTTAAATCGGCAACGGTATTAATTTTTTTTACCCCAGATCCTCGTAATCCAATATCTGGTTTTGCAATCAAGGGGTATTTTATTTTTGCCTCTTCAATACTCTTTAAAATTTGTTCAAGAGCAGTTCCTTGTTTAATTAATTCCGTTATTGGGTAATATTGTTGCGGAATCAAATTATAGATTTCTTTTTTAGACTCCATCATAAAACCGCCATTTTTTATGGTTGGATTAGAAGCATTAAAGAAAAAAATAGATTTTGCCTTTATTGAATAATAGGACCATAAAAAATAAATAGGAATATAAACAATCTGGAAAGGCCAGTATTCCCAATGGGTAATTTTATGAAAAAATAGTTTCAATGTGTGTTTTTTAAACGGTGATAAATGAGGTCGAAAAATCCTGCTGTGCAATCAAATCGTAATGCAATATAGCTACTTTATTTTTTTCAATAACCGATTGCGTGATACTTAAGGTTTTCATCTCGTCATTTCTATTGATAACCAAACCATTTTCATCATTTCCCTTTTCGGTATAGCGATGAAAATCATGCATTTTTGATTCAGAAATTTCAGAATTGTCATTCATAAAAGTATAAAACCAATTGGAACGTTTTTCACGAATCGCTGATGGATACAATGTTGATGAAGACCAAATATGGTTTTCATTAATATCTAAAGGAGTTGTTTCTTTCTCTTTTCCGTTCCAGCGCAATTGGAAAAGAGCATTATTTTGAAATAAAACTAACGTAAAAGGTTCTATATTTTCCAAATCAATTTCGGTCCAAAAATCCTTTGGTGAAATGCTGCTGATCATATCTAAAACAATCAAACCACGGCTTTTTCGATATGGAAGTTGAACTTTATGTTTTTCGTCGGCATCATTTAACAGCACCAAAATTGTCCCGTCTGCATTAGCAGCAAACCAAGTTCCTCCTGCTTTGGGATCCTTTGGGAAAATAATATTTTTTCCGTTTACGGTATAATTTCTTGGAGGTATTGCACTCGGTCTTACTGTTTTTTCATCCCGATTGGAGGTAATGATAATTTTATCATTCGTTGCTATAAAACTTACTGTGCACATTGATTCCTAAATGCTATTGTAGATCGAGCAACTCCAAAATCAGGATCTATTGTCACTGTCTCACATTGCAAAATAGCCACTTTAATAAGTGCCTGATGATGAATACAATGTTCTAAATTATACAGCAATTCTCTGAAATAGTTACTTTCAATTCGAATTTCCTCTCCATCAATAATTTGCAACAACTCGATGTTTTTATTTTTTTTGTCTAAATTTTGTTGAATCAACACAATATTTTCAACAGCAAAAAAGGTATCCGTTTGAATAAGAGTATTTCGTTCTCTTTTATCATAATTCACAAAACCTGAATCATATTGATTTTCTAAGCATTGAAACATCTCTATAATATGCCTGGTATGCTCTCCAATAGTTGCATTACTTAATTCTGCACAAGAATTTGAATATTCATTTTGTGACAATTGATTTAGTAAATCAATTAGTTCGTTTAAACTATTATTTATAGAAGGTATTAGCATATTTAAGTTTTAATTCAACAAATTCATTACTTTAGTTCTATCCTTAAATACTAAAGTAACACAACAAAGAAAGGTAATTAGTGCCAAAATAAAAAGTGTGCCCCCATCATTTTTCACTTCAATCCCAAGCACAAACAGATGTGCAAAAATCGCACCAACCATAACGCCGCAACCCATTATAGCGCCAAATAACGAAGTTCTTGGTATTAAAATCAAAATTGCCGTAATCAACTCCGCAATTCCAGTACCAATCCTTCCGTAAGGTTCAATTCCCAAAGCAGAAAAAATATAAACCGATTCTTCGCTGGCCGTAAATTTAAAGTACAGCGTTTGCGCTAAAATTACCGCTACAGCGAGTCGTACTATCCAGAAAAACACACCTGATTTCATGATTTCTATTTTTTATTTAATTATTTAATTATTTTATTCCAATTAGCATCGGCCTTCATCATCAATCCGGATTCCTCTTTATTCCAACTTTTCAATGTATTATTGAAGAAAGCATTGTAAAACAAGTACAACTTCCCATTACTAATTTTGAAAGTCTCTGGATTTACAGACACTTTTTCATTAGAGTCTCCCATTGCAAAGGCACACCAGCCTCCGTATTGAGGTTCAAAATTTGAAGGATTCTTCAAGAAATATTCTTTATTTACTGGCATAGAAAAATAATAAACGACACCTTCTTGCGATACTGATATTTCTTTTTTCCCTTTGACTGCCTTTCCTTGTTTGAAATAAGCCACAGGATCATATCCTTGAATAGCCACCTTTTTTTCAAGATTAAAATGAGTCAGTCGTTTATTATCCTTTTGCGAAAACCCAGAAAGAGTACACAATACGATTAGAATAAACAGTAGCTTTTTCATGATTATTTATTTAAAGATTTTGCAACGGCAATCAACAAATCATTTGAAATTCTGTTCTTATAATTTGGAGTAATGTGCTCAAACTCAATTTCAGCATTCTCATTTAAAATAAACACCGCCGGAACAGGTAAAAAAGAATTATTCACGCCTTCAGAACCTTTAGCTATAATAGCTTTATAATTTTCCGGAGCTTGAAAAGCAATTCCAACAGCTTTAGACAATTCGCCCGTACTGTCCGATAATAACAAATAATTTAATTTTCCTTTGTCATCTGTTACTTTTAGACTTTTTGGAGCATCAGGACTTATGGCGATTATTTGATATCCTAAATCTAACAATTCTTTTTCGGCTTCAGCCAATGCGGCTAAATGAATATTACAATACGGACACCAACCACCACGATAAAAAACTAAAACGGTTTTTTTTTTGGTAATTAATTCGGTTAAATTGACCTCTTTATTTTCAACGGATTTTAAAGTGACATTAGGGATTTTTTCTCCAATAAGTAGTGGTGCGATTTCAGTGGCTGATTTTGGTAAATCATTTTGAGCATTTACCGATAGTCCAATTGCTAATAAAGCCAAACAAATTATTTTTTTCATAGTGTTACATTTTTAAGTTGTAAAACTACTGTGTTATATCGAGATGATATGTCGGCTATATTACAGTTCTACTAAAATAATTATATTTTACTGATATCTGTTATGATAATTTCTTTTCTACTATAAACAATTGTGCCATTAGTTTCCATTTCATTGAGTAAATGAGTCGCCGTTTGTCTCGAAGTACAGATAATTTGCGCTATATCGTTTTGTGTCAGGTAGTTTTCAATTACAACTTTATTCTCTACTTGTTTGCCTTCCTTTTCAGCCCAATCTTTTAAGAACTGAAACAATCTGGTTTTAGCGTCTTTAGAAATCAAATTAGAATAACTGTTCTTAATGCGTTTCATCTTTAAGCCTACAAACTTAGTATAGGACAAAGCCAGACTTGGATTTCGCAACAATAAATTTTCGAAATCCGACATTAGAAAACTACAAATGGCTACATCATCCGAAAGCACTTTTGCATATTCATTGGATTGAATGTCCGCCTCCAAAGTCAGTTCCCCAAACAAATCTCCTTTTTGAATAATATCTTTAATCGTTTCATTTCCGTCTTCATCGACCGCAACAATTTTTATATTCCCTTTTTTAAGCAAAAAAATTCTTGGTAAATCCGAAGCAGAAAAATAGATAATTTCGCCTTTCTGTGCTTTTTTAAAACCGGTAATAATACACAATTGCTTGATTTGCCCAAAACTCAAAGTCCGAAACAATTTGTGGTCGCGCAAATACCAATATTTTAAATCTTCATACATAAAAATTCTTTTCGTAAATGTATTAAAAAAACAATTTGAAAAACAAAAACCCTTTCAAATCATAACTTGAAAGGGTTTATAAAATCATATAAAATATATTTATGAAACTAATGTTCTTGAAATTACAATTCTTTGTATTTCAGAAGTTCCTTCATAAATCTGAGTAATTTTAGCATCACGCATCATGCGCTCTACATGATATTCAGCCACATATCCATTCCCCCCGTGAATTTGAACAGCTTCAATAGTGGTATCCATAGCCGTTTGCGAAGCAAATAACTTAGCCATGGCCCCAGATTGTGAAATGTCTTTCCCTTCATCTTTTTCAGAAGCTGCTTTAAGAACTAGCATTTTTGCAGCCATAATTTGAGTAGCCATATCCGCTAATTTAAAAGCGATTGCTTGGTGTTTGAAAATTTCCTTTCCAAAAGCTTTTCTTACTTGTGAATATTTCAATGCCAGTTCATACGCGCCAGTTGCAATACCTAATGCTTGAGAAGCAATACCTATTCTTCCACCGTTCAATACTGACATGGCAAAGTTAAAACCAAATCCATCAGCCCCAATTCGGTTCTCTTTAGGAACTTTTACATCAGTGAACATTAAAGAATGCGTATCTGATCCACGGATTCCCATTTTCTTTTCTTTTGGTCCAATATCAAATCCTGCCCAACCTTTTTCAACAATAAAAGCATTGATTCCTTTGTGCCCTTTTTCAATATCCGTTTGAGCAATTATAATATAAGTAGATGCAGACGAACCATTAGTTATCCAGTTTTTTGTACCATTTAACAGGTAATGATCTCCATTATCTATTGCAGTTGTTTTTTGAGATGTTGCATCTGAACCCGCTTCCGGTTCTGACAAACAAAAAGCGCCTATCACTTCTCCTTTAGCAAGAGGAACCAAATATTTCATTTTTTGTTCTTCATTACAATATTTTTCTATACCGGCACAAACTAATGAATTATTTACTGACATAATCACCGCTGCAGAAGCATCAACTTTTGAAATTTCGGTCATAGCCAAAACATACGAAACACTATCTAAACCAGATCCGCCATATTTAGGATCAACCATCATTCCCAAGAAACCTAAATCAGCCATCATCTTTACCTGTTCAGTTGGAAACTTAGAATATTCATCTCTTTCAATAACTCCAGGTAACAATTCGGCATTCGCAAAATCACGGGCAGCCTGTTGAATCATTAAATGCTCTTCGGTTAGGTTAAAATCCATATTTTTATAGTAAATTAAATGTTCTTAAATTTGTCGTCAAAAGTAATTATTAAATATCAGATTTCAAACGATTTCGTAAATTTAGCCAATGTTAAAAAAAAAGTATATAGTTGTAGGGGTAATGTCCGGAACTTCTCTCGATGGAGTAGATTTGGCGCATATTGTCTTTACTGTAAAAAATAATAAATGGGAATTTCAAATCTTGGAATCCGAAACCGTTTCTTATAGCGCTGATTGGGTGAACCAATTGAAAATAGCCGTTGATTTTTCAGACAAAGAACTTCAGAAATTAAATCAAGACTACACACAACTCCTGGCTGCTATTATTTTCAATTTTATCAAAAAGCACAAAATCGAAAATCTCGATGCCGTTTGTTCCCACGGACATACTATTTTACACCAACCACAAAACGGATTCACGCTTCAAATTGGTAATTTACCCGAAATCGCTACTTTAATTAATCAAACGGTAGTTTGTGATTTCAGAATTCAGGATGTACAACTTGGCGGTCAAGGCGCACCTTTGGTTCCTATTGGTGACCGAATTTTATTTCCTGAATATGATTACTGCATGAATTTAGGCGGTTTTTCGAATGTTTCATTTGAACAAAATAACAACCGAATTGCCTTTGATATTTCGCCGGTAAACACTGTTTTGAATTTTTATGCGAACCAATTGGGTTTGGATTATGATAACAAAGGCATTATATCAAGAACCGGAATTTGTAATGAAGATTTATTGAATGAATTAAATGCTTTAGATTTCTATCAAAAGAAACATCCTAAATCATTGGGTTTTGAATTTGTAAAAGAAACTGTTTTACCTATTATCGACAGCTATTCCATTCCAGTTGAAGACAAATTACATACTTTCACCGAACATGTAGCGTTGCAAATTGCTTTGGCTTTGCCAAATAAAAACGGAAGCCTTTATATCACTGGCGGCGGTGCTTACAATGATTTTCTCATCGAACGCATTCAGTATCATTTGCCGGAAATGAAAATTATTATTCCATCAACTAAAATCCTGGAATTCAAAGAAGCGTTGATTTTTGCGCTACTCGGTGTTTTAAAATTACGCGGAGAAATCAATGTTTTGAGCAGTGTCACTGGTGCTAGTACAGATCATAGTTCAGGTGAAATTTATGTGTTTAATTCAAAACAAAATCGGTAACTTTTTTCATTATATCTTTGCTTTTTAAATCGTGTCCCAATCCCTCTGTAAGAATCAATTGGCTGTTTTTCCAATGCTTATTTAATCGTATGGAATAATTATAACTAGTTGCCAAATCATTTTTATCATGTACGATTAAAGCCGGAATAGCAATGCTTTCTGCAAATTTAGCACTGGAAAAATAGCTTGGTAATTTTCCTAATTGTACCTGAAATTCATCAATAATTAAGTTGACAGATTTTGTAGTTAATCCTAATGTTTGTTTGTAAAAATCAAAAAAATCGGAAGCTTCACCGGGTGCACCCATAATAACCACTTTTTCAATAGTATGTCCTTTGTATTCATCTAAAAAATAAGCAGTTGCGAATCCGCCGATGGAATGACTGACAATTGATGAAATATCTGAATTTATTTCTAAAAAAACGTTTATAACTTTCGCATACAAAACCACATGAATGTATTTACCGGAAGATAAACCATGAGCAGGTGCATCTAAGGAGTAAACCGTAAAATCGTTTTTAACCAAATGTTCAATATAGTTTTTCCAACGGAAAGAATGGCTGGCCCAACCATGAACTAAAAGTATTTTTTTACTCCCACTGCCCCATTTATACGTTTGGATTTTGTACCCTTCAAAATTTAGAACATCTGACATTCCTCTTTGCAAAAATTCCAATTGATGCGGTTTTACTTTTCGAGCAAATGGATTGCAAAAAAGTAAAAACCCATCCTTTTTTAGCTTTTTTGGATGAATAAATGACAACAAATTGAAATAAAACCCTGTCGATTTTTGCATTATTTTTCTAAAATTCATAATTATTTTTGTTTTAAGATACCGATTGATATCAAATTGTTTAAATTTTTTTACAGTAATATATCCGAAACAATCCAGTTTTTTAAATGGTTCACTACAATCTCAATATCGGAGTTTGAATTTTGAAGTTTACTCATCATCACACCGCCTTCAAGTGTTGAAATCAATATCGTTGCCACTAGTTTTTCGTTAACTAAATTCCGAACTTGTTTGTGTGTTTTTCCATTGATAATTATTTTCTCCACAGAATCGCGAAAAACGAACAAGGCTTGTTGTGCTTTTTGCTTCAATTCCAAATTAGTATCATCAACTTCTACAGCAAGATTTAGCAGCGGGCAACCACCAATAATTAATGGACTTGTAATGTAACTTTGAAACAAATTAAGCACACAAAACAACTTATCTCTAGTGTTGTTTTCGACCTTAATTTTCTCATTTAAAGCCCCAAAAATGGCTTGCATCATTTTCTGAAAAGCTTCAATTTCAAGACCTTCTTTATTCTCAAAATGCCTGTAAATAGCACCTTTGGTCAAACCTGTAGCCTCAGTAATATCACTTAATGACGTAGATTTATACCCTTTTGTATTAAAAAGAGTAGTCGCTTCTTTTAGCACTTTTGCTTTTGTTATTTCCGATGATCGCATATGTAAAGATACCAATCGGTATCTAAATAACAAAAAAAAAGTAAAATTTCTTTTTAAATTGTTTGAAAAAACTAGATTTGCATATCAAAATTAATTGTCACAAATGAAAGATTTATTAAAGAAATTCGAAAATAAAGAACCTGAGATTGTTTTCCATTGGAAAGATGCTGAAACGGAAGCTGAAGGATGGACAGTTATCAATTCGCTACGTGGTGGTGCTGCCGGTGGTGGAACTCGCATGAGAAAAGGGTTGGATATGAATGAAGTTTTGTCTTTGGCAAAAACCATGGAAGTGAAATTTTCGGTTTCTGGACCTGCTATTGGCGGTGCTAAATCTGGAATTAATTTTGATCCGAACGACCCAAGAAAAAAAGGCGTTTTACAACGTTGGTACAAAGCTGTTTCTCCTTTATTGAAAAGTTACTACGGAACTGGTGGTGATTTGAATGTAGATGAAATTCACGAAGTAATTCCAATGACGGAAGAATGTGGCGTCTGGCATCCGCAAGAAGGTGTTTTCAACGGTCACTTCAAACCGACAGAAGCAGACAAAATCAACAGAATTGGACAATTGCGTCAAGGTGTGGTTAAAGTGATTGAAAATCCAAAATTCTCCCCTGATGTTTCCAGAAAATATACTGTTGCCGATATGATTACCGGTTATGGCGTTGCCGAAGCTGTCCGTAATTATTACACTATTTATGGTGGAGATGTAAAAGGGAAGAAAGCAATTGTACAAGGTTTTGGAAATGTAGGTTCTGCTGCTGCTTTTTACTTAGCCGAAATGGGTGCAAAAGTAATTGGTATCATCGACAGAGATGGTGGATTAATCAATGAAGAAGGATTCACTTTTGAAGAAATAAGAGCCTTATTTCTTGCAAAAGACGGAAACAAACTGGTTGCCGAAAATATGATTCCTTTTGAAGAAATCAATCAAAAAATCTGGACAATCGGTGCTGAAATATTCACTCCATGTGCCGCTTCCAGATTAGTAACTCAATCTCAAATTGACAGTTTAATTGCCAATGGTCTTGAAGTAATTTCGTGTGGTGCAAATGTTCCTTTTGCCGACAAAGAAATCTTTTTTGGTCCAATTATGGAAGATGTAGATCATAAAGTGAGTTTGATTCCTGACTTTATTTCTAATTGTGGTATGGCTCGTGTTTTTGCTTACTTCATGGAAAAGAAAGTACAAATGACAGATGAAGCTATCTTCCAAGACACTTCGGAAATCATCAAAAAAGCAATTGAAAAAGCGCATAATTTGAATCCAAGTAAAACAAATATCAGTGCAACTGCTTTTGAAATCGCATTGAAGCAGCTTACTTAAAATCAAATAGTATTCTTTTATATTTATCGGAACTGGGATTAAGCAGATTTTAAAATCTATTTAATCCCTTTTCTTATTTCTAGTTTTAAGCGAAAGCAATCCTTATTTATATTCTGGCAGTAGCTTTTTACTCTTAACAATTTTTAGTACTTTTCAACGTTTTTTAGTAATAGACTTTTTAAAATTTTAAATACAAATGAGTTCCACCATTTCATCAGATCAAAAGAAATCGTTAGCACTATCTATTCTTTTGTATGCGACAATGTTGTTGATTTTATTTTTCATCCGATTTTGGCCACCTGCAAACATCGATGAACTTGCTGGCGGCGGCGGTGGCGGTGGCGTTACTGTAAATTTTGGTGACAGCGATTTCGGTTCTGGAGCAAATTATAAAAGCGAAGTTTTGGAAATAAAAAACCAAACCAGACAAACGCCTGCAAAATCAACTCCAGAGGAAGCTATTTTATCTCAAGAAAACAGTACCGAAGAAAGTGTTGTGATTCCAACAAAAGAAAAAACTAAAAAACCAACAGTAGTCGTAAAAGAAGAAACGAAACCAGTGGTTGTAAAACCTAAAGTTTCTAACAATACAAATGATGCTTTATCCAGCATTCTAAAAGGCTCTAATAAAGGAGGCGATGGCGATGACAAAGCAGCCGGAAACAAAGGAAAAGCTAGCGGAAGCTTGAGTTCTAATGGTTATTATGGAACCGGTGGTTCTGGTGGGGGAACAGGCGGAGGAAATGGTACCGGAACCGGAATAGGAACTGGCAGTGGATATGGCTCCGGAAGCGGCGGTGGAACCGGAAGTGGTTCTGGCGGAGGAGTTGGATATTCGTTAGGAAACAGAAAAGCATTATCAAAACCCGCACCAAAATATACTTGCAATGAACAAGGAAAAGTTGTCGTAGAAGTTTCTGTTGACAGAACCGGAAGGACTATAAATGCAGTTGCCGGTGTAAAAGGAACTACGAATACCGCAAAATGCTTATTAGATCAGGCCCGAATTGCCGCTATGAACACGAGATGGGATGCGAGCAACGATGCACCGGAAAAGCAAGTCGGTAAGATTGTTTACAATTTCAATTTGAATTAAAACAATTAGGAACGGGCGCCATCGCATAACGAGAGTAACAACTGTGATTGCTTCGTTCCTCGCAATGACAACTGCAATAATTTGATAGTTTACGAATTTGCGTGAGGGATAGAAGCAAGTACCGAAGTACTGCGGATAGCCCGACCGTAATAGAAAAAGGGGCTAATCAGCATAAAGTTGATTAGCCCCTTTTTCTATTGTGGTCACGCCCAAACGATGCGATTGCTTCTTAAAAACTCGCAATGACGCTTACTTGGGACTCGTAGCAATCACAAACTTCAGATTGTTCTTCACTCCTATTTGCAGTACGTCAACTAAATCTTGCACTTGTAAATTGAATGGAATACGAACAATAACGGTTTGATCTTTCTCTGAATTCATCTTAGACATCAAAGTCGTTTCCAGTTCTTCAAAGGAAACCGCTTGCTTATCTATGTAGAATTTTTTATCCTCAGTAACAGACAAACTGATGTATTGCTTGTTTGTTTTCTCGTTAGATTTGGCTTTTGGCAATGTCATTTTGATAACATTAGGATTTGCCAACGTTGATATAATCAGGAAAAACAACAACAAGAAAAACATAATATCACTTAATGACGAAGTAGCCACCTCGGCATGAAATCTTCTTTTTCGTTTTATAGACATGTTACGATCTTTGAATAATATTTACAAACTCTAATATTTGTTTTTGAATTTTCAACGCAAAATTATCAATCTTGCCGTTTAATAAATGATATCCGCTATACGCAATAATACCAACTATTAATCCAGCTCCACTACTGATCATTTTCTCATACAATCCTCCAGAAATATTACCAATACTAATATTCTCAGTTACCGAAATACTGTAAAATATTTTAATTACTCCTGATATAGTTCCAATAAATCCTAGTGTAGGTGCAATTCCGGCAATAAGTCCCAAATGACCTAAATACTTCTCCATTCCTCCTATTTCTATATCTGCAGCACGATCCATGTTGGATTCAATCTCAATAATAGGCCTCCCAATAACTAGAATCCCTTCTCTTACAATATTTCCTGAAGCAGTATTATTTCTTTCTGCAATAGATCGAGCCAAATCAAGATTTCCTGAATTTAGATTATCGCGTACATCGCGCATTAAAAGAGTATCAATTTTTGATGCTTTACTAATATACAAATAGCGTTCAATAATCAGATAAAAAGTGTAAAATAGTAGAATCCCGATTGGGATAAGCCACACACCTCCTTTTAAAAGAAATCCTAAAGTGGATATTTCGGCATTTGGAGCAATTTTTTCAATAACTACGTTTGAAGCAGCGTTGGTAATGGTGTCGGCCTGTAATTGTATAAAACTAAACATATAATATTATTGTATTTTAATCATTAATTCTAAAAATTATTTCAATTTTGCACTAAAGATACTTTTCGATGTACTATTAAACTAAAAAAATAGAAAAATATTTTAAACAACTACTATTTTATTACAAAAATGAACTATCAGGAAACCATAAATTGGATGTTTAATCAACTCCCGATGTACCAACTTCAGGGCGCTTCGGCCTATAAAAAAGATTTAACCAACACGCATTTACTCATAGCTCATCTTGATAATCCACAAGAAAAAATAAAGTGTATTCATGTTGCAGGAACTAACGGAAAAGGTTCCACTTCTCACATGCTGGCATCCATACTTCAAGAAGCGGGTTATAAAGTTGGATTGTATACATCACCGCATTTAAAGGATTTCCGAGAACGTATAAAAATTAACGAACAGAATATTTCTAAAGAATTTGTCACTGATTTCATTAATGAACACAAAAGTTTTTTCGAATCAAACGACATGAGTTTTTTCGAAATGACTGTTGGACTGGCTTTCGATTATTTTGCCAAAGAAAAAGTAGACATCGCTGTTATTGAAGTGGGAATGGGCGGAAGATTGGATGCCACCAATATCATCACTCCATTAGTTTCAGTTATTACCAATATAGGATTGGATCACACACAATTTTTGGGCAACACACTTGAAGCTGTTGCTTTTGAAAAAGCAGGAATCATAAAGCCAAATATTCCCGTAATTATTGGAGAATATACTCCTGAAACCAAACCCGTTTTTTTGGCCAAAGCCAAAGAATGTAATTCGGAAATCTATTTTGCTCCTGATTTGGTTTCAGAAACCTATCCTTCTGATTTAATTGGCGATTATCAAATGCACAATAAAAAGACGGTCTTACAAACCGTTTCTGTTTTAAATAGTCAGAACGAATTTAAAATTACTCCCGAAAACACAAAATCCGGCTTACTAAATGTGGCAAAAAACACCGGACTTCAAGGAAGATGGCAACAATTAGGAGAATTTCCAAAAGTCATTTGCGATACTGCACACAATAAAAACGGACTGGAAATTGTTTTGAATCAAATACAAAAAGAATATTTTGATACTTTACATATTGTTTTGGGAGTAGTAAATGACAAAGATTTAGATGAAATTCTACCTTTATTCCCTAAAAAAGCAAATTATTATTTTTGTAAACCCAACATTCCTCGCGGGCTTGATGTTCTAATTCTAAAACAAAAAGCAGCAACTTTCGAACTAAAAGGCGAAGTATACAATTCTGTTTCAGAAGCTTATCAAAAAGCAATTGAAAACGCTGCAAAATCTGATTTTATATACATTGGCGGAAGCACCTTTGTAGTGGCAGAAATTTTATAATTTTTTTGGTTTTTACTTGCAAATCTAGAAAAGTGGCGTATATTTGCACACGCAATAACGGAAACGAAAGTAACTAAATTGCATTAGGGCGATTAGCTCAGCTGGTTCAGAGCACCTCGTTTACACCGAGGGGGTCGGGGGTTCGAACCCCTCATCGCCCACTGTGAGGGATTACCGAAAGGTTTTCCCTCTTTTTTTTGTATATAAGACATCCCCTTTCCTCCATTTTACTGGCATTATGAGAAAATATATCCAACATCGTAGGTGTTCGATATATACCCTCTTGGTAGTATAAGTTACCATCGAACACCATGTTTACAAACTCACGCTTCTGAAAAGTGTCTGACTTCGTGTAGACATGTCTGATATCACCCAATAAATCCAGATTACGGTCTAAAATCTCGAAGGCCTTCCCTTGATTTGCACTGAGTCTTTCTATTGCTGCTGAAAGGGTTAATATGTGATCACTGTAGGTAGAATACCATCTTTCGTAGGTGTCCTTGTTTATTTCATCCTTAAACCATTTTTCTTCTACTGCATTTAATCGATGCAGTACTTCCTCCAGTTCCTGTTTTTTGATTGCTACTTTTTTCTTGTTTGCCTTTACTTCCTGTTCAATTGAGGCATAACTGCCATCTCTTATTTCTTTAATCTGTCTTTCAGGAACACTCATGAAATCGCAGGCATTTAAGAACTGCTCATGTGCTTTTATTGCACTTATGTTGTTGTGTTTTGAATGTTTGCATTTATAGTAGTAAAAATATTTACCCGATTTACCACGGGAAGGTGCACCTGTAAGCGGACTTCCACAATGACATTTTACAACGCCCCGTAGCGGTATTTCATCATCGATAACTACCTTTACTTTATCAGCTTTCTTCATTTTGGACTGTACCATTGTCCATGTCGTCTTATCAACTATTGGCTCATGAATGGCTGGGAAAAGTCCCCCTGGCAAATCCTTGAAAGGTTCAACTCTTACAAGTCCCGCATAAACAGGATTTGCCAGCACACGATCAATAGCCATGTTTCCTTTCCTGTCAAAACCTGATTGATAAGCTATTTCTTTGATTTTATATAACGGCACATCACGCAGATACATATCATAAATTGTTTTGACAATTTTAGCTTCTATCTCATTTACTTCAAGGTGGCGCTGTTTTCCTTCTCCAACCTTGCTGTAGCCGAAAGGTTTTTCTCTAGTAAGGAAGCGACCTTCTTTTGCACGGGCTGTATAGAGTCCGCCACGCACTTTTATACTCCTGTTGATATTGTCTTCTTCAGCTAGCAACAATTGCAAGCCTGCTCTGAAAAAGCTTCCCGGTGTATCATAATCAAAAACTATCCCTTCGGTCACGCTGATAATCTGAATACTGTATTTTTTTTGGAATTGTTTGACCAAACTCATAGCTTCACCCGCATCCCTGCTGAAACGGTCAAGCTGGTCTACAAGTAGGTAATCCACTGATTTATAATGTTTGGCAATGAATGCCTGTAATTTTATAAAATCTGGACGGTCAAAAGTCTTGGCACTTTTACCCCGGTCGATGAAGGAATCCACCAACTGTATATTATTATATTGCAGATATTGGTCTGTGTATAATTCCTGTCTTTCAATCGAGCCATTACTCTGCCCTAACTGACTAAATCTTAGATATCTAATCGCCCTCTTCATATAATTCTTTCAATGTTAATGATACAATAATTTCAATCATTAAATCTACGAATTTTTGTTCTTTTTCCCGTTCTATATCTTCATAATTTTTCAAGATATATTCTTCTATATCAGTCTGTTTGATAAAATTCTGTTTCATTCTGCACCTCCTTTTCCTTTTGGTAAAACAATGATTCTTAATGTGCCTATGAATTTAATACCACTGATGGCTTAAGAGTAACTACAGTCTCACCAAGGAACTCTTTGGCCGCTTTAGTCTCAAAGCAATATTAAAAACAGTTATATAAAAAAAAAGACAATCCCTCCTTATTGTCGGGACAGTCTTTGTTTTTAAAAATAGTTGATACAGCCAATTTGATGAATCACTCCTCTGTCGTGAATCAACAAGAAGGCTGGCGATTAAAATTGATTGTATGCACTATCTTTTTTTGCGTCTGGCTTTATTTTTTATTTGGTTGGTAAATAATTCTTCATCATAGTCTTCTGCTTTTGCATTGGATAATAACCCTCCAAAGAATTTAAAAAAGTTGCTTTCTTCGTGGCTATAGGACAGATCTTCCTTAACCAAAAAGCCAAACAGATTGTTTGGTTCTTTGATCTCTTCATCTATAGTGATTTTGTCCTTTGAATTAACATTTCCCTTTGCAGGCTGATCCATTTTATTGTCATTATTCCACAAATCATTGAAAACGTTAGCCGAAAAGTTTTTGCCTAATTGTGAACCATTCCACACGGATTTCGAACTATGGTCTACAAAGGTGATTCCGTAAACTCTCCCTTGGCCATTTCGTCTTACAACGGTATTAATTCTTCGTTCCAACAACCGTTTTTTGAATTCCCTTTCATCCGATGCCTCCTGAAAGGACATTTCAATCGTTGTTTTAAGCAAAGCTTTGGATGGCTCATTTTTCAACAATTCTTTGGACTGGGCATAGTGTTGTTGAAGCTGAACATATCCTGCCTGTTTACCGAAAAGCGAAGCCTTAAAGGGATTGCTTGCTTTTTCTCCCTTTTCATTTAATGCAAAATATATCAGTCCCTGCCTTGTGATTCCATTAAATTCGCCCTTTACTTCTTCGGTGGCAATATTGAAAAGTGAAAGCAGGGCATTATAGGCACCGAAACCCTCAAATTTATAGTTCTTTGGTAAATGACGGATTACCGAAGCCATCTGGCTCTTTATGTCCCCAGCATTATAATCAACAGGCATGAATATTTGATTTTGGGGATTTTGTTTTTTCTCAATAGCCGATATCAGGCAGTATTCTTTTTCCAGTTCACGACAGACATCCATCGAACGCCTTTTTTCAAATTTGTCGGATATTTTCTTGCCGTCTTCATCCACACAAACTGATACGATATGAATATGGGTCCGCTCAAGATCAGTGTGCTTGAATACCACAAAAGGCTGTTCTCCATATCCCATTTCTTGCATATACTTTTGCGCCAGCTCTTCAAACTGTTCATCACTTACCTTATCGTTCGGATCAGGATTCAGCGATATATGCAATACTGGTTTTTCTGTCTTTCGATTGGCCAATAGGTACGGTTCAAAAGATCGCAACAGTTGACCGACGGCATAACTGCCATCAGGAGTTTCAATTATCTTATTGGTATACAAAACCTGCCCGCTTCCTTTTTCCACTTTGAGCTGATTGTATGCCAGTGCACCATATAGATTACTCCCTCTTCCAATTTTAGCTATCATTTTTTCAGGTGTTTTGCTTCAAACTCCTCGGTTAGCTGAATAATCTTTTGGCATAACACCGCCATTTCAGCAGTTTGTTTTTCCAGTTTATAGAGATAGGCTGCGGCTTTTTTCTCTGAAAAATTGCGGTACAGTATTTTTACCACTTGGTTATAATTTGTTCCTATAGCCCTGAACTGGCCGAATAAGGTAGTCAGACGCATATAGTAATCCATGGTTGCCTTGTCAATCGTTACGGTCGTAATGCCTTTTTGGAAAACACATGCGGTAATAAAATGTGCCATTATATCCATGCGTGAGGCTTCATAGAGGGAAAGGAAACGTGCATTTTCTTCAGCCGTAAGGCTTATGGAATAGCGGTGAACGGCGGGATCTTTCTTGGGATGCCTGCCTCCTTTATGTGGCGTGGTTTTGCCGTTGCTTTCCATAACTATTATTACTGGTTTCGTTTAAAGAATTTTAAAACCAATATATTTTATTATTAGTAATGACATCTAAATATTGGTGGATATGGAAGCATTTGGCCTATTATTTCCGCATATGGATTTTCGCCTTAAGGACAACTTCCGTCAAGTAAAGCCACGACAGGACACTTTCAAAGAGTGCCTCGCTTTCGGGATTAATTTCATGAAAAACGTGAAATTATGCTCTACAAAGAAACAGTTACCAAAGAGATGTGGGAACTTCTTCAAAGACTCATGAAAGATGAAAAATTGAAAGATTTTAACCTTGTAGGAGGAACAGCTCTCAGCCTAATGATTGGCCATAGATTAAGCATCGATTTGGATCTGTTCACCACGAATGATTTTGACGAGCAAGCCATACTTACCCATTTAGGAAATCAACACTCGGTAAAGATCAGGCAGATTCTTGAAAATACAATGCTTTTGGATATAGGCTGTGTCAAGGTAGACATTCTCGCCCATAAATATCCATGGCAGGAACCTGTTCAGAATGAAGAAGGAATACGGCTGGTCTCTTTATATGACATCGGTGCCATGAAGCTTCATGCGATATTTCAAAACGGAACAAGAATAAAAGACTTTGTAGATATGCATTTTCTTTTGGAACACCATCCCCTTAAGACCTATTTAGAAGCTTACCAAAACAAATATAATGGAAATCCGAGACTGGCAGCTCTTGCATTAATGGATCACAGGAATATAGACAAAGAAGAAAAAGTCAAACTCCTGAAAGGCAAAGAAACCAATTGGAACAAAATGACCCAGCGACTGAAAAAAGCAGTTTTCAATCCTTCCATTTTATTTTCTGAATCAAAAAATCAAATTCCTCCACCCAATAAAGGACGTGGATTTAGACGCTAAGCGTTTGAATAAGTAGTTAAAAAATCGTATATTTACTTCATGGCAAGAGTTAAAAAAAATAAGGCAATCCCAAATCTAAACCCAGTATTTTTTTGGGATTTCGACATAGATGCAATGGACTTTGAGAAAGCCTACAAAACTATTATTGCCCGTATCGTAGAGCGTGGAGGACAGGAAGAAATCGACGAAATTGTTCGTTTCTACGGCCTTGAAAAGGTGATAAAAGCGATTCGTGACGAAATTTATTTTCTTCCTAATTATGCCATTGACAAGGCTTTAAAATTGTTTCCTGAACTTAAAAAGGAAGAGATGTACTGCTATCTTAACCGTAAGGATAAACCCTACCACTGGATTTAGTTTTTAGACTATAAGCCATTCTTACGAACAAATAAAGAAAAAGAAAACGAAGTTAGGCCAGGCATTAACCTTAGCAAAAGACTACGGCATAATGTCTTGCTCGTTCCTCACAATCCACCCCTACGGGACTTATTCCGTTTCCTTTTGCTAAGCTTACTGCCAGCCCTGTGAAATTGCTTTCTTTTTCTTTTTTCCGGTTTTTCTGTTTTCTTTTGCATTTATATTTATGGCTTTACATATGCACATACAGCAATATTTGAAAGCTTAAATATTTACTCATGTTCACATTCATATTTATATGTAAAAGCGTATGTACATAAATACAGTTTTAAAAGCATATGTATATATTCCAATCTGTAGCTATCAACAACTATGCTTACATATTTACTTTTGTAAAGTAGTGCGTGGCTACATAGCTTTATGCTTATGGGTTGACAGGCGTAAATACGTAAATACATAATTAGGTAAGTTTGATTTCCAAACTTGAGTGTGATAAACAATCATAATCCTAATACTTCGATGATTATACTGGTCTGAGATTTGAAATCGAACGCTTTTTAAATTAATTTACCTTCCAGTTTCGCCATATCAAAAAAAGGGCATCAAGCCCTTTCAATTAAAACCATATCAAATAATATTTTCGCAGGAAAATAGCAAGTTGTGTTTTGAGATGCTTGAAATGAATTCAGCATCTCAAAACCACTTGCCCTTGCAGGGGCCGGAAAACGCCTCCAAAGTCGGCGTTTTATTAAAATTAGAATTGGACGTAGGTTAGTTAACAATGTGATTGTTACTTATTAATAATCTCATGTTCCTTTTTAGAATCGGCAGGAAATAATATGCTTATTTCATTTAGCAATTCGAATTCATCAATTGGAAATAACTGCAAAGCAATCCCAAGAATAAGCCCAACATCGATCGACTTATTTTCGATAGTATTAGGAACTTCAGCGCCATCATGATCCAGAGCCACTATACATAACTTCATTAGATTTCTAATAACTGAGGCAAGTTCATAATAATCATATACTTTTATTTCAGCACTATGAATCTTTCTTTTATCATTAACTGGTCTCAACGTACTGAGACAATTGGAAGTTAATCTTTTAATGGTCTCAAGCTTTTCAATTTCATTTGTTTCCATGATTTTTATTTTAAATCGATTAATTTTATTAAATATTTATTAATCAGTCTTGCTCAAAATTTGTGAGTAACCTTCCTTCAATAACCAAATTATCTAATTCATACATCAGTTTCTCAACAATAACAGTCATCTGATCAACTTCATTTTTTTTGAGCATTGATAACTTATGATAAAGGTTCATATGCTTATCTAAATAAGGAAAGAAATCAGTCCAGAACTGTTCTGTCAAATAATTGCATTTTCTTATGTCCGCATCTGCATAAATACACAGTTCCCACAATGCTTGACTTGACAGATAATGAGGTAAGTAGAAGGTTTTAACGAAAATATATGTTCTGCAAAAGGACAGGAAAAATAATGTAAAAAGAGCATCTAAACCGCAGTAATTCTCTTTAGTATTATTGACAACCGCACAAAATTGTAAAGCACTATCTTTGGCTGATTTATAATAAAAATACAAATCAGCATGGTAAGGATTGTGAGGAACCTCCCAATGAAATTCTGGGTGGTATGGGCTGGATGAATATATCAGGTATTTATCTTGTATAATATTATAAAAAAAACTCTGACACTGATACAGGCTCTTTTGAATCCAGTTGCGGTTATGACTTATCAAAACAAAATCATATTTTCCGACCATTTTACTTTTCAGGGATTGAATGATTGATATCAATTTTTCATTACCTATACCATTACCTATTATCAGTAGATAATAGGTTGTTTTTTCACCGTACACTATTTGATGATATAAGTAGATCTGCTCAACTTTAAAGGACTTTAATATGGTTTCGATGGCTAAGTCAAGAATAATATTTTTAGGTTTTTCATCAACTTGAAATGACACTTCTCTCTTTTCAAAATATCTTTTTTTTATTAATTTCTTAAGTTCTCCAAAGCGTTCTTCGATCAATCGATAGAGACTTTGTTCAACAATTCCAACTGCTTTATACATTTCATTTCTATATATTACATCATCATCGGCAGTTGCTTCTTTCGCTTTTACAAACAGATCAGTAAGATAATATTTGTTGTGGCTGTTCCTCACAAAGTATTTTTGAATCTCAGGAATGTATTGGATTAAGTTATTGATTCTGTCATTTAAATTCAGCGAAGTAGAAGTATTTCCCGAATATAGCTCTTCTAAATATTCAAGATCATATTCGATTACTCTTGCATATGAAGTAAAAACACTGTTTGAGAAACCTTCTGAAATGATATTCTGAACTTGTACCTTGTAAAGGTCGTGGTCGTGATAAAAGCATTCTACAAACTCATTAAACTTTTTCTTATATTTTCCCCAATCTCTCGTAATAATTAGCGGATTTACAGAGTCTTCATTTTGGTAGATAAGAGCCGAATCATAACAGTAAAATTCAATAAATGGATGACCCATAGACATTCGATGTCGAAGCTTTCCTGAATAAATGAAATAGACATCGATCTGATAGAAATTTTTAACTTTTTTCACCCATTTAGTCATTTGTAGCTGTTCAGCATCTATCTTTTTTTCGAGATTAATTACAAGATGTGAGTTTAAAGAAAGTTCTTGTTTAGTAAAAAATATCTGAACTACAGAATACTGATTTACTAATTGTCGAAGAATATTTTCTAAAAACTCGTTTTCGAGTTTTGGAAATGAAAGTTTTTTTGAAGTTTTCATAATTTTGCTTTTTTAGTTAAAACTTATCCGAAAAATTGTATTTTTGTTTAAATACACAGCAAGTAAGCAATAGATTGTACCGTACCGAACTACTGGGAATTGTATCTCACAAAAGCAGACTTGTTTTTTACCAAAGCCTTTTTTTTAAATGATTTTTAAATACCTTTGAGTTATGAACACAGCAACAAAACCAAAACATATTGGCAGAAATATCAGCCGAATTAGAGAACTAAAAGGTATGAAGCAAGAAGCCCTTGCTACTGCAATTGGTGTTAGTCAGCAGTCTGTTTCTAATATCGAAGCAAGTGAAACAATTGAAGAAGAAAAATTAATTGAAGTTGCAAAAGCTCTTGGTGTGACCACAGAAGCAATAAAAAACTTTTCGGAAGAAGCTATGATTAATTATTTCAATACCTTTACTGATACTGATTTCAGTAATAGTCAGGGTGCATTTGGTCATAATCATCAATGCACATTTAACCCTCTTGATAAAGTAGTTGAGTTGTACGAACGTTTAGTGCAGGCAGAAAAAGACAAAGTCGAGTATTTGGAAAAACTACTAAAAGGAAAATAAACTATATAGAAAACAAAATAATTCAAAAAATGAGACTTGATAGGTCTCATTTTTTTATTTAGGAATACTTTATGTGAAATATTAATAACAAACAATAAGATGGACAAAAACCATTAAACTTCATGTAAAAAAGGAATTGACAACAGTGAGAGCGGACGAGGTTTTCTTGGAAAAGTAATGATAAGTCGTCAGTTTAAAAATTCTCTCCAAAATAAAGGCAATAAGTTTGAGCGATAATGTCTTGATGATAAATAACCTAAATAATAGAAATATTGTGAGAAGATTGAGAACTCTTTTTCCTCACAAAATAATGTCTTTTCTTCAAGCATTTCCTTTTTATATTTTTCAACGTCATCATATAATTCAATCGAGCATTTTGCATGTCCACTTTTTCTACTCATATTGGTGGTATATAAAAAGTCTTCTGAAGTGGATTCAGGAAACCAAATCTGCAAATCAATTTCTGGATAGTTTTCAGAGATCATTTTTTTTACTAAATCATAAAGTCCTGGTTCATTTAAAATTACAGCCCATTCGGCTAATAAGGGAAGTAACATAGAGGAATGTGGCTCCGAAATACTATTGCCTAAATGTATGTTTGCGAGTTCTTCGTAATCAGTTCTAAATAGAGGAATAAATTTTTTTAATTTGAAAGAGTCATTTAAACCTAAAATTATATCAGCAATCCATTTTTTTGCAAATTCAAATTCTTTAGCCTTGTGCATAAGGATTAATGCTAAGGAGATTTCTATCAAATGCTCATCATATTCTGGATACTTAGATGGGGGATTATAAGAAATTAAGAATTTTAATCCTATGACATATTCATTTGCATTAGAAAAGCAAGTATTTGCATAATCAGTGTTACCTATTGCTGATTGAATTTGACCTTCAGCTACTTCTGATAATGCTATGGAACTTAGGATCCCTATTTGTTCCCAAATAGTTAAGGAATATTCTAATTGATTTCGGGAGTATTTGAACAAACTGTGTTTAATATACAAATGTTCTCTAATTTTTAGAAAATATTCACGGCCAATAGTGATTTTTAAACTATGGATATTATAAAACTCGTCTAAGACATAATTATTCTTTAATAAATCATTTTCCCGTATCCAATTCCATGTCAACAATAGAGTTCGCTCTGAAGCTATAATGGATTGTTTTAAATTCTGGGCATCCTTTGACCATTTATGGATTACGCTGAAACATACCCGAACAATTCTTAATATTTTGAGAATTTCTTTTTTCTTAGCAGTTTTGCTTTCAAATAGCTTTTCTAACAATAAGTAATAATGATTACAATCGTAATCTTCTAAATCAATGAAAGCAAGGGTTTTGCGCAGTAATATTTTAAAATCATTTGGAAATATCTGTTCAGGTAACAAGTATTTGTCAATATCGGATGCTATTTGGTCAATACCCCAAAAATCAAACTCAATTTTATTAGGTTGGGTATTTTCATCTCGATAACTATTCCAGTTAAATTGTACTGTTTGCTCCAGAACACCATTCGTAGCCACAATGATTTTTTTGGGTAATACATTTTGACTTTTCGTAAGTACTTTTGGAATGTAAAAATCTAAAATCTCGTTTAGAGTCGGTCTTATAGAAGTTGGGTTAGTGTCCCAGATATTTCTGGTAATATTACCCTGTTTGACTGCAAATAAAAATACCTTTTTAATTCCATCCTCATCAACACCAATAGCAGAAATATCCACTCCAAACTGTCTTCCTCTTTGAGGCTTGGAAATAGGGATTATATTCATACTAAAAAGAAGATCTGTAATTAATGAATCTAATTCACCATCTTCTTTTAGTAATTCCAAATATTCTTTTAAAACAAATTTCATATTTCTCTTGTATAATTTCGATAGATTGTCCTGAGTTTTTCTTGTCCAATAGCATCTATAAATTCTCCTCTAGGAAGTTCAGCACTGGATTGAATTCGAGACATTTCTGTTTTTTCCGTATATATGCCTTCATGTTTAGAAAACATCCCTTTTCCTGTCCTAAGCTGAATGTTTTTACACATATTTAAAAAAGAATGTTTATTATCAGTGGTTTCTTTTAGTTTTATTTGGAACTCCTTTTGATGAATGCCATTATAAATTTTAAGCCTTTTGTCTGATGGATTGAATTCATTTATGAAGTCCAGCTGATTAATTTTTTCAAAATACTCTTTGTTGATTTCTATTATTTCGTTGACTACTTTTTGGACTTTTTTAGAAGATTTTTTTTTCTCTTCTTCAAGATATTCAATTGTAGAAGGATAATTGAATACTATATATTCATTGAAAATGGATTTTATAAAATTAACACAATCCACATCATCAATTTTTACTTTTAGTATTGAAAATATTGACGAACGTATAAGCTCTTTAAAGTAAATATATCCAACAATTTTTATTACAATGAACTGAATTTCTTTGTAATTAAGCTGACCAAGATAATTCTCATCTAATTCTAGATTTTTGAACTCATAGTGAGGGGCTTCCATTATTAATTTGCTGATAGCTTTATGAAAAACAGGATCATCAGTATTAAGCCAAGAGGAGACCATTTTTTTAAAATAATTGCTGTTTTTTGAATGTAGTTCCTCGAAAGTATTACTGAATTTAATGATTTCTCCTGCCCTTTTTTTGTCAAATAATAACCATTCTTTCAAGAATCTATCTATTAGTTCAGGACTATCAATTACAAACTTTTGAAACACTAAATGATTTAATAAACTGATAATATTGTGATATTTGGGATCAATTGTTTTAAGATTAAACAGGAGTATTTCATAGATTTCGGGATTATTTGAATATTTCAATTCGTAGCTAAGAAGTCTGGTAATTTCATATAGAACCTCTTGGGAATCTAACTTTGATAATGAAATTAAATTCTCTTTAGCTTCTGGTAAAACCTTGATAAATTTTCCGAGCACTCTAATAATATAGCTAAAAAATATTGTAATACTATTCTTAATATCAGTTTTAATCAAATTATAGATATATCCCCTAAAATCTTGGTTTTGGTTTAATTCCTCTTCTTTAAAAGTTATCAAAAAAGCATATCCCTGTTTTTTTAATTCGTCCAATTTATTTTCTAATAAAAACTTGGCTTCTTTAAATTTATTGAATTCGGTATTTGATTTACTTATTCCATCCAAAGTGCTTGGGACTAGTGTCAATACTTCCTTATTCTCAATTTTTATCAGTTTACTGAATAGTTCAATACCTTTATTGGGCTGGAATTCAGAAAGTTTACTTACTGCATCATAGATTTGGTACGATAGAGCGTTTTTTTCAATTTGCTTAAATATCTTTGGTAAAAGAGCTACAAAACAATCAATATCGATGTCTTCCTGATATAAATCATTGCAAAATGAACGGTAGTTATTCCAAAACTTATTTTTGCGCATTGAATTTTCCAAATTATATAAAATTACACTCATGTTTCTCAAAAATTTAATTAATAATTTGAAATTTTACTAAAGATATCTGACACAACTAGATTAACTGTACTAATTGGGTGGATAAGTCTGATAAATGTCAGGCATTTTCTGCCTTAAATATAGAAACAATTCATTATAAATAATCAGAGCAACTTTTTATTATTTTATACTTTGGTACTTTTAATACTGTTCATTGTGTTAAGAACCAAATGTATCTAAAATGAAATGTAAAGACTAAAACAAATTTAAATCTCCATCACAAAATTTAATATTTTCGTAAATTCTTTTTTCTTTAGTAAGTTCTTCTACTTTTTTGTAAAATTTAGTGATTAGACCAATACCTAATTCTGTTTTTAATTTGTCTGGCGAAGTATTAGGTTTAGATTCTGCTTTATAATCTATATAATTCAATAAAGACAAAAGTGTATTTGGAAAATCAAAATAAATTTGTTTGTTTTCATTTTTCTGAATTGTTAAAATATCCCTAGCTCTAGCTTGCTTCAGATTTAACTTAACTTCTTGTAATAAATATTTTTTGTTACGCAGATCTGCTTTTATTACATCAATATTACTAGCTTCAAGTTCATTGATTTTATTTGGTTTGTAAATACATAAATTTGGATTTTTTATTCCATCTTCTTTTAATTGTGTTATCACCGGTAAAAGAAAATTATTTACATACCCAAGTGCCAATACATCAGCTGGTGAATATTCTGTTCTTTCAAAAAGCTTTCTGTTTAGTTGGTTTAATGTCACAGCAAAAAACGAAACTATAGTAACTAAAGCTTCTAAATCAATATTTTCAAATTTAGGTATGGCTTTTTTTAATAACCAAAAAATAATAATTATAGCGGTAATAGTATTTAAGAGATAACTTAAATAGGTGAAAATTTTGATATTACTGGTAGCTAAATCTAAAAGAGAATTTTGTAATTTTTTCATTATATAAGTTGTTTATTAAGAAGGTTTAAATCGATTATAATTTGATTAATTTCCGCCTGTAAAAAGCGAATTTCTTGAAGTTTTTTATCACAATCTTTTTCAAAAATTGTTTCAGTACCATCAACTGATTTGATATTGTCTCTATACGATTTATCAATTAAAATTCGAATTAATTCGTCATTAATTACTGTAACAAGTTCCAAAAAGTGAGCATATTGATATTTTGCTACATCGATATTGAAACAAATTGCATTAATATGAAAGCTTCTGATTGCTCCTTTATTATCAATATTATCACAATCAAATTTGACGTTTTTAATAAAACGAATCATATTTTTCAATCTACCATTAGTGAGAATGCTTCTTTCATTGATACGTTTTATGCTCCAAAATGGATAATCTACATTTGAAAGCTTGTGTAATTCTTTATTGTAGATTTGTATCCCTCTTCGATAATCACGATTAGTTTTCATATAATCAACACCTTTATAGTATGTTGCAGTAACTACATCAACATCTCTTTTAGGTGAACTAACTTGAACATAAATTGAATTAACCTTTTCAACATCAACCTCTTTATAGGTAGAGGCCAAGACTTCTTCGGATTTTTTTCTAATATTTTTAAGATCAGTTAATTGATTGCCTTCATATTGTGAAAAATCCTCTGAATGTTTCTTTAGATTTTTATACTCAATAGAATTTAAAGTATTAGGATTTGCAAGAGTGTTTTTAAGACCGATATGATCAACCCCTTTAGATTTATTGGTAATCTGTACTAAATCAATATCATTATCTTTAAGAATGTGGGTATTGGTCATCACTGATCCTTGCCTTTCAAAATGCACCTCTGAACTGTGACTACGTTTTAAATGTTCTTCTACCTGATTTGCTGCCGTTTTACTATTGTTTGTGTATTCTTGAGCAACACCTTTCATCGCTTTTTGTACATAAACATATACTTCAGCTGTTTTTAATTTTTTATTTTCAAACAGTAATGAAGTAACATTTTCTTCAGCGAATAATGCTTTCATTGTGAAAGAATCGGGATTGGTCCTTTGATTGATTTTTTGAATTAATTCGTCATACCTTTTAGTCATTATATATCAGTTTTAAAGTTTACTTCTGCAAAGAAAAGTACTCTTTGTGCAATATAAGTGCACAGTAATAAAGTTTCTGATTTTATGGACTAATTAACCAATTAAAGCATTTTGATTAACCACTTTTAGTAAATTGATTATTTTATGAATTTTGTCGTCTTCATCTTGAAAAATGCCAATTATACCATTGTCATTTTCGGTATTAAATGGACTTTGAGTTAGCATTTTGGTGTCAAGAATTCCATTTTTATTAAGATAATCAATGATGGTATTTACAAAAGTAATTTGATTGGCATTCAAATTTTCTTCCTGAATAAAAGTGGCAAAATGTTTGTTGGCTGCTTCAATATCCAAGCCTAAAATCTTTCTAACAAACATTCCTAAAGGCTGTTCTTCATATTCTTCGAACAATCGTTCTTTACTTTCAGCTTCCTTCATTAAGAATTGTTCGAGTAGCTCCAATTCTGAAGGTGTGATTGGAATATTTTTATACAATTTATCAATCACCAAGTGTGTTCTGTTTTTTCGTATAAATGACTCAACACGATCTTTATAACTTTGCAGACGTTTGTAGCTGGCTAAAATATCTGTTTCTTTAACATTGGCTTCAATTAGTTCATCTTCAAAATCAGAATAAACAGGCTTTACTTTATCATCATCTTTTAAAAACTGAATTAATCCTCTTAACTCTGTTCTTAATTGCTCTAATTTATCCAAAGAAATAGTTGACCAATATTCAGCAGTTTTAATTTTGTTGATTGTTTCAATATGCTGACCAACAGCAGGAATATTTCTTTTTACAAATAATAATTCTCCGATATTAGAAATATTTTGTATCAGTGAAACTTGTCTTTTCGATTGTTTAAGTAAGGCTAGTTGCAGTTGGTAAATTAACCTGTCAAATTGTTTAGCAAACTCATCTTTGTCTTCTGTATAGGCAATCAAGTGTGATAGATGCGTTTGAATATCTAAAATATCTGATTGGTTTAAACTATTCCAGTTTTCTCTTTTGCTATACTTAAGAACAAACTCCAAGTGCTTTTTTACTTCAAATCGACTTTGATCTAGTTCTATGATTTTTTGATGTAAAGCATTGGTGTATTCTTTTGCTATTAATTCATCACTTTCAGTAACTTCTTGACTGTTTTGAATTGTAGTTATAATTTCTAACTGTCCTTCAAATAATTGTTGTGATAAGGGTTTAGCTGTTGAGCCTTCATAACCGTTAGGAAATTCTTCAAAAAACTCAAAGTTACCACAAATGTCAAAGATTAAAAAGAACTCTTTATCTAATCCTTGACCAAAAATATTCGGACATTTGCGCGTACCTCTTCCTATCATTTGCCAATATTTGGAATAGGATTTTACTTCTTTGAAAAATACTAAATTTAAGGCTCTCGGTGCATCTACACCGGTATCCATCATATCTACTGAAACGGCAATTTGTGGTTCTAAATCATCACCTTTGAAGTAGCAGAATTTTTCCAGTAAATCTTGTGCTTTATCTTCATAATTATCGATGACCCTTAAAAAGGTACCACCAAATTCAGGATAGTTTTTATTAAAGCGTTGTTCTATAAAAATGGCATGAGTGTGATTTTTAGCAAAAATGATAGTTTTACCTAATTTGTCACCACTTTCCACACGTTGTCCAAAGCGCATTATATAATCTAAAACGGTATCAACGGTATCATTATTAAATAAAAAAGAATTGATTTGTGTTTTGGATATTTCGGCTATTCCAGTTTCTTTTTCGTCAGCAGGTACACCAAATAATTCTTCATAACGTCTTTTGTCTTTTTCACTTAATTCCGAATATTTCACTCCTTTTCGTGGAAATTTAACGGGTACTTTATATGATTTTGGAGGCACTAAATGTTTTTCGGAAACAGCGCGATCTAATTCGTAAGAAAATGTTGGTACATCATCTTCAATTTCAAAAAGACTATAGGTATTTTTATCGATGTCTTTTTTTGGCGTAGCCGTAAGACCTACTAATATTGAATCAAAATAATCAAATATTGCCTGATATTTTTGATAAATCGAACGGTGGGCTTCGTCAATAATGATTACATCAAAATGTCCAATACCATAAAAGCGTTCGTCTTCATTTTTTAATGAATCAATTTTGTTTAGAATCGTCGGGTAAGTAGAAAACACAACACGAGTTCCCAATTCTTCTTTTTCTTTGGTTAAATCAACTGCCGAAAGATGGGATAAATGTTCTTTAAAAGCATTTTTGGCTTGAGTAACTAATGCATTCCTATCAGCAAGAAATAAGATTCTTTTTGCCCAGTTGCATTTGGTAAACATATCTACAATAGCTGCTGCGGTTCGGGTTTTTCCGCTGCCAGTTGCCATTACCAGTAATGCTTTTCTATTTTTGCCTCTTAATGCATTATGTTGAGTAGTGACCAATGTTTCAGCAACACGTTTTACGGCTTCTAATTGATAAGGTCTTTCAATAATACTCGTATTTACGACAAAGTTTCTTAAATCCTGACGCTCGTGACGGCGTCTGATAAGTATTTGTAGTTCTTCTTTGGTATAAAACCCCTGAACCAATCGCTCGGGATAAAATTGGTCGTCCCAAAGATGTGTTTGAAATCCATTTGTATAAAAAATGATTGGGCGCTGGCCTGTCTTTTTTTCTAAGCAATCCGCGTATAAAGTAGCTTGATGTTTGCCTTTTCGGGCATCGTGTAACGTGCTTTTGGCTTCTATAACAGCCAATGGTTTGCCATTATCATCCCATAAAACATAGTCTACAAATCCTTTTCCTGTTGGATTAGTAGTTAAAGGCATTCCAATCACTTCATATTCTAATTCTGTGCCATTACGAAGGTTGTCCCAGCCTGCTTCTTTAAGTAATAAATCAATTAATACTAATCGGGTTTGATGTTCTGATGTTAATTCGGGAATGGCTTCCTCAAAAGTAAATTCCTGACTTCTATTTTCTTTACGCTCAGCAATTAACTGTTTTTGGTCGTTTAATTGCTTTTTAAGTGACTCGTTTTCTTCAGCTAGAAGTTGTTGTTTTTTTTCTAAACGCTTAGCTTCTTCCCGCTCTTTTTCGATGACTGCAGCCAATTCTTGTAACTGCTTACTATTTTTATCGTTGGTATCTCCATAGGGAATATAACGTTCGTCAAATGATGTAATATCGGGATTGGTTTCGCTGTAATATTTACTTAGCCAAGATAAAAAGCGAAAGGTGTTTTTTAATGATTGTAAAGCTTCTAAAGCTCGTACGGTTTTACCATGAGCGGCATTGTTACCATATAAGCGGACAACATCTAGCTCTACCAACATACTTGGTTTGAGAATAGCTTTAAAGCTATCATTGTGTAATAAAGCACCTAGCTTAGTGTCATAAGGTAACTCTAAATCATCATCATTTTTATACAACCAGAATATGGTTTTCTCCAAGGTACTTCTGCACAACAGTGCCGCATAGCGGGGTGCTGTGAAAGTGTTTTTTTCGGCTTCTTGAACTTCTTTGTAGATTTCAGGAAACTCTTTTTGAAGAAAACTAAAGTTGGTTTGCATAGGCTTCACTTGATGCTACTAAAATAGCTTTTTATTCGTTAAAGTTCCATTTGTTCAATTTCTTTTCTGCTTTTTAATTTTATTGCTTCTAATTTTTTACAAATCGAATGTATTAAATTAAAAAAATCTTGTTTGTCTTTTATCGTTGTTTTTAAATGATATCTAGAATTTCTTATTTCAAAATTAAATTCAACTAAAATGTTATTTACTTCTTCAGGATACTCATTTTCATATCGATCATAAAAGCTAATAGAAAAAACTTCATCAAAATAGATGTCTAAAGCAAAATTATGTTTTTCATAAAACCAGTTTTCTATAAAAATGCATGGTTCATCAACTGTTTCAAAATAGACTATTCTATTAAATGGGGCTAAAGGTTTGTTCTCAAAATGTGTTGAATACATATCATAAGTATACAATTCTGCTTTTCTTTTCCAATTATTGGCCGTGCTTCTTGCTAAATATATTTTCTCTCCATTCTTCTTAATTTGATAATTGGAGCAAAAATCTAGTACTTTTGGATTGTCTATAAAAGTTTTTTTCCAATCATTCTCAGAATAATTTTCGATCATTGCTTTTAGATCATTTTCTAAAGATTCAAATTGAACTTGGTCTAACAAACTTTTTAAAACAAGATTTTTTTTATCATCATTAAAAACTTTTCTCCAATTGTCTGCTTTAGCACGGAGACCAGTTTCAAAATTGCAAAATGTTTTACTACTACTAATATCAACTATGTAATATCCCAAAGAGGTTAGTGCCCTTTGAAATAGATAATCTTTATTTCCTTTATAATCGGTAAATAAAGTACTTAATAACAAGGAATAGTTACGGAATTTATCTATACTATATTCTCCATATTCTTTTGAATAATTTAGAATAAATCCAATTTGTCCATCAAAATAAGGATGGTTTTCAATTTTTTCAATTTGATTTTGCCAATCGGTATTTGGCTTCAAAATGAGTTCTGCTTTTAGTCGCTCTTCTTCCTGTTGGTTTTTGATAAAACCCTGAACAAAATCTTTTGATAAAATATGATGGTATATATCATTCAATCCTTCGCTTAGCTGTTTAATTGATCTGATAGCGGTATAAAACTCAGATGGACTTTGAATAAGAGTGTTGTTTATCAAATTTCTACACAAACGCATCCAATTGTGATATATCTCTTTATTAGTTGTAGAAAGTGCTCCTTGTTTTATGAAAAACCTTGTTACAGCATAAAATCGTAAACGCTCCCAATAAGTTATATTTGTAGATTTGATAAAATCGTTAAAATACACCTCGTCGTCTGTATATGATTTTAAAGCATCTAAAATTAATTTTATGTCTTTTATTGGTTGATTCAAATCCTTAAAAACAGCTTCATAATGATTGAATAGGTAAAAATTGTCTAGAAAATTTTTATCAACATCGTTTTCTTCTACATAAAAATTTAATGTTATGTTTGAGAAAAAATTATAAAATTGATTGTCTATTTTTTTAATTTCTAATGTAGATTTTGAGCTTTCTAGTTTCCAAAAAATATCATACCACTCATTATCTAATTTAGATTTTTCATCTATTTCCAAATAATAAGAAAAGTTAGCTTTGAAGTTTTCAAATTCAGTCAAAGGTTTTCCTCTTGAATTCATTTTTATATACAATTCATCCGTTAATTTGAATTTGTCTAAAGGTAAATAGTTGAATGTAATCAAACTTTCAGTACCAAAAAGCTTGTCAAAAACTAAACTGTCAGTATCTGAAAAATGCTCTTGAATAATATTCAACATATTCAATATCGCTTTTATGGTAGGGTCTGATTTCCATGACAATGAGAACCATTTTTGATCTTCAATTTGTAAGCTTAGCAGTTTACTATTGTCAATTTGAGCAATTCCATCGGTTACTATTTTTTTGCAAAAATCTTGAGAACTTGGTCTTGTTTCGTAACTAAAGTTTGCTAAAATATTTTTTATTTCTGGAGTATTCTGACCTTCTTTTGTTGCAATATACCAATGAAGTAAAAAGAGTGTCGTTAAACGTTGTTGTCCATCAAGTGGTACTAACTTAGCATCTACAACTTTACCATATACAAAATCTAAATTTAGTTTTTCATTTGATAGTAATCTGCTTTTTAATTTATTTATAAAAGTGCGAGCAATTCTGCTTTCTTCTGCCCTTCCTTGTGCGTAATCACGTTGGATTATCGGTATTTCAATTTTGTTGTTCGATATAAGTTCCCAAAAACTAGTTTTCATTTCCGTTGGTGTTATTTGGTAAATAATTTTTTAATGTTTTTTCTAACTCTATATAGTAGGCATCTTGATCCTCAGTGTTCCAACTCACATTTTGGTCTACATTACTAGAGTAATATTTCATAAAAACATTTTTAGTTCCAATAGGAATAAAAGAACCTTTTTCGTCTAATTCTTTTATTTTATCTTTTTTAATTGGAAAAATGTTATTGTTCAATGATGAATTATCATTTCTAGTTAATAATGCCATGTTTTGAATTGAATGCTCGATACTTTTGTCTGAATATTTAGAAAATAATTCATTTTGCAAGTCGTTAAATTCGGCATCGTTTACAATGGTTTTTCCAAGTAATTGAGTTATTCTATCAAAAAGAGTAGTATCTTTTTTTGCAAAATAGACTTGTTGCTCTATAAGCAATAAACGTTTTTGTTCTTTTTTTAAACCTTCTGAATTTTGAGCATGTATATGTTCTAAACTCCAATTCTCTTCTTCAAATTTTTCAAAAGGAAATCGATTGTAATTACTTTTCATTGTGGAAATAACATTAAAAAGCAATAGTGCTCTATGCGTTTCATCATAATTGTCATATGATAATTCCTTTAATTCAAGCTTAAATTGCGATCTAATAAGGTTTTTCAAGGATTCTTCAAATTCCGTTTTGGTCTCGTTTTCAGCCAAAGAAAGAATATCCGCTATAGTATTTTTACTTGAGTGAATCAAATAACCTATTAAATGATAATATTCATTATGATTATAAAAATCTAAAAATTGACGGTAATATGTTTTGATTTCATCCCAAAGGAAGGTTTTTGCAGTTTCAACAGTTGCAGAGGTAATAATTGGTACTAATTTATTTACAATTAAGTCATTAAACACATAAAAGGTATATAATTTGTCATCCTTATATTTACTGTCAACCGTTGTTAAATTGACATATTTATCAGCAATCAAATTAAAAATCAATTCAATATGATTAGATCCTTTGTAAGGAGATGACGTTAGAAAATACCAGAAGTTTTTGTTTTGTAATGCATTTTCAATCTGATCCCACTCGTAACCCATTTGTAACTGATGTCTCTTTTTTGTATTTTCGTCTTTATCAGTTATAAAAAACAAAGCTTTGACCAGTTCAGCATTGGTTAAAGCAATTTTTCCCATATTTAATCTCGTAAATATCTCAATTGGTTTTTGCACCTCTTCAGTAACTTCATACCATATAAAACGGATATTATTAGCAATATCTACGTCATCTTGAAAATTTGTTTTTAATAATGTATTTAAAAAATCTCCAACATTTACACCCGGTTTCTCAAACCAAGTTTTAACAGTTAGATAGGCTTGGCTCATATGATAAAAATCAGAATTAGTTTTATCAATTTCAGTTGTGTTTTTGAGCTGATCTAAAAATGCTTTACTACTAAAACCATCTTTTTCTCTAGTTTCATATTCTATAGAATACAGTTTAGAACTTGGAAATAGAATTTTTTTTGCCTCACCCAAATAAGTTAAAATAATGAACAGAGTTGTAAGTCTTTGTTGTCCATCAATTACTTCCCAATTGCCGTCTCTATTAATTACAACAATAGGCTGGAGACAATAAAATTCACCTTCTTCTTTGTTTCGTTTATTATGAAATTCTTGAATATCATTCAATAAATCAGATACTTCTCTGTCTGTCCAGCGATAGCCTCTTTGATAGGAAGGAATGAAGAAATGATTGTTTAAAAAATCTTCTTCTCCTATAGCTTTTAATGTAATCGTATTGTTCATCTCTTTTTGATTTTTTTTAATTCAACTCTCCCTTAAACGCCTGTTGTAACAAACTCTGAAACAATTCCTCGCTTTTTGCCAACGCTTCTTGAACTTGTAGTTTTTGGGTTTCTATAAGTTCTACTCTGTCTGCGAATTGGTTTTGGCGGTTGATTGGAGGATTAATTAATTCATAGTTTTTTAATAATCCTAAATTTAGATTTGGTTGATTTCCACCTCTACCTAAACTTCTTAAATCATCATATAACATAGATAAAGTGTAATAAAGAAATTGAAAATTCATTTTATTGCTTGGCTTCAAAACACAACAAGCTTGATTTGTTGCGGCCTCAATTCCTAAAATTCCAATTTGTCCTCTAGTTTTCCCTTGACCATACATTGCAATGACAATCGATCCTTTTGGAAATAATCTGCAACTTGAATTCTCTAAAGCTTCTTCTGAAATTTTTTCTAAAGTATCATTAATTATCTTTCCATTAACTTCCGTTGTTTTTATCCAAGGAATATTGCCTTTGAAATTATTTTCATTCGTTCTACTAGGTGTGCTACCAGAAGCCATCTTTGAAATTTCTCCTAATCCTATTTTCTCCCATCCCTTTTCATTTTTCACAGGATCACCAAACATATCTAAAAACAAACTTTGTGTCAAGGCATCATATTTCTTGATAAGTTGTTTGTTGTATTGTCGCAGTTCATCAGCTTTGTCGAGGATGTTGGCTATTTTTTGTTGGGCTGGGAGTGGAGGGAGGGGGATTTCTAGATCTTTAACAATTCCAAGTGAAATATTAGAAAGTGCAACACCTACAGCTCTATTAAGTAACTGCTCTTTAATTGTTAAAAACCAATATCTTAAATATTTAATATTTAATTGTTTTTCATCTTTTAAATTAATACCAAGAATGGCTTGATTAGTTGACAACTCAATTTTAGCAATAGCTGTTTTACCAACAGAGCCATACATAGCTAAAAGTAATGTTCCTTTTTTAAAAAATCTACTATTAATGGATTTTAAACCTTCTAACGTTATATGTTCTTCCGTTTTATAAATATAGCCATCATTACTTTTTTCTAAATCACTAATTTTAGACCAAGGAATTGTACCGTTATAATATTCGGATTTACCTCGTGAAGGAGTTCCTCCACTTTGCATATTGCAAAGTTGATCTAGTTTAACTTTTTGCATTAATTCTATATTTTGTAAATTCGTTTTATTAATCAATTTAAAGACGATTAAAGTTAATTGGTTAGAGCACCTGCCTTCTAAGCAGGCGGTCGGTCACAGGTTCGAATCCTTCTGCCATTACAGTTATCAGTTAAAAGATTACTGTTTTGAATCCAGTCAAGGTCACAATTTGAAATTTAGGGTTTTTAGTTCGAACCCTGACTCGTTCACAAACTTACTATACTTTTCAATGACCTCAGGATTCATAATCCTTATGTCATTCTTGTGTTTCGAATCCCTTCCTCTCTGCTATTTTTCCCGGGGTGGAGAATCCCTCTTACTCCGCGTAACTATTCTAACATTTTTTCCAATTCATTCATGGCATTCAAACGTTTTTTGTCTAATTCTTTTATATCTGCAATTAAGGTTTGTGGTTTTTCATAGACCACTTCGTCATAGACAATTTCCTTGTAACGGTTAATGCTGAGGTCGTAATCGTTGGCTAAAATATCAGCTTTTGGAACTAAAAATGATTTTTGAGTTCGGTCAGTGAAGTTTTTGGTTAGTGGTTTTTGGTTAATAGTTTGCCAATCATTTAGAATAAATGGAATATCGCATTTTCCTGTTACTTCCTTAGCGGTTGTTTCTGAATTAGCAAAACAAGCTTCGAGTTGGTCATCAGTAATCAAAGCGTTACGTTTGTCATCTAAGCTAAAACCATCAGCTTGCATATCATAGAACCACACATTGTCGGTCGCACTTGAGTTGGTTTTTGTAAATAATAAAATAGCGGTACTTACACCTGCATAGGGTTTGAAAACACCACTAGGCATAGAAATTACCGCTTGCAGTTGTTGGTTTTCGACCAATTCTTTACGGATGTTTTTGTGTGCACCAGAACTGCCAAAGAGTACCCCATCAGGCACAATTACTGCTGCACGACCACCTAATTTTAGCATTCTTAAAATAAGTGCTAAAAAGAGTAATTCGGTTTTTTTGGTTTTGGTTACTTGCAGTAAACTGCTTTCTACTTCATCATAATCCAATGCTCCCTTAAACGGTGGATTGGCTAATATTAAATTAAATTGTCCGTTTATGTCATTGCTTTCAGCCAAGGCACTTCCTCCAACTAAGTTAGGTTTTTCCATACCGTGCAATTGTAAATTCATAGAAGCAATACGCATCATTGATGGATCAATTTCTAAACCGTTGAACATTGAACTGTTAAAATGGTCCCGGAATTCTTTTTCTAGAAACCAATCTTTGTGATGATCTTGTATGTATTGGCCAGCAGCGACTAAGAAACCTGCAGTTCCTAATGATGGGTCGCAAATAGTATCGGTTTTACTTGGTTGCATTAGCTCCACCATCATACGAATGATATGTCTGGGTGTACGGAATTGTCCGTTGGTACCTGCTTCGGCAATTTTACCCAGCATGTATTCATATAAATCGCCTTTGGTATCTCGATTGTCGAGTGGCAGTTTGTCTATTTGTTGTACTACCTTATCTAAAAGTTTTGGTGTTTCCAACATAAAGGTGGCTCCCTTGATGTATTCAGAAAACTTGCCACCATCGGTACCTAATGTTTTCATGAAATCAAAAACCGTTAAATCATTTAAATGACGTTGCGGTCTGCGGAACAAATCAAACATTACTTCCGGATCTTTGTCTTTGAAATAGCTCCATCGTAATTCTTTTTGCTCATCACTATATATCATTTTCTTGGTAGTCCCACCAAGCATTGCAATCTCTTTCTCGATAAGAATTTGCTTGTCATCTAATTGCTTTAAGAAAATAAGATAAGTAAACTGTTCTATAACGGTCAAAGGGTTGGAAATTCCTCCTGTCCAGAAGTCGTTCCAGATGCGGTCAATTTGTGATTTTAATTCTCCTGTGATCATGGGGTATTATACTATAATTTTATTAACTCTTGTTTTTGTTTCTGATGTTCTGTTATCGACGTACTCTTTAATCTCAACCTCAACTGGTTTTTCATTTACCAATGAATAATTGGTCACTAAATGAGGCGGAATAAAAATATTTTCACCACCTGTATTAGGTTTAAAGAAAGCAAACCCCTTTTGGATGTTTAGGTTAATTACAACACCTGAAATAATTGTATCTAAGGCTGTACTATCACTATCTGAATCATTTTCACCCTTTGACCAATTCTGTGTTGTAGGATTTGAATCTACATATGTTTTAAACCAAACTAAAACGTCTAAAAGTTGAAAAAACACACTTTTGAAAAGGTATGATGTTTTGATAGACTTCACAAATAAATCAATTTCAGATCGGTGTGAACCTGCTTGAGTGACTGACAAGATACTTCTTAAGTAAAAAGCAATTTGTTTTGGTAAATGAGTTTCCTCTAGATGTTGATGACCTTTTTCTATGAAAAATGTACCATCAGGACTCTTACCTGCTAAAAACTTACTAGCTTCATTTAAGGAGACACTTGGCGTGATGAATTCGCTTGGTAATAAGCTAAATTTAACAAATGCCATAAAGAGATCTTCTACAATTTTTCTTATTGTATTGAAGTGATTATCAATATTTGTTTCATCATTTACCTTCAAGAGATTTAAAATATCTTGTCCTGCTATTTCACCTATATATTTTTCTGTACAAACATCAAAAACACGCTTGTAAGCATGGCGAAGTTGAGTGTCCTGTTGATTTGCAGCTGCATTTTTTATGTCTACAAACAATCGTTCAATATCTTCATCACTTCCTTTTTTGTAAACCTTCTTGAAGGCCTTATTAAAAGTACTATCCTCATAGGCTTCTGCTTGACCAGTAAGGACAAAAATTTCGAACTTCTTCTTCAATTGCAATAATTGTTCTTTCGCTCTATGAACATTATCAGTATCTTCTGAACCTTTGATATCGTCTTCATTCTCTAAAAACTTAGCATCTAATAAAACTCCATCATAGAAAGGATAGTTTTGTTCTAATTCGCTCATTCCGGCATTCAATGATTTGAAGG
This sequence comes from Flavobacterium sp. GT3P67, assembly GCF_004349155.1. Classification (NCBI taxonomy): domain Bacteria; kingdom Pseudomonadati; phylum Bacteroidota; class Flavobacteriia; order Flavobacteriales; family Flavobacteriaceae; genus Flavobacterium; species Flavobacterium sp. GT3P67. Next base: position 198,223 of record NZ_SMLF01000007.1, read on the forward strand.
GAACTAATTGTATTCCGTTTCTTTTGGCGCGACCTTTGGTTCCAGTGAGCGTTTCATGCTCATCATCAATCCATAATAAATTGTACACTATATCTTCCATAATTAATTAATCAATTTGATTGAAAATTGAAATTTAAACTTTACCGGATAAATAGGATCTTCATTTAAAGATAATTCCCAATCCGGATTATTAAAATCAAAGGCAATTCTATGTATATCATAGCCGCCTAAACCACTACCTGAACTTTTATCTGCCGTTGAGTATTTGGCAATAAACTTTTCTCTGTCAAAATTTTTAGGAAAAGGTTTTCCGTTATTTTTAACTTCAATAACTAGAAAACCATCTACTTCAGTTAATTCAATAACTACTTCATTTACAATCTCTTTTATGTCAAAAGCATATTTATTTGCGTTTGTTAAAAGATTATCGAGTAAGGTTTTAAATAGCGTTCTGTTTGCAAAGATACCTCGCTCTTTTGTGTTTTCAGCCTTTAAAAGCAACTTCTTAATCTTAAAGTTAAATCCATTATTAGATAAATCGTTAATGATGCTATTAATATCAGAAAGCGGAATAACTTGCTTTTCGTATGCTGATAAAACAAGACCATTTTCCCCTTTTTCTAAAACTTCAGTAATAAAGTTCACATCTCGTTTGATTTCTTTAAGAACAGACATCATGTCAACATCATAAAATTCAACAAATGCCTTATTCATCTCTTCAAAACCAGTCTGATTATTATTAATGAAATCCAATAAATTGTCGGACCAATCTAAAATATTTTGTCTTGGTCTTCCAAGAGTATGCTTTAGTGAAGCAAATTCATTAAAATCCTTAACAGCCTTTCCATGAGCTAATGCATTTCTTTCCTCTTGAAGCGTCTTAATTTTGTTTGCTAATTCATAAATTCCTTGGACTTTTGCCCTTTGTTCCTCTAGGGAAGGCAATTTAATTGCAACTTCGAGTAAATCATTCTGGCGAATAAATGGAATAGTAGCACCTAAACGATAAGAATCCAATTGCTTCTGAACATATGCTGACTGAAGCTCATTGATTAAATAAGCTTTATCAACTCTTGATTCATCAACTTTAGCAGAAAATATATCCTGACTTTTGAAAATTGGGTTACTCTTAAACTCAAAAAATGTTGGCTTTAATGTTTTCCAACGAATTGCCAATAATAAACATGATTCATTTATTTGATGAATAATATGTCGTCTATTTAACTCTGTTTCTTCAACGGCTTTATCATCCAATAAAAAATCTACATTATCATCTTTTAAATCTCGAATACGAATTAGTTTTCCAATTTCAGGTAAATTACCTCTTTGTCCTCTAAAAGGTTCGATAATATCACCCAGTTTAACCCCTTCAAAATGTTCTTGAAAATAGCGTGCAACACTCAGGTTATAGTCGTTAGTACGAATTTGTTGGTTATCTATAATTCGAATGACATCATTATCGACTATTTCATCGTGAATAAAGTCAATTAACTTATTATCATCTAATACTTTTAGTCTTGAGTCGACATTCGATACAAAACTTGTAGCATCTACGAACTTAACTTTTCCAGTTAATAATTTCGAATTATTAATAACTAGAATTGTTAATGGAATTCCAGTATTTAATAACAAACCGCTTGGCAATGAGACAATACTTTCAATTAAATCTTTCTCAATTAGAAACTCTCTTAATCTGTGCTCTTGCATTCCTCTAAACAAGAATCCTTGTGGTAAAAGTGCAATCAATTTACCATCTTGTTTTAAAGATTGAACCCCTTTATCTATTAAAAAATGTTCAATTGTTCTATACTGGACAGCAATATCTTTATAACGATTATCAAGTCGAATACCATATGGAGGATTGGAAATAATTAAATCATACTTTTCTGAACTGTTAGGCCAGTTTAAAATAGAATCTTCACAAAGATATGCTGAATCCACAGGCTTGTTGTATGCCATAAGTCTTAAAGCACCCAAAACCCAAGTTTGTGGATTAAGTTCTTGACCAAAATAGTTTTGAGAACGGTTAAGATTAACACCAAAAGAAGCTAGTCCTGCAAAAGGATTGTAAACTCTTGAATCCATTTTTAAGTTAGCCAGACCATTCATAAAACGTGTTAACTCAACAGGTTGAATAAATTCGCCAGCATAACGCCCGTGAGAATGAGCAATCCTATAAATTACATCGTCAACTACACTTGGAAAATATTCCGAAAGCATTTCTTCTTCAATTTGAAAAAGATGAAAGTTTAAATAACTAAGTGGTTGACTAAATACTTTTGATAAAGAATCACTAAGTACATCAAAAATCATTAAATAAATATCCTTAGTCTCTGTATTTAGATTTGACTCTAAAATGAGTATTTTAAGATCTGAAAGACTAAAATTATTAGTGAACGTTTTTTCACTAATTACACCATCTTTATATAATGTCACAAGCAGAAGAACAATTTGTACAGAATCCTCTAAATGATTTAATTTAGGATTTGTTCTAAAAGCATCGAAAATACCAAAAATTTTGAATGAGATAACTTCCACTGGGTTTGAGTATACTACTTTCGCCATAAATTCAATTGTTTTTTAATTACAGTTCAAAGATCTTAACTGTTTGTGCAGTATAAGCGCACAGCTTGTCAATAATTTTCAAATTGCTTTTTTATTCTATCTGAAATTTTAGATACTAATGGCTCCGGAGCTATAACTTTTACTTTTTCACCAAATGATAAAATCCTCATTTCTAATTCATAGTTTAAAATTACCTTGATTCGGATCTCTAAAGAACCATCTTCAAGAATACTTTCTTTTTGTGAACAGTGTAAAGGTTTAGTTTTGACATAAGGAGCTTGCTCTTTGGTAAATAATAATTTTACTTCTTCCACTTGTTTTTCAGGATCTTTAGAAACCCCAATTATATCATCAAAAAAATCTACCCAATCTGTAGTGTCTTCTCTATAATCCTTATTTGTGTTTTCAATTTGACCATTAATTCTATCTAAAGCTAAATTCCAATATTGATTATGATTGAATTCATTATATCCAAAAACAAACCATCTATTATTATATTGTTTTAAATAATAGGGGTGAAAGGTTATTGTATATTCGGAAGTATTAAATGGTTCATATCTAACTTTAATTACACATTTGTTTATTATAGCATTAAATAAGGGTGTAATATATTCATAACCTTTATAATCAATATTTGATTCTAGAGACATTACTTTTTGACTCTGATCTTTTAGTCCAAATTTATCATTCAATAATGGAGCTATTTCATTAACCCATTCAAATTCAGGGCTGCCTTCAAATCTTTGTAAAATAGAGACTGCGTTTTTTAATTGCTGTGCTTCGGTATCATTTAGAGGACTATTATTAATAGAGAAATTTTTATCATCATAACGATAATAATTGGTGCCACTTGAACTTTTTATAGTTTCAATAGGAGCATTATATCCTGATTCACTTCGCATAAATTTGAGGTCTTCTCTCAAAGTTCTAATCTGAACACCTGAATTAGTTGGATCATGTTCTATTATTGCATCATTAACAGCCTCTAAAAGATCTTCAAAAGTATATTCTCTTCCAAAATTTTTAAAACAACGGTCGAGTCTATTATATCTGATTATTTGATGTTTATTTATTGCCATTAAGTCTTCATTGAAAGTTAAATTACCTTTGCTATTGTAATTCAATATTCTTGTAAAACTAAATATTTTAAGAATTAAAACCTACTCAAATAAAGCCAATACAGGATATTGTTTTTTGTTATAATTGATATAAAGATTTAGCTAAATTTATTTTTAACTAATTTTATCAAACTTAAATCACTTAGATTTTATGTTATTTCGTAATTAACAATAGCTTGGATATCCCGTTTGACTTGAAGGTCAATTTGCTGCATCATCCAATTGGCAATTTTTTCAGTAACGTGAGTTGACTAATTTAGTATCTCTATTCAAAAGAAGTCAGAGGGAATAACAAAAAATAATTTTTCAGCCCAAAGAATACAAAAAGAGGCTTTCATACATTATAGATCTGCTTACACTACAATTATAGGTAAAAGATCATTGCGAAGTGAAAGAAGATTTCGATGTTAAAATAAATAGACTGGATTTAAAATTGTCGGCGTTAAAAGAAAATCAAGTTGATCTAAACGATTTGCACAATTGACCATGGAGGGATCTAAACCATCTGAGAACTACTTTAAGTTATCAAAAAATGTCAAAAAAAGTATAAAGAATTTAATTATTATCCTTGTCAGCCAACATAAAATAAATAAAGCATTGAAATATAATGGCATTTTTTTTAGCAATCTTTAGAAAAAAATTAAAACTTAGTATTAGTTTTTATACTTCTATTTCTCAAAAGAATATTATTGCTTTTCCTGCATACCTGCTAAAATCTTTAGATGTATTTAATTACAAAGAAAGATTAAACTGAATGACGTAAGGTCTCTCCTTAATACTCTTTACTTTTAGCATAATAAAATCATCTTATGCGTATTGAAGAGCCTTGATAATTTAAGATTTGTGATTATCTGCTTTATCATAGAGTTTTTTATAATGTTTTTTATAAAAAAGCAAGAGTACATACTTGATTATCAAAATTTTAAGTATTTTTATTGAAATTTTAACAAACCTTTTATGAAAAAAATATCATTACTCTTATTTTTTCTATTTTTAAGTTCATTATCATTTTGTCAGGTTAACCCAACACTGGCAGTGGGCCTTGAAAAATTAACCATGAACAAAGGAACTATTGATGTGGAAGTCTTAACTAAAATCATTGTAACTAAACAAAAAGAACTTAAACAAGAAGCACTTCGCAGATTTATGTTTAAAATGTTTCCGGAAGCCAACTATACAACCAAATATTATGTTCAGAATTGCTTGAACGTTCTTTTAAATGAAAAGAATCCGCAGGTGATCGAAAAAGAAATTTTGGAATTAACTACTAATTATTCACTTTCATTGGGGGTTGCGTATACTATCTTAAAATCCCCAGAGAAAGAACTCCTTGATCTCAATAAGGCTTATTCAAACTATAAAATATACTCCCCTTATTATCAAGAAATGATTATCAAAGAAAAAAGTAATCAATACAAAAAAAAAGATAGAAGGCGGGAATTGACTGATTCAATTATTGGGCTTGAATTATTTGTTGCAGGCAAATTAGAAAAGTTAGAAAATGATAAAAGTATTAACAAGAATGACTTTGATATATTAAATTCCAAAAGAGAAAAACTTGTGTCATACAAGAAAAAATTAGCACGCCTAAACTTAAGAAAAAATATTTCGCATGATGATTCCAAATTTGAGGAAGATAAAAATTCAATAAATATCCAATTTGGAATTATATTGGACATTGTAAGTCTTTCTCTGTCAGAAATACCAGAATTACAAAAGAAAGGTTTTTTTAAAAATAAAATTGACTATCGTTCAGGTGACTTTTATTTAAATCTGCTCAATAAAGAATTTTATTCAAAATCCGTAGCTGATAAAAAAGATGAAGCTATGAAGATGGAGAGTAAGGCAAGAGATTTTAAGGAGAGTCTTGATAGTATGAAATTATATGTTTGCAACAGAATTACACAATATGTAAAAAACTATGATATCATCAATGAATTTATCAAAAGAAATAAAGAGAAAGAAGTAGAGAATATTTTAATTGATTTAAGACAAAAAAGCCTGGAAGTTATTATTCCAATATTTAATAATCGTGAATGGATCGATGCTTATCCACAAATAAAAAGCACATTAAATGAAGTCAAACAATTAGAAGATATTTTAGCTTTTATAAAAAACACTAATATCGGTACTACGTCAGTTCAAGGTCCATTAAGCCAATTTGTATCTTGCACCGATAATTGCAATAGAATTATTATTTCAACTTACATAGAATCGGTTAGAGTTGAAAAAGATTTAAAATCGATTAAAAAAATTATATCCGATACTCAGATTCAAAATAAAGCTAATTCTATAATAAGCTTAATTTCATCTAATTATAAAACGTTTTCATGTAAAAGTGTAATGCCTAAATTAAAACTAATAGACGTCTCATCAGACAAAGTTAAAAGACCTGTTAGTGACTCAATTGTTAAAATAGATATTAACCGTTTAATTGAAAAAATTAATAGCAGAGTTGATAAAATTAACGATCCGAAAGATGAAACTTCTGAGCCAAAAATAGCTGGTATTTTAAATGATATTGTAAGTTTAGATGTAATTGTTAATAGTTTATCAGATAGTAAAGTAATTGCTAAAAACATAGAACTCGATTCTTTTATAAATGGTAACTTTTTAGAAATTGAAACTAATAATTTTAATGATGGAGTTAAAAAAATCAACGATTCAATAATTGATTTAATTAACAATACAATAAAAAATAATTCTATAACGATAGCACAACTTAAAACAACGCTAAATACTAATTACAAAATTATCGCAACGTCAGATAAATTTTATAATGATTATTTGACTTCCGTATTAAAAGAAATGGAAGGAGAAATTCCATTTATCACAGACAGTTTGGATTCTCTGACTATTTCTAAAGCGTCGGAAATTTTACCGAAGATCCATACTAAACTAAAATCTCTTATAAATAATAATGATATTCATATGAGCGATATTGTCTATCTTGAAGATTATATTACCGATAAAATGATTGAACTTAAAATAAGAGACAAACATAATGACAAACTATATAATTCCATTATTGCCCATAACAGAATCATTATACCTTTACTAAAAATAAGAGCTTTACAAAAAATAGGAAACTTTGGTTATGACGAAGAATTAATGAATCTATTTGAGTTTATTGCCAATCTAGACAATCTTGATAAAGCTGAAACTTATCAGAGTATTGTCAATATGCTACGTGATGGTAGTAAAAAAGTAGAAGACAATCTTTCCGACGGCGAATTTAAGGATAGCTACATCCTTTTTATAAATGCAATGAAAAAGTATACGCTAATTAATCCATCTGAAGAGTACGTTGAAATTGATGTTGTCTCATTTTTGAATGAATTACAACAATATCATAATAGAAATAACAAATCAGTTTTTTCTTTATATCTGAGCATGGGATTAAATCAAAATTTCTTTTTTGACGATTTCAAATTTCCAGATTCTGAAGAGTCAATTGATAATATCAGTTTTGCTTCTGAGAAAATTGGTGTAAAATGGCGCATTACCAATTTCAAACGTTTTGAAGGTTATGAAAATGTAATTAAAGATGATGTATACCTGAATAAAAAAGCTCCATTTATTAATGAATTTTACACAATTGTATATGGATCTGGGCTACTTTATTCGCTAGCCAATACATCAACCAATGAAAACTTTGATTTTGCACACGTGGGGGTAGGAGTTGGAATGCGTTTTTACAATGCATTAGATGTGAATTTAATTATAGGTTTTCCTTTTGTCAAAGATGCCAACTTTGGTGACAACGCTTTTCTTGGCATTGGACTAGATATCCCTTTGGGAGAATATTTGGAAAATCTTGGGAACAAAAATTAAATTCTGACAGCATTCAAATAATTTTTTAACTATGTTTTTTCAAGTAATTACTTATATTACGAAAGGTTAGTAAAATGTTGTAATTTATAAAAAGTCTTGTGAAGCTAGTTTCTTCAAGTCATGTAAAAAGTGGTTCGTAAATAGGTTCGTAAGGACCACAAAAAGACAAACAAGGTCATTGGAATCCAATGGCGTTGTTGTTTTCACATTTATACTATTTTAGGTTCTCAAAAAACGTCAAAATTGGTATCAAGTGTTCGATTGCTGTCCCTGATAGCCCACAAGTTTAATAACAAATCATTTCAAAAGCCGATAAATCCTAAGATTTATCGGCTTTTTTCTTTTGGACATACTTCAAAATTATTCATTCAATCTTATGGATCAAGTTCAAAAAGATTGGATAATCTGAATAAGAAAAGATCTATTTTGCTCAAACCCATAAAACGACTTCTAAAAGCTTTTATTTTGGCATTAAAAGATTCTGGTGATGCATTAGTACTTCGATTATTAAAATAGTTTAGTAATGATTAGTAATTAAAAGTTATTGTATTGAGAAGAATATTGAAGTTTTTAAACCCGGATTCTTCAACTTTAAACTATTCAAGAAGTAAAACTTCTTAAAAATTTAAGAATCACTTTTCTATAAGAAATTTTTTGTTATTTTTGAACAAATTTTCAAAAACAAAAAATACTATGAAATTAAATTACCTACTAGGATTTGTATTTTTTTTGTCGCTGTTTGCAAAGGCAAATGCGCAAAGCATTTCTTCAGAAGTTGTAGAATACCAACTTTTAAGAGAACCAAAGATTATGATTGAAAATGGTTCTCGACAATATTCAGTTGCTGTTACTTCACCTTATAATTTAACTAGCGATGAAGTTTATGCTCAATCAAAGGTTGATTTTCAAAATGAATTAGACAACTTTGATAAAAAAGCTGCAAATAGTGAAAAAGAGTTTCAACAGAAGCTAGCAGATTACGACAGTGATGTTGCAAAAGCAAAAGAAAAATACAAATTAGAATCTGAAGAATTTAAAAAATTAACCTTATTAGAGCGTTTAACCTTGACAGACAAAGGACAAAACCCTAGACTTAGAATTCCAAACAGACCAATTTATGTAGCGCCAACAAAACCGGTTTACCAAGAACCAAATCTTCAAGATTATGTTATTATAGACAATAATGTATTGGTCTCACAGGTAAATATTGATGGATTTACCAAAGACGGAAATTATTTGACTATTACATTAGATATCAAAAAAACAAACTTTCAAGACAATTCCGGGCAAACTTATGCCAACCAACCTACAACGCTGATTGTAAAACAAAATGGACAGGAAAAGATAAACAAAACCTTTTTTCAGGAATATAAGTACATTAGCTCATCACCTACAAACAACATCAATAAACCTCGTGAAGAACAACAGCATTTGAAAAAAGTAATCGCTTTTATAAATGAGTATTTAAATGAAACATTTGCTTTCAAGACTATAAGATACAGTGTAAGACTTCAGAGTGTTAAAAACAAAGGACAATACGACGATTTAGAAAAAGCAGATATTTATGTTTCGACTAATTTGAAAAAATTAAACCCTACAAATCCACAAATTAACGCTGCTGCCTTTACGGGAATGCAAAAAGGAATTGATATTTGGAGAGAAACGCTTGCAAAGGTTAATTATAAAGATTCCAAAGCTGATTTTAATCCTAAAATTGGCAAGTTTATTTATTTTAATTTAATGAATTTGAATCTGGCATTAGATAAAAAAGCAGAAGCAGAAAAGGTTTTAAACGAGATGCAGGAAAATTTAATCTACATGAATTTGAACTCAACTGAAGAAACGGAGTTAAAAGCTATCGAAAATCAAATCTATAAAACTACCTAAAAACAAAATATGAAAACTAAAATAGTAGCGATCTTTTTTTTATTGATAAGTATTTCCGGATTTAGTCAGATCAAAAGAGAATTAGGAACCAAATTTGACTATAACGGAAAAGATGAAAAAGATCTTAAAGTAGTTTTAGTAGACAACTACAATCATTATATGTTTTCGGTAATTAATATTGATGGTGGTATGATGCCTACGAACAAATTAATTATTAGAAAATTTGATCAAAAAAATCAATTAGTAGATACTTTTACGGAAGAATTTCCGCATAAAGATGTTTTTACATTACACAATTATCTTGGAAGTTTTGAAATAGGAAATGAGAAACTGGTAGTTATAACAGATACTTATTCGAACAAAACAAAAAAGAAAGAATTACACAAAATTACTTTTGATAAAAAAACAGGCACATTTGACACCACATTGATAAGTGAACACACTTTTGAAAGTTTATCAAAATCAGGAACTGCTTACGCAATGGTTTCACAAAACAAAAATTATATAGGTGTTGTTTACAGTAAATTTGCTAATAAAAAAGTTGCCGAAGAACACGAATGTGCAATTATTGATGGCAGAACAGGAGATTTACTTTGGCAAAAAAATGTTTCTTTCCCTTTACTATCGTTTACTGACAATGTTGTTTTGAACGACAGCGGGAAATTTATTTTTGTTAGAACTACTAAAGAAACAGGATCTAAAAACGTGCTGGCTATTGCGGACGGAAACACAATCGAGAATAAAGATTTTGGAACTGAAGATGTTAAGATAAAAAAACCGCTTTCGTTTTCAGTGGGACCAAATGACTATTTATTGGCATTTGATACTTATGCTCATGGTGTGAATCGCGGAGAGTATGGAAAAATTCTTATGTACGATGTAAATGCCGGAAAGGTATTGAAAAACAATTTTTTAGAGAATTTTAATCAAATTAAAGATTTAAATAAAGTGAATTTCAATACATTGTTTGTACAAAATGATGAAATTTATGTATTTGTAGATTGTGACTTTCAAAGTGGAACAAAACCAGATCCTACTTTTCCAAATTCTACATTTAAGGTGCCTGAATATTCTAATGGTTACCCTAGTTTGTTAATATTTACAATGGATGGAGAATTAAAAAGAAGTGTAGACTATAAAGTACTATCATTTAAAGAAGGTAATAAATCAATTGGGGTGCAAAACATTAAAGGCAATTTTTATCTAAATACCTATGTGAAAGGTCTAAACCATTATTATAACGGAATTTATCAACTAAATAATGGATCTATTGATCAAAACATTAAAAGATTGAGCCTGGATGAAGATGGAACAGTAATTACACAATTTGGGAATTACTTACCAGAAGCTAAAAGGTTAATTTTGGCAGAATCATACGGTGATACAAAAATGGCCTTTATCAATGTTACAGGTATACAACTATAGAATAAAAGTAGCTTAAGAAGTAATTTATTTTGAATCATATAAAGGCACTTGTTTATAGCAAGTGCCTTTATATATTTTATTACAGGTGTATGAAAACTGGGAGTATGAAAAAAGCTTCTTTAATTCTTTAATATTAAATACAAATCAACAACTTAGTAGTTTCGCCTGCACCATAAGTTTTGAAGCCTGCAATATAAAGTTCGTCAAGCGAAGTTCCAGACATTAAATTAATTATTTTTCGGATCTGTTTTTGAGAAATTTCGTAAAGTGCACTTATATTTTTATTTATTAAAATGATGTTTAAGGAAAGTAATTCACAACTGAAATGGCAGGAATGGCGCTATATGAAATGTTGGGTAGTATAAGCTATAAATACAAATTTATTAAGTTTTTAAATAACCGAATGACGTATCGGACTATTGTTAACTCCATTTGAGACGAGACTCGAGTTCATGGCTTTATCATTATTCATACTAAAGTGATTTACATGATTTACTATTTTAAATTACCAACCTTGAGTCAATCCGTTCTTAACTACTGCTTCGTATTTTTCTTTATCGAAACTGTATAAATTTGGGGCTTTATGGGCTACATTACTTTTCTTCTCGTCCAGTTTGGTTAAAATCCCGATTGCCGTAATTTTGCGAAGAAAATTTCTTCGATCCAGCATTCTGCCTAATATGGTTTCATATAGTTTTTGTATTTCCGGGATGGTAAATTTTTCAGGAAGTAAATTATATCCTACCGGCACTAAATTCAATTCCATACGCAGGGTTTCCAATGCTTTGTCCAGAATTTGCTTGTGATCTAAAATCAATTCCGGCACCGCATTATGGTCAATCCATTCCACAGTTTCATTGTTCCCTTTAGGTTGCGGAATCGTTTTTAAAAAATCAACTAAGGCATAATAACCAACTGTTACAAAACGGCTGGCAAACCATTTTCCTTTGTCTAAAGGTATTCCGTAAAAGTCCAGAATACTATTACTAAAATTAACATCACATCTTCTAGCAGCTCCAAATGTAGAAAACTGCCTTAGGAAAATCCCTTTTAGCCCTGTTCTTCCATGCAAAACAGTAACTGCAGCCTGATCAATATCTTCGTTTACAGATACAAAACCCCCAGGCAAAGCCCATTTATCACTGTACTTTGTTTTTATCAATAACACTTTAAGCTGATTGTCATGAAATCCGAAAATCACACAATCTATTGACAAACCCGGCTGATAGCTTTCCTTGTTATCTAAAATGGCTTTTAACATGCGATCTATCTAGTAATTAAATTATACTTTTTGAAAGACGCAATTTAGTTCATTTTTTTAAGAAAATAAAGGAGCATACAATTTAAAAAATTATTGTTTTTTACTTTCAGTTTAAAACAAAAAAGATTTGGGCAAAGAAACAAATCCATTCGATGAGAATCTTTGCACCTGGTAATTTGCTCTCTAAAGCCATTTTTTTGCAACATTTGCTTTAAAAAAATCATTCCGCTCCAAGGCCTAATCTCTTTACTGGTAAAGGATATGTCGAATTCCATAACGCTGATTTTTCTAATGCTACGCATTAGGTTTTAAACTACAATTTAATGATTTTTTTTCTAATGCAAAATTTGGGTTTAACAAAACCAAAAAAAGCCATCATAATAATTCATGATGGCTTTTTTATTTATAAGCTACTTGTCTTTATGAAAGGAAATCCAAGGTTCGCTCCAATGCCATTCCTCTGGAACCTTTTATCAAAATAGTACTATTATTGAATTCAGCCGTTGGTAAATCATTCGAAAAATCTTCAAATGTATTGTAGAACCAGAAGTTGCTTTTTCCAAGTTTATTAGCATAAAATGCCGAACCAATAAAATAACATTTCACTTTATCTTCATTCGAAAGCATGTCAACAATTGCTTTATGTTCTTGCTCACTTTCCTGTCCCAACTCAAACATATCTCCCAAAATCATACCCTTATTTGAACCCTCTAACTGCAGGAAATTTTCAATAGCTACTGCCATACTGCTCGGATTTGCATTATAAGCGTCCAGAATAATTTGGTTAGTTCCTTTTGTCAATAACTGCGACCTGTTATTTTCAGGCACATAGCTCTCTAAAGCCTCTTTTATAGCAATATCATCAATGCTAAAATACTTTCCTATAGTGAGTGCTGCATTGATGTTATTAGCATTATACAAACCTATTAAATGGGTTGAAATGGTTAGATTCGAATAATCTATTACTACAAATGGATTTGCTTTAACAGATGCAATATTTACATCCGCATTTGTTTTATTTAAACCAAAAGAATACGCTTTTAACGACATTGATTTCTCAACTTGAATCGGGTCTTCTAAGTTTATGAAAGCAAGCTTATCATTTGCTAAAAGGTATTGATACATTTCACTTTTCCCTTCAATAACTCCTTCAACGCCACCAAAACCTTCCAAATGTGCTTTTCCAAAATTAGTGATATAACCATAATCCGGCTTTGCTAATTCACATAGAAATTCAATTTCTTTTTTGTGATTCGCCCCCATCTCAACTATTCCTATTTCTGTTTCTGAAGTAAACGAAAGCAATGTCAATGGCACACCAATGTGATTGTTTAGGTTTCCTACAGTCGCTTTTGTTTTATACTTTCTGGAAAGAACAACATGAATTAGTTCTTTCGTAGTTGTTTTCCCATTACTTCCCGTAAGCGCAATTATAGGTAGTTTCAAATACTCCCGATGAAATTTAGCCAGTTTCTGCAAGGCTATTAAACTGTCATCAACTAAGATGGTTCTTTGATCAATAAAATAAGATTCATCATCAATTATCACATAAGAAGCACCTTTATCTAATGCTTCCTTCGCAAATGTATTCGCATCAAAACGTTCCCCTTTTATGGCAACAAATAAGGAGTTTAGCTCAATCTTGCGGGTGTCTATCGAAACCGATTTACATTTTAAAAATAAACTATGAATGTAATTAATATCCATTTGAAACGATTTAAAAAAATAAAAGCCCTAATCAAAGGGCTTTTATTTTTATTTTATAAAAAATTTAATTTCTAGCTGATTTTTTCTTGTCGGCTTTAGGACCAACTCGAGACATAGCACATCTAAAACCAATGTAGTCTGTAGCCATATCCTGCGGAAAATATCTTCTTTGCGCTGGATCTAACCAATACGCTCTATCTCTCCAAGAACCACCTTTATAAACTCTAACTTCATCATTTATCAAAGTTGTTCTCTTGCTTGATTTATCATATTTTCTAACCATTTTGCCTAAGCTATCAGTTGTAACATTGTGTTTAGGAGAATTATACATGATTTTCTCCTCTTTTTCTTTTTCAGTATCAGCTTCTGAAGATCCAAAATTATAGTATCTGGTAGATTGTTTATCACCATCTCTGTAATTGACATTATCACTTTTGTCAAAATTTTGTCTCAAATACGTTTCTTTTTCATCAACAGGAACTTGAGCAATCTGACCTGGATATCTTCTGGCAACTATTTTACCATTACTTAAAGTGTCAAATTTCATATTGGTTGCAGTAATAATTTCAACTTTACCGTCAGCTCCAATTTTATTTTTAGTATATTGATTTCCTCTGAAATAATTAAAATCATTTCCTTCGTTATCAATTATAGGTCTGTAAACATCTTGCACCCATTCGGCAACATTTCCAGCCATATCATACAAACCAAAATCATTTGCAGGATATTTTTTTACTTCATTTGTAATATCAGCACCATCATCAGACCAACCTGCAATTCCACCGTAATCTCCATTACCTTGTTTGAAATTGGCCAATTGATCTCCTTTACTTTGTCTTTTCCCAGAGCGAGTGTAACCACCAGACCAAGGGTATTTTTTCTGACCTTTATAGATATTGTATTCTCTTTGTCCTACATCAGCAGCAGCTGCATATTCCCATTCTGCTTCCGTTGGAAGTCTGTATTCAGGAAGAAGAATACCCGAAGAACGTTGTGCATAAACATTTTTAGGCTCAATTACTTTACCATCTTTTCCAGCTTTAGGACTTTTTCTACCTCCATTTTTTCCTTTTAATACAATCTCTTCATTTCCTCCGTATGCCAAAGTAGGTGAATTTAAATACGTTTCTGTATCAAAATTACTCTCAGCAGTAACATCTAAAGTTTTCGCATTCTTTTTAAGATATCCGTTTTTTTCCAAAAGCGCTTCATTTACACGTTGTGTTCTCCAGTTACTGAATTCAACTGCTTGAATCCAATTTACTCCAACAACAGGATATTCTGCATAAGAAGGATGTCTTAAATAATTATTAGTCATCGTTTCGTTATAACCCAATCTATTTCTCCAAACTAATGTATCAGGTGAGGCTCCCTCATATATATTTTTATAATTTTCTTCAGTTGGCGGATAAACACTTTTCAACCAATCTAAGTAATCTAAATACATTGAGTTAGTAACTTCAGTTTCATCCATGTAAAAAGATTGAACGTGTTGTTGTGTTGGGGTATTATTCCAATCATGCATAACGTCATCTGCTACTTTTCCCATAGTAAATGTACCACCTTCAACAAAAACCAAACCTGGCCCTGCTTGTTGTTTTTTACTTGAACCAGCTTTTTTGCTGTCCATATTCCAACCCGTTGCTCTTGAGGTATTTTTGGAGCTGGACTTCTTGCTGCAACTGGAAAAACCAATAACTAACATGATCGATATCAACAATCGTAAGCCCATAATTTTGTTTGCTTTCATACTCTTTAGTAGGTAATAATTTAAGTGACGCAATATAATAATTAACCATTAATCAACATCAAACTTTCCAATAATTTTCGCTGGTGTAATTTTAACAATAAATTATATATCAGAACGCAAATTTATAATATTTATTATTTAAATCACACGAAATGGTTTATTTTTACTGATAAATAATAACTCACTATTAATCCCGTTAAAAAAACAATGAGAAAAATACTTCTGGTTTATTTGAGCCTAATTCCTTTTGTTTCTTTTGCTCAAATTAAAGATGACATAACCATTGAATGGATAGAAAAAAAAGAAATGTCCTATGGAGATTACAAAGTTATTATTCCGCAATTTACAGGAAATAATTTCCATTATGATGCTTCGCAAAAAACACTGTTTTATACTTTAAAAATAAAAGAACCAGTCACTTTCAACGAAGGGAAAGTCACAATCACAAATGTAATTTACGAAGCAATCACAACTGCTCAACTGGGTGATTTAGCTCCCGAAAACATTCCTAAAACAATAAATGCATCCCTGAAAACAAACATTTCAAGAGACATCAGAGAAGCTTTTATTAATCTGTCACCCATAATTAAGGACGATTTCGGATTTAAACGTATCAAATCTTTTTCTTATCAGGTAGAAAACAATACTGCCCGTATTTCACAATCCAGTAAAAGCACAAATAGCATTGTTAATTCTGTTTTAGCAACGGGCAACTGGTATCAATTTTATATTGAAAAATCCGGTGTATATAAAATTACCAAAAGTTTTTTACAACAGCTAGGATTAGACGTAAGCACAATAGATCCCCGAAAAATAAAAATATATGGTAATGGTGGGCGAATGCTTCCGCTATCAAACAGTTTTTTCTATCCAAATGACGTATCCGAAAACGCAATTCAAATCAACGGTGAAGCTGACGGCATTTTCAACAATGAAGACTATATTCTTTTTTATGCCGAAGGAGTTGACACTTGGAATCCCGAAAGTCTGACCTTTACTAATTTGTACGATACAAAATCCTATTATTACATTACTATTCAAGGTGCTGATGGAAAAAGAATCAATCCTATGGCCCAACCTTCCGGGAGCAGTACTTTAACCGTAACTTCTTTTGACGATCATCAATACCACGAAGCAGACCTTATTAATATAGCGCGATTGGGTCGTCAATGGTTTGGCGAATCATTCGAAGTCAAAGACGAGCAGGAATTCGACTTTAATTTTCCGAATTTTGATGCTTCAACTCCTGTAAAACTGATGTTAACTGCTGCTTCCGCTGCATTTACTCCAACTTCTTTGAATGTGGCTGCGAATGGGACTCCTGTTGGAACCATTTCTTTTCCTGCTTTAAACAACAATTCCGGAACTGAGTTTTATTTAGGTTTTTTGCCAAACAACACCAACTTCAATGGTGCTGAAAATATAAAAATAAAACTGAAATACAACAACAATGGTGTTCCGGGTTCCAAAGGTTTTCTTGACAACATAAGACTTATCGCCAAGCGAAAACTACAAGGTTATGGAAAACAGTTTCATTTTCAATACGATCAATCTAATTCTACTCTTGGGATTGTAAATTATAGCATTTCAAACACAACAAGTATTCCTCAAATTTGGGATGTTACTGACATTTACAATGCAACCAAAATCGAAAACTCAAATCAGAGCACATTAAATTTTAAAGCAAACTTAGGAGAACTCCGAAAATACATTGCTTTAGACGCTTCGGATTATTATACCCCTTTAAAAGGTACCAAATCTAAAATTGCGAATCAAAATCTAAAAGGAACATTATTTAAAAACGGACAAGGTCAATTTCAAGACATCGATTACGTGATTATCACACCATCTTTTTTAGCCACACAAGCCGAAAAATTAGCTACTTTTCATCGCACCCAATCCAATTTAAATGTAAAAGTTATTCCTTTAGAGTCCATCTATCAAGAATTTTCTTCTGGAAAACAAGATGTTGCAGCAATACGAAATTGCATTAAATACATCTATGACAATGCTTCCACGCCTGAAAAAAGAATGAAATTTGTCAATCTTTTTGGCGATGCTTCTTTTGATTTTAAAAATAGAATCTCAAACAACACTAATGTTGTACCCATTTACCATGCCTTAAACAGCAGCACAACAGGCGAATCATCCTTTGCCTCCGATGATTTTTTTGGATTAATGGATCCCTCAGAAGGAAATGTTGTGTCGTTTTTTGGAGGAATCGATATTGCTGTAGGAAGAATGCTGGTTACTGATACCAAACAGGCCGGCGAAATGGTAAATAAAGTAATCGAATACCACGACCTAAAATCCTACGGAAGCTGGAGAAATAACTTCGTATTGGTTTCTGATGATTCAGATATAGCATCCGATGCCAGCTTACAAAACAGACAAAACATCCTTGCAAATACAATTGCTTCTGAAAAACCTTTTCTAAATGTGAATAAAATATTTTTAGATTCTTATGTCCAAGAAGCATCCGCAGGAGGCTCCAGGTATCCCAAAGCTCGAACGGATTTCTTCAATGCTTTCGAAAAAGGGGCTTTGGTATTTAATTATTTAGGACATGGCGGTGAAGATGGCTTATCAAGTGAACGCATTTGGGAAAAATCAGACGGACAAAACTTAAGCAATCAATACAAGTATCCTTTATTTATAACCATCACCTGTGAATTTTCCCGTTTTGATAATCCTTTAAGACCAACCGCCGGAGAATATACGTATTGGAACCCAAAAGGCGGAGCAATAGCAATGCTTACCACCATTCGATCCATTGGACAATTCAGCGCAGAAAACTTCAACGACACGCTAACAAAAAATTTATTATCCTACAATTCGAATCAATATACTTCAATTGCAGAAGCGCTGAGAATTTCAAAAAACAGCAATCCAAATTCAGCCACCAATGTTGTTTTTTATATTGGCGACCCCGCATTAATGCTTGCCATACCAAAACCAAAAATTAGACTGACAAAAGTAAATGACATTCCCGTTACCCAGCCCATTGACGATTTCAAATCATTGGCAAAAATGAAACTGACGGGAGAAGTTACTGATGAAAACAACAATCCACTAACAAATTATACCGGAGAAGTTTCTACAACTATTTTTGACAAAACAGTTTCAAGAACAACTTATAATAATGACGGCAATAGTCCGGCTATTAATTTCAATGTTTTAGGAGAAACAATATTCAGAGGAAACGCATCCGTCACTAATGGTCAATTTGAATTTAGTTTTGTTGTACCCCGAGATATCAGAGTCCCATTGGCCAACGGAAGAATTAGTTTTTATTCCAAAAAAAATCAGTTATTGCAGAACGAAACCGGGTATGATTCCAATATAAAAATAGGTGGAATAAATGAAAATGCAACCGCAGACAATATTAGTCCAAGAGTTAAGTTATATATGAATGACGAGACTTTTGTTTCCGGCGGAACAACTAATGAATCCCCATTTCTTGTTGCACTGCTTGAAGATGAAAACGGAATAAATACGGCAAGCGGAATAGGTCATGATATTGTTGCTATTCTTGACGGAGATGTAAGCAATCCTTTTGTACTGAATGATTATTATCAAACAACATTAGACGATTTTACAAGTGGAACTCTCCGATTTCCGTTGCGCAATTTAGCTCCGGGATTACACACTATAACATTCAAGGCGTGGGATGTATACAACAACCCGATAACTGCCGAGATTCAGTTTATTGTTGTAGGTGATGAAACGATAACATTGACACATGTATTGAATTATCCTAATCCATTCGTTAATTATACTGAATTTTGGTTTACACACAACAGACCATTTGAGCCACTGGATGTTCAGGTTCAAGTAATGACAATAACTGGAAAAGTGGTTTGGACGAAAAATCAAATTATCACAACTGAAGGATTTTTATCAAAAGAAATCACTTGGGATGGCAAAGATGATTTTGGAGATAAAATAGGGAAAGGCGTTTATGTCTACAAGCTAACCGTCAAATCAAGCGTAACAAGTACGAAAACTGAAAAATTTGAAAAACTTGTTATACTTTAATAAAATACTATATTTGTTTAACAAAACTTCCTGTAATAATGAAAAAAATAACATTACTTTTTATCTTTTTATTTGTGATTTCTTTTACAAAAGCACAAGATAGAGTTATAAACCCGGGGGTTCCCTTTTTATTAGTTGCAGCTGATGCAAGAGCTGCAGGTATGGCAGACGTAGGAGTTGCAACATCAGCGGATGCTTTTTCCCAGCAATGGAATCCGGCTAAATATGCTTTTGCAACTGACCAAAAAGGGTTTTCTATAAGCTACACACCTTACCTTACTGATTTAGTAAATGACATATCATTAGGGCAATTGACCTATTATCAAAAATTGAATGAAAGAAGTGCATTTGCAGGAAGCCTCAGGTATTTTGGTTTAGGTGAAATTGAATTACGCGAAACAGGTGATCCTAACGAAACGCCTAGAATAGTTTCTCCAAACGAATTTGCTATCGATGGTTCGTATTCCTTAAAGCTAAGCGAGAAATTCTCTATGGCTATAGCAGGACGATTTATAAATTCCAATCTAAAGGTGGCTTCAGATAATAACGATGCCTCATCTGCTAGTACTTTTGCTGTTGACGTGGCCGGTTTTTACCAATCTGAAGAAATAGCGTATAACGAATTCAACGGAAGATGGAGAGCGGGTTTTAACATTCAAAATTTAGGCCCTAAAATCAGTTATGACAATGATGATTTCAACAATAACTTCATACCCGCTAATTTAAAAATAGGAACTGGTTTTGATTTTATTTTAGACGACTATAATAAGGTTGCCGTAAATGTTGAATTCAATAAATTATTAGTTCCAACGCCACAAGACCCAGATTTAAACGGTGACGGAACAGTAACAAGTGAAGAACGCAACCAAAACAATCAGAATTACCGTGCTATTGGGTGGACTTCCGGTGTTTTCAAATCATTTGGCGATGCGCCTGATGGATTTGGCGAAGAGATAAAAGAAGTTACATATGCTGTAGGTGCTGAATATTTGTACCAAGATTCCTTTGCGATGCGTTTGGGATATTTTCACGAAAGTCCTGTAAAAGGAGCTCGACAGTTTTTCTCACTTGGAGCAGGCTTCAAATACAATGTAGTCAAAGTAGATGTATCTTATTTATTCTCGGCATCAAAGGTAAAAAATCCTTTAGAAAACACCTTACGTTTTTCGCTTACCTTCAATTTTGGAGATAAATATGACGAATATTAAACTTAAATAAAATCAACAAATACTAATCCAAATTTCAATCCCGAAGCTTCGGGATGAAGTTTGGATTTTTTCCTTAAAAAAAACATGAAAGAAATAACAATTACCACTCAATTCAAAGTATTCGATTCCATTCAGGATTTACCAAATGACATTCAGGATTTAATGGAACAAGCGGTGGCAATACGAAAAAATGCTTATGCACCCTACTCAAAATTCAGAGTTGGAGTTGCAATTTTTTTAGACAACGGTAAAATTGTAGTAGGTTCAAACCAAGAAAATGCAGCCTATCCTTCGGGACTTTGTGCGGAGCGTGTCGCTATTTTTTATGCCGGAGCTGTCTATCCAGACGCCAAAATTTTAAAAATGGCAATTACTGCTGCTTCTGACATAAACCAAACTACAGCTCCAATTCCTCCTTGTGGTTCTTGCAGACAATCTATAGCAGAATATGAAATCAAACAAGAAACCCCTATCGAAATCTATTTCATGGGAGAAATTGGCGCAATTTACAAGTCGGAATCCCTAAAAAATTTGCTTCCATTTATGTTCGACAAAAAATTCCTGTAAAAATTCCAAAAATCGCCTATTAAATTTTAGTTCTCACTTGGAATGTCTTATTTTTGCATTTCGCAAATTTGTGGGAGGAAACTATTTTGCGTTATAGGTACACATTGATAATACAATAACACTTTAGCAAAAGAAAAATTCAGATGAAAGAAGTTACAAAAGAAGTATATTTAAAGTGGTATGAAGATATGCTGCTTTGGAGAAAGTTTGAGGACAAACTTGCAGCATTATACATCCAACAAAAAGTTAGAGGATTTCTACATTTATACAATGGTCAAGAAGCAGTATTAGCTGGTGCATTGCACGCAATGGACTTGACAAAAGACAAAATGATTACTGCTTACAGAAATCACGTTCAGCCAATAGGTATGGGAGTTGATCCTAGACGTGTGATGGCAGAACTTTTAGGAAAAGTTACCGGAACTTCAAAAGGTATGGGTGGTTCCATGCACATCTTTTCAAAAGAGCACCGTTTTTATGGTGGACACGGAATTGTAGGAGGACAAATTCCTGTAGGTGCTGGATTAGCTTTTGCCGATAAATATTTTGAAACAGGTGGTGTTACTATGACCTATTTTGGCGATGGTGCAGCGCGTCAAGGATCTTTACATGAAGCTTTTAACATGGCGATGTTGTGGAAACTTCCAGTTGTATTTATTGTTGAAAACAATGGTTATGCAATGGGAACTTCAGTAGAAAGAACAGCCAATCATACTGATATTTGGAAATTAGGTTTAGGATACGAAATGCCTTGCGGACCAGTTGACGGAATGAACCCAATAAAAGTTGCCGAAGCAATGACAGAAGCTATTGACAGAGCACGTCGTGGAGACGGACCAACTTTCCTAGAAATGAAAACATACCGCTACAGAGGACACTCTATGTCGGATGCTCAATTATACCGTTCGAAAGAAGAAGTAGAAGAATACAAAAAAATTGATCCAATTACGCAAGTTTTGGATGTGATTCTAGATCAAAAATATGCAACCGAAGAAGAGATTGAAGTAATTGATCAAAGGGTAAAAGATTTAGTGGAAGAATGTGTGAAATTCGCTGAAGAATCTCCTTATCCGGAAATTCAACAACTATACGACGTAGTATACGATCAAGAAAACTATCCATTTTTACCTCATAAATTATAAATCAATTATGGCAACAATAATTACAATGCCTCGTTTGAGCGATACGATGACGGAAGGAACGGTAGCGACTTGGCTAAAAAAAGTAGGTGATAAAGTAAGTGAAGGTGATATCCTTGCAGAAATTGAAACTGACAAAGCAACAATGGAATTTGAGTCTTTCAACGAAGGAACACTTTTACACATAGGAATCCCTGCAGGTGAAACTGCACCGGTTGACTCTTTATTAGCAATTATAGGAAAAGAAGGCGAGGATATTTCGGCATTACTAGCAGGAAAACCAGCTGATGCAGCTCCAGCTAAAGAAGAAATAAAAGTTACTGAAGAAACAGCAACTACTCCCGAAGTTACAAAAGCTGCAGCACCTGCAACAGCTTCATTACCAAAAGGAGTTGTAGTTATCACCATGCCTCGTTTAAGCGACACCATGACTGAAGGAACTGTTGCTACTTGGTTGAAAAAAGTAGGTGATGCAGTTGCCGAAGGAGACATTCTTGCCGAAATCGAAACAGACAAAGCAACAATGGAATTCGAATCTTTCAACGAAGGAACTTTATTATACGTAGGAATCCAAGAAGGCAATACTGCACCCGTTGATAGCCTTTTGGCAATCATTGGACCTGCAGGAACCGATATTAGCGGAATTGCTGAAAACTATAAAACTGGCGGAGCGCCACAAGTAGCTCCTGCAGTAGCAGAAGAAAAAGAAGTTGCTCCAACAGAAAAAGCTACAGAACCAACTGTTCAAGAACCATCAACTGACGGGCAAAGAATTTTGGCTTCGCCATTAGCAAAGAAAATTGCTAGTGACAAAGGAATTCAGCTAACACAAGTAAAAGGTTCTGGTGAAAACGGACGTATTGTGAAAAGCGATATCGAAAATTTCACACCACAAACTGCTGCTACTCCAGCGCCGACAACTTCAGCACCAGCAAAAACAGAAACTGTAGCTGCTGCAAAACCATTTGTTCCGGCAGGAGAAGTTTTCACAGAAGAAATAAAGAATTCGCAAATGCGAAAAATCATCGCAAAACGCTTAGCAGAATCTTTATTCACTGCACCACATTACAACTTAGTAATAGAAGTAACTATGGATGAGGCAATGAAATCAAGAGCTATTATTAACAGCGTTCCGGATACAAAAGTATCATTCAACGATATGGTAATAAAGGCTTGCGCAATGGCTTTGAAAAAACATCCTAAAATAAATTCTCAATGGAGAGAAGATTCAATTCTTATCAACCATCATGTGAATATTGGAGTTGCTGTAGCGGTTGAAGACGGATTAGTGGTTCCTGTATTACGTTTTACAGATGCTATGAGTTTATCTCAAATTGGTGGAAGCGTTAGAGATCTTGCAGGAAGAGCTAAAAACAAAAAATTATTGCCTACAGAGATGGAAGGAAGTACTTTTACAGTTTCTAACCTTGGAATGTTTGGAATTACAGAATTCAACTCTATTATCAATCAACCTAATTCTGCTATTCTATCCGTAGGAGCTATTGTAGAAAAACCGGTTGTAAAAAATGGTCAGATTGTAGTAGGAAATACGATGATGTTATCTTTAGCTTGTGACCATAGAACAATTGATGGCGCAACTGGGGCTCAATTTTTACAAACATTGAAACAATTTATAGAAAACCCAGTTACGATGCTTGCGTAATAACTCGGTTTTTAAAATAGTAATCCCGTCTTGTTTATAAAACTTGACGGGATTTTTTATTTATTCTTCTCCTCAATCCAACGAGACATATATTTGGTGCTTTTTAAAGTATGATGTTGTAACATGGCGCCCATAAAATTATTCAGTCGATGTTGCTGTAAATTAGAGCGTAAAAATGCTATTTCAGTTCTAAAGTCACTCTCGAATAAACGTTTAGCATATCGTTGATTGATTATCTCAATTCCATTTTGTTGGGCTTTACCCCAAATTCTTTTGTCTTGATACAATCGTACTGCTTCTTCGGCAAAATCAGTTACAACATCCGTAATAAAACCATTCCAAGGCAAATCACCATGCATAGATTCAGAACCGATAGAAGTCGTAACACTTGGCGTTCCGCATTGCATGGCTTCCAATAATTTTCCTTTGATACCAGCTCCAAAACGCAAAGGAGCTAAAACAACTCGTGCTTTTTTGACTACCTCTTGGGCATCAATTGCACGTCCCATTATTAAAAAACCATCTTTACTATTGTGTAATTGCATTACTTTTTGTGAAGGATAAGCACCATAAATGTTCAAAACAGCTTTTGGCGATTGTGTCTTAATTAATGGCCAAATCGTTTCTTTTAAATACTGAACGGCATTCCAATTGGGCTCATGAAGAAAATTACCGATAAAAATAAAGTCTTTCCGATCTTCAAAAGAAGGTAGTTCCTGTACTTCGGCATCGTCAATTGGTTCCAATAAAAAAGGCAAATAATACAATATGGCTTTATCTATTTTGAATACAAATTCTAATAATTCCATTTCAAATTCAGAAATCATCAGAGACAAATCACAACGCAAAATACTGGCAATTTCCCTTTTTGCTACCTCTTCAACAAACAAATCAGTTGCCTCAAAGGAACGGTTTTCTTTGGATGCTTTCTGGCGAGCCAATCGCAAACAATGCAAATCTTCAGTATCTAACAATCGTAACGCATCAGGACAATTCTCGGCAACGCGCCAACCAAATTGTTCTTCTATCATAAAACGGTCAAACAGAACAACTGAGGGATTCAGCTCTTTTATATAAACATCAAAACTGAAATCATTAAGGGCTATTGATTTTTTATCAACTCCGTGTTTGCCCAAATCAACCATAAAATCACTATTTTGTGCAGGACTGGCAAACGTAATGCTAAAACCTTGCGCTTTAAAAAGTGAAATCAGCTGCATCATCCTTCCTCCCGCTGCGGACGAATTAGGTTCCGGCCAAACAAAACCAATAATTAAAAGCTTTTGAACTTGATTCATACTATTATAAAATTTCAATTGCAAAATAATGCTATTTTGACTTCAATACCGTCATTTGAACCAAAAATAGATTAGAAAACACTAATTTTGTACCAAATAAATTTCATTACCATGTTAGGATTAAAATTAGCCACAGACCCGCGTTGGGTGAATATAGTTGAATCGAATATAGAAGAAATCTTGACAGATCACGCTTGGTGTGAACAAAAGGCAGCCTCAAATGCGATAAGTTTAATCACTTACAATTCGGAATTAGAAGAATTAGTAACTGAAATGTTAATCATTGCAAAAGAAGAATTAGACCATTTGCAATTGGTACATAATTTAATAAAAAGCAAAGGGTTGACTTTAGGCAGAGAAAGAAAGGATCATTATGTAAATGAACTTTTTAAATTCATGAAAAAAGACGGCAGCCGAAAAGATGCTCTTTGCGACCGATTATTGTTTTCAGCTATGATTGAAGCAAGAAGTTGTGAACGCTTTAAAGTTTTATCAGAAAACATAAAAGATGTGGAACTGGCTACTTTTTACAGAGACCTTATGATTTCTGAAGCGGGACATTACACTACTTTTTTGGGTTTTGCGCGGAAATATGCTGATAATATAGATGTAGATAAACGTTGGAAGGAATGGATAGAATTTGAAACTTCTATTATCACTAACTACGGTAAACAAGAAACAATCCACGGTTAATTAAAAGAAATCATATTAAACAAAAAACAGGATGCTTAACGGCATCCTGTTTTTTATTATTTACAATCTAAGTAAATTATTTCACGATCATAAACTCAGATCGTCTGTTCAAGGCATGTTCCTCTTCGGTGCAGTTTTCCTGACAATCCACTTTAAATTCTGATTCTCCAAAACCTTTTCCTGTTATTTTATCAGCACTAATTCCTTTTGAAACTATATATGCTACAGTAGAATTTGCTCTTCTCTCAGAAAGATCTAAGTTAAATTCATCAGTACCTCTGGAATCAGTATGTGCCTTAACATAAATTTTCAATTTATCATTTTGAGACATTACATAAACCAATTTATCAAGCTCTGCAGCTCCTTTCTTAGTTATATTGCTTTTGTTGTATTCGAAATAAATAGGATTCAAAATAATTTCTGTGTCAGTAACTATCACTTCAATAGGATCAATTATTGCATCAACAGTAACTTTTCCTTCATTAATTTTAGCTATCGGAAAAGATTTCGAAATATAACCATCTTTAAAAACTTCTATGGTATATGGCTTTTGACATTCTACGTTATAAAGAACTTCGCCGTTCATATTAGACATTTGAGTATCTAAAACAGTTTTCGTTGCATCTAAAATAACAACTCTGGAATTAGCCAAAAGCTCTCCCGTTTTAGCATTTTTTACTACACTAAGAATTTGCCCTTTACATACTGGAATAGAACTATAAATATGATCTATACCACTACGATTACTGGATAAATACCCGATATTTTTTTCTTTATTAAATGTAAAAGCAAAATCATCTTTCTCCGTATTTACAGGTTTTCCAATGTTATACGGTTCACCATCTTTATTTAAATCTACAGAAAAAACATCTGAACTTCCAAAACCCGTCAAGCCGTTTGAAGAAAAATATAAAATAGCATCTTCAGTTACAAAAGGAAAATTCTCGTCACCGGCTGTGTTAATTTTATTTCCCAAATTTTCAGGTGTTCCAAATGTTCCGTCATTATTCACCGCTACTTTCCAAATATCAGTTCCTCCGACAGAACCTGACATATTGGAAGCAAAATAAAGCACTTTCCCATCTTTGTCTATGGATGGATTCCCCATAGAATAACTTTTACTGTTGAATGGCAGTGGAGTAATGGCTCCCCATTTACCATTTTCTTTAACTGCTTTGTAAAGATTCACTTGACCAAACTTCAGCTTGTGTGTTTTATCTTTCTCGAATAATTTATCTTTGAAGCTTTCACTAGAAAAGTAAACAACATTACCGTCTTTGGTCATTGTAACCGGACCTTCATGAAACCTACTATTTAATTCAGCTACAGGAATTGGCTCTGAATAACTCCCATCAGCATTATAAGTAGACTGATAAATATCTAAAAAGGGTTCGTTATTCCAACCATATATTTTGTTGCTTTCATTTCTGGCACTTGCAAAATAAAGTATATCTCCATAAAGACTTGCCCCAAAATCAGATCTTTGAGAATTAACTGAAATTTTGTCTACAACAAAAAGCTTTTCTTTATTCAATAGCTCCGAAAGATAATTTGGATTTTTATTGAATTGTTTGGCTCTCTGATCATCAGGTACTAAAGCGGAAAATATTTTCATTTGGGCATTAGACTCCGTGTATTTCCCGTTAGATTTTAACATTTGAGCGTATCTAAAATGTGTTTCCGAATCTTGTTTTGTTTGTATCGCTTTGGCATACCATTTTTCGGCTTCTACGGTATTGCGCATATAATAATAACTATCACCTAGATGTTTAGTTACATAAGCATCTGCATTTCCTTTTTCAGCTAAGGCTAGATATCCTTCAGCAGCTTCAACATAATCGTAGCTTTCAAATAATTTATCTGCATTCTTAGTCTCTTTATTTTGGGCGCAAAGTGAGAAACCTGCTAGCACAAAAAACAGTATTAGTGTATTTTTTTTCATTAATTATAAAAATTAAATTTTAGAAAAATCTAGGTGAACGTGAAACTTTTTTCGATTCAAATAAATCATATAACAATATGAATTCATGTGAGGATGGGGAAGTTACTTTCAAATCTGAAATAATATGATCATAAGCATACCCAATTCTTAATTCAGGTGTGATAGCAAAATTGATCATCCCTCCAAAACTGTCTTCCAATCTATAGGTTACTCCAATCTCAAATTTTTCTTGATATAAAAAATTGGCAGAAACATCTAAGGATGGAGATACATTAAACGCCGATTTTAACATTAATGAAGGCTTGAATTTCAATTCATAATTAACATCAAAAACATAACCAGCTGTTAAAAAATAGTGAGATATATCTGAGCCATATTCACGTCCATTATAATCTAAATGAGCTGATTTAATCATATTTGGAATCGAAAAAGACACGTAATATTTGTCCGTGTAATAAAACAATCCTGATCCTAAATTAAATGATGTATCGTTGATGTCTTCTCCAAAAATACCTTCATTAGGATCCGGCAAACTGGATTGAATATCCCTGAGTCCAACTTTGTGAAAAGAAACTCCAGCTTTTAAACCAAAGGCCAATCTTTGCGTATCTCCTAATTTCAATGTATAAGAGAAGTCTCCAAATACATTTTGTTCTGTTACCGGTCCTATCTTATCAGATATAAATGATAAACCAACACCAACATTCTTGCCCGCAGGAGTATGACCTGCAAAAGTAAATGTAGCCGGTGAATCTTCAATATTTACCCATTGTTTTCTATATAAAAGACCAAAAGAAATGCTCTCATTAGAACCTGCATAGGCTGGATTAATAACATTCATATTATACATATATTGGGTATAATGTGGGTCTTGTTGCGCTTTTACATCCATATAGGCAATAAGAATTAAAAGAGACATCAATATTTTTTTGCTCATATCTATTTATTTTTCGGTTTATTGGTCTATTTGAAAATTTACAGACTAATAAATGTATTAATTACTGTTTTTCTCTGATTAAATAAATCCAACCTGTTTTTGGTTCTCCATTATTGGATTCTATCACATAATAATAGGTAGCGCTTGGAAGATCTTCTCCTTTGTCTGACTGACCTTTCCATTGATCCGTATAATTCGTCTGGCTGTAAACCTTAATACCATATCTATTAAATATTTCCAGTTTTTTGACATCCATCAATCTTAAATCAAAGAAGTCATTTGAACCGTTCCCATCAGGAGAAATTCCTTTTTGTATATTACAATAAATAGACTCAACAACTACGTCACTTGATGTTTCACAACCTGTATTTGTAGAAGTTACAGTAAGCGTATATGTTACTGGAAACACTACTTGTCCGCTTGTAGTTGATGCTATCACATCAGTTACATTTAAGACATTTGAATTAGTTCCTACTGAATTTCCATCTTTATTTTTCCATTGATAAGACACATTGTTTGGATCATATGATCCTGACAGTGGATTTGCGGTTAGAGTATATTCTTTATTTTCACAATCACTTATAGTTTCAAATTGAATTTGTGGAGGAATAGCATTTATAGTTATTTCAGAACCTAGAGTTATACACGCAATACTATTTGTAAATCGCACACTCATTATATATTTCCCAGGAGCCAAATTATTAAAGACATTACTGTTTTGATAGCCACTACCTATACTGTATTGAACGTTTGCTTGTGTACTAGTTGTAATACTCCCTGACGGCACCAAACAAGTTGGTTGTGTAACTTGAACCAAAGTTGGTATTGACGGCAATAAAGGAAGTGGATTAACAGTTACACTCGTTAGACTTTGTACTGAACATGTATTGTCAGCAATATTCCTCACATACAATGTGTAATTATTTGGAGCTAATCCCGAAAGTGTATTTGAAGCTTGATAGGTTGTACCATTCAAGCTATACTCTACTCCAGATTGAGCAGCTATTACAATAGTCCCGGATGGTACGGAACATGTTGGATGAACCACGCTAGTCATTGTTGGAACTGCTGGAGGAGTTGGAATAGGATTAATAATTACAACTGATGCAGATGAATTTAAACAGCTGATGTCAGTTGTATTTCTTACATATAAGGTGTAATTACCTGGAACTAATGCATTGAAAGTATTTGAAGCCCGATACGTTATACCGTTTAAACTATACTCTACTCCAGGCTGTGTTGTTATTACAATACTTCCGGATTGCACAGCACATGTTGGCTGAACTACGCTAACTACTGTTGGTGCTAGCACTACTTGAATAGGATTAATTGTTGTTGTTGATACCGAAGAAGTAACACAAGTAGTATCCGAAAGACTTCTTACATACAAAGTATAAGTAGTCCCCGGAGCTAATCCGCTGAATGTATTTGAAGCTTGATACGTTGTCCCATTTAAACTATACTCTACTCCTGTTTGTGTAGTTATTACGATACTTCCTGATGGTGCCCCACACGTAGGTTGAGTGACACTTGCTGTTGTTGGAACTACCGGAGGAGTTGGAATTGCATTAATGGTTATTGCCGATCCTGATGAAGTTATACAAGTATTATCGGCTGTATTTCTAACATATAATGTATAAGACCCCGGAGCTAATCCCGTGAACGTATTTGAAGCCTGATACGTTGTACCATTCAAACTGTACTCTACTGCAGTTTGTGTTGTTATGGTAATACTTCCTGATGGTGTCCCGCAAGTAGGTTGAACAACGCTTGCAGTTGGAACTAGTGGAGGAATTGGAATTGCATTAATTGTTATTGCAGACCCAGATGAAGTTACACAAGTATTATCGGCTGTATTTCTAACATACAATGTATAATCTCCTGGAACTAATCCGCTGAAAGTATTTGAAGCCTGATAGCTTGTACCATTCAAACTATACTCTACTCCTATTTGTGCAGTTATTACGATACTTCCTGATGGTGTACCACACGTAGGTTGAGTAACACTTGCCGTTGTTGGAAGTACTGGAGGAGCTGGAATTGTATTAATGGTTATTGTCGATCCTGATGAAGTTACACAAGTATTATCGGCTGTATTTCTAACATACAAAGTATAAGTTCCCGGAGCTAATCCGCTGAATGTATTTGAAGCTTGATACGCTGTCCCATTTAAACTATACTCTATCCCGGTTTGTGTTGTTATTACGATACTTCCTGATGGTGTCCCGCACGTAGGTTGAATAATACTCGCTGTTGTTGGAACTACAGGAGGGTTTGGAATTGCATTAATTGTTGTTACTGACCCCGAGGAAGTTACACAAGTATTATCGGCTGTATTTCTAACATATAATGCATAAGTCCCCGGAGCTAAGCCTGCAAAACTATTTGAGGCTTGATACGTTGTACCATCCAAGCTATACTCTACTCCTGTTTGTGTTGTTATTAAGATACTTCCCGAAGGCGTCCCACAGGTAGGTTGTACAACGCTAGCAGTTGGAACTACTGGAGAAATTGGAATTGCATTAATTGTTATTGCAGACCCAGACGGAGATACACAAGTATTGTCGGCTGTATTTCTAACATACAAAGTATAAGTACCCGGAGCTAATCCGCTGAATGTATTTGAAGCTTGATACGTTGTCCCATTTAAACTATACTCTATCCCGGTTTGTGTTGCTATTACGATACTTCCTGATGGTGTCACACACGTAGGTTGAGTAACGCTCGCTGTAGTTGGAACTACCGGAGGAGTTGGAATTGTATTAATGGTTATTTGAGACCCAGATGGAGTTACACAAGTATTATCGGCTGTATTTCTAGCATACAATGTATAAGTCCCCGGAGCTAATCCACTGAAAGTATTTGAAGCTTGATACGTTGTACCGTTCAAACTATACTCTACTCCTGTTTGTGTTGTTATTACGATACTTCCTGATGGCGTCCCACAGGTAGGTTGGGTAACACTTGCAGTTGTTGGAACTACTGGAGGAGTTGGAATTGCATTAATTGTTGTTGCTGATCCAGATGAAGCTGTACAAGTATTATCGACTGTATTTCTAACATACAACGTATAATTACCCGGAGCTAATCCTGTAAAACTATTTGAAGCTTGATACGTTGTACCGTTCAAACTATACTCAACTCCTGTTTGTGTTGTTATTAAGATACTTCCCGAAGGTGTTCCACAGGTAGGTTGAGTAACACTCGCTGTAGTTGGAGCTACTGGAGGATTTGGAATTGGGTTAACAATAGCTGGAGTTACTGATGAAAGCACACAAGTATTATCTAATTTATTTCTAACATATAGGGTATAATTTCCTGGAACTAATCCTGAAAACGCATTGGAATCTTGATAAACGCTTCCGTTTAAACTATATTCTACCCCAGGTTGTGTTGTAATTACAATAGTTCCGGTTTGCAAAGCACATGTTGGTTGTGTTAAACTAGCCGTTGTTGGGATAGAAACAAAATTCATTATAATATTTGCCTCTGAATAACAAGGTGTTAATGCAGCTGAAGAAACGACAACAGGATTTGGATCTTTCAAATTATAATCTATAGCACCAATCCCATAATCTAAATTACTACTCCTTTCCGGACTCAAAAATGAATTAGTAACCGACTGACTCCCATCTTCTTTATCATTCATAGTCAATGCAAAAAACTTAATATCTCCTGTTGTATAACCAATTAGAGATTTTAAAACTTCTACTTCAAAACCAAGACTATAATCATTAATTCCACTATTATTTTTATTAACACCCATCACAGATGAAGGAATACCTGTAGCAGCACTTCCTAAATAAGTTTTAACTGAAGCACCTGTTTTTAATTCAATAACATTCGCATAATAATTAGTTTCAGCCGCATCTGTAGTAATAACTAAACAATAATCCGCCTGAAAATAGGAATCAAATGTACTAGGATTATTATTAAAAATATTAAAAGCTCTGACTAATGGATCTGAATTTGCTTCATCACCATAATTTGAGATATTAAACCCTCCAGTCTTAGTGTCAAGAAACAATAAAATACTTCTATTATTTAAAACTTTCCCCGTTATACCTAAAACTACCTTATCCTCTAAGGCACTTATTTTTAAAGAATTGACATATCCAGTTGAAGCATTTGATGATAAAGGCGCAGAAAGAAAATTATCCTCTAAAGCTCCCGTTCCCCATGATGTCTCAGTAATAGATCCATCCATAGTAACTGCGTATCTTGTTCTAACTTTAACTGTTTGCCCATCAGTTAAAGCATTAGTTGTAAACACTCTACTTGTTGACATACCCTGCATTACAACTCCATCAACAGAGAATTCGAATAAATCAGCTCCTCCTGAAGCAGTGAAAGTAACTGATGTTCCTAAACATAAAGGGCTTGTTGTATTATTTGCTGGAGAAGCTGTCAAAGTAACTGCTGGAGGCGCTATATAAATTGATGCTACCACTGGTACACGTGTACTAATATCACTTCCAGATCTACTGCGTACATAATACGTTCTAGTTGAACTAATGCTTGGACTGTAAACAGTCCCAGTGTATATAGGAGCTACTGATGTTTGAGAAGTAAACCATTCAATAGTTTCAGAACCATTAGCCCCAAATGCATAAACATTAACCTGCATTAAAGTAACGCCATCACCACAAGAACTACCAGCAGTTGTAGAAGGCGGAGACAAAACAGCTTTAGTTTTTGAAATCCTTGATTTTTTTTTATGTTTTTTTATTGTATCAGAAGAAATCAATTTTTTTGAAGGTATCTCAAAATTCACATCATGTAATTTCACAAGATCTTTTAAATTTTTTGAACTTACTGTAAACCCAAATAATAAATGAAATAGTAAAAATAAAAGTATTTTTTTCTTCATAAACTGATTTTTATAGTTAATATATGACGGTACAATATTTTAATCATTAAAAGTATTCTTTTATTTCCAATGAACAAATCAAATTTTAATAAAAATTTAACTATTTAAGAATAAAGAGATTAAGGAGCTTTTATAGTTTTACAGTAACTAAAGCAAGATTTTAATTACAAATATTTGTAAAAAAATATCAATGTTTTAAATTTGTAAAGCCTGAAAATATCATTTACACAACTTGATCCTTATGATTATGCCATGCAAGTACGAATAAAAAAGTAAAACATCAATTACATATTAACAGGTTACTTAAACAATTCAAAAAAAG